>NZ_JBFAJV010000022.1:0-96858 GCF_040655415.1 Actinosynnema sp. NPDC050436 | reverse complement strand
CTCGACACCGTCTTCCCCGCGCGAGCGGGGGTGGTCCCCCGGCAGAACGCGAACCTGCGGACGCAGGTGGGTCTTCCCCGCGCGAGCGGGGGTGGTCCCGTGACCGCGACGCCGCCGAGTCCCATCTCCGGGTCTTCCCCGCGCGAGCGGGGTGGTCCGGCGGTGCAGCTGGCCATGGGGCACTCGACACCGTCTTCCCCGCGCGAGCGGGGGTGGTCCCCCGGCAGAACGCGAACCTGCGGACGCAGGTGGGTCTTCCCCGCGCGAGCGGGGGTGGTTCGCGCCGCCCGCCGAGCGCTCCCCCGCTGCCCGAGTCTTCCCTGCGCGAGCGGGGGTGGTCCCTACTGGGTCGACCTGACCGTGTCCGACGAGATGTCTTCCCCGCGCGAGCGGGGGTGGTCCCAGGGCCATGCCGCCCCAGGAGAGCAGCGCGGAGTCTTCCCCGCGCGAGCGGGGTTGGTCCGCACCTCGCGGCAGTTGTAAAGGAACGCCGTCCGTCTTCCCCGCGCGAGCGGGGGTGGTCCCGCGGGCAGGGTGGCGTAGGCGCGGCGGTCGAGGTCTTCCCCGCGCGAGCGGAGGTGGTCCCAGCGGCGGGTTGAACGCCCAGAATAGGCAGCCGTCTTCCCCGCGCGAGCGGGGGTAGTCCGATCGTGGTGTTCGAACTGTGGACCCACGGCAGGTCTTCCCCGCGCGAGCGGGGGTGGTCCGCAGGTCGAGGGTGGTTCTGCGGCTGCATCCGAGTCTTCCCCGCGCGCGGGGGTGGTCCCAAGTGGCTGACCGCGCTGGACAGCCCGTTGCGGTCTTCCCCGCGCGAGCGGCGGTGGTCCGCCCACCGGCACAATCCGCAGCGGCGCGGCCCGCGTCTTCCCCGCGCGAGCGGGGGTGGTCCCGCCGTCCCCTTCAGCGCCGCCAGTTCGCCGAGGTCTTCCCCGCACGAGCGGGGGGTGGTCCGCACACTCGGATGCGGCTGTCGCCCGTTCACAGGTCTTCCCCGCGCGAGCGGGGGCCAGTGGCGAGGTGCATGATGCCCGTCGCCTGACAGTCCTCCTGCATGAGTGGGTAGTCCCCAGGGCGCGTGCCGATTTCCCGGCGAGCGGAGTATTTCGGTGTCGCTGCTCAGCAGGATCGGTCCGGTTTGGCGTCTTCCCTGCACAAGCAGATGATTGCTGCCTAGACCTTCGCCGGGTTCCTGCCATTCGCCCAGCCGCTTACCACCGGAAGCGCTCCACCCTGACCTTGACGGCGCATGGACCGACCGGCGGTATTCCACGCCGGCGTCCACGCCACGAGCCCGCAGCTGAAGGGACTGTCCGGGCTACTCGGCGGGTTCGTCTGCCGCGCTCGTGCCGAGGGGTATGGTCGCCACGTCGGTCCATTCGTAGGCCCGGTGGTCCCGGTTGAGATCGATCAGGGACACTGCGGAGACGACGACCTCACCGGTGTGTCCGCCGTGGGCGTCGAGCGCCCGGACAACCGGCTCCATGGGGCCTGCGGTGGTGCAGTAGCCCAGACTGACGTGCGCGCGGAACCGGGATTCCGGTTCGGGGACGTTGCTCTCGCCCCATACGTCGGCGATCGCGGCGCGGACGGCCAGGCGCAGGTCGGACAGCGGTTCGAGGGGGTGCGCGGGCATCTGGACGGTCTCCGGGTCGACGTGCGCGGGCCCGAGGATGATGGTGATGGGTTTGAGTGTGGCGCAACGTGCGCGGGCGGCGTCGACGATGAGAGTGATGTCGTCACGGTCGATCTCGTCGGTGAAGCCGACGCCCTGGAGTGTCAGGTGCAGCCACCGGGCCGGGACAGGGTCGAGTTGGGCAAGCCCTGCCAGTGCGGGGGCGTAGTCGGCGACGAGGCGCTGTGCGGCGGGCTGGTCGGCAAAGGTGACGTGCCAGGTGTAGAACGACCGGCCGGTTCTCCAGCCGGGCCTCCACCACCAGTGGTCGCGCATCCGGTCCGGCTCGCTCACGCGGGCAGCTCCTTGGTCACGGTGTCGCTGCGGAAAACGGTGACAGCGTCGAGAATCCGCCTGGTGACCATGTCACGGGGTTCGCCGGTCGCTGCCACTCGTGCACCGACTTCGGCTACGCGCCGCACCAACGGCCGGACACGTTGGTCGGCGGGGGTGTCCAGCACGGGCTGGAGTGCGTTCTCCGCTGCGGCGGGGTCGCCGAGGACCAGGTGGGCTTTGACCTGCTGGAGGCGGGCCATGCGCTCCGAGCCTTGATTGCGGCGTTGCTCCGGGGTGGCTTCGAAGGTCGCCACCGCCCGGTCGGCCAGGGTCAAGGCACCGTCGGCCCGGCCCAGGGTCAGTTCGGTGTCCGACCACAAGGACGCGGCCCGATCCACCGAGCATGTCAGCGGTCCGGACAGTTCGTCCTCGGAGCGTGCGCTCGTCTCGGCTGTGCGGCGCGGGCCAGGTCCAGTGCGAGCGCGCTGGACAGGAACACCTCTGCGGTGCCGGTGCCGCCGTAGCGGAGGCCGTCGGCCGCGTAGCGGGCAGCGGTGGTGTAGTCGCTGCGCCAGAACGCTGCGGTGTGCTGGGTGGCACGGACCCAGGCGCGCAACGGGTTGTGGTCGGAGCGTTCGGCGCACATCCATGCGGCGCGGGCATGGTCCTCGGCGGCGTCGGGGCGTCCGAGGTCGACGGAGATCCACGACAGCATGGTCAGCGACCAGCCGGCGGCTGCATACAGCTCGCGGGTGTGCTGCGGGGCCTGGCGTCCCGTGAGCAGGGAGGCCGCACGGTCGCGCAACGCTCTGGCACGCGAGAAGACCGGCAGGGTGGGCACTTTGAGGTAGGTGTGGGCGATGCGTCGGGCCTCGGCGTGCAGTTGGTCGACGGTCAGGTCGCCGACGTTGGTCGCTTCCGCCCACTCCAGGAAGGCAGAGGATTCCTCGGCTGCGGTCATCAACTGCTTCTCTGCCGTGCTTCGTGCCGCAGCTGCGGACGCTGCCGCGACAGCGGCCGGAGTTCCGCACACGGACAGGCTGGGCGCGCGGAACCAGAGTAGGTGTTGTGGGATGCGGAGGAGTTGCGTCCAGCGTATGAACTTGGTGAGGTCGTTGACCGGTTCGCCGTTCTCGACCCGGCTGAGTCGGGTGGCGGACAGGTCGATCCAGGCCGCGACGGTGGCTTGACGGATGGGCTGTCCGTGATGGGGGTGTCTGCGGTATGCGCGGATGACGGCACCGATGTCACGAGTGGCCAGTGCTGCCCGCAGGTCGGGATGATCCCAGAACTGCGCCGGAACATCGGGCGGCGCGGCAGAGACATGGTGGCGCCCGGCTCGGGCGCAGGAGCCGCAGCGGGCGGTGCGGTTGTCGCGGGCAAGGCGAGTACCGCACGAGCAGCGACGTACCGCGTCCGATTCACCCACCACGCTTGCCTCCCACCCGGCACCACACACACGCGCGGACATGCCCTGGTCACGATACAGGCACCCAGCGTGACAATGCCGCCCGCTGGCGAGTCTCTGCCAGCCGGTACAGCTCGCCTGGCCGCGGTCAATCCTTCCGGCCCTCACCGCCGCTGGCTTATGCCGCGATAGGGCCGATCACCATAACGAAACTAGATCGAACCGAATGAAAACCGACTTGCTCTGCTCTAAAGTTCCAGGTCAAGAAGTTTCTTCCCCGCGCAAGCGGGGGTGGTCCGCCCAACGAGATGAGCTTCTGCTCCGCCTCGGCTTCTTCCCCGCGCAAGCGGGGGTGGTCCCCGCGCGGGCGAGCAGGCCGCAGCGGTCGCCGAGTCTTCCCCGCGCAAGCGGGGGTGGTCCGAACGCGCCCAGCGAGCGCTGTCCCTCGGCGCTGTCTTCCCCGCGCAAGCGGGGGTGGTCCGCCCTCCGCCGCCGACGAGGGCCGCGCCGAAGCGTCTCCCCGCGCGAGTGGGGGTGGTCCGTAGTCCGTAGCGGTTGAGCCCGGTGCCGACCACGGCGATGTCTTCCCCACGCGAGCGGGAGTAATTTCCCATACGCCCTGCACGCGCCGGCGGTCTTCCTCGCACGAGCCGGGGTGGTCCGAGCAGGCCGCGTAGCAGCGTTGTCGGCGCTCAGTTTTTCCCGCGCGAGCGGGGGTGGTCCCGTCCCGCATCGCATCCGAGACAGATTCGTCAGGACCAGGTCACGACGACGCGCGTGTGCTTCTTGTCCAACACAAGTCCGCCCTGCGGAAGCTGCTCCTCCGGCGTTGCGAACGGATAGGCTCCGATCCGGGCGGACAGGCTCCGGCCGTCCCAGGTCCGGATACGCTCCAACACCTGCTCCATCAACCGCCCGGGGTCGGGGCAGTGCCCGTACACCCCGAACTCACGTGCCGCCGGGTCCTCGGAGACCGGCCGCAGCCCGAGGTAGGCCAGGCTGTCGCCCGCGGCGACCGCAGGCACACCCAACGGCCAGGCGTGCGCCACGACGCCCTGCGGCTGCACCTGTCTGCTCGCCCCTTGCGCAGGGACTTGTGGCCGCCTACCTGGCACGATCGTCCATCGCCTGCACACCGGGGCGAAGGGACCACAGTGGCGACGTTGAGGGAAGTGTCGCAGGCCGTATCTGCGGCCCGCGCTAAGGCGTCGAAGTGCAAAGACGCCCTGGCTTCAGCGCAGGATCTGGCCGAGGACGCCCAGGCCCTGTTCATGATCGCCCTGGAAGGCGACACGACGGGAGACAAGGACAAGATCCTGACCAACCTCGCCGAGGTGGTCACGGGCGTCAACGACCTGGGGAAAACCCTGGACAAGGGCATGGCCCTCGCCGACGCGGTCCTGATACGACTACGAGGCGATCCACCGCCGCCCCCGCCACGCCGTCGCCTGCACCGCAGCGACCGGCACCGTCGGCGCCAACCTCCTCCGGAGCGGTACCGCTTTCGCCGGAGCAGGTCGAAGAGCTGCGCAGAGAGCTGCCACCGCCGTTCGGACGCAACACCGGTCGCAAGACCCACGGTCGGTGGATCGCCCCGGACGGGTCGACGAACAGGAGATCAGCGGCCAGGACGAGTGGACCCCCAAGGTCAACGACGCGTTGCGGACCGCACGTTGTCCGACACTGCCCGTCGCCACCAGCGCCGATGTCGAGCTGAAGCTGGCAGCCAGAATGCGCGAGCAAGGCGCGACCGATCCCACCATGCGTCACGTGAGCGTAGTGCTCAACAGAAGACCCTGCGAGTGACCGCTGGGCTGCGACAAGCTGCTGCCGGTCGTGCTGCCCGAGGGCTACACGCCGGCCGTGTACGGTCCAGACGGCTACTACGAGAAGTTCTCCGGAGGTAAGTCCCCGTGGCGGCGTTGATGGCGTACTACGAAACCGACGAGGACCCGATCCCTGTCGACAGTGTCGCCGACCTCGACGCGCTGGTGGACCGCATGGCCTTCGAATACGCCGCGCAGGACGGCCCGGTACCGCCGGTGGCCGAACTGTTCCGACCCGACCCGTGGGCCGAGGGCTGGGTGGTGATCCGGCTGGGGATCGCCGAAGACCGCGGATTCCTGGCTCACGCCGACGCGGCCGGTTCGTTCATCACCACCAACGGCAGCGACCCCGACGGCGACCCGGTCGCCTACGACTACCAGGGCCACGTCCGCGAGTTCCCCTCGGATGCCGAGATCCCGCTGGCGGACGTGATCAAGGCCGCCCATGACCTCGTCGCCGGCGACGGTGACCGGTCATCGGCGGTCACCTGGCGACCATGGGAAAGCTGACCCTGCCGTCCTGCACCCCCGCCGCAACGTCCACCGGCGCGCTAACGTCGGCCCCCGCCACGGCAGCCACGCCCGCAGAGCCGGACCCCCACACTGCTCCGACCCACCGGCCGGTCCACGGCTGGCCACCGGACCACCCGCCAGCCCAGACCGCGAGGACCAACCGCCCCATGACCGCCTCACCCGGCACCGTTACACCCCGCATCGGCGCCCGCGTCCTGCTGCTGGACCCCGTCGACCGCGTGCTGCTCATCCACGCCCTCGACCCCGCCGACCGCGCCCACCACTGGTGGGAACTGCCCGGCGGCGGCCTCGACGAGGGCGAGGACCTGCACGGCGCGCGCGACGCGAACTCGCCGAGGAGACCGGAATTATCCTTCCCGCCCTCGGCCGCAAGCTGTGGGTGCGCGAATCCCACTTCCGCTACCAGGGCCGCGACCACCACCGCATCGAGCACGTCTTCCTCGGCCGCACCCCCAGCACCGCCCCGCAAGTGGCGCTCCAGCCCACCGAGAACGAGAAGACCGGGCTGATCGAACGGCGCTGGTGGCCGGCCGGCGAGCTGCGGCAGTGCCGCGACAAGCTGCTGCCCGCCGAACTGCCCACCCTGCTCGACGACCTGCTCACCGACCGGTTCAGCCCCACACCTCTCACCCTCGCCGGCTGACCAGCAGGCACGCCGGCCCTATCCGGCTGCTTCTCCGACTGGGCGGCACGACCGAGCAAGGGCGGATACCGCAGTCAAGGTGATCATGATCTTGACTCGGCTCTCATAGCGACCGGACGCTCGGAGGGAGGTGAGGAGAATAGTCCGCCCTGAGAGCGAAGCTTTATGCTGCCTGGCCACCTGTCACTGAACGTCGTAAAGACGCGCCAGCGAGATGACACTTTCTCGCAATAGGCGGCCTACTGCACTGTTCGGCGACATGGGGCTGCATCCACCGCTGCACTATTGGATGACGCCCTACACAAGTCCCTTGGCGGTGCCCCGTCGTGACACCGGTCCACCACTTCCGCTTCCCGCCCTACCACCACGCCTACCGACTGGTCGAGGGAGGCGGCTGGCGGTGGCGGCACGCCGAAGTGGCGGTCGCATTGCCGAGCAGACACAGGATCGCCGGCAGCAGGGGCACCACGCTGCGCCGCGCGGGCCTGTTCCCCGGTCGAGAAACTCGGACGGGTAGTCGCCGCTTGGCACCGGGAGTACCCCGCGGACAGGGCCGGGGACCCCGCAAAGTTCCTCAACGCGACGGTCTCGCTCGGCGACGTCGGCTCAAGTCGGCGTCGGCGCGGCCGCTGAAACCTACTCGGTGGCTGTTCCGAGGGTACGCAGCTCGTCGGCCAGCAGGGACGGGTCGGTGTCGGCCGGACCGCCGACGCGCAGCCCTGCCTGGTCGCCGTCGGCCAGGGACAGAAAGGTCGTCCCGCAAAGCTCGCGCACGCATCGGCACCACGGGCACCACGTTCACCGAGACGCTGCGTGGCACTACCCTCGGCGAGTCGCCGGGATGTCGCAGCGCACGCGCTCGACGCCGCCACAGACTAACCGCCCTGGCAGGCGCATTGGACCACCGCAGCTGGCTACACCACTTCTATCAACCGGTTCGTCATGTGGCCTCGCATTGGATTGTGGGTGCCTCGGGCCTACTACCCGGGACGACGCGTAACCGATTGACACTGGCGATCCCACCCGTCACTCCCCTGGCACGCGGCACCACCGCACCCATTGTCACGATCCGACCGCGAACTGCCATCACTTATCACCCTTACCAGCCAGAACAGCGAGTTCGCGGGCATCTCTACCTTGTCGAGAAGACGACCTCGACACCGGGCCCCACGACCTGCCCACCCTCCGTCGTTTCGACAAAGACCGGTCCGAGAGAAGTCCGATCCTCCGCCTGGCGATAACCCTGCGCGATCAGGCCGTACAACCGGGCGGCGGCGCGTGGCCACCGACCCGGGACCGGCCGGACTCCTCCGTCACTCCGAAGAGGCGAGGATGTCGTCGCGCAGACAGTTGGAAGCGCCGAGGAATTCGATGCCGCAGATCTTGCCGTCGGGATCGAAATCGACGATAACTTCGGCTCCGGGGACGAGGTCTTCCAACACCACCTGCCTCACGGCCATGCCCTCGATCTTGTGAACAGCCAGTGACACGTATGCAGCATTCGCCTCGCGATCGTACTTGAACATGCCCCTCCTTCTCTCTCGCCAACTGCGCCAGTACTCGCCAAGTGTGAGTCTAGTTCCAGCCGACCGAGACGACCCTCCGTCCCTGCTTGTCGGTGACCACCCAGATCTTGCGCCCGACGTGCTTAGTGGTCCCCTTGTCGTTTCCGGGCCTCTTCTTCCCGGACCTGATGGTGTCTTCGACCATGTCTTCCGAAATTCCGCGTTCCCACATCCGTTCCTCGGCGTGGTTTTTGTATTCGAGTTTGCCGACGACGAGCCCCGGTACGACCCCCCGCTTGACCTTGAAGTCCGGTTGGAGCAATCCGCCGAGGAACTGTCCGCCGATGACTGCAGGGTGCGGGTGGATGACGGGCAGTTTGGGGACAGGCAGCCGGATGGAGGGCAGGCCGATGGTGATGTTCCTGTGGTGGACCAGGGCGATAACCATGAAGATCAGTGCCAGGACGGCGAGGACGAGGGGGAGGGCGAAGTTGCCGTCCAGGTCGACGCTGTTGACAGGATCGCCGTTGACGTAGTCGTAGTCGTTGGCGCTGCCGCCTTCGACAGGGTCGATGGACAGGAATCGGCCCAAAAGCGGACTGTAGGGCCGGGCACCCATCTGGATCAGCGACAGGGCCCCGGCGTGTTCATAGGGGCGTTGGTGTTGGCCGAGCCAGCCGTGGTCCATCTCGCCGGGCAAGTTGTCCGGGACATGGTCCGGGTCGACCACGCCTGCGGCGTTGAGCGGTTCGCCGAAAGGTGTGTAGGTGCGTAGGTCGCCGACCTGTTTCCCGGTCGCATCGGTGGTGAGGCCGAGGTCGCCACGGACAGTGGGGTGGTCGTAGGAGTGTGTTGTGCCCCGGATGGTCAGCAGTAGTCCGCCGGCCAATGTGATCGACCGGGACAGCATGTTCTTGTTGCCGTCGAGCACGACGTCGGCGGTGTCCCCGGAGCCTGTGTGCGCGTACAGCGCGACACCGAGTTGGTCGCCCTGCGTAGCGGCGCGGCGGACGATGCGGTCGGTCGCGTCGCGGACGTAGGACACTTCGGCCGGAGCGCTGCCTGCCGAGCGGGCGGTGAGGTTCCGGTCGGCGGCGTCCCAGCCCAGGTAGGTGGTCGAGCCGCCGGAGGTGAACTCGGTGGTGTTGCCGTGGGAGTCGTACTTCACGGCCGTGGTGCCCCCGGTGCCGACGGACTGGAGCAGTCGGTCGGCGGAGTCGTAGCAGTACGCCGTCTCCGCCGTTCCCGACGCGGTCTCGTCGAGCAGACGTACTCGGTTGGTGTTGAGCCCGGCGTTCGGTGCCGAGTTCGTCGGGCAGCCCGTCGATGCGGGAGAGGTGAAGTCGTACGTGTAGTGGTGTCCGGCCACCCATGCCTCGGTGAGTCGGCCGACGGCGTCGTAGTGGTAGTTCGGCGCGCCGGGCCGGGCGTCGACTCCGTTGAGGGTCTCGTCGACGACGGTGCCCGATCTGGTTCGGGTCACGGTCGACACGATTTCGTGCCCGTCGGCGGTCCGCCAGGTCATCGACGTGGTGCGTCCCGATCCGTTCCGTCCGATCGACTTCAGCGACGTTCCGTTGTAGTAGCCCACCGTGGCCAGTTCACCGGCCGCGTTGTAGGTCATCGATGCCAGGACGGCCTCATCGAGTTTCGTGGTCAGGGCGCGGCCCGCGTCGTCATAGGTCACGAGGGTGCTCTGTGCCGGACCGATCGGTGGAACGATCCGCTCCTGCGTGACCCGGCCGGCTTGGTCGTAGGTCGTCTCGGTTCGCAGGCCGTGGACATCGGTGTATGCGACCATCCGGCCCAGCAGGTCGAACTTGCTGGTGATCGTCCCGTTCTCGTCCGAGATCGACGTTGTCAGCGGATCGCCGCCGACCGTGTGGTCGTAGCGGACGGTTCGCTCGGCGGCGGCGCTGTTGCCCGGGAACTTCAGCTCGGTGGTCCGTCCTCGGTCGTCATATGTCGTGCAGGACCAGTCCGAGGCGGAAGCCCGTGCAACGACTCGGCCGCGGAGGTCGTACACCTGTTCGTCGACGCGCCCCGATGCCATGGCGGTCGTTTTGGCCAGGCCCGCCTGCGAGACGGCGGGGGAACCTCCGACGCAGGGGTTCGATCGTGTCTCTGTGTCTCCGTAGTAGGTGTAGGTCGACTGGGTACCGGAGGGCTGCGAACGCGACACACGGCGCATGTAGCCGTTGCCCGGTGTCTCGTAGCTGGTGCGGACGGTCAGGGCGAGCCCATCTGGATCGGCGACCGACGCGGTGGCGACGCTGTAGGCGGGGTCGGCGCCGTTCTCGGTGTACAGGGTCTGGGTGCGTTTCTGGGCGAGCCCGTCGGAGTCTTCGGCGGTGGTCGAGGTGACCAGCCCGTAGTCGGGGACGAATTTGTCCGACGGGATGACCTCCCACGGGCCGGCGTCGCGCTTCCACGTCAACGCGAACGCCTTGGTCAGTCGGTTCTGGTTGCCGGTCAGGGGCTGCTGTTGGTAGTCCAGTCGGATCCGGTGCGTCCCGGCGGGGAGCGTGATCGCCTGCCGTCCGGTGTTGACGCCGCGGCCGGCGCCGGTGTGACGGATGATGTCCTTTTCCGACAGAGCCTTGTCGTAGACGGCGACCTCGTCGATCGCGGCTTCCGATCCTGTGGTCTCGCCGTCGCGGAAGCCGATCTTCAACGGGCCGGTGGTCACTCCCGGCGGGCCGGCGATACCTTCTCCGGCTTTGGCACCGTTGATGAAATAGACGATCTTGTTGTCGGTGTCGCGGGTGACCACGACGTGGTTCCAGAAGTTTGTCCCCAGGCCTGTGGTACTGGGACCGGGGTTGGTGGAGGCGTTGCCGGAGTCTTGGTGCAGTTCGAGCCGGTTGTCCTCGCGTAGCATCAGGTCGAACGCCGCTCGGCGGGTGCCGCTGTGGTCGATCTTGTTGACCAGTGCCTGCTTTCCTCCCCATTGGGTGGAGACGCGGGGCTTGACCCACATCTCGACGGTCATCGCGCCGGTCAGGGTCAAGCCGGTTCCGGGGACCTCGACCCGGCCGCCGGCGAAGTCTGTCGAGGTGTCGTTGTCGTCCGGCAAGGCTCCCGGGCGGGTGCGGGTCACAGCGCCGTTCGCGGTGCCGTTGCGGTCGTTACCGGAGACGTCCTTGACACTGGCGCCGCTGTCGCCCAGTCGCCAGTAGCCGATCGGCTTGGATTCGAGCACGGCTGCGGAGTAGGTGCGGTTGGTGACGAGGTTGTCGTCGATGTAGACACGCAATCCGTCATTGGGATCCGGTTCGCTCGTGCCGATGTAGTACTGGCCCGGAGTGTCGACTCGGAGTTGGCCGGTCATGCGTCCCGAGAACGGGCCGGTGGCGTCGATCCCGTCGGCGGGTGCGGTGGTCGACCAGTTGGTGTTGGGGTTTCGGGTCGAGTACGCGTTCGCGGCTCCTGCCATGTGCGGATTGGTCCACCAGGTACCGGCCAGCCCCGTCAGGCCCTCGTCGTAGCCGGTCCGGGTGGTCGGGACCTTCTCGCACCCGGCGGGTACGGGCGTCAGCGGCCGGCGGTCGGCACCGAAGCAGTTCGCCGGTGCGGGGCCGAAGGTCTCGGTCGGATTCCCCTTGGCGTCGAACAGGGTGGTCGACTTGCGTCCAGCGCGGTCCGTGGTGGACAACTGCTTGTCGTCCTCTGCCCACTCGAAGCGAGCCGTCCTGCCGGTGGCGTCGGTGTCGGTGAGCATCCGCCCGCCTACATCACGGGTGATCCGCCGGTGGAAGCCGGACGTCGGGGACAGCCCGTCGACGTCGACCTCGGCCCATTCCGCGCCGTAACTGTAGGCGCGTCGGTGGCGTTGGCTGGGTACCTGTTCGATACCGGTCGGTTCCGGGGACTTGATCCAGGCCAATTGCCTGGTGGCCGTGCCGCTGTAGCCGATCTGGTAGTTCGGTCCCTGGTTGTTGCGGTTGGCGAGGTCGACGTGGATCCAGTCGATCGCCTGCGGGGTCCGCATCGAGGACATCAGGTGGTCCGGGGTGAACGCGAAGTCTGTGATGTCCGTTCCGGGGTTGCGGAACCGCGCCAGCTTCCCATTGAGGTAGGAAAGTGTCGTGATGGCGCCGTCGGGCAGTTCCACAGCGCACAGGTAGCCCGCGGGAACCGGGTGGAAGCTGCCGGGGCTGCCGCAGGCGGCGGTGCCGGAGTAGTGCAGTGTGATAGCCCGCTGTGACACCGGGTCGACGATCCGGGTCAGTCGGGGGACCGGGCTGGTTTGGGCAGGAAGGGTCCATTCCATGCGCGCCGCAGCCGGCCGGCGGGCGTCTGCGGGCGAGGTGACCAATTCGAGGTTGCCCGATGCTCCGAACAGGTAGGTCGTGCCGCCGGCGTCGATCAGGGTCAATCGTCCCTCACCGTCGCGTGAGAGCGTGCCGTATTCGCCGGCAGGTGGCTGGTATCCGCCGTCGGACAGTTTGGCATAGGTGTGGGCGGCTCCCGATGTATCGGTGAGCGTAACCCCGGACTCGGACAGTGCCGCCTTGGTGTAGCCGACGCCGGAACCGCTGGCATCTGCCGACAGTGACCAGCCGGGGGGCAACGGGGACGCTGTCGGGGTGAGCCAGGACGCCGGGACGGGCGTCGCGGTACCAGTGTCCTGTCTGGACCACAACGCGACCTCAGCCTGGCCCCCGTCTTCCCGGTACTCGACGCGGATCGGATATGGCGTACCGGCCTCCAACTGCCTGACCACCGCTCCGTCGAATCGCGGTGCGACTCCGAGGCAGGTGCTGCACACGGTCCAGCCGTCGAAGACCTTCTCGTCCCCGATCCACACCCTCATGCCGTCGTCGTACTTGCCGCCGAACGCGTAGCTGCCGGTCGTGGGCACCTTGATGTAGCCCTGCCAGCGGACGCGGAAGCCGTCCCTTCCGACCACCGGGTCGTACGGCGAACTGTCCCCCCAGTTGAACGACACCTGCGGATCGGTGCGGACCAGTACCGGGGTTTCGGTGTCGGTGATGCCGTCCTTTGAGTCGCCGGTGAAGTACGAGCCGACCAGGCCTGCTTCCTTCGCGGCCTGCGAGTTGTACACCAGGCTCACGCCGACCTCGCCGCCGATCGTGCTCATCTTCGGTGTGGCCAGGCTCGTGATCAGGTTGCCGTTGGCCAGGTTGACCGAGAACGGCCCGAATTCGTCGCCGGGTACCGGCCCCTGCACTCCCAGGCGCCGGTCCACCCGTAGTGATCGTGCCGGTGCGTACAACGACTTGGTGTCCTGGTCCCGATCACGGCTGCGCACGGTCCACGTGTAGGCCGTACCGTCCTTGAGCACACCGATCGGAACTGTCCATGACGGACTGTCCAGCCAGCCTGACCTGGCCACGAGGCCCGACCGGCCGTCCGAGCCGGTGGCGATGGAGAACTCGTACTGGACAATGTCACCCGGGTCCGCGTCGGAAACCGCGTTCGCGGTGAGCGCGGGTTGCTCGATGGACACCACCGCACGATCCCCCGGCCCTGTCGCCGCGGGAACCGGCGGTGTCTGGTTGACGGGTGTGAAGTCCCAGACGGACGAGTACAGCCACGATTCCCCGGGCATGTACTCGTCGGCGACACGCGCCTGCCAGTAGTGCTTCTGATTCCATGACAACGAGGTCGGGGTGACGGCCCACTGGGCGATGTTCTGGTCGCCCGTGATCTCCACCTGGTGGGACGCGAAGTAGGTTCCCATCACGTTCGGGTCGGTGGAGACGTAGAATTGCACGTAGCGCTTGTCGTTGTTCGGGTCGTCACTGTGGACCGAGAGCGTGACGTCACGCGTGTGGAACTGGCAACCGGTACTGCACTCCGACCGCGTCGGGGAGCTCGGCCAGTCGTTGTAGTCGACGGCCACCACCGACGCGCCGCCGTCGACCCCCGCCTCGGCCGCGGCCATCTTCTTCCAGCCGTCCTGGCCCTGCGTGGTCTCGGCCATGAAACCCTGGTACGCCCATGTGCCGTTGGCGTAGTTCTTCACCCAGTCGGTCACGTCGATACTCGTCCACGACCCGGCCACACCGGTCGAGTCCCGGTAGACCCCGCCGGAACAGGGACGGTTGTTCCACGTGATCGTCGACCGGTTCCACGCGCACGGGGTGTCACGTAGCCGCACGTTCGTCGGGCTGGGCAGGTTCGAATGCACCCAGTAGGCGTTCCACGTTGCACGCAGGATCTGTCTGCCCTGCACGTACGGCAGGAAGTCGTAGAACGCGTAGGTCTGGTTCGTACCGGCACCGGGCCAGTAACCGACCTTGTTGATGTAGCCGCGTCCCGGCTCCCAGTCCACGTCGTAGTTGGTCGTGGGGTAGGCGTCGGTGACATAGGCGTCGTAGGCTGCGTACAACGTGTGCAGGCCGGGGTCGACCTTGATCGGGAACTTCCGGTCGGGCGAGTTCACCCAGGCCCGATCCGCCGACAGGACCACCTGCCAGTCGTCGCCGACCCGCTCCAGCCGCTGTGACACCGGACCGGTCCGCCACTCGCCGGACCGGTCGTCATACTGGTCGTCCCACATCTTCGGGGCTGCCACGACGAAGCGCACGTCACCCGAGGTGTCACGCACGAGGACTGCGCCGTCGGGCTGCTGCTCGGGAGACAGTCCTGCGTCGAGCGTCAACCGGAATCGCCACTCCGGGTCCACAACGGCCCTGTGCAACACGAAGACGTGCTTCGCGCCACCGGCCAGGGAATGCAGTTCCAGATCCACATCGGACTGCACGCTGCGGTAGGTCGCGACACGCCCGGAGATCTCCGCCGTGCGCTCGGCCAGTCCTTCGAACTCCAACGACGCGGACGGCCCTCCGGGCGCCACGACCTGGATCGCCGCGTCGGCGTCCGTGCGCTCCGGGAGTTCGACCTTGACCGGGGCTTGTTTCGGCTTGACCGTGCCGTCCTCCAGCTCCAGGTTGGTGTCCACCGGCACGAGTTCACCGGTCCCGTCCCGGGGGACGTTGACGACTTCCTGGAACATCTGGGCGGTCTTCGTACCGTCCAGGTTGCGGTAGATGTTCGCCGACGGGGTCCGCTCGACCAGCTGTGAGTGCTCCTTCGAGAAACCTGACGTCGGATGCTTGGCGACCCGGTCCGGTTCCGCGATCCGCTCTGGAGCGGGAACACCCGCCTCCGTGAAGTCACCGCGGACCGGCTCCGGATCGAACGGCGCACCCAGATCGCTGTGCAACGGGGGCACCTCCCCGGCAGGGGTCTGGGCAACCTGCCGCCCCCCACCCCGAGTGGCACCGGCGACCGGCTCGATCAACGAGGTGACCAGCAGGACCGTCAGCGCCACCAACCCGAGCTTCCGCAGCCGTGCACGACGGAACCGTGTCCACACGCGACTCTTCACGAAGGAACCCCCCACTTCTCCGCGAGTCTCCCGAGACGCGCATCCCGACCAGCCAGCAAAGGATGCATCGCGCTAGGGCCAGTACAAATAGGTCCGACACGTGCGGAAGATCACTCCGATGCCTGTAACGTCACGACCGGTCGCCGACTTGTCACCGTCGACTTCCCGCTCGGCTCCGATCACCGCACGCTTCTCTGTGGAGTAGACCTGTCGTGCAGTGTCGCGGGCCATTGAGGCAGCCGGACAGTCGCTACCCCTTGCACTTCCGGTCGTGGCGCTTCCCGCCCAACCTCCATTACTCGATCATGGTGCCCATGCGCGGGTGGGACCCGCGTCGGACGTCCGCCGCCGACTGGATCGCCGCCCACCTGCACCGCCGGCATCCGTTGTCCCGGGGCCTGGCAGGCGCGCATGGCGCGGACCCTGGTTCGGACCGGTCGCGTCGCGGTATTTCTCGACGGTCTCGACGAGATGCCGGAAGGGTTCCGTACGGCGGCCTTGGCCGCGTTGGACGACGCCCCTTTCCGCCTGGTCCTGCTCAGCCGGACCGAAGAGATCGTCGCCGCCTCACGTGAAGCACCGCTGCGAGGAGCACTGGCGCTGGAGCTCCAGCCGCTGCGTTCCTCGGATGCGACCTCCTACCTCCTCAGCAGGCTCGTCGACCCGCCGCCTCCGGCGTGGCGGACCCTCATCGACGCCCTGCGCCCGGTCGACAACCCGATACCCGCACCGTCCGGCGTACTCGCCGACGCGCTGAGCACTCCCCTGTCGGTGACGCTGATCCTCGAGATCTACAACCAGGGCGACCCGGTCGACGAACTGTTGGACACCAACCGATTCCCGAACGCCCGGACGATCGGTGAGCACCTGCTGGATCACGCGGTCGGCGCCGCGTATACGCCCCGTCCCGGCCGTGAACCTCCGCCATGCAGCGTTGCCACCGCGGAACGGACGCTGCGCCTGCTCGCGGCCCGCATGGGCCGGGAGGGCACCCGTGACCTGCCGTGGTGGCACCTGGCGACGTGGATGAACACCGGGGGAGCATTTCTGGCCGTGCTCACCATTCCGGCGATGGCCGGGGTGACCGGGGCCCTCATGGTGGACATCAGGGCCACCCCGGCGGCCTGGCTGTTCACAGCGGCGTTCGCCTGCATCACGGTCAGGAGCCTGCTGGTGAGTCCGCCGTCTGCGCCGAAGACCCCGGCGGGGCTGCGCCCGCTTGCCCCTCGCCGCAACCTCTGGCGGACGAGACTGTCGATGCTGACCGTCAGCGCGGGATGGGGGGCTGCGGCGAGCTTGCCGTTCCTACTGTCCGACATCGCGTCGGGACGACCTGTCGGCGGCCTCGTGGTGTGGGGGTTCGGTGTGGGCGTCGGCGCGGCAGTGGGGGTGTTCCGGGGTTCGGCCGCGGTGTTCATCGACCGGCGCAGGCTCGACACCGGTGTCCTGGGACCGAAGCAGGCGTGGCGCCACGAACGCAACTTCGCCGTTGCCGTCATGGCGCTCGGCTGTCCCTTCTTCAGTTTGGCCCTGATCCCGGGGTTCGACTGGGAAGTCGGCCTCGCGAGCGGGTTCATGGCCGTGGTCGGCACCGTTGTCTGTACCGGCCGGGGACAGGGCTTCGCGCTGTTCGCGTTGACCTCGCTGTTCTTGACGATCACCCGGCGGACGCCGTTGCGGCTGTTACGGTTCCTCGAAGACGCCCGCAGTCGCCACCTGCTTCGCGCGGTCGGCCCGATCTACCAGTTCCGCCACGCCACCCTCCGGGACCGCCTCGCCGCATTCCACTCCGAGACGGCAGTCGACCACCCGCGTCGGCGATCACGTCGGCCTTTCGCCGACCCGCCGGTCCGGTCGGTGGCAACCATCGCCTTTTGGCGGACGCTGGTGCGCCGGGCGAAGTCGACGATCTGGGTCGGGCCGGCCGACACCCATTCACAGCAGGAGCCGGACGACTGGCGGACCGGGCAGGACAGGGACGGTCCGCTGATGCCTCCGCCTGATCATCACACCGGGCACACGTCATCCTCGGGCCGGGACCGGCCCACCCCTCGACCCGAATGAGCCCGAGCCCGGCGCGATCCAGACGCGCTTCCCAACGGAACCACAGCGCCCGGCCCGATCCGGCCGTCCTCGCCCGAGACAGGGCGCACGAAATACGACTCGGCGGAACCGGCGGCTGTTCGGCACGTCGCACGGTCCTGGTCGACACTCGAATGCGGTGGCCAGGCAGTCATGGGGCGACCGTCGGATGCCGGCGTGGCGTGGAGGAGTCTCCGGCTCATGTGACCACCGCCCGAGGACAGCCGACCAGTCGAACACCCACGACACGGCGAGGGCCTCCTTCGTGCGACGTTCCCTCGACAATCCACCGCCACGGGCGACGATTCCGCCTGTGGATCACACCGGCTTCCTCCTGGCGGCGCGCGCCGCGACGACCACGAGCCCGTCGGATCTGGTCGCCGACCTGGCGCACGCCGCCCGGCAGGGCACCGACAGCACACGCCACGGGGTCACCGAGCGGGCCATGGCCACGTGGGTCGCGCTGACGAACGCCGGAGTGACCGGCGAGCTACTGCACCACTTCATGCCCGCCAGTGCGACGCGGATCGAGGCGCCCGCCTTGACCACCCGGCTCGCGATCGCCGCCAACACCCGGCTCGACCGGCCGGTCGACACCGACACGCTGCTCGACTGTGCCGACGGCATGTCGGCTGCCGACTTGGACGGTCTGTGCCGTGGCGGCCAAGCAAGGCTCCTCTTCCGGTCCGACGACCACTCGAAGTGCCTCGAGCAGGAGCTGACAGGCCCCGGTACCGCGATCGGCGCGCTGATGCGACCGGCCGCCGGCACCCCACTGCCCGGTTCTGACCTCACCGCCGAAGCCGGGTACGCGGCCGGCGCGGGACAGACCGTCCGTGCCCACGTCGGCGGCGACGACGGCGGCGACCGGTGAACCACACCGCTCCCGTCGCACCATCCGGCGCGAACAGGGCAGCCGACATCGCTACGGCTCTGCTCGTCGACGCCGAGAACGTCATCGGGCCGTTCCGGCCACGCGTGTCACTGGTCCGCGCCCGACTGACGGCGCTGCTGGCCGCGGCCGGCCACGTGGACCACGCCCTCGTCGCCTTCGCCGACACCTGGCCCGCCGACGACACCGTGCCCTCCGCTCTGGCTGAACTCGGCGCGATCCCCTGGCCGGTCCCCGAGGGCCCCGATGCCGCCGAGACCGCGCTCGCCGCCCACGCCCGCTACCTGGCCGGGCGCGGCCGACGCTGGAGGTTCCTGGTTGCCTCCGCCGACCACCGCCTGGCCCAGGTCGCCGAATACGGCGAACTCCACGTTTTGGCGTGGACCGACCACCCCGTATCCGCCCGGCTGGAAGCCGCCGCCACCACCATCCACCGGCTCCCCAGAACAAGGACCGGCGACGAGCACCCCGTACCCACGCTCCCCACTGCCGGATCACCGAATCACCCGCCCGACCCCGTCAGCCACCTGGCGGCGACACGGACCACCGATCGTGTGATCGCCGCGATCGCCACCGGTGCCGGTATCGCCCTCACCCACCGGCTGCTCGACCATCTGCTGCCCCACAGGAGGCGATAGCCGCACCACTCGCCCTCCAACCGACCCGTCAATGGCCGGCGCACTGCCCCAGCCCGCGCCGGGCGAAATCCTCTGCACGATTGCGACAGTGGCCCCGCATCACGCCGTGAATACCGCCTGGCACAGGGCACATACGGCATCCGTCCGCGCTCACCAGCCAGCGCGGACGGCGCTCCGCCGAGCTGCGGTGGGCGGAGCGGGTGGCGGACCAAGTGCTCACGTTCGTCGCGGCGGCACGGCGCTGGGCCCGTCGAAGCGGGTGTCGCCGTCGCGGGCGGGAGATCCCGGCTGGCACGCGTTCGTGCTGCACACCCGCGAGCACGCCGCGTTCTGCACGCGGGTGGTGGGCCGGTTCGTGCACCACGAGCCTGACGACGCGGTGGTGGCCCCTGCGGTGTGTTCGCCGGGCCCGATACGGGTCGATCCGGCTGAGGTGATCCGCCGGGCCGGCTACCGGGTCGACGACGAACTGTGGCCTCGCGGTGCGCGGGGTGCGGCCGATTGCTAAGAAGAGGGCAACTGCGGTGCGTCGGGCGCGGACGGCACGGAGAACGAGGACACCCGGCTGCCACCGCCCCGACCTTCGAGCGGTGTGGAAGTGCGTGTGCGGACCAGCTGGGCGGACCTGCCGGAGACGACCCGGGCCGGGCTCGAAAACCACCTCGACGAGGTGGTCGACGCGGTCGACGTCGCCGAGGGCCAGAACAGCGACACCTGCACGCTGCTGACCACGGCGCGCGGCGATGCGTTCGTCAAGGCCATGCACGGCATCAACATCCAGACCAGATGGCTGCGCAACGAGCTGGCGGCGGCCACGCCGACCGATGGGCTCGCACTGCACGTGCTCGCCCACACCGAGGGCGACGGCTGGCTGGCCGCGGCCTTCGAGCGGGTGACCGGCCGGGCTGCGGACCTCACGCCCGCCTCGCCGGACCTGGCGGTCGTCGCGGACACGGCAACGACGATCGGCCTGCTTCCCGCCGCAGGGCTACGTCCCTTGACCGACCGGTGGGCCAGGCCGGGCTGATGGACGCGGCTGGCCGAAACCGCCCCCAGACCGTGCAAGGTCTCGACGATCTGGCCGACCGGCTGCCGACAATGGTGGAAGGCGACCGGCTGGTGCACACCGACCTGCACGGCCACCAGATCCGCATCGACGACGGCAACAGCGTGCGGGTGGTCGACTGGGGCATGCCCGTCGTGGGAAAGGCGTCGCTCGCACCGACCGCCCGTCTACGACCCAGCCCTCACAAACCTAAACGGAACCGGAACGCACCGAATGAAAACCGGCACACCTCGCTGTAAACTACCAGGTCAAGAAGTGTCTTCCCCGCGCGAGCGGGGGTGGTCCATGATTTCGACAGGTACTCGTGGCTGTTGACCATGTCTTCCCCGCGCGAGCGGGGGTGGTCCCTCGCCGCAGTCCGCGACGTCACCGCCGCTCTGGTCTTCCCCGCGCGAGCGGGGGTGGTCCGACCAACCCAACCCACGGATGTGGGGGCCCACCGTCTTCCCCGCGCGAGCGGGGGTGGTCCGCACCGCGTCGGTGGTCGCGGCGCGTGCAAACCGTCTTCCCCGCGCGAGCGGGGGTGGTCCGGCGAACCCGTCGTCCACGTTGAACCACGGCATGTCTTCCCCGCGCGAGCGGGGGTGGTCCCAACTCGGCGAACTACTGGGTCGACCTCGACATGTCTTCCCCGCGCGAGCGGGGGTGGTCCCGACCACATGAGCCACCTCGCGTCCGAGTGGGCGTCTTCCCCGCGCGAGCGGGGGTGGTCCGAACAACGGGCCGATCGACCAGGCGCAGTACCGGTCTTCCCCGCGCGAGCGGGGGTGGTCCCGGCCCGGTCAGTTCCTCCGCCGACAACTCGGTGTCTTCCCCGCGCGAGCGGGGGTGGCCCGTCGAACCGGGCATCGTCCGGCTGGAAGCCAGCGTCTTCCCCGCGCGAGCGGGGGTGGTCCTGAGGCCGAACCGGTGTGCAGCGGCTGTGCGGCGTCTTCCCCGCGCGAGCGGGGATGGTCCCAGGCCGCCCGCACCCGCTGGGGCACCCTCGACGTCTTCCCCGCGCGAGCGGGGGTGGTCCGCCGACATGCCCCATCAGGCCGGATCGCCTCCAGTCTTCCCCGCGCGAGCGGGGTGGTCCGGCTGCCCGGGCTGCGCGAAGTGTGTCGGTGCTGTCGGCTTTCAGAAGCCGAGCAGGGTCCGTGCGTGCTGTTCAAGTGGCCGGATGAGGTCCGCGAATTCTCCGCCGTCGGCGCGGCGCAACAGCCGAGCCACGATGTAGAGCTGAGCGACGCGGCCCGCGTCCGTATCGAGGACGTCGGCGTAAACTGCATGCACCCGCTGTGCGATCTTGGATGTCAAAAGGCTGTAGCACAGCAGAGTGGCCGCGTCGGTACCCGAGGGTCCGCGTCCCCACCACTCCCAGTCGACAAGGCCGAACCTCGGGCGCAGCAGGTTGGCCCAGTGAACGTCGCCGTGCACGGTCTCCCACTCGTGCACAGTCGGGTCGACGGCGTTGCCGAAACGTTGGACGAGCCGTTCGGTGATCTTGTCCTGGCTGGTGTTGACGCGTCCGGTCGGTGTCGTCGCCACGGCGTCGGTGGTGTGTCGCAGCTCGGCCCACCATTCGTCGGTCAACTCGATCTCGGTCCGAAGGGCGTCGGTGGGCGAGCAGGGGACGCCCGGCATCCTGGTCATGACTTCGGCGCGCTGCTGTCGCCATTCCTCCCACTCGACAACGTCCAGGACGCACGGTTTGGCGAGATCGGTGAGCGCGTTCGCGTCGAGGTTGCCCGTCCAGAAGTCGGCGTCGGTCCACTGCCTGTCCTCGGACACGACACGGAGCCAGTAGCGGGCGTCGCCCTTGCGGACGGGTGCGCTGATCGAGCGGTTGAGCCAACCGAGCCGTGGTTCCCCGGTCACGACCAGGCCGAAATGTGCGGCGGCACGGGCGAGGTTGTCGCGCATCCACTCCCGGAAACGCTCGTCGGCGTCGCCGGTGTCGCCCGACATCTCCGGGCTCTTCTCACTCATCGTCGCCGGTGACGTGGCGCAGGTAGGCGGTCGGGTTGTTCATGTACCGGCGCCAGTGGTCGACCAGTTCGAGGTCCTGCCACTCCGTCCGCCGGAACCCGTGCTCGCCCACTTCGACGATGTCGGCGCCGGGGGTCGCGGCGAGGATCGGCGAGTGCGTCGCGCAGATCACCTGCGCACCGGATCGGCCGAGGTCGTGCAGGAGGTGGACCAAACGGAGGCAGGACTGGAAGGACAGGGCCGCCTCGGGCTCGTCCATGAGGTAGAAGCCGGGTTCACGGAACATGGTCGCGAGCACGGTGAGGAAGCCCTCGCCGTGGCTCATCCCGCTGGTGTCCTCTTCCCAGTAGCCGCGCATCCCGCTGACGGCCTCCATGAAGCCGAACGCGGTTTCCGCACGCAGGAAGTACCCCCGACGCCTGGTCCGCGTCCCGCTCCGGTGCCGGGCACCCGCGCCCGTGGTCTCCCAGCGCAGCAGGTCGCCCAGGACCGTCTTCGGCCGGTCGTTGACGTACTTGCGGCCCGCCCGCCCGCCGCGCGCGTCCAGCCCCCACGCCTCAGCGAACGCCTCGACCAGGGTGGACTTGCCCGAACCGTTCTCTCCCACCAGGAAGGTCACCGGCTGCTCGAAGACCATTCCTTCCTCTGCCAACTGCGCCACGCACGGCACCGAGAGCGGCCACGGTCGGGCATCGGGCGCCCCGGAAGGCAGGAGGTCGTCGGGTATGTAGGCGCGGCGGGCGAGCATGGGCATGTCCTTGATCAGTACTCGGTCGGGACGCACTTTCCCTTGGGCGTGCAGTTGCCCGCGGGAACGCACGCCGGGCTGCGACTGGGTCCGCACTGCGGGTCGCACATGTTCGGCTCGCACGGCGACGCAGGACGCCGGGCGAACTTCCCGCCCAACGCGGCCCAACGTCGCCATCATGGTCGGTCCTTCCAGGATGTCGGCGAGCGGGGTCGACCACACGTCGCCCACTGGCAGTCGATATGCGAACACGCACGGCCACATCGAATGGGCGAGGCCGGCAGCGACCACACAACGCAGCCGCATCGGAGGGCGTGCCCCCTTTGCTCCGCTTCCCACGCTACGCAGGCGGTCTAAGCGCACCTCGTCCCCGAACCTTGACGCGACGAGCCCATGGGGGCCTGATCGACCTGCTGCTTGCCATCGAGGTCGGTCACCTCGACGCAGAGCGGAATCGACCGACGCAACGCTCCCACGATGTTGGCCCTGATGCGCTCGTGGCTACCCCGCCCTTGCCGATGCCCTCGTGCTCGTCGGGACGATCGCTGTAGTAGCTCGTGGCCAGTCGCACACCAGGCTGCGCGAGCATCTCCCAGAGCCGTGGCGACACGTGCACCAGGTTGCGGAACATTTCGGTATGCAGGCCGAAGCACCCGGCCGGTCTCCTCCACTACCGCCGTCCGGAGGCGATGTGCAGCGGCGGGTTCTTCGCGGCACCGCGCCATGCTCTGAGGAGATCCCATCGAGGCCGGGACGCGTCGGTCGCTGAGCCGGGGGCGGGACAGCCCGTGGAATGCTCGGCGGCATCAGCGTCTGGTGACTGGTCAGACGAGCAGGCTTGATGACTGCACGGAAAGCCGGTCAACCTGCCCGAAAGCAGGTGTCGCATGTCGCGTGCCGCCTGTCACGTCAGTCGGCACGACGGTCCGTCCGGACGCGATCGTTCGCGGTGGTCATCGGTGATGCTCTGCGCGGCCTTCGTTGTACCGTATGGCCGCGTAGGAGAAGTCGAGGGCTTTGTGCTCGAACACGGGGTCGACGCCCACCAGCCTGTTCACGAACATGTGCGCCACACTGGCCGCTGCTCTCTGTGTGAACTGGTGGCGCCCTTCCTGTTCGACGGTGCGGGCGTGCGCGGCGTATGCGGCAAGTTTTCGCCCGTGGACGTCTTGGCGGTCGCGGACGTCCTGCCATGAATCCAGGATCTGTTTCAGAGTCGACGGAGTGGGCCTCGAACGGGAAGTCGGGTCCGAACACGCCAGATCTGCCGCTTTCAGTCCAAATTGTTCGTATATGAATGACACGACCGATGCGGCGAAGATGCATCGGTCGACGACGTGCCCTTGTTCGTCGGCGCGCGCAGAATCTTGCAGGACTTGCATCACCATGGTGCTGTCGTCCTGGAAGACTTCCTCCGCGAGTCCGAGGCCGATGGTCCCGCCGTAGCGTTCCAGTTCGGCCTCGTACGTCTCCAGTGCCATGCGTGACGCCAGCCCGTCGGCTATGGCCTGTGCCACGATCTCCGTGAGGCGTGGCAGCAACGCCGATACCATCGCTTCGGGGTTGCCGTGGAATCGAAGCCTGAGGTGCGGTTCGGGATCCCGGTACCGTATGAAGAACCATTTCGTGCAGCGACCCGCTTCGATCAGGTCGCTCAGTGCCGGATGGAGGACGTCTGTGAGGAACAGATTCTGGACGTAGGTCGGGATGTAGATCTTCACGTACATCCAGTCGGATCCCGGGAGGCTCACCCGGGCATCGGCCGGCACATCCACCTCCTGTTGACCGGTGTCGGACGTCTTGTGCCCGTCGGTCACGGTCGGCAACAGCGGGATCACGACCTCTCCCGGGTGCGCGAGGCCGTCCTTGGTCAGCCAGCCGTCCCGGCGGTCGCTGCCGCCGGGCATTTCGACGACGCGTGGTGCGCCGGCGCCGCGAACCAGTCGACGCAGGACCTCGCGGTGGGCTGCGATGGTGAGATCGAGGCAGACGAGCCGATCCTCCAGCCCTGCTTGCACCTGTGCGGGGACGTCCCACTTTCCGCGCCAGTCGTCGACGGCATCGTCCCAGTCCTTCGACCGGGTCGAGGCGGCGCTCTGCACGGGTTCGGTGCTCCAGCTGGCGGGCGACAGTATGGAGCGCCCGTACTCGATGCGGGGAAGGACGGGCATGGTGGCCAGCGGGCCCCACGTCCAGCCCTCGACCCGAGTCCTGCCCCGCGCGCCGATGTCCACCATCAGGCGTGCGACATCGGGCAGGTTCTGCGTCCTCAGCATGCTTCCCGACACCACGCAGATCCGGCCGAGGTCGGTGGAGTGCAGGAACAGTCCGCTTCGCGTGGCCCCTACATGGATCTTCTCGACATCGAGGTAGGTGTGTTCTTCGCCGTCACCGGGCAGGAACCCGATGGCGACCTGCAACGGATGGGCGGCAGAGGCCCCTGTGACGTTCAGATGCTTCGCTTCATGGGGGAGGCTTTCGAGAACGACCAGACGTTCCGAGTGGTCGTCGGCCTCGTTGAGTCCGAGCAGCTCCCGGTAGCCGCCGAGGCCCAGCACCGAGGCGAACCTGCCGTAGGACGCACCGAGCGTGCAGCTTCCGGGATGCGGTCCGAGCGCCAGCATGAAGTTGCCCTGCACCAGTTCTTCCGGCGATTCGGCCAGAAGGCGGGCGTAGAGCTCGTATCCCCACAGCCGCGGCGGTTGCGGATCTGCGTCGGGGAGGTGACGGAGATGGTCGTCGGTGACCTGCACCGCCAGTCGACCCGACTTGAGGCCTTCCGCCAGCAGGGCCGCGCGGAATGCCTCCATCGTGCCGGTCGCCTCCGGCTGCGAGGCGGAATGGGAGGCGTACTCCGCGAAATCGGCCCTGCGGTCCGATCCCGGGTGCCGGTAGGTTCGCGGAGCACCCAGGCCGGTGATCGGGTTCAGCAGTTCGAGGATCGGGACCATGCGATCCAGGTCGTAGCGCTCCATGAACCGCTGGTGGTACTCGTCGAGGTGGTCTCGCTCAGTGGTGCTTCCGGCCGTCCGCAGCAACAGGCTTGCGGCAGCGGCTGCCTCCTGGCCCACGCCGGCGGGCAACTCCAGCGAGCCGTTCCAGAACGTGTCCACAGCGAGGAAGTTCTCTGCGTCGCACACGTCGCCCATCGACTGGACGACCGACTCGACCTGTGGCAGCCCTCGGCCGATGGGAGTGGCTTCGTAGTCCTCGATCGCACGACGGATCCGGATCAGCTTCGCAGCCTCCTCCTCTCCTCCTGCCTGTGCGGCCCTGTCGGCCAGTGTCCCCAGGTCCGCGCCTGGATCACGGATCGTCAGGAGGTCGGAGACCAGGGCTCCGAGGTCGATGAGCCGGTTGATCGCCGCCACGACGTCCGAGTCCGTCACCCCGCACCGGGCGACGACCGATGCGATGACCTCTCCACCGGGAACAGGCCGGTGACACTCATCGAGCACGGCCCGGGCAAGCGCATCGACCGGTTCCGAGGCGGGTTCGCATGAATTCGAGGCATCCGAGCGCCACTGCGGGCACGCACCCACGAAGTGGTTGCTGTAGACCTGCGAGCAGGGGTTCCGCCATACGGTGAGGCCGTGAATCATCGAGGGCAGCGTTCGCCGGAGTCGAGTCGCCAGTCGTGCGATCCATGCGCCATCCGGCCGTACGGACTTGTAGCGATGCCCGTCGAGGGCGAAACCAGAAAGGTCCACGTCCGGCGACAACCTCGCCGACTGCACTGACGAGAACAATCCGAACGGCGTGGACCGGGAGCGCATGCGGATGACGTACTGGAGAGTGGACAGCGCCACCTTCCGCAACTTTCGGAGGTCACGGTCCCGCTCTCCCGTGGAGATGAGCCGGATGTCGCGGACCAGCACAGGAACGGCGATCCGAAGTGCCTCCATCAAGTGGTCGTCCTGCGCCACTCGGACGATCCACTCGGTGAGGGTCGAGGGCGTGTCGAAGTCCAACAGCGCCTCCAGCGGCTCCTGGCATTCTCCCTCGGACCGTGCAGGTGAACGCAGAAGCACAAGTCCGTGTGCCGTGAAAAAGATATCGTTCGACATGGGCTCCTCCGAGCGGGAATGGGAACTCCGAGCGTGCGATCCGCCGATGACCCGACCGCCGGGCGCACACCGCCGATATCCTCTGCTTCTTACCCCGATCGTGGTCGTGGATGGCCGGAGTTGATGACACTTCCCAGATGTGGTTTTCCCGTCCGCACGGTGCCCGGCGTCCCGAGGTGATGAGATACGCGACCGGAGGTGGTCCACCGAGCGGGACGGGTGCCTACTTGGATCGGCGCAACGCCGCTTCTGGAATTTTCAGGGAGAAGACCGGGTCCGGCACGGTCCGGAAAGGTCTTGCGGGTGGCAGTGGTCTGCGTCGCCGGTCGGTGAAGGTAGTGCCGGAGACCTGCATCGGCAGCGGCTCGTCGGGGTGGTCGATGGTCCAGCGGATACGGGGCGGACTTCGGATTCCGTGAGGTCTCGGTGCCCGGAACCCACGCATGACACCTCCGAAGCCGCCGGTCACAGCACAGTCCGAGTGCCCCGCCGGAAGCCGGCCCACCCCACGTCCTGACCCGCACCATCCGGACGAGCAAGGATCGAACCCCACCGGGCGACCCCTTCCGGAGTTCCGGTTGCGCTACGCAGTCACGGACACCACGACGCTGCACCGCCCGTCCGGCACCCCCCAACGAGGCACGCGGTGGCGACCTCGCCCCGTGCCCGACCCCTGACCACCTACGGCGATTGCCTGCGCGCGGGCCGGGTCGACAGTTTCTTCGGTACAGGCGTCCCCGATCCGCGTGGCCGACCGGAGTCACGTGCGACGTCATGTGCGGCGGGACCTGCAACGCCGCCCGGCTGGGCGGGCAGCGGGCCCGACATGACGATCCGCTCCCCACCGACCGTCCGACGCCCGACCGCCTGTGGAGCACGGCGGCCGGCGCGGTCCGACGGCCGCAGCCGTGCACGACACACTGCGGGGACGAGTCTAGGACTGGGCTTGGTTCTCGGGTATTCGGTGCGCCAGCGGGTCCTGCGTACGCTCGATGCCGACCGGGATCACTTCGTCGATGTCGGCGTCCGTGGTGGGTGGTCGAGCAGTTCGGCGGCCTACTCGGGCGCGGCGCGAGCGGAGAACGCCGTCAGCACCTCGGAGACGACGGGTGCCACGCAACCGGTCTTCCCCTCCTCGGGCAGGGGTGGGCGGTGGCCGGTGATCTCGCCATCGCACCGTTGACCGACGACACCGTGAGCGCGGTTCAGGCGCATGGGACTCCCTGACGAGGCCACGCCACGAGCACCTCGAACACCCCCACGCGGCCGAAGTGCCGGCGCGCGACGGCCCGCCGATGGCAGCGGCCATCACCAGGGCGGACCCTCGGAAGGCGGCGACGGCGCCGATCTGCAAGCGGAGGTCGCGATATGCCCCGCGCGGTCGCGGCCACGCGGGTTGCACAAGTATCCGGACGGGGGAAGCCACCCTTGATCGGCCTGGCAATGGGATTTCCGGGCGGGCGGCGCGGGCTATCGGCCTGACCCGCCACGGGCCTTCCCGCTCGAGCAGGCCTCTTCGTGGACGGCGTGCACCAACCGTGCCTGCTCCGACTCTTCCCCGCGCGACCGGAGTAGTTCGTGCACCATGTGCTTGTGTCGAACGGCGTCACGGGCTCTCGCGGGTCAACGCGTCCTCACCGGTTTAGG
Organism: Actinosynnema sp. NPDC050436; assembly: GCF_040655415.1. NCBI lineage: Bacteria > Bacillati > Actinomycetota > Actinomycetes > Pseudonocardiales > Pseudonocardiaceae > Actinosynnema > Actinosynnema sp. NPDC050436. The sequence goes on along the minus strand of NZ_JBFAJV010000022.1, from coordinate 68,523 downwards.
TCCGAGTGCTGAATGCCTTCCCTTACGAGCGGGCCATCTAAGGGGTCAGCAGAGCAGGGTGTCGTGGACGTGATCGTGAAGTTCATGGACGAAGTGCTGGTCGCGCCATGGGCGCAAGTCGCGCAATAGCCGGCGGATACGAAGGGTGGGTACGCGTGCTGCGGTGGGGGTGATGAGTTCGACGACGTGGTGAGCGAGTTCGGCGCAGGCGCGTGGGTCGCCCAGGCGCAGTCGGGCGCGGGCGAGGTCGGTCAAGACGATGCCTCGTTGAACGGTGTCACGGGGTCCGGCCAGGCCGGTGAGGGTACGGTCGAGCAGCATGTGGGCGCGAGTCGGGTCACCGCGGTGAAGAGTGCAGAGTCCGTCGAAGCCGGTAAGATGATCGTGGTTGAAGCTGGCTCGGGGATCGTCGGCGGTGGCTTGAGCGAGTGTGGCGTGCGCTCGGTCGAGAGCGTCGGCGGCAGCATCTGATTCGCTGGCACGGGCGAGGATCTCGGCGTGCACGGCATGGGCGCGTGCCCGGATGGCGTGGCTGGGACCGCGGTGGGCATCGTGGGTGGCGGCGCGGGCGATAGTCTGGGCGACGGCGGGGTCGTCGGTGCGGTGCAAAGTTACCATCGCCAGGCTGGTGCGGATCGCGGCAGCACCGCTGTGGTCGGCTGCCCGGGATGCGGCGGTCAAGGCTTCGTTGTAGAGCGCTGCGGAGGCGGAGTCGTCGCGCGTTTCGAAGGCGATGCGGGCCGCAACCGCGAGAATGTCAGCGGCGACTCGGAGCGAGCGGTCGGGTCGGTGCCCGGATGCGGGACCGGCAAGCACACGACAGGCACGAACTGCGGGTGCCAGTGCCAAGTGGAGCCGGACGAACGACACAACCCCGATACCCGCGGCTACAACTGCCGCGCTGCGGGTCAGTTGCTCGATCGACTCGTCGTCGGGAGATGCGTGAACATGGAAGCATGCGGCGGTCCCGAGCCAGAGGACGGGATCTTCGACGGAGGTGGCGTGCGCGACCGTGTCGGTGATAGCGGCGACCCGGTCGTCCGGCACGCCGAGGTGCCGCAGTGCGGTCAACAGGACGTCAAAATCCGTGCCAGGTCCGAGTGCCGGTTCGCCGATCGGTGTGCGGGCGTAGAGGTGGGCGAGCAGTAGGCGGTAGCGGTCGCCGGGGACGGTGCTCGCGTTAAGGCTTTCCCAGCGTGCGATCGACCGCAAGACGCTGGGAAGAGTCAGGCGGCTGTGTGTCGCAGGAGAGGTGCGGCGGGCGGTGTCGAGCATTGCGCGGGCCAAATCGGACCACGACCAACCACGGCTTTCCCTGAGTCGGCGCAGCAGCAGGATGCCAGCGGACCGGTCTATGGTCGTCACGAGTCCCTCCCGCATGGGGACCCCAGTGGCACGACGAGTCGCGGCTTCCCCTGTTCGGCGGCGTAGTCGAGGGTGTAGCGGGTACCGGAGGCCGGGTCGTCGTCGAGGGGGAAGCCGATGATGAGGGAGCTGCGGTCGACCATCCACCGGTTGCGGGCGTGGTAGGCCGCGCTGCCGAGACGCGGTGCCGCCAGTTCAACGATCTCGGTGATCCTCCCCCGTGTTCGCCAGGCAGAGACGGTTTCAACTGCGAGGGCCGGTTGGTCGTGCAGTATGCAGGGCACGACCACCGTAAGCCGGGCTGCGGTGTGGCGGGCCAGCCAGTCCAGCGCGAGTGTGTCGATGCCGGCCGCGCCGCCGAGGTGGACGTGCGCGTCCGGACCAGCAAAGGGCCTGAGATAGCCGTCGAACAGAGAAGCCAGCCGATCCGGGCTGACATCATTGACCCGGCGGGGCCCGGTGACTGCCACGCTCTTAATCATACCTGCCACCTCGCTGTCCGGGGAAAACGGCGCGCGCGGATGTCATCGAATGTCGTCTGTGCACGCTGGCTCGTCCACGATCTCATGGACCCCGGTCGCGGTGAAGCCAGAGGCGTCCTGCGGCCAGCACCCGACTTCCTCGGTCGGGCAGGACACCACGTCGCGGAACGCAGGTCGGCCATGGCCTCGCACCAGCGACCCAACGGCCGGGCGAGTGTGCATGGAACCGGAATGGCGGCAACTCCGCGACGAAGTGATCGTGTTCATCGATTGGATGCAGGCGGCGATTCGCCGCATCGGTGACGAGACGGTCATGCATAGCACCACCTCATACGGACACCCGTTCCACCGAAAGTCTGCTTGGCTCCCCCACGACCTCTGGACCGCATCCCGTGCCACCACAACCGCCGTAAGTGGGCAGCCACTGAATAACGCGCATCTCGTAAAGCCCGCGACCGGGTCGTGGGCACGCTGGCGTCCGATCCCGACGGGGCGAGTGCAGCCGAAAACACCGGTGGGTGGGAACCGCTGGCAAAGCGCGCTTGCCCCCTGGTTGTGCTCGCCGGTCGACCGGCCGCCCCTGGGCGCTGCTTCCGCTGGCAAGTGCTCCCGGTCCTGGGCTGGTCGCCGGGCGGTTCGAAGACGTGGGCGGCGGCAACCGTGGGTGTCCGGAGGGTCGATCGACGTTGTGATGGAGCTTGTTGTGAACGAACGGAGGATGGTCTCCGCCGACTTGGCGGGCACCAACTCGGAAATCGCGAGTTTTCTCGGGCGGTTGATGTCCGAGGAGGATCCACGCAGCACGGTGGAGTTCACCGTCGCGTTGGGACGGGCGGCCCACCTGCTGGGTCTGCGTCTTCAGTCGAGCGCGGTGCTGTTGGCGAGGTTCTCGCGCTTCGAGGACTTCGGGCCGGAACTGGATGCCGAAGCTGATGCCGAGGAGGAGGTCGAGGACGCGAGCCTGACTCGCTACGAGGCGCGGCTCGCGGGGATCGACGCCCTCCGGCAGAACCCGCACTTCCCGCCCGACCTGTTGCGGCAGCTGTTCGGGGAGGTCGCCGAGGACGGGAATCTGCCGGGACGGGTGGTCGAGCAGCCGCACGGCAGGAGAGCCGACGACCAGATCTGAGGACAGGAGACGCGAGCCCGGAACCCTCACACGGTTCGTCGCTATGTCGGATCGGCCCGATGTCGGAGGGAAAAAGCGTCGGGAAGTCGGATGTTCGAGGGTCCGTGCCGGGGCGCGGCTGCGGAAGCGTCGCGTCGCGGGACGGTGTCCGCGTCCGGCATCTGGCGATGCACCAGGTACGGCGACGTCGTCGAGGTGCTGCACGGCCAAGAGGCCGGTTTCTGCAGGCAATCGGGCGACATGGGCGGAAGCGTGCCGGTATCGCCTTCTCGGGCCCTTCTTCTGTGCTGTCCCACTGGGCGTGCACCTGCTGTGTGTGTCGCTGGAGCCTGCTCGTCGCGCCGCGACCGCCAAGTTGGGTGGGCGGACGCTCCCCGTGGTGTCGCAGCGCGGATGCGGCGACGTCGACACCGCGCCGGCCCTCCCCAGGCCGGACCGGTGTGAGCCACGCGCTCCCCGCTGTCCACAACTCCACACCGAATATCGACGATCCCGGAAGGCAGGACATGGACGACCCGATTCACTCTCGTGACGCGGCGGCTCTTCTCGCCCGTGCCGCCTTGTTGCCGGGCGGCAGTTTCACTCTGGACACGGCTGCCGCCGCGCTGGGCGGTCCCGAGGCGCTGGCGGCGGCCACGGTCGCCACCGGCCACCTCCTCGCGGCCGGCCGGCTAGCGCTGGTCCCCCACACCACGACGGCCGGGCGGGACCTCGCGCAGCCGCCCGGCGCATCGGGTCTGCGCTATCGGTGGACGGCCGATCCGGCGGCCGAGGACGGGCGGCTCGGTGTCGAGGAGCGGCTGCGCTCGTACTGACGGGTGATGGACCATCTGCTGCGGCATCTCTACGGGGTGGCCGAACGGCTCGATCCCGGCAAGTGGCGGCCTTTGGCGCCGCGGCGGGTGCCGGTGTTCGGCACCGAGCTCGATGCGCTCGGGTGGTTCGACGCCGAGGCGGAGACCGTGGGCGCGGCCCAGCTCGTCGCGTTCGACGCGGGCGATGTGGACACGGCGTGGAGGTTCGCCGTGGCGGCGTGGTCCCCGCTGCGGGTCCGGGGACGCCACGAGGAGCTGCTGGGTGTGCAGGCGGTCGCGGTTAGGGCGGCGGAGCGGGCGGCGGGACGCATCGCCGAGGTGATCGCGGCCCCGGCGCTGGCACGCCAGGCGTATGCGTTGACCATGCTCGGCCGCTACGACGAGGCGGTTGAGACGGCGGGCTCGGCGCTGGCCTCGGCCGACCGGGTCGGCCATGACTGGTCGCGTTCCACCGCGCTGACCGAGCGCGGCCGTGCCCACCGGGCGCAGGGCAGATTCGACCTGGCCTTGGCGGACCTGTTCGCCGCGGTGGAGATCGACCGCAACCGTGTCGTCGTCGGCCCCGGCGGCACGCGGACCCGACCCGCCACCGCGGTCGGTCTGCGCTGGGCCGAGATCGCCGACACGCAACTGCTCGCCGGCGACGCCCGCGCGGCGGTGCGGTCGGCCCGCGACGCGGTCACCGCGATCGCCGGGAACCCGCGGCGGCACCGCGAGAGCGCCCGTGCCGCCGCCACGCTCGGACGGGCGCTGATCGCCGCCGGGCAGCCGCAGGAGGCGATCACCGGACTGCGCGACGCGGCGTGCCGGGTCGACGCCGCCACCGATCCGGGCCACCTCGGTCGCATCACGGAACTGATCGGCGACGCCCACGCCGCTCTGGGCCAAGCCGCACCGGCACGACGCGTCCACGGCGACGCAGTCCGGCTCTACGAGCGGGCCGGCCGACCCGACGACGCCGAGACGCTGCGGGCCCGACTTCCACGCCCTGACCCCTCCACTGACACCTCGACCGACGCCGCCGACTGAGGCCGGAAACCCCGCCGCGGCACCGCCCGGACACGCCACTGTCCGGCGCACCACCCGTCACCGACCACCGACCGTCCACCAGCAGCGAGGAGCGTTCCGCCGATGGGCGTCGCCCACCAGAGACCACCACTGCCTCGGCCCCCGCGCGGCGGACGTCCGCATCCGGCACGGGTGGCGTCCTATCTGCTGCGGGGACGCGTGCACACCCAGGCCGACCGGGCGTTCGCGGAGAGCCTCGTCTCTCAGTGGCCGCGTTGGGCGGCGGACCTGCGGGCGTCGGAGGTGTTCCTGACCCGTGCGGTGCGTGGGCTGTACCGCGATGGTTTCGACCAGGTCGTGGACGTGTCCCCGGTGCTGCCCACGCCCGACGGCCCGTACGGCACGGCCGGGGTCGGGGCGAGGGTGCGGTTGGTGCGGGTCGATCCCGATCCGGCCACCGCGGCCCAGTCGACCGCGTTAATCCGGGATACGCGTCATCGGGTCGTCGAGCGTGACCCGCAGAACCCGGGCGCGGTGGTGGCGACGATCCGCAGCCACCGACTGCTGGATTTGCGCCGGCCGGTGGTGCTGCTGGCCGGGTGCGGCGCGTGGGAGAGCTTGCCGACCGAGTCGGTGCTGGAGGGTGTGCTGTCGGCCTGGGGGCGGGCGTTGCCGGACGGGTCGGTGCTGGTGTTCACCCACGACAGCGACGACGCCCGTACCGCCGTCGAGGTGACTGCCGCCCGTGCGGCACGCATCCTCTATGCGTCGTTGGGTCTGGTGTTCACCGCCCGCAAGGCCGCGGCCCTGGACCTGGCGCTGCGCAACACCGGGTGGGTTCCGACCCGGCCGCCGGCCCTGCTCACCCCCACCGGCACCCCCGTCGACGGCCCCACCCCTTCCCCGGTGGGGCGATTGCACAGCCGGGTGGCGTCGGTGGTGGCGGGTATCGCCGAGTACCGGCCACGCCGCCGCGCCCGCGCCGGGCGCACCAGCGGATCGGTGCCCGACTTCTCCGGCCTGCCCGAGGTGTGTGCGGAGTCCGACGGTCCGGCGTGGCACGACGCGGAGGAGCGGCGGTGACCGCGACGACCGACCGCATCCTGACCGTCCTGGCCGCCGCCGGCGACCGGGGCCTGACCGGCCCGGAACTGCGGTCCAGGACCGGATCGGGGGTGGTCGCCGGCTACCCGCACCTGGCGCGGCTGCGTGCCGCAGGGCTGGTGACCCGCCACCGGGACACGACACAGCCGGGCGGGGCACGGCGCCGGTGCATCCACCGGGTCACCGACCTGGGCCGGGCCGAAGCGCGTCAACTGCACCTGCTGCCCGCACCACGGCGCACACCCACGCTGTGGCGACGCGCCGCCCCGGCCCCGGTCGCGTCCGGGTCCGGCACCGCGTCGTCGGACGCATCCGGCACCCGGTGGCCGCATCCGGTCCTGGTCCGCAACCACCTGCTGGGCGGCACGCTGCACCGTCCCGTCGACCGCGTGGAGTCCGCCCGCCTGCGCGCACGGGACCCCGCCGTCGACACGCGTGCCCGCGCCGTCGAAGCCGACCGTGAACGCGTGCTGCGGGCGCTGGCCGACCACGGCCTGGCCGAGCAGGTCCTGGACCTGTCCACCGGAGTCCCCGCCGCCCGGGTCGTCCGCTCTGCGCACGTCGCCCTCGCCCGCGTCGACCCGCCCGTGCCGGTCGTCTACGTCGTCACCTACGACCGGTTGGCCGAGGCCGCCCGGGCTGCGACCCGCTGTCGGCGCCATGTGGACGTGCTGGTCGCCGACCCTTTCGACGCGCGTGGAGTGTGGCGGGCCGTCACCGGCCTTGACCCGCTGGGCCCGGGTCGTCGGATTCATCCTGGCCGTCCGGTCGTCCTCGACGCCCTGACCATCAGCGACCTGGTGCCCCGGCCCCGACGGCTGCGCAGCGTTCTGCGGTCCTGGCGCCACACGGTCCGACCCGGCTCGGTGCTGCTGCTGGCCCGCTCCCCCGACCAGGCCCTGCCCGACCCGCTGCCTCTCGCCCGACAGGCGGGCTGGCACCCCCTGCCCGCCTTCCCTCCCCCGGCACCGGTCACCGGCCACGCCCTGGACCACCCCGCTCAGGTCACGACCTTCACGACCGCCCCACCACGGTGGCGGCGTCGACCGACGTGACCGCCCGATCACCCCTGTCCGTTCGTCCGCCATCTCGACATCCGACGGCGGCCGGTGCAGCACCCCGGTTCGAGAACACCGGCCGCGTCGCAAAACGCCCATCCCGACAGAGGAACAGCGAGACCGTGGACAGCGACTCCTCCTTCATCACCGACCTGGCCCGACCGCAGACGTGGCGTGCCGTTGCTCCGGTCGGGTTGCCCCGGCTGCGCCGGGAGATCCTGGCCGGTCTCACCAGTGAGACGATGGTGGGCTGGGCGACTGCGTTCGACGGCGGACTGTTCGCCCGGAACGACTTCTGGCGCAGGGACTCGCGGCACCGGACCGTGCAGGATCGTGCGCGCCGGGCCCGCGCGGTGCTCGAGGCCGAGGCGGAGACGTTGCGTGGTGCGCGGTTGTGTGCGGTGGATGCGGACATGTCGGCGCTGGCGCGGGATTTCGGCCGGACTCCGGCCCACCAGCCGCTGGACCGGGCCGTGCTCCCCGGCGAGGCGGGGTTCGTGGTGTTCGACGAGCCCATCGGCGCGCTCCGGACGAGCCTGGGCACGGTGTTGGGCTACGACCTGAATCTGGCCCCGCCGGACTGGGTGGACACGACCGTCGACGTACCGATACCGGTCGTCGCCGCGACCTGGGCCCGCCGGACGACCGCAGAGGGAGACCATCTCGACGTGTCGTTCTACCGGCCGCGCATGCCCAACCGGTGGCAGGCTCTGGACCGCGATCTGGTCGTGGGCACCCGCAGGCCCGACGGCCTGCCCGTCACCGCGGGCACGATGGCCGGACTGCACGACCGGGTCGTGCGCGAAGCCGGCCAGGCCGACGTGTCCTGGTGCGCCCACCGGCGGTTGAGGTTCGGCCACACACTGCCCGTACCCACCTCCGGCACCTGTGCCGAGGCGTGGCTGCAGGTGCTCTACGCGCTGTTCCAACTGCACGCCCTGACCGGCACCCAGACCCCGATCAGCGAGACCGACCACGTCCACGTGCCCGCCGCCGAACGCAGACGCGACCGACGGGCCGACGTGCTCGACCCGTCCGGCGCGGTGCACGTCGTGCGCTTGCACAGCCGACACCGCAGCCGTCCCACCGACCCCACCGCACCGGGACAGGCCCGGGGGCCGCTGGACTTCCGCTACCCGGTCGGCCTGTACCGACAGCCCTCACGGTGCATGGACACCCGCAAACACAAGGAAGGCACGTGCTACCACGTCGAGGACTTCCCGGTCGGCTTCCACCTGCGCGGCCCCGCCGACGCGCCCATCCGCCACAGGGTCGACTGGATCGGCTGGCGCGTCCGACACCCCCGCCCTCCACGACGAAGCCGGCGCACGACCGACGACACGGACCCCACGGCCGGCGACGAGACGTCCAACTGACCACGGCCCCGTCCTCCGCCGTGAACCCGGCCGCCGACCTCCCGGAGGCCGGCACCACGCGGCCGAGGCGCACCACGCTCCACGATGTGCGCCACGGCCGGCCCGGCGCCGCCCTCCGCCAGGCCGGGCCCCCACCGCCCGGCCAACCCTGTACCGGAGAGAGCCAGTGAACAGCGATCTGCGCGCGCGGGTCGGACGCCTACAGCCGTTCATTCACGCCACGGTGCGCCGGTACTGCCATCTGCCGCTGCCCGCGCACCTGTCGCACGACGACCTCGTGCAGGACGCGTCGCTGTCGGTGCTGACCGCACTGCCACGCTACGCCGACACGCCGGAGTCGATGCAGGGTTGGGTCGCGGTGATCGTCCGACGGCGGGTGGCCGAGGTCTACCGCGCGGCCAAGACCTGGCGGCACCATCCCGTCGAGGACATGACCGGTCTGATCCACCGCCTCGACCGACACCACCGCGACGCCGGACACACCGCCGGGGACGGTGTCACGGCCGCCGAGCTGCTCTCCCACCTCGACGAGCGCAGCCGCCGGATCCTGCTCCTGCACGGTGTCCACGACCTGCCCCATGACGAGATCGCCCGGCTGGTCGACAGCACGACCGCCGCGGTCCGCGTGGCCTACAGCCGGGCGCTGGTCAGACTGCGCGCCATGTCGCAGTGGGGCATCGGCATGCCCGTCACCCTGCTTCACCGCGACATGGTGCGGCCCCACCCCCGCAATCTGGACCGCGACCTGGGCGATCTGGGCGGGCTCGCCGCCTCGATCGAAGCCCACGGGCTTCGCCGCCCCCTGCTGCTGCACCGCCTCCCCGGCCGGGGCAGGCCGTTGGAACTGCTCGACGGCCACCGCCACCTCGCCGCGACCGCCCGCACCCGACGCACCCAGACGCCCGTCGTCGTACTGACCGATGTCAGCCGAACCTGGTTGGCCAGGGCGCGGCACGGACTCCCACCCGCCGAAGCACGGAGCCTGCTGGTCGAGCACCTCACGACAGGCCGCACCACCGGCTCATGACCCCTCCCACCCGATACCGCACCGGCCGATCACAGTGCATGAAGGACCACCACAGCCGTGACCTCACCCGAACGCATCCACCTCGCCCGGGAACGGCTCTCCCGCGAACTGCGGCGGCTGCGCACCGACGCCGGAAGGACCGGCATCGCCGTCGCACGGGCCGTCGGGATAAGCCAGTCGAAGCTGTCGAAGATCGAGAACGGGCTGCTGCTGCCGTCCATGGCCGACGTGGAACGCCTGGTAGCCGAATTGTCGGCGACCAAGCACACCAGGACCGAACTGGTCGGGTTGACGCGCCGCCTCCACGCCGAAGGCGACCTCCGCCGGGTGATGCTGCACCGGGGCGGCCACCGCCACCAGCAGGAGACCACGCGGATCGAGGCCAACGCCACCACGAGCCGGATCTTCCACAACGCCGGGATTCCCACCCTGCTGCAGAGCGAGAACTACCTGCAGCTCGTGCTCCACCCCGCCCCCGCGCACGAACTCCGCACGGCGACGGCGTCCCTGCGCGCGCGGCGACGACAGATGGAGGACCCCGACAGGCGCTTCGTGTTCCTGCTGGCCGAAAGCGCGCTGCGATGGCGGCCGGGCCCCGCCGGCCTCATGCGGCAGCAGATCGACCACCTCACCCGCACCATGCGCCGCCCCAACGTCACCCTCGGCGTCGTGCCGTGGACGGCGGAGGGGAGCCCGGTCGCGCTGCACAACTTCCAGGTCTACGACGAGCGGGTGGTGACCCTGAGCGTGCTGACCGGCAACGCCACCATCACCGACCCCCACGACGTCCGCGAGTACCTGACCCTGTTCGACCGCCTCGACCAACTCGCCCTCCACGGCGAACGACTCGAAGACCTGCTGCGGCGTATCGCCGACGACCACCACGCACCCGGCTGACCCCAGCACCCGTCCCGGCACCGACGAAAGGAGCAGCACGGTGCTCACCACACCCCGCCAGGGATTCGACTCTACTTCGGACAGTCAACGTCCGCCGAATGTCACAGTCCTGACCGCGATCGGCAGCTCCGGCGGTACCGGCCGGAGCCCCGCCGGTACCGGCAGGCGCAAAGCAACCGGCACCGCGCCGGGCCGCCGGAAACGACTGACCGAGCAGGACAAGAACACCATCCGCGCGCTGGCCAAAATCCGCGACACGCGAGGCCGGGCGATCCACACCCCACCGGCCATCGCCGCGCTGGTGGGCTGCGACGAGAGCACCGTGCGCACCCTGTGCCGCAACGAGGGGCGCGAACCGCGCAGCGTGCGGATGACCGAGGCGGAGAAGGACGTCGTCCGCCATTTGTCGGCTTGCCGCGACCGGCACGGACGGCCGAGGTTCAGCGCCCGCGACATCGCCCTCGTCCTGGGCCGCCACCTGACCACCGTGCAACGACAGGTCTACCGCGAACGACTGCAACCGGCGGCGAGATTCGCAGCGCGGGAGCGAGCATTGGTCCTGCGCGAGGCCGCCGCAGCGCACGCCGCCGGGACCGTGGTCAACGTCGAGGCCCTCAGCCGCCGGCTGGGCTGCTCCCGCACAGCCGTCGTCACCGTCCTCGACACCCACCGAGCACCCCGTATCCGGCACCGCGCCATGACCCTCGCCCTGCGCCAGCGGATCGTCGAGCTGTACACCACCCGGGCAGACCACGGCAGGTGGCCGACTGTCGGGCAGGTCGCCGCCGGGGTCGACCGCTCCCACAGCACCGTCACCAGAGTCCTCACCGAAGCAGGCATCACCATCCGACCCGCCGCAGGCCGCGGCAGGAGCCTCACACCGCAGGAACGCGCCACCGCCCTCGCCCTCTACCGGCGGGCCCAGGCCTGCAAGCCGATCGCCGACCGGTTCGGCGTCAGCGCCTCCACCGTCCTGCGGCTGATGCGACGCAGCGGCGCCATACGCCGCGCACCCACCGGACCACGCCACGACAGCAGTCCCGGATCCACCAGAATCCGCTGCGCAGCGCAGTCATGCGCGTTCGCCTGCACCGCACTGTGCGCCGCCGCACCCGTCGACCGCGACCAGCTCCCACCAGCCCACGACCTGGTGCGTTAGCCGGGCGACCGGTGCCGATACCGCTCGGGCGCCACTCCCCGCACACCAGCCCTTGTCACGAGAGCAGCTCCACGAACAGCATGCCGCGCCTGATCCTGCCGCCCGCCCCGCTCCTGCTCACCCTGCTCCACGACGGCTACCGCCGCATCACCCACCGCACCCCGGCCACTTCCCGACTCGACCTGCTCCTGCACCGCGCGCTGCACGACCCCACCCTCGGACCGCTGCTCACCATCCCGCCACTCACCGACGTGCGCATCACCGGCTGGATCGCCCGACACCGCGACACCCTGGTCGACACCGTCACCACCACCGCACTCGCCGGCCACCACCACCAGGTGATCGACCTCGTCACCCGCTGCTCCTGCTCGCCCACGACCGACAGTCGGTGTCCGCTGGTGCTGCCCCGACAGTGTTGGGGACTGTAAAACGAGTGGTGTAACTCCTGATCAAGGATGCGCACCTGATGACCGAGATGATGTCCGGCGTGGAGCACGCTGAGGACGCCAAGCCCGAGACCGCTCTGGACGGCTTGGATGAGCAGTTGGTCGACCGGTTGGTCAGCCGGGCCCGGGCCGGTGGGTTGAAGCTGACCGGTGAGGGCGGGGTGCTCCAGCTTCTGACCAAGCGGCTGCTGGAGTCCGCGCTGGAGGGCGAGATCACCGACCACCTGGGCTATGACAAGCACGATCCGGCTGGTCGCGGGACCGGGAACTCGCGCAACGGCGTCCGCTCGAAGACCGTGCTCACCGATGTCGGGCCGGTGGAGATTGACGTGCCGCGTGACCGCAACGCCGAGTTCGAGCCGCGGATCGTGGCCAAGCGGCAGAAGCGCCTCACCGGCGTCGACGAGATGGTCATCTCGCTGTCCGCCAAGGGCCTGACCACGGGCGAGATCTCCGCGCACCTGGCCGAGGTCTACGGCGCCGACGTGTCGAGGCAGACGATCTCGACCATCACCGACAAGGTGGTCGAGGGCATGGTCGAGTGGCAGAACCGGCCCCTCGACGCCGTCTATCCGGTGGTGTTCATCGGTGCCGTGCACGTCAAGATCCGTGACGGCCAGGTCGCCAACCGGCCGATCTACATGGCGATGGCCGTGACCACCGAAGGGCACCGCGACATTCTCGGGCTGTGGGCCGGCGACGGCGGCGAGGGCGCCAAATACTGGCTGCACGTGCTCACCGAGCTGCGCAACCGCGGCGTCGCCGACGTGCTCATGGTGGTCTGCGACGGACTGACCGGCCTGCCCGACGCGGTCACCACCGTCTGGCCACGCACGGTCGTGCAGACCTGCGTCGTGCACCTGCTGCGCAACAGCTTCCGCTACGCCGGCCGCCAGCACGGGGCCACCATCGCCAAGGCCCTCGAACCCGTCTATACCGCCCCCACCGAGGCCGCCGCGAAAGAGCGGTTCTCCGAGTTCACGCAGGAGTGGGGCGCCCGCTATCCAGCCATTGTCGGGTTATGGGACAACGCCTGGGCCGAGTTCGTGCCCTTCCTCGCCTTCGACGTCGAGATCCGGCGGGTGATCTGCTCGACCAACGCCATCGAGTCGGTCAACGCCCGCATCCGCCGCGCGGTCAAGGCCCGCGGCCACTTCCCCAACGACCAGGCCGCGCTCAAATGCGTCTACCTGGCGATCATGAGCCTGGACCCGACCGGCACCGGACGCAAACGCTGGATGATGCGCTGGAAGCCCGCCCTGAATGCCTTCGAGATCGCCTTCGACGGCCGCCTGGCCGCCGGACGCAAGTAACCCCCTTCAACCCGAGTTACACCGCTCGTTTGACAGGCCCGAGTCGCCTCGTGCTGCGGTCCCCACTGGGAGGCAGGTCCCAGCGCTGCGGGGGTCGGCCCGCCGTTCTAGTGTCCTGAGTCGTTAGTTCGCAGCTAGTCGGAAGGCTGGCTTTGTGCCGAGCCCGAAGCTTGTCCCGGTGGTGCTGTCCGACGAGGAGCGTTCGGTGTTGACCGGGTGGTCCCGGCGGCGCAAGACGGCACAGGCGTTGGCGTCCCGTTCCCGGATCGTGTTGCGGTGTGCGGAGGGCGGCACGATCGGGCAGGTCGCCGCCGATCTGGGCGTGTCGCGGGCGACGGTGTCGAAGTGGCGTTCCCGGTTCGTGTCCGACCGGATCGACGGGTTGTCCGACGAGCCCCGACCGGGCCGGCCCCGCGTCATCACCGACGACCGGGTCGAGGAGATCGTCACCAGAACCCTGGAGGAGACGCCGGGTCGGGACACGCACTGGTCGACCCGGTCGATGGCCGCGGCCACGGGCATGTCGCAGTCCGCGGTCTCCCGGATCTGGCGGGCCTTCGGACTCAAGCCGCACGCGGTGCAGACCTGGAAACTGTCGACCGACCCGCTGTTCGTGGACAAGGTCCGCGACGTCGTCGGCCTCCACCTGGCCCCGCCGGAGAACGCGCTCGTGCTCGCCGTGGACGAGAAGTCGCAGATGCAGGCGATCGACCGCACCACGCCGATCCCGCCCATGATGCCCACCACGCCGGCGCGGAGGACCCACGACTACATCCGGCACGGCACCACCAGCCTGTTCGCCGCCCTGGACCTGTCCAGCGGCTCGGTCATCGCCCAGCACTACCGACGCCACCGCCACCAGGAGTTCCTGCGCTTCCTGAAGCTGATCGACGCCGCCGTGCCGAAAGACCTGGAGCTGCACCTGGTGCTGGACAACTACGCCACCCACAAGACCCCGCAGGTCAAACAGTGGCTGATCCGACATCCCCGCTTCCACCTGCACTTCACCCCGACCAGCGCCTCCTGGCTCAACCTGGTCGAACGCTGGTTCGCCGAGCTGACAAACCGCAAACTGCGCCGCTCCGCCCACCGCTCGGTGACCGAACTCGAAGCCGACGTCCGCCGCTGGATCAACGAGTGGAACGCCGACCCAAGCCCTTCGTCTGGACCAAGGCAGCCGACGACATCCTCGACACCCTCGCCGCCTACTGCCAACGAACTACCGACTCACGACACTACCTGGTCGTGACCAGTTCCTCAGCGTGCCACGGATCCATCACCTGCCGAAATCGCACCGAGCACCGAGTACGGCGCTGGCAGGGCTGGCGCTGGGCCTGCTTGCGCTCATCGGCCGCGCGGTGCGTTCGTCTCGGCGAGGTCTGCCGCTGGTTCGGTGTCCGGCACCGATCCTTTGGCCGCCGCGCCGCCGGCGTTGACCTCGCTGGTGGTCGTGGCGCGTACTCCTGTCGTCCGCCAGCCCGCGAGTCCACTTCGCCGCCCTCAGTTGCGAGCGGTTCGGGGGTGGCGTTTCGCCGCACCCGAAGAGGTTCGCCGCCCGAATGGCGATCAACACCATTTCCGTCCGTGTGCCCGGTACCGAGGAGTTGTCGTCGGCCCCACCGGACACTCCCGATCCGGCCGATTTCGTCGCGCCACTGGCCGCCCCATAAGGCGTGCGCGGCCTGTCGACCAGGGACGGGGTGATGCTGAACCGTCGTGCGGAGAAGAAACCACGATGCATTGGCAGTCGATCATCCCGGTCCGGTACATCATCCAGTCGCACTCACTGACCGTCGCGTCCACGTTCCAGGAGACGAAGTTTCTGGCGCTTACGCGTATTGGGTCAGCTGACCTTCGCCGAGATCGCCGCCGGGTCCGAGTCGCTTCCGACAGCTCACCCAAAGGAACGCGCTGCCATCTCCGCCATCATCGGCCAAATTTCCGGCAGAACCATGCAAATGAGGGCGGTAGGCATACCGAGCGAAATCTCAGGTCGGTGTCTCGAACAATGCCAACCACGCGGTCAGGCAGGCTCGGGAGGCCCGAACGCTTCTCTGATCCCCATCACATCGACCGCATCCATGATCGCTTCCTAATGGCTCGCTGCGGGCTTCGTCTCCACGTCGAGTCGCTCGCCGATTGCACGGAACGCTAGAAAGCTGAAGTGGTCAGGCATAGCCGCGGAGCGAGATCTTGCGGACTTGTGGTGAGCGCGTGTCCGAGAAGCGCTGCCATTCTCTTTCGTCCACGGGCTCGAACAGCGGCCGGGTTCTGATCGAGCGGGAATTGATTGGGCTGAGTATTCTGCTCCGCAGTCGGCCGGTGACGAGGCGGTGGAGGAATTCGACCGCGCCGCAGTCGAATTCCTCCACGACGGGTTCGTCGTCGTAGCGCCACACACCCCCGTTGGACACCGCGACCGTCCACTGTTCCGGGTCCGACGAGCGGCCGACCCAGAACAGTCCTGGCCGGCCCGAGCGCGCCCACGGGACGAGCCGTGCCGGAACGTCTTCCGGATGTCGCTCGCGCCATTGCTCGGCCTCGGCGATTTCCGCCTCGAACTGGGTGAGGTGGTCCGGACGGCCATCGAGCAGGTACGGCGGCTGCACGATCACCTCGGCGTGGTGGTCCGGCGCGTGGAACGTGCCTGGCGGGAACACCTCCAACAACCGCCGGTAGTCGGACGGCAACTCGAATCCCAGCTTGGCGTGCACCTCGTCCCATGGTGTGGTCACGTACGACCGGCCGAGCCACCCCGTGGCGTCCGCGAGGCGGCGCACCCTGTCGCGCACGACTACCCGCCTGTGTTGTTCGGTGCGCCGGGCAGGTCCTGGAAGGTCCGGTAGGCGGGTGCACCCGCCTTGCGGGACACGACGGAGCCGGGCAGTGCGCCGTCGACCACCGCGGTCAGGAATTGCGCGACACCGACGTCGTACTCCTCCCAACTGCCGTCCGCTCCCCACGCGACGACGGGCCACAGGTCGGGGTCGTCCCGGTCCGCCCGCCAGAACAGCTGGCCTCCCATCGGGTGGCTGAACTTGGCCCACGGGATCAGGCCGGGCAGCTCCGGATAGGCGCGGTACGGGTGCCTGCGCCCGTCGGTCAACCGGAGCATGGCCTCCCGGAACAGGGCGAGCAGGTCGCCCTGTTCGCCCGCGGTGGTCGGCGGGGTGAGCAGCACCGTTCCCGCGTACTTCCCCACCGGGACCGTGTCGAGCAGTTCCTTGTAATCCTGGGGCAGCACCAGGCCCAACAGCTTCTCGGTGACCGTCCAGTCCTGTATGTAGCGCGGACGGCCCGACCAGCCGATGAGGTCGACCAGGGCGTCAACAGCCTGTGAACGTGGTGCCATTGGCCGCTACTCCCGCCTTGGTGGTGTTCGGGATGTCGACGATACAAGTCCAGCCGTCGTTGCCGATGGCCGCGATCTTGATCGAGGTCGGGATCGGGTTGGAGAGGTCCGCGTACACGGGTTTGACGCCCATGAGCACGGGGTTGCCGCCGTCGACCTGCTCGGCGATCTTCGCCTCGACGTTGTGGTACATCCAGGAGTTGTTGGTCGGGTCCTGGTAGCACGGCACGAAGTTGCGGGGGTCGGTGTTCGAGCCGTTGAGCTTGTGCCCGATCAGGTGACAGCGCGCCATGCCCTTGGAGGTGTCCAGCCCGAACGGGTCCAGGCCGAGCTTCGGGCGTTTGGCCTTGTTGACGGTGGCGACGCACGCCAGTGCCCCGGTGGACCGCTCCCCCGGTTCGTCGTTCCAGAAGACTTCCTCCTGGTCCTCGTAGTGCTGCCAGTTCTGGCGGCAGCGCTCGTCGGGGTCGTCGGTGCCGGTCGGTGGGGTCCTGGGCGCGCCGCCGTCGCCGGGTTGGGTCTGCGGTGTGCCCTGGTCGTCGGTCTGACCGCCCACGACGGACGCGACCACCTTGCCGGCGTCTTCGATGAGCTTGCGGATCTCAGGGGCCAGGACGGGCCCCGAGGGGTTGCGGGGCAACGGCGTCATCGCGTTGGCGAGGATGCGCGCGGCGGCTTCGATGCGGCGCGCTTCCTCCGGGCTCGGGCCCGGAGGGGTGACGCGGCATTCACCCGCGCGGCACGGTGTGCCGGTGTCGGACGGTGCCGGGGGTCTGGGCGGGACGCACACCGTGATGGGGCATTTGGGACGCGGGGGTTTCGGGGTCGACTGGCCGCAGTGGGTAGCCCGGCAGCCCGGCGTGTTCTCCACGCCGTCGGGTCGCCACCCGGTCCCGTTCGGGGCCGGCGCGGGCGGTCGGACCGGTGCGTCGGCGGACACCGACGCACCGATGCCCGCCAGCATTCCGCCGAGGAGGATGAGGCTGGTCACCGCGACACAGCCGCCGCCGGCGACGACGGTTCCCGCTCCGGGCAGTACGGCCGATCCGGCCCCGGCTGCGATCACGCAGTGGCCCCAGCGCCCGGTCGGATCGGTCTGGTTGAGCGGGTCTCCGAGGACGTAGGCGTACCGGTTGTGACCGCTGTGTCCGGGTCCGGAGGGGCCGGCGATGTCGTCGCGGCCGGCGAAGGTGCCGGTGCCGGGGGTGTACCAGCGGGCGGCCATGTTGACGCGTCCGGTGACCGGGTCGGTCCAGCCGGACTGGTAGCCGAGGGCGTGGGTGGCTCCGGTGCGTGCGGTGATCTGGCCGTGCGGGTTGTAAGCGGCGGAACTGGCGACCGCGCCCTGGGCGGTGTAGGTGCCGATCAGGTCGGTGTGCCGGTCGGTGTAGGCCAGGCCGCTCGCGCCGCCCTGGGTGATGCCGAGCAGGTCGCCGCCGGGCAGGCGGCTGTACAGGCCGGTGCCGTCCGCTGCGAGCGCATTGCTCTGGTCGGCGTAGGCGATTCCGGTCCCGATGCGTCGGTCGAGGCTGTCGTACGCGTAGCCGGCGGTGCCGTCGGTGATCAGCCGGTCGAACGCGTCGTACTGGTGGTTGACCGTCGTGCCGCCGGTGGTCGTGGACTGGAGGGTGCCGCGGGCGGTGTGGTCGAATGTCGAATTCCCCGAGGTGAGCAGTCTGTTGCGTTGGTCGTAGGTCGCGGTGACGGTACCGGCGGACAGGCGGTTGCCGTTGTCGTCCCACGTGTAGGTGACGGGATTGGTCCCGTCGTCCCACTTGGTCAGGCGACCGGCCTTGTCGTAGGTGTAGGTGCTGGTCCCGGCACCGGCGAGGCCGGTGGTGGCCTTGGTGGTGAGGCGGTCGTTCTTGTCGTAGCCGTAGGCGATCGACGCGGTCGCCTGGCCGGACGGGTTGCTGACTGTGTCCGCGACCACCCGGTTGAGGTCGTCGTAGGCGTAGCTGCGGCTGCCGTTGCCCGTGCCGTAGCCGACGCCGGTTGTACGGCCCGCGTCGTCGTGGGTGTAGGTGGCGGTCAGGCCGGTGCGCGGGTCGATCGCCGTCTTGAGACGACCGGTGGACTCGTAGGTGAACTCGGCGGTGCCGGCGGCATCGACACGACGGACGAGCCTGGCTGCGTCGTCGTAGGTGTAGCTGCCGTCGCCCGACGGGCCGGTCATGGACAGCAGGTTGCCGCGGTCGTCGTAGCTGTAGGCATTCGTACCCGTCCCGGCGCTCGCCGAGGTCAGCCGGCCCGCGTTGTCGTAGCCGAGCACCCGCTCACGGGTGGTTGCGCTGGTTCCGGAGCCTGTCTCCAGGGTGAGGTTGCCGAGTACGTCGTAGGTGCGTTCGCGCACCACGCCACCGGGTTGGGCGAGGCGGGTCGGTCGTCCCATCCTGTCGTAACCGGTCGTCCAGGTCCGGTTGGACGCGGCCGTGTGGGCCGCGGTGACCGGTTCGACGACCGATTCGGGCAGGTTCCACGTGTTGTACGAGGTGGTCGTGATGTTGCCGTTGCCGTCGGTGAACCGGGTCTGGTTTCCGGCGGCGTCGTAGCCGAACGCGGTGGTGATCGACGCCGTGGCCGACACCTGTTCGGTCTCCGAGTTCCGGCGGCCGAGCGCGTCCACTTGCCACGTGGTCACGGCACCTTCGCCGTCGGTCTGTGAGACGGTGTTGCCGGCGGCGTCGTAGCCTGTGGAAGCCGTCCGCAGCACCTGGCCGGCGGCGGAGAGCCACGAGCTGCCGACCGCCCGTCCGGCCGGGTCGTAGGCGGTGTCCACTCTGAGCCCCAGCGGATCGGTGACCCGGACGACCCGGCCGGCGAAGTCGTGGGAAGCGGTGGTGATCTTGCCGGCCGGGTCCTTCGTGGACACCCGCTCGCCGAGACCGTTGTAGCCGTACTCGACCTGCGCGCCGTGCGGGCCCTTAACCGAGGCGACGGTGCCGGAGTCGTTGTAGGAGGTCCTGGTCGTCAGGTTCCGGCCGGGTGCCGGATGGCGTTCGTGCACGGTCGAAGTGATCTCACGGCCGAGGTCGTCGTAGGTCGCCGAGAGGGTCGCGCCGGTCGTCCCGGTCGCGCCGAGCAGTTCGCCCAGCGGGGTGTGGCGGAACGTCGACACGCCTGCCGGAGCGGTGCCCACGGCCGGGTCGGTCCGCCGGGTCCGGTTGCCCAGCACGTCGTAGGCGTATGTGGTGACCCCGCTCGCCGCGTCGGTCTCCGAGGTGAGGCGGCCGAGTTTGTCGTAGGCGCTGGTGGTGGTCGAGGTGACCGGCGTGCCGCCAGGCGCGGTGTAGGCCGCCCGGGTCGTGGCCGTCGGCCTGCCGACCTTGTCGTAGGCGGTGGTGGTGACGTTCCCGTTCGCGTCCTTCGCGGCGACGGTCTCGCCGAAGGTGTTGTAGCCGGTCGTGGTGACCGGGCGGGCGGTGGTCGCCGCCGCGCCGTTGGCTTCGACCGACACCGGCGGCGCGGTCTGCGACACGACCCGGCCGAGCGGGTCGTAGGCGAAGCTCGCCGTGAAGTCCGCAGCCGTCGCACCCGGCGCGTTGCCGCGTGGTTCGGTCACGGCGGTGGGCAGGCCGGACTGGTCCCGGATCGTGGTCGTGACCAGCCACTGGGCGCCGTTGCGGACGGCTCGGCGCACGGGCCGGCCCACCGGGTCGTAGCCGAGTTCGGCGACCTCGGTTCCCGTGGCGGCGGCGTCGGTGCGGGTGACCTTGACCGGATTGCCCTGAGCGTCGTATTCGACGCTCGTCGAACGGGCCGCGCCCGAGGGGTCGCCGACGGAGCGAATCAGGTTGTCCGCCGCGTCCCACGTCCGCTCGGTGACCACGCCACCGGTTTCGACGCGGGTCTCGTTGCCCGCGCCGTCGTAGGCGTGCGTGGACAGCGTGATGTCGCGTCTGCTGCCGTCGGGATTGCGGAAACCGGTGCGGGCGGTGGAGGCGAGCAGGCCGTCGTCGAAGTAGCGGTAGCCCGTGGTGCGGCCCATCGCGTCGGTCACCGACGCGAGGCGGCCCGCCGGGTCGTAGGCCCGGGATTCGGTCACGACGTCACGCGCGGGTGCGCCGTCGCCGTCGAAACCCTTGACCGTGGTGGTGGCCAACTGGTTGACCGGTGTGTAGGTGTGGACGGTCTCGTTGCCCATCGGCCCGGTCACCTTGGTGACGTTGCCGAGGCTGTCGTAGGCATAATGGGTGACGCCGTTCTCCGCGTCGGTCACCGACGCCACCCGGCCCCGGTCGTCGTACCCGTAGGCGGTGACACGGGCGAGGTCGTTGCCTGCGACGTCCGAACGGGTCGCGGAGGCGAGTGTCCCGTCCGGGTTGTGGGTGTTGGTGGTGCGGGCCTGGTGGGCGGTGCCGGTCACCGCGTCGGTGGTGGCCGGAGCGGTGGTGGTGAGGACGCGGGACGCGCCGTCGTAGGTCGTGGTCGTCGTCGCCGAGCCACCGGGCAGCGCGGATGACAGGACGGTCTCGCTGATCGGCCGGCCCAGGCCGTCGTGGGCGAACCGGACCTTCTTGCCCGCCGGGTCGGTCGTCTCGGCCAGGTCGCCGAAGCGGTTGTAGGCGTAGGAGGTGACCCCGCCTGCGGGATTGGTGGTGGAGGCCAACAGCCCTGCGGGCTGGAACCCGGTGCCCGCGTGCGCGGGCACCGCGTCGGAACCTGTCGTGTACTGGTTGGCGGTGACCGTCCCTTCCGGGGAAGCTGCGGTACCGGGACCGGTCACGCTCGCCAGGTCTCCGCCGGCGGTGTAGGCGTACCTGGTCAGGAACGACGTGTCGTCCTTGTCCGCGGAACGGGCGTCGCGGGCGGTGACCAGCAGGTCGTTGCGCGGGTCGGCCGGGTCGGCCGGGTTGAGGTGGTAGCCGAAGTAGGCGGTGTGGCACCGGGTGCGGGTGCGGCACGTGGTCTGCGACACCATGTTGCCCCGCGCGTCGTGCCCGGTGACGATCGAGTGGCCGTTGGCGTCGGTCACCCTGGCGAGGAAGCCCCGGGTGTCGTACTGGAAGTACCGCAGGTCGCCGTTGGCGTCGGACTTGTGGATCAGCCGGTCACCGCGCTCGTGGTCGAACCCGTACACCATGGATCTGCCCGCCGGGTCGGTCACCTTGACCTGGTGGGCGTCGGCACGGCCGGCGCGATAGGTGTCCATCACCTCCGCCCCGGTCAGCGGCCGCGAGTGGAAGGCCAGTTCGGACAGCGTGCCGTGGAAGCGGCCCCAGTCGTCGGCGGGCCGGGCCGGGTGGTCGCCTCCCGCCAACCAGCCCGCGCCGGCGAACACGTGGCGCTCGCCGTCGGAATAGCCGCCTGAGAGGTAGCCGACGGACTGGCCGTCCAGGTAGAGGACCTGGCCGGTGCCCCTGCCCACCAGTGCGACGTGGTGCCACTGGTCGTCGTTGACACGGTCGGTGCCGGCCAGGAACTCGGTGCCCGCGCCGAACCGGCCGCGCAGCCTGCCGTCCGTCCCGACGTAGAGGATCGCCCTGCCCGCCTGTGGGGTGCCGTCTCCGATGACGCGGTCGGCCGTGCCCAGCAGAACGCCGCCGGCGTTCGATCCGGTCTTGAACCACAGGTCCGCCGACAGTTCGGAGCGGCCCGACAGGTGGTATTCGGGAAGCCGGACGTGCGAGGTCGTGCCGTTGAAGGTCCCGGAGGGGCCGTTCTCGGTCAGCGGGACGGTGTCCAGGGCTACCGAGGTGAACGTGGCGAGGCCGACCTGCTGATCGATGTTGGGCAGGGGCGGGCCGAAGGTCCACACGTGGTGCGGGACATCGGCGCGCACTGCGGTCTGGTAGGCCGCCTGTGTGGTGCGGGCGGCGTAGTGCGCCCCGACCTGCCCGGAGGTCAGTGCCCGCCGGTAGAAGGCCAGGTGGGTGAGCGAGCCCGCGAACTTGCCCGCCGTGTCAGTGGGCTTGACCGGCCAGTCGGCTCCGTCCACCCGGCCGTGGCCGACGAACAGGTGCGCGTCGGAGCTCCAGATCGCGCCCGACTGGGTGCCGGCCGCCGTGCCGTCCAGGTAGAGCGTCTGGCTGCCGCCGCCGGCGGCCAGCACCACGTGGTGCCAGTTGCCGTCGTTGACCGGATTGGTCGTGGTGATCGCGGCCAGTTGGCCGTTGCGGAACCTGCCTCGCAGTTTGCCGTCCGTACCGACGTACAGGATCGGCACCGTCTGCGATTGGTCGGCGTGCGCGGCGTCGTTCTTCCCGGACGCGAGCAGCACCCCGCCGGTCGTGGTGGTGGTCTTGAACCACAGCTCGACCGACTTGGTGTGCGCTCCGGCGATGTATGAGCCCGGGAACACGGGCTTCTGCCCGCTGGGCATGGCCACCGTCTCACCGAACGGGCCGGTGCCCGTGGTGGTCCAGCCGGTGCCGTAGGTCGGTACCGGGTTGAGCCCGCGCGCGGTCGAGGGTTTGTTGCTGCCGGCGAACCAGCCGGAGTCCGCCTGGGTCAACCGGGTCTGGTAGTCGCTCTGTCGGGGTTTGCGCCAGAACGGGGTGTCCGCGTGACCCGTGGCCCGCTGGACCTGCCAGACGCCCCCGTTGCGGTCCACGACGCGCTGGACCTGGCCGGTGCCGTCCGACTCGTAGGTCACTTCGGCTGTCTTGCGGCCACCGGGGTCGGTGATCGCCCGCAGCCGCCAGGTCATGGCCGCCTGGTGGGGCGACGAGTGGTCCGTGGAGTTCGTGGTGACCGAGAGGTGGGCGATGGAGCCGTGGAAGAAGCTCCAGGGAGCCGACGGGGCGGAGGGCCAGGTCGACTTCGACGGGCCGCCGCCGACGTGGAAGAAGCTCGGGTTGCCCGCAGCCCACGCGCTGCTCCAGGACGTCACGACGGCACCGTCCAGGACGAGGTCGGCCGCGGGGCCGGCGGCCCATTTCAGCAGCAGGTCGAGGTGGTGCCACTTGCCGTCGTCGACGCGGGTGGTCGACGCGGCGGACCCGCCGCTCGCACGCAGCCTGCCGTCCGTGCCGACGTAGACCACCGGGTACGGGGTGGCGGGATTGGCCCCTCCCCAGGCGGTGGGCGAGTTGCCGAGCAGGACACCTCCCGTGGCGCTGGTCTTGAACCACAGGCTGTAGCGGAGCATCCCGTGCTCGCCCACGGCTGTCGTCAGAGCGTTGCCGGAGATCCGCGCGCTGGTGCCGTTGAACACCGCGGCCGGCGTGCCCGACGTGCCGAACGGGTTGTCGGTGGACGAGGTGACGTTGTTGTAGGTCAGTGCCGGCCGACCCGCGATCTGGTTGGCAGCGGTCTGACCGCTGGCTGCATCGTTGAGCAGCCAGTAGTCGCGCGAGTTGTTGCGCACCCGGGTCTGGTAGGCCGTGGCCGGGTCGTAGTCGTAGGTGGTGCAGGCGTTCGTCGGGTCGCACGCCTTGGTCAGCCGGTAGCCGTCGTAGGTGTAGCGCCAGGTCTGCTCGGTGCCCGTGCCGTCGACCGGGTCCGTTGTCACGGCGGTCACGTGGTTGTTGGTCCACTGGAATCGGAGAGATCGTCCGCCCTGCGCGTTCGTCGCGGTGGCCAGACGCCCCGAGTTGTAGGCGAGGACGACCGAACGGCCGGAGCCGTCAGTGAGCGAGAGCAGCTTTCCCGCGCTGTCGAACAGGTACGTGGTGGCGGACTTGTCGGTCAGCTTCCATCCGCCGCCCGGCACGGTGGTCAACGTCGCGAACCGTCCCTGGGGCGCGGTGAAGGTCCCGTTCCCGTTCGCGCCGAACCGGACCTGTTGGCCGTCCGGGTAGGTGACGACGACATTCCCGCTGCCGTCGTTGTCGGGAACGATTCCGGTGTCGTAGCGCGTCGACCAGCCGGCTCCGAACGCGAGGTTCGTGCGGGTGTCCACGCTGTTGTAGGTGCGGACGACGGAAAGGTCGGGCCCGACGGTCTTCACCACCGCGTCGGTCGCGGCCGTGGTGTAGTTGCGGGTCGCCGGGTCGAACCCGCGACCGGCCTCGACCGCCGCCGCACCGGCGTGGCTGAGCAGGGCGGGTTGGTCGATGACGGTGGTGAAGGTGCCGCCGTCGACCACCGGGCCGTTGTTCCCCCAACTGCCGATGCTCGCCGCCCAGCGGTAGGTCTGTCCCCACTGGAGCGTCCCGGTGGGTATCTGCCATGTCATCCGGCCCCAGAAGCCGCTGCTGTTGCCGTCGCCGATCCAGGTGGAGTCGGCGATCTGGGTGCCGTTGGCGTTGTACACCCAGAACCTGCCGGCCGTGCCGAGCGACGGGTAGTTGTCCGGGTCGTGCCCCCGGAACGACAGGACCGGGGTGAGCGTGCCGACCGCGTCGCCCGACGGCGGCGACATCGAGTCGATGATGGGGTACTGGTCGCCGATCGTGATCGCCACCGTGCCCGACGTGGGTACGCCCTGGGAGGCGAACATGGTGGTGCCGTAGCGGTCCATGTCGAAGCGGATCGTCCAGTTGCCCGGCGCGAGTTTCTTGATCGGCATGTTGATCGTGGCGGACTGGCCGTAGCCGACGTTGTAGGGCATGGCCACGTGGTAGGTGGCGGACTGCGGCTGCTCGACGCCGTTCGCGTCGTACAGGTGGTAGGTCAGCTGGTAGTTGTTGCCCGGTGTCCAGACGTCCTTGCCCCAGTTGGTGACCGTCACCGGCATGACACCGTCCTGAGTGGACGAGATCGGCGTGGTCATGCCCTGCGCGACCT
The DNA here is from genome assembly GCF_040655415.1 of Actinosynnema sp. NPDC050436. Taxonomy (NCBI): domain Bacteria; kingdom Bacillati; phylum Actinomycetota; class Actinomycetes; order Pseudonocardiales; family Pseudonocardiaceae; genus Actinosynnema; species Actinosynnema sp. NPDC050436. The sequence goes on along the minus strand of NZ_JBFAJV010000022.1, from coordinate 43,322 downwards.
GGTAGGTGGCCCAGTAGGGGCTGTAGGTGACCGAGAGCTGGGGCGGGTTCGCGCTGTTGCGGCTGGCGAACTTCTTCCACGCGTAGCTGTCGGACTCCGACGCGCGGACCGTGAGACCGTGGTTCGCCCCGCCGTGCGCCCACGAGTTGACCAGGTCGCGGCCGGCCTGGTTGAGCGGGATGCCGGCCCACTGCGGGTCCGGGCACGTGCTGCCCGCGTAGCTGTAGGCGTAGGAGAAGTTCGCCGAGCCCACCAGCGCGCCGTAGCCGGGCCCGGGGAACCCGGCGATACCGTCGGCCGACCAGGGCTGGGTTACCTGGTGGACGTTCACATCGCGCGGGCTGCACGAGAACGAGTGGATGTTGGCCAGCCACAGCTGGGCGCCCAGGATGTACTGGCCGGCGAACCGCGAGGAGACGCTGCCGAAGTTGAGGTAGGTCGCGGCCTTGTTGTAGCCGCCGTCCCAGGTGCCCGCACGCAGTTCGGCCATCGAGTACTGCGGGGTGACGAAGCCGGTCTGCACGAACGTGGAAGCGTCGACCTGCCGATCCTCCACGCTCGGGTCCACCTTGATCGGGTACACCCGCGCCGGGTCGTTCACCCACGCCTTGTCGATGCCCACGTGCAGCACGGTTTTCCCGTCGCGCTCGTCGAGCCGGTAGGTGACGCCCGCCGAGTACGCGCCGGTGCCGGCCTCGGGAAAGGCGGAGTCCTCCATGAAACCATGCGGGATCTTCGCCTTGACCTCACCCGAACCGTCCTTGAACAGCACCGATCCCGACTCGTCGAGCGAGGCGCTCAACCCGTTGAGTTCCAGTGGGAACTCCCACTCGGTCGGCGCGTCCTTGGACTTGAGGACGATCGTTTCCTTGATGCCGGTGGGCGTTGACTGGAGTTCGATGTCGGAGTGCGACCGGATGTTGCCGTAGTTGATCAGGTCGTCGGCGGTGCGGCCGGTGACCGGTGCCGCGCCGGCCACGCCGAAGCCCACCGACACGCCGTCTCGGACGCGGTATTCGCCCAGCGACCGGGAATCGGCGTTCTTGGCGAAGCGGTGGCCGATCGCGGCGGCCTTGTTGCGCACGGTGGCACCGTCGTCCACCAGCGTGGTGTCGATGGGCTCCCAACTGCCCTCGGGGGTGCGGTAGAACTCCGGCTGGGCGCTGATCTGCGCGGTCCGGGTCCCGTCGGGGTTGGCGTAGACCCTGGTACGGGCATCGCGCTCGGTCACGATTTCGCGGCTGAAGCGCGGGTCGAAGGAGCTGCCGGCGACCGTCGGCGCGGCACCGGTGGTGACCTGGGTGCGCGGCTGGTCCGGCTCGGTCCCGGTTTCGGGCCTGGGCCGTTCGTCGAGGGGGAGCTCGCCCTCACCGCGGCCGGGTCCGCGTGCGGGACCGTCCTCGGGTCCGGCCGTGGCGTCGGAGTCCGCCCGGTGCGACCGGCCCTCGGCCGACCCGGTGGCCTGGACGGGCACCTCCCCGACCGGGGCGCCCTGCGCCGACGCGACAGGAGTCGCAGGCATCGCCGAGAGAACGGGCTGCACCGCGGTGAACGCGAGCAGGACGACCAGCGCCCGGACCGTCACGCGTCTGCTTCCGGACCACACCGATCGACCGACCATCGCTAGCCCCCAGGTGCGTGAACGTCCACGAGATGCTCGGTCTCTCGGAGTCGGACGGTCAAGACGTGAAGGACTGTCGCGTAGAACACATCCGCAGCACGTGTGGATCAGGCATGATCGACGTCCGCTGCGGCCCCGTCGAGAGGACTGAGCACCGTGCCCCGCGTCCCGCTTTTGGTGCTGCTGCTCGTACTCACCGCCTGCTCCGAACCCGAGGCAACGCCTCCGCCGCCCACGTCGTCCGCAGCGTTGCCCCTGGTCCAGAGCGGTCCGGCCACCCCGGACCAACGCCCGGTGGCATCGATCCAGATCACCCACCGCGCCGGAACCACGGCCCTGGCCGGAACGACCGGGCCGATCCCGCAGGGCACCGTCGTCGAGATCTCCGTGCTCGCCGACATCGACGACCAGGTGCTGGTGGAGCCCCTCGGCATCAGCACCGCACTCAGCGGCGGTTCGGCACAGCTTCGGTTTACCGCCGGCACACCCGGTACGTTTTCGATCCGGTTGCGCGACAAGGGGCTCGAGCTGACCTCCCTGACCGTCGGCTGAACCGGCAACAGCGATCCGGCCTGCCCGGCGACGAGACTCCCGCATGCGTGTCGAACGAGACAGGAACCCGCCCGGCCGGATGCCACCGCGGGCACAGTGGTTCGGTCGTCTCGGGCGTCAGGACGACGGGGAGAGGCGAGAGCAAACCCGACACCGATCCGGGTGTCGTCCGCCGCTCGCTTCGAACCTGCCCCGCATCGCCGGACGTTTCTGCCGGCTACCAGGGGTCGGAAAGCAGGTCACACCGTGCTGCACCATCGGTGACCGGTCTCCCCGAAGCCCGCCTGCGCGGGGAGCGCACAGCGGACGGCGATGTCCACAGCAGACAGGGGCAACCACGGCATGCCGGAACGCGGCTCGGGTACGGAATAGGACGGTATAGGACGTAACGGGTGGCGTAGCTGTGCCGGGGCTGCCCCGGCACAGCCACGCCACCCCTGCCCCGGCACAGCTACGCCACCGGTGGCGATCTGTCGGGGTGGCGATCTGCCTGGGGTGTGGACAACCCGTACGGGCGGCGGCAGGCGCACGTCCGGCCGAGTGGCAGTTGCGGAGGATTTCAACGACCGAAAGCACGCAGGTTTCCCCGGAGTCGACATGGCGTTCCATTGACCGAAAAATTTGACTTCCCCACCGATCGATGTGAGGATGCCGAGACAGGAATCACGGAGCACGAGAAGAATGAGGCAGCCGAAAATCGAGAGCCGTCCGGCTTCGATATCACCGACATACCGCCGCCAGCCGGGGTCTCGACATGATATGACCGCGTTTTTCCACTCGACGCGACGAGCGCACTCCTCCCGTTGACTCACCGCTCGGATTGAATCCGTATGAGCATTCGCGTCATGACCTGGGCGTGGGAGAACGCACCGGTGGCCGGGACCGAACTGCTCCTGGTGCTGGCCATCGCCGATTCGGCCGACGACGACGGCCGCAACGCCTGGCCGTCGGTGGCCGACCTGGCCCGCAAGACAAGGTTGAACGAGCGCACGGTCCAGCGCCTGCTCAAGCGACTTCAGCGCGACGGTCACATCACGATCGAGTTGGGTGGCGGTCGCCGGCGCAACCGGTACGCGATCACGATGTCGCCCACCCCCGCCCCGAACCCGGCCGCAGCCCCGCCGCCGGCGCCACCGGGTCGTTCTCATGGGCGACGGACTCCCCGCACTGGCGACCGGGGTGGGGCGGACTGGCCTGACTGGTGCGGGCGCTGCGACGGCGAAGCGCCGCACGAGCGTTATGTCGACGACGGAACCGGCAGCCTCATTCCCTGCCCCAGGTGCCATCTCAAGGGCCGGGACTACCCCACCGGGTGATCCCACTGGGCCATTCCGGTCATGCATTCAAACCACCGCCACCGCCGGGCGCACCGCGGCACGCGGGCCGGGCGTTGGGTTCCGGGGCCAGGTGCCGGGCGAGCCGGACGCCTGGGCACGCACCACCGGCGGGAAGTTGCTCGGGCTGGTCAGCTACGACGCGCCGACCCCGCACCTCTCGCACACCGTGCCGATCCGGCACTACGTCGGCCGCGACGCGCTCCAGCCATGCAGACCAGGAGAAACCGAACCTCCGTTCTAACCCGCAACCGGTCCGTGCAGCTCGTCCACAGGAACGGGTTCGGTGTCGATCAGCCTCTTGTGACCGGTGGTCGAAGGGTGGGAACGGGCGCAGTGTCGTGGCGCGCGCCGGGCAGGTAAACGGCCTAGCGAGGGAAAGCGCCGTGCGCCGACGCGGTGCGGCGGGCTGATCAGTCCGGCGGTAGTTCGCCGGCCACTCGCCGTACGGAGCGGCCCACCGGTCGCCGGTACCCCTACGGTCGGTGACGACACCACGTACGACAACGGGCGGCTCCCGCTACGGGGCCGCCCGTCGCCTTCCGATCCGCGTTGCGGTCCGGCGGGTGCGCCTGGTGCTCCTGGGGTGATCGAACCGGCCTGGCAGCTCCTCGACCACCCCGATCCCGCTCATCACGAGATCCAGGAGACGCCCCATGACGATAAGACTGCGACCGGCCCGACGGCGGGACCCGTTGCGCCGACGCGACGCCGGGATGCGGTGAACCGCACCCGGTGCCGACCCAGTCCCGCCGAACATCTGGCCCGCCTGCTCACCACGTGGCCGGGCACGCTGCGCCTGGTCGCCGTGTTGGTGGTCGTGGCCGGACTGCTGGTCGGCGTAATGCTCATGACCCCTGTCCGGCTCGACGTCGGGCCGGTGCAGATCGCACCGGTCAGGTAGCGGACATGGCGACGGCCGCGGCCCCGGCGGGAAACCGCAGCCGCCGCCGGCCGCCGAGCCGCCGACGTGGTGGAACTCGGCGACCGGCGGGATCGCATCTGGCCGTTCAATGCGGCGCCGACGACGGCGGCCGCACAACCGTGTGGATCGCCGCCGTCGGTCTGCGTCGCGAGGCTGTCGAACCGGCCGCCTGCGGCCTCCTTGAGCACCGCCCGCAGGCGGCTGGCGGAGAACGCCAGGATGGGTAGCGACTTGTCTGCCTGAAGAGCACTCAGCGGCACGCCGTCACTGCGCGAGCGAAGCTCGCCTCAGGTAAGCGGACGTCCGGGTGGGCAGGAGCCGAGGCCAGGTGTCACATTTCCCACCTAATATCCTTAGTTGACACTGAGGTTACGATCAGTACCGCTGCTCCACCTGCGGTGGAATTCACTGGCAGCGCCTCACAGTTCGCGGCGTCAGCAGTTCTGGAAGCGGCACCGCCTGGCACACCCGTATGCGATCGCCCGGTCGGACTTCGGGTCCGGGCGTCATCCGGATTACGGCTCGATCGTCGAGGCCGACCTGATCAGGTGGACCTCCGACCTCGATCTCCTCCGGCTGGACTGGGACCCGCCGACCACTTCGATCGGGCCACGGTCCTTTGTGCACGGTCATCGGTATCGGGTGGTGATCTGGCACCGTTCGCCTCTAGCCAAGTCAAGCGGAACCCCCTACGTTGCAGGAGGGATCATCGTATCGAGGCGGGTTCGACCGGCCTTCGGGGGAGAGCTGTGATCGTGGGTTTCGAGCCCGTTGGTGGCCGACGGAGCCTGGAGGGTTTTCGAGTCCGCTGCCCGGAAGGGGAATCGATGAGGTTGCGCGCGCTTGCCCTGCTGGGTCTGCTTTTGCTGACCGCGCTCGTGGTATTCGCGCAACGGCCGCCACGACCCGTGGACACCGCAGCGGACACCGAGTTCGCCGCAGGTCGGGCGCTGCACCACTTGGCGCGCTTCGCCACCGAGCCGCGTCCCACTGGTTCGCCTGCGGCTGCCCGCACACGTGCGTACTTGCGGGCGGCCCTCGCCGAACTCGACGTCACCGCCACCGAGCGGACTTCTGTGGCCGCGCGCGTGTTCGCCGACCGCACCCACCTGCTGGGCTCGGTGACTCCGCTGCACGCCGTGCTGCCCGGCCGGGACAGCACCGGTGCGGTGCTGTTGGTCGCGCACTACGACTCGGTCCCGCTCGGCCCCGGCGCGGCCGACGACGGTGCCAACGTGGCGGCAGTGCTGGAGGTCGTCCGCGCGCTGCGCGCCGGACTTGCCCTCCGCAACGACGTGCACGTGCTGTTCACCGACGCCGAGGAGTCCGGTCTGCTGGGGGCGCAGGCCTACGTCGAGGCCGGTGTCCCGGCCGGTGCGGTGGTGCTGAACCTGGAGGCCCGAGGCGTATCCGGGCCGGCGCTGATGTTCGAGACCGCCGGCCCGGTCGGCGGGCTCATGGCCGCGCTGCGCGCCTCGGGCGCGTTGACCACCTCGGTGTCGGCCGACATCTATCGGTTGCTGCCCAATGACAGCGACCTGACCGTGTTCGCCGAGGCCGGTGCTCGCGGGCTCAACTTCGCCTTCCTGGAGGGCTCCGCGCACTACCACACCGCTACCGACGACCTCACACACCTGGACGCGGGCAGCGTGCAGGACATGGGCGATTCGGTGCTGGCCGCCGCCCGCGTGCTCGGCGACACCGACCTCCGCGCGCCCGATCCCAGCCCGGCGCACTACTTCACCGTGTTGGGCCTGGTGGTGCACTACCCCGCCTGGCTCACGCTGCCGCTGGCCGCGCTGACCGTGGTGGGCCTGCTCGTGCTGTGCTTGCGGCTGCGCTGTGGTTTGACCGCCCTGCGCGTCGGGGCGAGCCTGCTGCTGCCGGTCCTGGCCGCAGGCGGCGCGGCGGTCGGGATGTGGTGGCTGCTGGGGTTGCTGCGGCCGGAGCACGCACTGCTGGCGACGGGCAACCCGTACCAGCCGATGCCGTACCTGGCGGCGCTCGCGGTGTTGACCGCCGCACTGCTGCTGGTGTGGCGCAGGCTGTTGCGCGGCGTGGGCGAGCAGGGCCTCGCGCTGGGGGTGCTGGGCGCGCACGCCGTGCTCGGGCTGGTGTTCGCGGTGCTGCTGCCCGGCGGCGCGTACCTGTTCACCGTGCCCGCAGTGGTCGGGGTGATCGGGCTGGCGCTGACCGGCCGGCCTGCCACCGCCGCGTTCGCGGCAGTGCCTTCGGTGCTTCTCCTCCTGCCCGTGGTCCTGCTGCTCGCACCGGCGCTGGGACTGGCCGGGTCCGCAGGGGCCGTGGTACCCGCTGCACTGCTCGCCGCCACCGCCCTGCCCCTGCTGCCCGCCGCGCCGGCGTTGCGGCCGATCGCGCTGATCGCGCTGCCCTTGTCTGCGGCCCTGGTTGCCGCAGGGTTGCTCACCGTGGGCTACGACGAGCACCGGCCCAAGCCGGTCAGCCTCGGCTACGCGGTCGACGGCGACCGGGGCTCGGCCCGCTGGCTCGGTGCCGGTGAGCCCGATCCCGCGTTCGCGGCACTGCTTTCCACGCCACCATCCACTGTGGAGGGAGATCTGCCAGGGTCGGCCGGCCAGAGCCTGCGCACCGGCCCGGCACCGCTGGCCGGTTCGGTCCCGGTCCCCGTCTGGGAACGGCTCGGCGACGGCGACGCGGGCGAAGTGCGCGAGCACCGGGTGCGGCTGCGCACGCCGGGCAACCCCTATGCGGTCTCGGTCTACGTCGCCGTGCCCTCGGGCGACCTGCTGGAGGCGGTGGTCGACGGCCGCACCGTGCCCGGCGGTCGGAACCGGCCGTCCACCGACGGCCCGTGGAGCTGGGGCTTCGGGTACGCCGCGCCACCCGCCGCCGGGATCGAGATCGTCCTGCGGGTGCGCGGCGGCGTGGACGCGCCCAGGCTGCGCGCGGTGACCCGGACCAACGGCCTGCCCGCCGACGTCGGGGCTCCGGCGCTCCCGTCGGGCCGGACGCAGGCCGCCTGGCCCTCCCCCGCCGGACAGAGCTACGCGAGCCGCACGATCGACCTCGGCCACGACTGACCCCCGTTACGGCGGCACCGGCCGTCCTCCGGTGCCGGCCTCCGCTCCGCCGGGCCCACGAGCCGCTGGGCAGCGGCGGCGGGCAACCGATTCGCCAGGTCGAGCGGTCGCCGGACGCCACTGTCCACTGTGGCGCGGGCGGCCTCCGGCGAGGTCCGATCGGCAGCGGGTCGGACCACCGTGGCCGGGCGGCGCGGGGAAGGTCAGCGCAGGACGCAGAACTCGTTGCCTTCCGGGTCCGCCATCTGCGTCCACCCCTCGAACTCCCGCACGGCCACCGCGCCCAGTTCCACCAGGCGTGCGACCTCGACGGCCGGGTCGTCCGCGCTCAGGTCGAGGTGGACGCGGTTCTTGACCACCTTGCCCTCGGGCACCAGGACGAAGAAGTAGCGGGGCAAACCGGGGCCTGCCACCACCAGCACCGTGGGGTCGTCCTCCGGGTCGTCGATGCCGTTGTCCTTGAGGCGGCGCAATTCCTCTTCGTCGTAGGGCGCCACCTGGTAGCCGTCCAGGACCGCCGCCCAGAAGCGGGCCAGTGACGCGGGGTGCTTGCTGTCGAAGACGATGTCGTGTACACGAGCCACATCTGCACCTTATCGCAGGATGCCTAGACCGCAGGGATTAGCCGCTCCAGCACCGTCGTGTAGGTCTCCGCGAGCAGTCGCACCGTGCCCTGCGGGTAGACCTCCGTGGCGTACCTGATCGACGCGTGCAGGCCGTCGCGGCGGCGTTCCAGCGCCAACGTCAACTCGAAGTCGGCGTAGCCGGTGTCCACCTCGACCGCCTCGATCTCCACCCCCGCCGCGACCGGCAGCGCCGCCGCCGCCTCCAGCAGGTCGAAGGTCACTGCAGGCGCCTCGGCCGGCGGTGGGGCCTGCTGGTGGTCGCTCGCCTCCGCCACCGCGTCGCGGACCGCGCGCACCACCGCGCCGAACCCGCCGTCGCGCGGGAGCACCACCCGGATCGGGGCGGTGGTGACGAAGTGGCCGACCACGTCCGCCGACCCGTCCACCACGCGGTTGGCCAGCGGCACGCCCACCACGACGTCGTGCTGGCCGGTCAGCTCGCCCAGCGCCGTCACGAACGCCGCCAGCAGCACGTGGTGCGGCGTGGCGTTCTGCTCGCGCGCCAGGGTCGCCACGCGCTCGGCCGCGTTCGGCGGCAACTCCAGCGGGTACCGCGCTCCCGGTCCCGGTGCCCTGCCCGGCCGACGTCCGGGCAGCGCCGGCGCGGACGCGCCCGCGATCCGGCCCGCCCAGTACCGGGTGGACCGCGCGCACTCCGCGTCGCCGAGCCAGTCGCGCTGCCGGGCGGCGTAGTCGACGTAGCGCAGCGGCACCGGCGCGAGTTCTCCGTCCGCGACGTCACCGAGCACCAGCAGGTCCCGGGCCAGCACGCCGCGCGACGCCCCGTCCCACAGCAGCGGGTGCAGGGTGATGACCAGGAGGTGGTCGAACTCGCCCAGCCGCACCAGGGTCACCCGGGCCGGCGGTCCGTCGGCGGGATCGAACTCCCGGCGCACCTCCTCCGCCAGGATCTGCTGCGCCTCCTGCTCGCCGGACGCCTCGACCACGGTGAACCGGGGCCGCGCGGTCGGGTCGACGACCTGGACGGGTTCGGGCCCGGACGTGTCGAGCACGGTGCGCAACGCCTCGTGCCGCTCCGCCAGCCGGTCCACGGCGCCCCGGATCACCTCGGCGTCCAGCCAGCCCGTGATACGCGCGGCCAGCGGCTTGTTGACCGTGGCACCCAGTTCCCACAAGCGCTGCTGCTGCCAGGTCAACGGCGCGCTCATCACCCCCGAGGCCGCCTCTTCGCCGACCGCCGCCACGCCCAGCGTGGCGAGGTGCTCGGCCAGCTGTGCCACGGACGGTCCCTCGAACAGCGCTTTGAGCGGCACGCGGACGCCGAAGCGCTCGGTGATCCGGGACTGGAGCTTGGCCAGCTGCAACGAGTTCCCGCCGAGTTGGAAGAAGCTGTCGTGCGGTCCCACCCGGTGCACGCCCAGGATCTCCGCGAACACCTCCTCACCCAGTTCGCGCTCGATACCGCCGAGAGAGCCGGCGACCGGCACCACGCCGGGATCGGCGGGGTCGGCAGGATCGGCGGAGTCGGCCAGGTCCGCCAGCGCGTCCGCCGGGTCGGGCAGCGCCGCGCGGTCCACCTTGCCGCTGGGGCTCAACGGGAACCGCTCCAGCGGCACGACGACCTGGGGCAGCAGGTAGGCGGGCAGCCGCGCGCCGAGCCAGGTCCGCACGTCGACGGCGAACCGCCCGGTGGTCCGCTCGGTGCGGACGTAGGCGATCAGTTGCTTGGTGCCGCCGGATGGTTGGTGGACCGCCGCCACGGCGTGCTGCACCTCCGGGTGGCCCTTCAACGCCTCCTCGATCTCGCCCAGCTCGATGCGCAGGCCGCGGATCTTGACCTGCTGGTCGGCGCGGCCCAGGAACTCCAGCGTGCCGTCGGACTGGTAGCGGGCCAGGTCACCGGTCCGGTAGAGCCGGTCCCCCGGCCGCCGGCCGAAGGCGGCGGGGACGAACCGCTCGGCGGTCATCCCCGGCTTGCCCAGGTAGCCGCGCGCCACGCCGGCACCGCCGATGTGCAGCTCGCCGGCCGCGCCGACGGGCACCGGGGCACCGTCCCGGTCCAGCAGGTACACCTCGTGGTTGGGCATGGGCCGGCCGATCGGAGGCATCCGGCTGTACGGGCGATCCAGCTCCATCAAGGTCATCATCACGGTGGCCTCGGTGGGACCGTAGCCGTTGATGAGCCTGCGGTGCGGGCGCTGCCACCGGGTCGCCAGCTCACCGCCGAACGCCTCGCAGCCGATGAACTGCACGCGCAGTGAGGGCACCCCGTCCGGCGGGAGCAGTTCGAGCACCGCGGGCGGGATGTCGAACGCGGTGACCTGTTCGCGGACCATCAACGCGGTCAGCGCGGTCGGGTCGAGGAGGGTCTCCCGGTCGGGGACGACCAGCCGCGCGCCGGAGCACAGGGCCGCGAACACCTCCAGCACCGAGACGTCGAACGACAGGGTCGCGTACTGGAGGACGGCGTCGCCGAAGCCGAGGCCGATGTCCTCCAGCGTCGAGGTGATCATGTTCACGGCGGCGTGGTGGGTGATCATCACGCCTTTCGGTTTGCCGGTGGAACCCGAGGTGTGGATGACGTAGGCCAGGCAGTCCGGGGTCGCCGGGGTGTCCGGCACGCCGGCCGCGGAGCCGTCCCCGTGCGGTTCGTCGAGCCGGACGACCGGGCCGGGCCAACCGTCCAGCGCGCCGACCAGGTCGCCGGTCGTCACCACGGCAGCCACGCCCGCATCGGCCACGATCCCGGCGATCCGCTCGGGCGGGTGCCCGGGGTCCAGCGGCACGTACCCGCCGCCCGCCTTCAGCACGCCCAGCACGCCGACCGGCAGCAGCGCGGTGCGGTCCAGCAGCAGCCCGACCGGGCTGTCCGGCCCGACGCCGTGCGCGCGCAGCGCCCCGGCCAACCGGGCGGCCCGGCGGTCCAGCTCGCGGTAGGTGAGCTGGCCGTCCGGCGCGGACACCGCGACGGCGGAGGGGCGTTCGGCCACCCGGTCCGCGATGAGGTCGTGCAGGCGGCGGCGCGGGCGTTCCCGGCCGGTGTCGTTCCAGTGCACCAGCACCTGTTCCCGCTCTTCGGGCGGCATCAGCGGCAGTTCCGACAACCGCCGGTCCGGGTCGGCGGCGATGCCTGCCAGCAGGGTGCGCAGGTGTCCGGTCATCCGGTCGCGGGTGGCCGGCCCGAACAGGTCGCTGTCGTACTGCACGCGGCCGGTCAGCTCGCCCTCGTACTCGCGCAGGTCGACGGTGATGTCGAACTTGGCCACGCCGTTGTCGATCTCGACGGGAGCGAGCCGGAAGCCGTCGAACTCCAGCGCTCGCGGTGGGCTGTTCTGCACCGCGACCATGACCTGGAACAGGGGGTTGCGGGAGGTGTCGCGGTCGGGTTGCAGCTCGTCCACCAGCCGCTCGAACGGCAGTTCCTGGTGCTCGTACGCGGTGAGGGCCACGGCGCGGACCCGACCGAGCAGGGTCCGGAAGGTCGGGTCCCCGCCCAGGTCGGTCCGCAGCACCAGCGTGTTGACGAAGCAGCCGACGAGCTCCTCTGTCGCGGGCACGGTGCGGCCCGCCACCGGCGACCCGACCAGGATGTCCCGTTGCCCGGAGTAGCGACCCAGCAGGACGTTCACCGCCGCGAGCACGGTCATGAACAGCGTGGCGCCCTCGGCGCGGGCCAGTTCCTTGAGCGCGGTGGTGACCTCCTGCGAAACCGTCAGCCGGTGCGTCGCGGCGATGAACCGCTGGGTGGTGGGACGGGGGGCGTCGGTGGGCAGTTCCAGCACGGTGGGCGCGCCCGCGAGCCGCGTGCGCCAGTGCGTGAGCAGGTCGTCGACGGCAGTGCCGGACAGCCGTTCCCGTTGCCAGGCCGCGTAGTCGGCGTACTGGATGGGCAGTGGCGGCGCGGTGGGCGGGCGGCCTCGGGACAGAGCCAGGTAGTTGGTGCCGATCTCGCGGATCAGCACGTCGTCGGACCAGCCGTCGGACACGATGTGGTGGGTCGTGTGCAGCAGGATGTGCTCCTGCTCGGCCACCCGGAAGAGCCTCGTGGCGAACAGCGGCCCGGTCTCCAGGTCGAACGGCGCGTTGCGGACCGCCGAGGCGCGGCGCAGCGCCTCGGCCTCCGGGTCGGGCTCGCCGCGCAGGTCGGACACCTCGACCCCGACCGGCACGTCGGGGTCGACCACCTGCCTGGGCTGCCCGTCGACGGTGGTGAACCGGGACCGCAGCACCTCGTGCCGCGCGACGACCGCGCGCAGGGCTTGCTCCAGCAGGGTCACGTCCAGCGGGCCGGTGAGGCGGGCCGCCAGCGGGATGGTGTTGTAGGCGTTGCCGGGGCCGAGGAACTGGTCGAGCACCCACAGCCGTTCCTGGGCGAACGACAGCACGGCCGGGCCGCCCGAGGCCCGGCGCGGGATGGCGGGCGCGGCCGGGGCGGCGCGGCCCCGGCGCCACCGGCGCAGCAACTCCGCCCGCGCCGGGGAGAGCCGTGCGGCGGTGTCCTGGTCGTCTGCGGTCACCTGGTGTCCTTCCGGTCCGCGTGCGCGGCCAACGACGTCAGCCGGTCGTCGTCGAAGACCACCCGGATCGGCAGGTCGGTGCCGAGGCGGGTGTTGACCCTGGTGGTCATCCGGGCGGCGAGCAGCGAATCGCCGCCGAGGTCGAAGAAGCGCGCCGACCGGGTCACCGCCGTGAGCCCGAGCAGTTCCCGCCACACCTCGGCGATCTCGGTCTCGGCGCCGGGCCGGGGCGGCTCGCCGTCGTCGCCGTCGAGCCCGTGCACGGGGACGCGGGCGAGGGCGGCGCGGTCGAGCTTGCCCGCCGAGGTGCGCGGCATGGCGGTGACGACCGCGAACACCGAGGGCACCATGTAGTCGGGCAGTCGTCGGCGCAGGGCCGCGCGCAGCCGCCCCGGGTCCACCTCGCCGTCGCCGACGGGGCGGAGGTAGCCGACCAGACGGGTGTGCGGCGAGGTCACGACCAGGGCGGCGGCCTCGGCGACGCCGTCCACGGCGCGCAACGCCGCCTCGACCTCGCCCAGTTCGACCCGGTGGCCCCGGATCTTGACCTGGTCGTCGCGCCGGCCCGCCATCCGCAGACCGTGCGGGGTCCACCGGCCGCGATCGCCGGTGAGGTAGCGGCGGGAACCGGGCGGGCCGGCCGGGTCCGGGCGGTAGGCCGCGGCGGTCGGCCCGGGTCGGTCGAGGTAGCCGCGCGAGACGCCGACCCCGCCGGCCACGACCTCGCCGGGCGTCCCGCCCGGGTTCGGTCCCGGCCCGGGACCCACGACCTCGATCGTGGTGCCGGGCAGCGGGCGGCCGACGGTGACCAGGTCGTCGGTCAGGGTGGTCCAGGTGGAGCAGAAGCTGTCTTCGGTGGTGCCGTAGAGGTTGACCGCCCGCTCGCTCGCCAGGTCGCGGGCCCGGGCCGCGAGCGGCGCGGGCAGCGGTTCGCCGCCCAGGCCGATGGTGCGCACCGTCTCCGGCCAGCCGCCCAGGTCGAGGACGGTGGTCAGGCTGGACGGCACGGCGGTGACCGTGGCTATCCGGGCGCGGTCGGGCAGTTGCGGCAGTTCCAGGACGTTCTCCGCGAGCACGGCCGTGCCGCCGGCGGCGAGGGGGGCGAGCAGCTCGAACAACGACAGGTCGAAGCTCAGCGACGTCGCCGCGAGCACCCCGGACAGCTCCCCGTCGGTGAACGAGGTCCGCGCCCACAGGATGCGGGCCAGCGCTCCCCGGTGGGTGACCGCGACCCCCTTCGGCTTGCCGGTGGAGCCCGAGGTGTAGAGCACGTAGGCGAGCTGCCGGTCGTCCACCGCTGGTGGCGGCACGGCCCCGCGCGGGGCTTCGGCCACGACTTCGTCCACGGTGGCGAGCGGCACGTCCCAGGTGTCGAGCCAGGTCTTGGTCTCGGGGTCGCACAGCACCAGTCGCACGTCGGCGTCGGCCAGCACCTCGGCCCGCCGCTCGGCGGGGTCGGTGAGCCGCACCGGCAGGTAGGCCGCGCCGGCCGCGAGGACGCCCAGCAGGGCCACGACCACGGACGGCGTGCGCTCGTGGCAGAGGGCGACGCGGTCTTCCGCGCCGATCCCGCGTTGCCGCAGGCCGACCGCGAGGCGGTTGACCCGGGTGGCGAGCGCGCCGTAGCTCAACGCGCCCGCGCGGGAGGTGATGGCGATCGCGTCCGGGGTGCGGGCGGCCTGGGCCAGGACGACCTCGTGCAGGAACCGCACGCCCAGGTCCGGCAGCGGGCCGCCGTCACCCCACGCCAGCAGCTGGGCGCGTTCGCCGGCGTCGGTGAGGTCGTGGTCGGCGACGACGGTGTCCGGGTCCGCCGCGACGGCGGCGGCGAGGCGGGTGAACCGGGTGGCCACGCCCCGCGCGGTGGACTCGTCGAACAGGGTGGCGTCGTACTCGAAGGCCAGGTCGGGTTCGGCACCTCCGCCGAGCAGGACGCTCAGGTCGAACTTGGCGGTGGGGTTGTCCAGCGGCTCCAGCTCGCAGTCCACGCCGGCCAGCGGCAGTGCGACGCCGGCGGGCTGGTCGGCGACGGCGACCTGGAACAGCGGGCTGCCGCCGGCCCCGCCGGCGGCGGCCAGGTCGCGCACCACGCGGGCGAACGGCACGTCCTGGTGGACGACGGCGTCGCGCACCTGTTTCCCGAAGTGGCGCAGCAGTTCCCGGAACGTGGGGCGCCCGGTGAGGTCGGCGCGCAGCACGACCGTGTTGGCGACACAGCCGAACAGCTCGGACTCGGCGGCCGTCGTACGACCCGCCACCGGGATGCCCAGACCGAACTCCTGCTGCCCGCTCTGGACCGCGAGCACCTCCGACAGCACGGCGGTGAACGCGGCGAACCGGGTCGTGCCCTCGTGGGCGCACAGCGCGTCGAGCGCGGCCGTGGTGCCGGCCGGCAGCGTGGCGCGGACGACGGCGGCGGTCTTGGGCGTACCCGCTCGGCGGTCCCGGTCGGTGGGCAGGTGCAGGTCGGGCAGGTCCGCGAGGCGCTCGCGCCACCAGGCGAGCCCTCCCCCGTGGTCATCGGTCCACCGCCGGCGCTGCCCTGCCGCCCAATCGGTGAAGGAGGGCGCGGGGTCGAGAGGACCGTCCGACGTGTAGGCCAGGCCGATGTCGCGGGCAAGCAGTTCCAGCGACCAGCCATCGCAGATGATGTGGTGTGCGGCGAAGACCAGCCGGTGCACGTCCGGGGCGGTCCGCAGCAGACGTGCCCGCCACAGCGGTCCGCCGGTCAGGTCGAACGGGGTGCGCGCGATCTCGTGGGCGGTCGCGGACGCCGTGTGCTCGTCCGCTTCGGACACGGGGAGCGCGACCGGTCCGGCCGGCAGGACGACCTGGCGCGGCTCGCCTTCGTCGGTGGCGAACCGGGTGCGCAGCCCCTCGTGCCGGGCGACGAGCGCGGTGAACGCGCGTTCCAGCCGTGCGGTGTCCAGCGCGCCGCGCAGCCGCAGCACGCCCGCCACCGTGTAGGAGGTGTCGGTCGGGTCGATCGACTGGATCAACCAGAACCGCTCCTGGGTCGGCGACAGCGGCCCCGGGCCGGTCGTCGCCGCCTCGGGCGGCCCGGCCTGGGTTGCGGCATCGCCGGCGGCGACGTGCTCGGCCAGGCCCGCGATCGTGGGCCGGGCGAACAGCCGGTCCAGCGGCACCCGGACGCCCGTGCGGCCTTCCAGCGCGGCCAGCAGCCGCATCGCCAGCAGCGAGTGCCCGCCCCGCGCGAAGAAGTCCGCGTCCGGGTCCTGCTCGACGACGCCCAGCGCGGCCGACCAGACCTCCGCGACGACCTGCTCCGCCGGTGTCATCGCGCGGGTGGCGGGCGCGGGCGGTGCAGGCAGTGGGACGAGGTCGAGCGCGGCGCGGTCGAGCTTGTCGCTCGCGGTCCTGGGCAGCCGGTCGACCCGGACGCACTGGCGCGGCACCAGGGCGGCGGGCAGTTCGCGGCTCGCGTGTCGCCGGACCTCCTCCTCCGTGGCCTCGCCCGCGAAGTAGGCGACGAGGGCGGCGTCGGACCGGCCGGCGCGCACCACCCGGACTGCGGTCTCCCGGACCCCCGGGCACGTCCCGACGACGAACTCGATCTCGGCAGGCTCGATCCGCACGCCGCGCAGCTTGACCTGGCGGTCGGCACGGCCGAGGAACAACAGGTCGCCCTCGTGGTTGCGGCGCACCCGGTCACCGGTGCGGTAGACGCGCGCCCCGTCGGGGCCGGGGACGAAGCGCTGGGCGGTCAGGCCCGGCGCGCCCAGGTAGCCGCGCGCCAACTTCGGGCCGGCCAGCAGCAGTTCACCGGGTGCCGCCGTGCCGACGAACCGGCCCGTCCCGGTCACGACGTGCGCGGTGCAGCCGGGCAGCGGGCGGCCGATCGGGACCGCGCCCGCGGTGGCCGGGTCGATCTCGGCGGTGGTGGAGTAGGTGGTGTCCTCGGCGGGGCCGTAGAGGTTGACCACCCGGTCGACACCTGCGCCGGCGAGGTCGCGGACGAGCGGCAGCGGCAGCGGCTCACCCGCGAGGTTGGCGGTGCGCACGCCTGCGGGCAGGCCGTGGGCGAGCAGTTCGGCGGCCACCGACGGGACGGTGTTGATCAACGTGACGTGGTCGCGCTCGCGCAGCCGGGGGAGGTCGAGGGTGTGCTCGGCGAGGACCACGGTGCCGCCCGCCCCGAGCGTGCCGAGCAGTTCGAACACCGACAGGTCGAACACCACCGGGGTGCCCGCCAGCACCGCCGAGAGCTCGTGGGGCGAGTACGCCCGCAGTGCCCACTCGACCAGCGCGGCGAGGCCGCCCCGGGTCAACGCCACGCTCTTGGGGTGCCCGGTGGAGCCGGAGGTGAACAGCACGTGGGCGAGTTGGTCGGGGTGCACGAGCTGGTTGCCGGGGACCGTCGGCGGGTGCGGGCCGTCGACCGGCAGCACCGGCACGCCGGGTGGCGGCGCGAAGTCGGCGGTGGCGATCACGACTGCGGGCCCGGTCTGCTCCAGCAACGCCGTGCGCCGGGCCTCGGGCAGGGCGGGGTCCAACGGGAAGTAGGCGCCGCCGGCCTGGAGCACGGCCAGCACGGCGACCAGGAGGTCGGGCGTGCGCGGCAGCGCGATGCCGACCCGCGACTCCGGGCGCACGCCGGCACCGAGCAGTCGCTGCGCCAGGCCGCCGGCCGCCGCCAGAAGTCCCCGGTAGCTCAGCACGTGCTCGCCCTGCCGCACCGCTATCGCGTCGGGCCGGTCCCGGGCGACGGCGGCGATCCGGTCCACGACGTCGACCGGGTCGCCGACCGCGACCGGCCCGGTGATCGGCGTGGGATGCGTCGCGCCGACCAACTCGTCCACGTGGACGCCCGGATCGGCCACCACGGCGCGCAACGCCGCGATGTACTCGTCGAGCAGCGATGCCCCGGTGGGGTCGGCGAACACGTCGCGGGCGTACTTCACCACGACGGCCGTCCCCTGGGCGCCGAGGGCGACCTCCAGGGTCACGTCGACCGGCGAGTCCGGGGGCGGCAGCGGCAGCGTGCGCAGCACCAGCGTCCCGAGGTCGAAGGACGCGCCGCCCAGCCCCAGCGCGAGTTCCGCAGTCCCGTGCGGCGCGAAACCGGGCGGCTGGTGCAGCACGAACAGCGAGTCGAACAGCGGGTTTCGCCCGTCGGGCCGGGACGCGCCGGTCTCCTCCACCACGGCGCTGAACGGTGCCCCTTGGTGGTCCAGCGCGGCCAGCACCGCGTCGTGGACCCGCGCCGCCAGCTCGGCGAACGGCAGGTCGCCGGCCACCTCGGTGCGCAGCGGCAGCGGGTTGGCCAGGAACCCGACGACCGCGCGGGATCCGGGGCGGGTCCGGTTGGAGGCCGGTGCCCCGACAGTGATCGGAGCCGTCGCCGCGCCGGCCGGGTCGTGGTTGCGCAGCACGGCCTTCCACGCTGCCAGCAGCAGGCTGAACGGGCTCACGCCGAGTCGGGCGGCGAGGTCGTGCACCGCGTCGGCGGGCAGGTCGGACAGCCTCCGCGAAACCAGGCCCGTCGCCGATGCCGCACCTGCGGTCAGGGTCCGGTCGGTGGGCAGCGCGGGCACCGGGTGCTCGGTTCCGAGCGCGTCCCGCCACCACCGCCGCGACCGCGCCAGGTCCGCCACGTCGGGCGGTGGGAGGGCCGGGACGGGCGGGAGGTCGGGCCGCGTGCCGGAGGTCACCGCCCGGTGGGCGGTGTCGAACTCGGCCAGCAGCAACGAGGCGGACCACAGGTCGATCGCCGCGTGGTGCGCGGTGAGCACCAGCAGGTCGCCGTCCGGCCGGCGCAGCACAACCGCGCGCAGCAACGGTCGCGTCGCCAGGTCGAACGGGGTCAGGGCCTCCTGGCGCAGGCGGTCGTCCACGTCGGACTCGCTCCAGGCGGAGGACTCCACGACGGCGACCCGGAGTTCGGTCGACGGGAGCAGCCGCCCGGTGGGGACGCCGCCCGCCACGACCACTGCGGTGCGCAGCGCCGGATGCCGTTCGGCGAGCAGCCGCAGCGTGGCCTCCAGCACGGGCACGTCGATCCGCTCCCGCGCGCGGAATGCCCGGGACAGCACGTTGACCGTGGTGCCGCGGTGCACTTGCTCCTGGTACCAGGCGGCGTTCTGGGCAGCAGTGAGCACGGCGGCCTCCACTGCGACGGACCCCGTGTCGACGGCACCGGCCCCGATGGTGTCCGTGTCGACGGAGCCCGGGTAGGTGCCGGCGGCCGGGTCGGCGACCAGGTCGGCGAGGAGTTCGGCCAGTTCGTCCAGCGACCCCGCCCCGGCCAGGGCCGCCGCCGGCAGCCGCACACCGAGGCGGTGCGCGAGGTCGCCCTGCAACTGGGCGAGCAGCAGCGAGTCGATCCCGGCTTCGACCGTCGACCGGGAGGGGTCCACGCGGTGCGCGGGCACGCCGGTCGCCGTGGCCAGCCACGCGCGCAGGGCCGCCAGCAGCGCGGCCACCCGCTCTCCCCGGTCCAGCGCGCGCACCGACCGCGCGGTGAGCATCGGCGGCAGCGCCGCGCCGTCGCCGCCGGCCGCCGCCCGGTCCTCGACCAGCAGGCGCAGCGCGCCGCCGAGGTAACCGGCCTTGGTCGCGCCCCGACGCACCTTGCCGCTGGTGGTGCGGGGCAGCCCGCCCCGTCGGATCAACGCCACGGACGCCGGGTTGACCCCCGTGGCGGCGGTGACGGCGGCGCGGACGGTCCCGGCGAGCGCCGCACGGCTCTCGTCGGTGTCGTCGCGGCCGGTGGCGACCTCGACCACGACGACGAGGCGTTCGCCGTCCGCCGTGTCCACGCCGAAGGCCGCGACGGACGTACCGCGCAGGTCCGCCGCAGCGGCCCGGACCGCCTCCTCCACGTCCTCGGGGAACAGGTTGCGGCCACGGATGATCACGGAGTCCTTGCGCCTGCCGTGCACGCACAACGCACCGTCGACGAAGAGGCCGAGGTCGCCGGTGCGCAGCCAGCCGTCCGCCGTGAACGCCTGGTGGGTGGCCTCCGGCCGGTTCCAGTAGCCCGAGGTGACGCTGCCGCCGCGCACGAGCACCTCGCCGGTCCGGCCGGGCGGCACGTCGGCGCCGGTCTCCGGGTCCACGACGCGGACCTGCTGCCCGCCCAGCGCTGTGCCGCACCCGGCCAGTTCGACGCCCTCGTCGGGGTGTCGGGCGGTCGTGAGCCCCTGGCCGCGCCGGCCGCCGGACACGATCAGCGTCGACTCGGCCAGGCCGTAGCACGGGTACAGCGCCTCGGGCCGGAACCCGGCGGGCGCGAACGCCTCGGCGAAGCGGCGCAGCGTGGCCGGGCGCACCGGTTCCGAACCCGTGAATGCGACCTGCCACCGGGACAGGTCGAGCGCGGCGCGCTGGGCCGGGGTGGTGCGGTCCACGCACATGTCGAAGGCGAAGTTGGGGCCGCCGGACACCGTCGCCCCGTGCTCGGCGACGGCTTCCGGCCAGGCGAGCGGGCGGCGGGCGAACGCCTGCGGGGACATCAGGGTCGCGGGGACCCCGGCCCACAGCGGTTCGAGGATTCCGCCGATCAGCCCCATGTCGTGGTAGGGCGGCAACCACACCAGGACGCGGTCGTCCGGGCCGATGGACATGCCGTCGCGGATGGCGTCGAGGTTGTGCGCGAGGTTGGCGTGCGTGACCACCACGCCCTTGGGCGTCCCGGTCGACCCGGACGTGTACTGGAGGAAGGCGACGCCGTCGACCGGGTCGGGACCCGGGTGGTCGGCGGTGTCCAGTTCCACCAGGCCGTCCTCGGTCAGCGCGGCGGCGGCGGCGCAGTCGACCGCCAGCGGGTGCCGGGACAGGCCGGTGGTCGCGGTGCGCAGGCCCGCGCGGGGTTGCAGCGGCACGGCCACGACCCGCGCGGACAGGCAGGCCAGGAACGCCGTGACGTAGTCGAGCCCGGGTTGCAGCGCCAGCACGACGCGCGCGCCGGGCCCGAACGGGGTGAACGTCGCGGCGGTGTCCGCCACTGCCTGCGCCAGCCGGCTGTAGGTGATCGTGGAGACGTCGGCGGGCACGGTGTCGGACAGGTGCCGGTAGGCCACGTCGTCAGGACGGCGTTCGGCGAGTTCGCGCAGTCGGGTGATGAGCGGTGACCGGTCGTCGTGTGGTGTCATCCCGGCGCCCGCCTACTTCACCAGCGCCGCGGCGGCGGCCTCCAGCCGCTGCACCGCCTCGCGGTGGTCGGCGGTGAACCTGCGCACCCGGTCCCGGAGCTGGTCCGCGACCGCCACGCCGGCGGTGGAACCGTGCGCGCCCAGGATGCGCAGCGGCGTCCAGTGGTTGGCCAGCCGGTCGACCTGGCGTCCGACCTGCGCCAGCGGGTCGCAGTCGAACCGCTTGCCCGCCCCGCGCAGGAAGTCCGCGTGCAGCGCCGCCGCCGACTGGGCGGCCCAGCCCGCCGTGTAGAGCTCGGCGAGCGCGGGGCCCGCCTTCTCCGCGTCCTCGGCGCGGTCGCAGACGTCCGCCAGCCAGGAGGTCAACCCGGCCAGCCCGGACCACCCGGCGTCCGGGTCGGGGTCGGTGAAGCCGCGCGCGTTGGCGGTGACGATCTCGGCAGCCCGCTCCCGGTCCAGCTCCGGGAACGGCCCGGTCACGGTGACCTCGATCCAGCGGCCCCGGATGCCCGAGCCCGCGAAGAAGTAGTCCCGGGTGTCGGGGCGCGAGTCGTTGGCCGAGGACCTGGCGCGCCGGAAGTCCGCGAGCGCCACCGGGCCCGAGTACTGCGGGGGCGTCGACTCCAGCAGGTAGACCTCGTCGGCCTCGTCGTCGAAGCCCCACACCACCATCAGGTGGGCGGCGTGCACGTCCCCGTAGGCCGGTCGGATCGGCATGTGGAAGTTGTCCACCGCGACGATCGCGGGCCGGCCGTCGATGATCGAGGCCCGGATGTCCTGCCACGAGGACTCCACGTCCTGCGGCTCGTGCCAGACCGCCCGCACCGGGTGGTGCGGCAGGAGGTTCTCGCCGAGCGTGGGCCGGGGCGCGGGGTAGTAGAACTCCTCGGCGGCCACCGGACCGGGCGCGTGGTGGAACTCCCAGGCCGCGCCCAGGACCTCGACCGGGTCGCGGCCCTGGCGCAGCAGCAGCGTGCCGAAGCAGTCCTGCAGGCAGCTGCACAGGTCGTGGAACCAGAAACGGACGTCGTCCAGCAGGACCCTCATGTCAGCGCCACCCCATCGACACGGCGGTCATCGCGAAGACGTGGATCGCGATGTTGTGCGGGAGCCTCAGGTAGGCCAGCGGCTGCTGGCGTGGCACCGCCAGCCGCTGCTGCCAGATGCGCGGTCCGATGCCCTGCTGCACGTGGCGGGGGAAGTGGATGCGGGTGCACGGCACCGCTTCGAGTTCGCCGAAGTGCGACGGGGCGGCGGCCCAGAAGTCCGAGACGCGCAGCCACTCGTCGTCGACCTCGCCGTTGGCGTAGTGCAGGTGCACGACGTCCTCGGCGCGGCGTTCGGAGCAGGCCAGCAGGTAGATCCAGTCGTAGCGCCCGGCCGGCAGGTCGACCCGCTGGCCCTCGCAGCGCACGTTGTCCGGCCGTCCCGGCCCGGTCTCCGGGAAAAGGAACGGCACTCCGGTGTGCCGGAACAACCCCGCCGCCGGCAGTTCGGCGGCGGGCAGCGAGTTCTTCCAGACATTCAGCGCGCCGCTGCCGAGGTCGGTTTCGTCGGTGGCCCCCGTGTTGTTGAGCAGGGGTCCCAGATCAATCGGCACAGCCTGCGCGGTGCCCGCGATGGAATACTCTTCGAGCGCTGCGAAACCCATCTCGTCCCCTACCGCGTCGACTCTCCGGAGCACCGGCAGAACATTCCGGACCAATCCAGTCTCAACGACCCGGACCAGCGGAGTCAAGAGGAGAAAAGGCGGTAATCATCCCGCTTACCGCGACTCGCAGCACCGATTACCCATAACGTCGACACCTCCGACATCAGCCCCGGAGGGTGCCGCCCGAAAAGCTCGGACGGCCGACGGGAAGTAACAGCGATGATTATCCACAGGTCTTCCGGACCGTGTTACGTTCAATTCCGAGGCCGATCCCGAATACTGTCGACAGAGGTGGTGCTCCGGTGTTCCCAGGCGTCGCCCGACCTGCCGATGAGACTCCGCTCCCGGCATCGTCCGCGCAGGAGCGGTTCTGGTTCGTCGACCAACTGCGACCGGGCACCGGCCTGCACAACCTGGCCTTCGGCCTGGACGTGGCGGGCGGGCTGGACACCGGCGCGGTCGAGCGCGCCCTGACCGCCGTCGTCCGACGGCACGAAGTCCTGCGCACCCGCTTCGAGGTGCGCGAGGGCGTGCCGGTGGTGCGGTACGCGGCCGAACCCGGCGACCTGCTGGAGGTCCGTGAGGTCGACGGCGCGGCGCGGGTGGAGGAGGCGACCCGGGAGCTGGCGCACCGGCCCTTCGACTACGTGACCGGGCCGATGCTGCGGGTCGCGCTGCTGCGCTCGGCGCCCGATCGGCACCGGCTGGTGCTCGTCGCACACCACGCGGTCTTCGACGGCTGGTCCCTCGGGGTGTTCCTGGCCGAGTTCGCGGAGCTGTACCGCGCCGAGGCGGCCGGTCGGCCCGCCCGGCTGCCCGAGCTGGAACTCCAGTACCGCGACTACACGGCGTGGCAGCGCCGAGCGCAGGACGACGGCGGGTTCGACGGGGACCGGGACTACTGGACCGCGCTGCTGGGTGCCGGCGGCGGGTGCCCGCCGCTGGAGTTGGCCACCGACCTGCCGCGACCGGCGCGCCCAGGGATGCGGGGCCGAGCCCACCGGTTCACCGTGCCCGTCGAGGTGGCCGATCGGGTGGCACGGGCCGCTGCCGAGGATTCGGCAACGCCGTTCACCGCGTGGCTGGCGCTGTTCGCGCTGCTGCTGCGCCGGCATGGCGCGCCGGATGACCTCTGCGTCGGCGGCCCGGTCTCCCACCGGCCCGACCAGCGCTTCGAGCACCTGATCGGCCCGTTCCTCAACGTCCTGGTGTTCCGCTGCGACCTGGGCGGCGACCCGACGTTCCGCGAGTTGCTGATCCGGCTGCGCGCCACGGTGACCGGGGCTCTGGCGCACCAGCGGCTCCCGCTGCAATCGCTGTCCGACGGGCCGGGCGGGCGGCGCGGTGCCGGCTCGCCGCCGTTCCGGGTGGCGCTGGCGTTCCAACCCTCCGCCGCCGGCGCGGTGGAACTGGGCGACGGCTTGGCGGTGCGTGCGTTCCCCGTCGAGGTCGAGCACGCGCAGAACGACCTGTCGCTGTTCCTCACCCCCACCGGCGGCGGGCTGGACGCGATGCTGGTGTACGACACCGACCTGTTCCGGGCCGACACCGTCGAGCGGCTGTGCGCCGAACTGCTGGACCTGGCGCGGCGGTTGACCCGGGACCCGGACCTGCCGCTCGCCCGGTTGCGCGCCCGCCGCGTCGAACGCCCGGACCGGGTCGCCCGAACCGGGATGTTCCCCTTGGCCCGCCAACAGCACGTGTGGGCAGCGGGCGAGCGCGAGCGGCCGGGCGACCCGGGGTGGAAGTCCGCGAGCCTGCTGGACGGCGCATTCGACCCGGCCGAGCTGCGCACGGCGCTGTCCCGGCTGGAGCGGCGGCACGTGGTGCTGCGCACGCGGCTGCACGTGCCCGAGGAGGGACCGAGGCTGCGGATCGCCGATCTCGGCGCTCTGGAGCTGCGCGAGCACGACCTGACCTCCGACGAAGAGCTCGCGGTACTGGTGGAGCGGGTCGTCTCGGCCCCGGTGGACCTGACCTCCGTTCCCCCGCTCACCGTCGACCTGGTCCGCGTGCGCCACCGGAGCGTGCTGCTGGTGACCACGCACCGGTTCGCGCTCGACGAGGAGTCCCACCGGCTGCTGCTGGCCGAGCTGCGGCACGGCAGCCCGTCCGCCGACGAGGAGGGGCCCGGGTTCACCGACTACGCGCTGTGGCAGCACCGACAGCACCGGCCCGGCGAACTGCCCGCGCACCACCCGGTCCGGCCGCTCGACCTCCCTCCCGGGCGGCGCGGGGCGACGGGGACGACCCGGCTGCCGCTGGAAGTGCCGACGCAGCGGTTGGCCGCGCTGTGCGCCGAGGAAGGCGTGCCGCCGGAGAGCGCGGTGATCGCCGGGGTGGCCGTGGTGCTGGCGCGCTACACGGGTTCGCACGACCTGGTCGTCGGCGCGCATTCGACCGATCGCGTGCTGCCGGGGACGGCCGGGTGCTACACCGAGGTGCTGCCGGTGCCCGTCGTGGTGTCCGAGGACGCCACCTTCCGGGAGCTGGTGCGGGCGACCGCCGCCGCGCGGGCCGACGCCGAGGCACGCCGCGCCGGGCCGGCCGGTCCACCGGTCGCCGTGGCGGTGCGGACGCCCGAACCCGCGCCGCCCGGAGTCACGGACATCGGCCCCGGCACGCCGTTCGACCTCTTGGTGGACGTGCGGTGGGGCGTGGACGGGCCGGCGGGCGAGGTGCGTCTCCGGGCCGAGGCCACGACCGCGCCGGGGCTGGCCGACCACCTCGCGCACGTGCTCGGCGAGCTCGCCGGACACCCGGACCGGCCGGTCGGGCGCACCCCCACCCTGCCGCCCTCCGAACACGAGGCGGTGCTGCACGCCCTCACCACACCGGACCTCCCCGACGACGCGACGCTGCACGGCCGCTTCGAGGAGTGGGCCGGGCGCACGCCGGACGCGCCGGCACTGGACGACGGCGGTCGGGAGTGGACCTACGGCGAGTTGGAGGCGTGGGCCAACCGGATCGCGCACGGCTTGATCGCGGCGGGGCTGCCCGCCGGGCGGCCGGTGGCGCTGCTGATGCGCAACGGGCCGGCCTCGGTGGCCGCGCTGCTCGGCGTGCTCAAGGCGGGCGGGGTGTTCGCGTGCCTGGACCCCCGCACCCCCGCGACCCGGCTGACCCGGGTCCTCGCCGACCTGGGGCCGGCGCTGGTGCTGGCCGACCGGCGCGCGGCGGCCCAGCTCGACGGGGTTGCCGAGGTCGTCGTCGTGCCGGACGCGGACGGGGACGGCGGCTGGGCCGACGGGCCGGCCGGAGCGCCCTGTCCCGGGGTTCGCCCGGACGCACCGGCCTACATCGCCCACACCTCCGGCTCGACCGGCCGGCCGAAAGCCATCCCGCACCGCCACGCGGATCTGGCGCAGTTCGTGCGCTGGCAGAGCGAGGAGTTCGGCATCGGCCCGGGCTCGCGGGTCGGCCAACTCGCCGAACTGCCGTTCGACGTGGCCTACTGCGAGGTGTTCGGCGCGCTGTGCCACGGTGCCACGCTGTGCCTGCGCCCGGAACCCGGCGCGGCCGACCCGGCGGTGCTCGCCGACTGGCTGCGCGAGCGGCGGATCACCCTGCTCCAGATCATCCCCCGGCTGTTCCGGGAGGTGCTGCGGGCCCTGGACGCGCACGGACGGGCCGAGCGGTGGCTCGCCGGGCTGCGCACCGTGCTGTTCGTGGGCGAGGCATTGCCCTCGGAACTGGTGTCCGGGCTGCTGCGGCGGTTCGACCGGTTGCGACCGGTGAACGTGTACGGCCCGACCGAGGTGGTGGCGGCGACCTTCCACCCGGTCGAACGCCTGTCGGAGGGCACGGCCACCGTGCCGATCGGGCGGCCGATCCCCGGCCGGGCGCTGGTGCTGCGCGACGAGCAGGGCCGGTTGTGCCCGCCCGGCGTGGTCGGCGAGATCTGGATCGCCAGCCGCTACCTGTCCGGCGGCTACCTCGGCGACGACGGGCAGACCCGGCTGCGCTACCGGCCGAGCCCGTTCCCGGAGCTGCCCGGCGTGCTCTACCGGACCGGCGACCTCGCGGTGCTGCGGCACGACGGCGTCCTGGTGTTCTCCGGGCGCGCCGACAACCAGGTGAAGCTCTCCGGTGTCCGGGTGGAGCTGGAAGAGGTCGCGGCGGCCGTCGAGGCGCACCCCGCCGTGCGGGAGGCCGCCGCGCTGGTGCGCGACGACGGCGAGTCCCAGCGGCTGGTGGTCTACGTGGTGGCCGACGCCCCGGTCGACGACCTGCCGGAGTTCCTGCGCCGCACCGCGCCCCGGCACTTCGCGCCCCACGTCGTCGTGCCGCTGGAGGCGCTGCCGCGCAACAGCAACGGCAAGGTCGACCGGGCCGCACTGCCCGAACCGCCCGCCAGGACCGCCGTCGCGGGCCGGTCCGGGACACCGCTGGAGCGGCATCTGGCCGAGCTGGCTGCCACGGTGCTCGGCGTGGACCGGGTGGGTCCCGACGAAGACGTGTTCGACCTGGGCGGCAACTCCCTGCAAGCCGCCAGGTTCGTCAACCGCATCAGGGAGATCTACGGCGTGGACGTCCCGCTGCACGCCGTGCTGGAGAACCCGACCGTCGCCGCCACCGCCGCGCTGGTGGAGCGCGCGCGACGCGACCTGGGCCACCACGACCGGCTCGCCCGCATCGAACAGGACCTCGACCGGCTGTCCGACGACGAGGTCCGCGCCCTGCTCGCCCGACACCGGACCGCGAGCGCCGACCACGAACTGGAGAACCGCGACTCCCATGGCACAGTCCCCAGCGGCACCGGCCGACCGGCCGGTGCGTGAGCTCACCCTCGACGACTACACCCTCGCCGAACTGGGCGCGATCGCCCGTGAACGGCCGCTGCTGCGGCTGTCCGAGGAGGTCGCCAAGAACATCGACGACGGCGCGCGGTACGTGCTGTCCATCTCCCGGCAGGACCGGCACATCTACGGGGTGAACACCGGTTTCGGTTCGCTGTGCGAGACCCGCATCCCGCCGGACAGGATGTCCGACCTCCAGCACAAGCACCTGATGTCGCACGCCTGCGGCGTCGGCGAGGCGGTGCCCGAGCACATCTCCCGGCTGGTGATGCTGGTCAAGGTGCTGACGTTCCGGGCCGGGCACTCCGGCGTCGCGCTGTCCACCGTGCAGCGGATGCTGGAGCACTGGAACGCCGACGTCATCCCGGTGATCCCCAAGCGCGGCACGGTCGGCGCGAGCGGCGACCTCGCGCCGCTGGCGCACCTGGCGCTGCCCCTGATCGGCTTGGGCGAGGTGCACCACCGGGGACGGGTCGCGCCGGCGGCGGACGTGCTGCGCGAGCTGGGCTGGCAACCGCTGCGGCTGGGCCCCAAAGAGGGCTTGGCGCTCACCAACGGCGTGCAGTACATCAACTCGCTGGCCACCGACTCGATCCTGCGCGCCGGGGAGCTGATCAAGGCCGCCGACCTGATCTGCGCGCTGAGCATCCAGGCGTTCAGCTGCGCGGAGACGTTCTACCAGCAGGTGCTGCACGACACCTCACGGCACCCGGAGCGCGGCGTGGTCGCGGCGAACCTGCGCGAGCTGCTGGAGGGCAGCAACCACTACGAGCTGCCCGGGTGCAACGCGGCCAAGGAGGACCCGTACTCGTTCCGGTGCGCGCCCCAGGTGCACGCCGCCGTCCGACAGACCCACGGCTTCGCCGACTCCGTGGTCGCGCGGGAGTGCAACAGCGTCTCGGACAACCCCCTGTTCTTCGCCGACAGCGACCAGGTCATCCTGGGCGGCAACCTGCACGGCGAGTCCACCGCGTTCGCGCTGGACTTCCTCGCCGTGGCGGTGAGCGAACTGGCCAACATCTCCGAGCGGCGCACCTACCAACTCCTGTCCGGCCAGCACGGTCTGCCCGACTACCTGGCGACCGAACCGGGCCTGGACTCCGGGCTGATGATCCCGCAGTACACCTCGGCGTCACTGGTCAACGAGAACAAGGTGCTCGCCACCCCGTCCAGCATCGACACCATCCCGACCTGCCAGTTGCAGGAGGACCACGTCAGCATGGGCGGCACCGGTGCCTACAAGCTCGACCGGATCATCCGCAACACCGAGTACGTGCTGGCGATCGAGCTGCTCACAGCCGTGCAGGCGATCGACCTGAACCCGCAGCTCCGACTGTCCCGGGCGACCAGGCCGATCGTGGAGGCGTTCCGGGAACGGGTGCCGTTCCTCGCCGAGGACCGGTTCCAGGCACACGACATCGAGCAGGCGCGGACGCACCTGCGCGCCCACCGGTCCCACTGGGCCGCCACGCTGGCGTGAGGAAGGGAGGGAGATGACATCGGCGGCCGAGGAGCGGCGCGCGCTGGCCGAACTGCTGCTGCGCGGGCAGTTGACGGCGGAACGGGCGGGGTCGGCGATCCGACGGCGCCCGCGCCCGCACGACCCGGTGCCGCTGGCACCCGCGCAGGAGCGCATCTGGCTCGCCGAGCGGCTGGACCCGGGCGGCGGGGTGCACAACGAGTTGGTCGCGGTGCGGCTGCGCGGCCCGTTCCTGGCCGACCGGGTGGGGCCGTGCGTGGCCGCCGTGGTGCGCCGGCACGAGGCGTTGCGCACCGCGTTCATCGAGGTCGACGGCGACCCGGCGCAGGTCGTGGTGGCGGACGCGGTGGGCGGCGCGCGGGTCGAGTCGGTCGCGCACCTGCCCGTCGCGGACCGGGAGCGCGCCGCGCACGCACTGGTCCGCGACTCCGTCGCCCGGCCGTTCGACCTGGCCCGGCCGCCGCTGCTGCGGGTCCTGGTGGTCGTGCTGGCCGAGGACGACCACCTGCTCGCGGTCGTGGCACACCACATCGTCTCCGACGGCTGGTCCATCCGGATCGTGCTCGACGAGTTGATGACGGCCTACACCGGTGGGCCGCAGCGGCCCGAGCCGCCGGTGCAGTTCGCCGACTGGGCGCTGTGGCAGCGCGAGCGGGCCGGCGACGAGGCGTCGGCCGACCGGCTCGGGTACTGGCGGGACCGACTCGCCGACGCTCCCCGGGCGTTGGAGCTGCCGACCGATCGCGAACGGCGGCCCGGCCCGGCGCACCGGGGCGGCGAGCACCTCTTCACGGTGCCCCCGGCCTCGGTGGCGGGGTTGACCCGGCTCGCCCGCACCGCGCACGCCTCGCTGTTCATGGTGTTGGCGGCGGCCTTCCAGGCCGTGCTGGCCCGGTACTGCGGGCAGGACGACATCGTGCTCGGCACGCCGACCGCCGGACGGGCGCGGACCGAGGTCGAAGGGGTGGTCGGCTGCTTCATCAACCCGGTGGCGCTGCGCACCTCCACGGCGGGCGACCCGACGTTCCGCGAGTTCCTGGGCCGGGTGCGCAGCGTGGTGCTCGACGCGTTCGCACGCCAGGACGTGCCGTTCGACCAGGTCGTGGAACAGCTGCGGCTGCCCCGCGACCCGAGCCGCAACCCCGTCTACCAGGTCATGCTGACCCTGCACAACGAGCCGCTGGAGGTGCGCGCCCCGGACGGGGTGCGGGCGGAGGTCGTGCCGGGTCTGGGCGGCCGGGCCAAGTTGGACCTCCTGCTGGGCTTCGTCGAGGAGCGCGACGGCGGGCTGACCGGACACCTGGAGTACGACGCGGACCTCTTCGAGCGCGGCACTGCGGCCCGGCTGGCCGACAGCCTCGTCGTGCTGCTGGACGGCGTGCTCGCCGACCCGGACCGGCGGCTGGGCGACCTGCCGCTGCTGCGCGCCGACGAGCGGGCCCGCCTGCTGGCCGACTGGGTGCGCCCGGTCACCACCGCCGTGCCCGGCCGGTGCCTGCACGACATCGTCGCCGGGCACGCGCGGGCCACGCCGGACGCGGTGGCCGTGGTCGACGGCGACCGGCGGATCGGCTACGGCGACCTCGACGCGCGAGCCGACCACCTCGCGGCGTGGCTGCGTTCGCGGGGGGTCCGGCGCGGCACCCCCGTGGCACTGTGCCTGCCGCGCGGTGCCGAGCAGGTCCTGGCGGTGCTGGGCGTGCTCAAAGCGGGCGGCGCGTACGTGCCGGTCGCCGTGGACGACCCGGCGGACCGGGTGCGGGCGGTGCTCGCCGGCACCGGTGCCCCGCTGCTGCTGACCACCACCGCGCTGGCCGGGCGGCTGTCCTGGTCGCCCGTGCCGGTGCTGTCGGTCGACGCGGCACCCGCGGAGGTCGACGCGCCGCCGCCGGAGCGGGGCGACCCCTCCGACCTGGCCTACGTGATCCACACCTCCGGCTCCACCGGCCGGCCCAAGGGTGTGCGGATCGAGCACCGCAACGTCCTGCGACTGGTGGGCGACGTCGGCGGTCTGCACGGGTTCTCCGCCCGGGACACCTGGTCCATGTTCCACCACTACGGCTTCGACGTGTCCGTGTGGGAGGTGTTCGGCGCGCTGCTGCACGGCGGCCGACTGGTCGTTGTGCCGCACGAGGTCAGCCTGTCCCCGCCGGCGCTGCACCGCCTGCTGGCCGCCGAGGGCGTCACGGTCCTGTCGCAGACCCCCACCGCATTCGCGGGCACGGTCGCGGCGGCACAGCACGCCCCCGAGCGGCTGGACCGGCTGCGACTGGTCGTGCTCAGCGGCGAGCGACTGGACTTCCGGCTGCTGGCCGACTGGTACGAACGGTTCCCGGCGCAGGACACCACCGTGGTCAACCACTACGGCCCCACCGAGACGACGATCTGGGTCACCCACCGGGCGATGTCCCCCGCCGACACCGGTGCCGCCCGCAGCTACCTGGGCGGCCCGCTGCCCTCGGCCCGGCTGCTGGTGGCCGACCACCGACTGGAGCCGGTGCCGGTCGGCGCGCCGGGCGAACTGCTCGTCGCGGGTCCCCTGGTCGGGCCGGGCTACCACGGCCACCCCGCCGAGCAGTCACGGCTGTTCGTGCCCGACCCGCACGTGCCGGGCCGGGTCTGCTACCGCACCGGGGACCTCGTCCGCCGCACCGCCGACGGCGATCTGGAGTACCTGCGCCGGATCGACGACCAGGTCAAGGTGCGCGGCTTCCGGATCGAACTGGGCGAGGTGGAGGTCGCGCTGCGGGCGCACCCGGACGTGGTGGACGCCGTGGCCTCGGTCCGGCCGGACGACGGCGGGTCGGCGTCGCTGGTGGCCTACGCGGTGCCCGCCGCCACCGCGACTCCCGATCCCCGGTCCCTGCGGGCGTTCCTGGCCGACCGGCTTCCCCAGCACCTGGTGCCCTCGCGGATCGGTCTGCTGGAGCGGGTGCCGACCACCGGAAACGGCAAGGTCGACCGCCACGCGCTGCCGCCGATCGCCGAACAGCGGCAGGATTACGTGCCGCCCGCCGACGCCACCGAGGAGCTGCTGGCCCGCGCGTGGGCGCGACTGCTCGGCGTGGAGCGGGTCGGCGTGGAGGACAACGTGTTCGAACTGGGCGCGCACTCGCTGTTGGTGCTGAGGCTGCACCGGATCGTGCGCGCGGACCTGCCGGACCTCGACATCGTCGACGTCTTCCAGCACCCGACCGTGCGCGGCCTCGCCCGGCACGTCACCGCCGGTGCCCCGGCCGCAGCCCACCTGGACCGGGCACGCGAGCGGGCGGCCCGGCGCAGGCGGGCACGGACCGGGCACGACCACAGCGAGGAGGAGCAGCGGTGACCGACGCGCACGCGCCCGACCCGGGGACGAGCATCGCCGTCGTCGGCATGGCAGGCCGGTTCCCCGGAGCCGCCGACACCGACGAGTTGTGGCGGAACCTGGCCGGTGGCGTGGAATCCATCACGTTCTTCGACCGCGCCGAACTGCTCGCCGCCGGGGTGCCGGCGGCGACCGCGGACGACCCCCGGTACGTGCCCGCGCGGGGTGTGCTGCGCGACGTCGGCCTGTTCGACGCGGGATTCTTCGGCTACAGCGCCCGCGACGCCCAGATCATCGACCCCCAGCAGCGGCTGTTCCTGGAGTGCGCCTGGGAGGCGGTCGAGCACGCCGGCCACGACACCGCCCGCTTCGACGGCCAGGTGGGCGTCTACGCCGGGTCGAGCCTGAGCGGCTACCTGCTGCACCTGCTCACCGACCGGCGCCTGCTGGAGACCGTGGGCCCCTACCGGATGATGCTGGCCAACGACAAGGACCACCTGACCATGCGGGTGGCGCACAAACTGGACCTGCGCGGGCCGGCGATCACCGTGCAGACGGCCTGTTCCACCTCGCTGGTCGCGGTCCACCAGGCGTGCCAGGCGCTGCTGTCGCAGGAGTGCGACATGGCCTTGGCCGGCGGGGTCACCATCGCCCTGCCGCAGGTCGCCGGGTACCGGTACGAGGACGAGGGCATCATGTCGCCCGACGGGCACTGCCGGGCGTTCGACGCGACGGCGGCGGGCACGGTCGCGGGCAGCGGCGCGGGCGTGGTCGTGCTGCGCAGGCTGGCCGACGCGCTGCGCGACGGCGACACCGTGCACGCGGTGGTGCTGGGCTCGGCGGTGAACAACGACGGTGCCGGCAAGGCCGGCTACACCACGCCGAGCAGCGCCGGCCAGGCGGCGGTGATCACCGAGGCGCTGGCCGTGGCGGGCGTCGACCCGGCCACGGTGTCCTACGTGGAGGCCCACGGCACCGGAACCGCGCTGGGCGACCCGATCGAGGTCTCCGCGCTGGGCTCGGCGCTGGGCGCGCCGGCGGGCGGGTCGCGGGTGCTCGGCGCGCTGAAGACGAACATCGGCCATCTCGATGCCGCCGCAGGCGTGGCCGGGCTGATCAAGGCGGTCCTCGCGCTGGGCCACCGCGCGCTGCCCGGCACCCTGCACTTCACCGAGCCCAACCCCAGGGCCGGGTTCGCGGCGGCGGGGCTGAGGGTGAGCGCCGGGCTGACCGCGTGGGAACCGCCGCCGGGCCTGCCGCGCCGGGCCGGTGTCAGCTCGTTCGGCATGGGCGGCACGAACGCGCACGTCGTGCTCCAGGAGGCCGCGCCGCCGGTTCCGACCGGCCCGGCTCGGCAGTGGCAGGTGCTGGCGCTGTCGGCGGCGACGGCCACGGCCCTGCCGGTGGCGGCGGCGAAGCTCGCCGGGCACCTGGCGGCGAACCCGGACGGGTTGGCCGACGCGGCCTTCACCCTCCAGGTCGGCCGCCGCGTGCTGCGGCACCGCCGGGCGGTGGTCTGCCGCGACGTCGAGGAGGCCGTGACCGCCCTGCGCGGCGGCGTGCCCGGGCACGCCGCCGAGGGCGACGGCCCGACCGGCAGGCGACCGGTGTTCATGTTCCCCGGTCAGGGCGCGCCCGCCGCGAGTGCGGTCGCCGCGCTGCACGCGGACGAGCCGGTCTTCCGCGAGCACGTGGACCGGGGCGCGAAACTGGCCGCTCCCGCGCTTGGCGCGGACCTCCGCGACGTCCTGCTCTCCGGTGACCCGGACGCGTTGCGCGACACCGCCGTGGCGCAGCCGGCCCTGTTCACCCTCCAGCACGCGCTGGCGCGGTTGTGGATCTCCTGGGGAGTGCGGCCGGAAGCGGTGATCGGGCACAGCGTGGGCGAGTTCACCGCCGCGTGCCTGGCCGGTGTGTGGAGCTTCGAGGACGCCCTGGGCCTGCTGGTCGCGCGCGGTGCGCTGATGCGCGGGCTGGAGCCGGGCGTGATGCTGGGCGTCCCCCTGCCCGAGCGGGAGCTGACCGGACTGGTGACCGGCGACATCGCGCTGGCCGCCGTGAACGCGCCCGACCTGGGGGTGGTGGCCGGACCGGTGGACGCGGTCACCGCGCTCGAAGCAGCGCTGGTCGCGCGCGGTGTCACCACGCGGCGGCTGCACACCGGGCTGGCGTTCCACTCACCCCTGGTGGAACCGGCGATGGCGGGTTTCCGCGAGGCGGTGGCACGCGTGTCCGCGAGCCCTCCCCGCCTGCCGTTCGTCTCGACGGTCACCGGGACGTGGATCACCGACGAGCAGGCCGTGAGCCCCGACTACTGGACCCGGCACATGCGCGCGACCGTGCTGTTCTCGGCCGGTGTGCGCTCCCTGCTGGACGCGGCACCGCGCGTGCTGCTGGAGGTGGGTCCGGGCGGCACGCTGTCCGCGCTGGCCCGCCGGCACGGCGCGGCGGGCACGGCGGTGGTCACCTCGCTGCCCGGCCGGTCCGCCGGCGGACCGGCCGGGGCTCTGGCCGGCTTGTGGGCGGCGGGCGTCGACGTCGACTGGGACGCCTACCACCGGGGTGCTCGTCGGCGCCGGATTCCGCTGCCGACGTACCCGTTCGAACGCGAGCGGCACTGGGTGAACGGCGGGCACTTGCCCACCGCCGACCGCCCCGAGCCGACCCCCGTGCGCGCCCCGGTGCCCGAAGCCGGATCGCCCGCCGACCCGGACGAGGGCGACGAGGTGGTGCGAGTGGTGCTGGACATCTGGCGGGACATGCTCGGCTCCGACCGGATCGGCCCGCACGACTCGTTCGTGGACCTCGGCGGGCACTCCCTGCTGGCCACCCAGATCACCGGGCGGCTGCGGGAGGCGTTCGACGTCACCGTGTCGGTGGAGCTGCTGTTCGAGTCCGGCACTCCGGCGCGGCTGGCGGCCGAGGTGGAACGGCTGCTGGTCGAGGAGTTGGCGTCGCTGAGCGACGCGGAAGTCCGGCGCTTGTCCGAATCGGACTGACCACGCCCCCGCCCACGTGAAAGGACGCCGATGCCCCCGTCCCCGACCGCCGAGCAGTGCGAGCTGCGGCACGCGGTGCGCGCCCTGTTGTCAGCACCCGAGGTCGATCGGATCCGCGCGCGGCACGCCGACGCCGCACCCGGCGACGAGGTGGACGTGCGACCCGTGCACCGCCTGCTCGGCGCACACGGGCTGCTGGCGGTCAGCTGGCCGCGCGAGTACGGCGGCGGCGGGCGCACCGCCGTCGAGGCGGCGATCGTGCACGAGGAGATCGTCCGCAGCGGGCTGCCGGACCTGAACTACGTGGTGTCCATCTGCTACGTCGGGGACTTCCTGCTCATGGCGGGCAGCGACGCGTTGCGCGCCGCGTACCTGCCCGGCCTGGCCGCCGGTGAGAGCAACGCCTGCACGCTCTACAGCGAACCCGACGTCGGCTCGGACCTCGGCGCGCTGGCCGGCCGGGCCGAGCCGGTCGACGGCGGCTACCGGCTGCACGCCACGAAGGTGCACGCCCAGGCCACCCGGTACGCCGACTACGCCCTGGTGGCCGCCAGGATCGGCGAGCGCGGCGCGGCCAAGCACGACGGGGTCACCCTGTTCTGGGTGCCGCTGACCGCGCCGGGCGTGCGCGTGGAGCAGGTCGAGGGGCTCAACGACCACCCGTTCAGCCGGGTGGAGTTCGACGGCGTCGTGGTGCCCGCCGACCACGTCGTGGGGCCGCCCGGCCAGGGGTGGCCGCTGCTCAACGAGGCGCTCACGCTGGAGCGCACCGGGTTCGAGGCGCACCTGAAGGTCCGGTCCTGGCTGCGCGCGGTGGCCTCCCGGGCCGGTCGACCGATCGACACCCGGGTCGCGGACCGGTTGGTGGCGCTGGACGTCGAGGTCGCGGCAGGTGCCGCGCTGGCCTGGGACATGGTCGGCAAGCAGGCGCGGCGGGAGATCGACGACGTCGGCTCGGCGATGTCCAAGTGGTACAACACCGAACTGGGCGCGCCGGTCGCCCGGCTGGCCCTGGAGGTCGAGGGCCTGGCGGGACTGCGCCCCGGCCCTCGCCCCGGCGAGCCCGGACCGGGGCGGGCTGAGCAGTTCCTCCGCGAGAGTCCCGGCCTCACGCTGTCGGCGGGCACCTCCGAGATCATGCTGTACACGATCAGCAGCGGGCACCTGCGGGTGCACGCGGAGCACGGGGGGCCGAGCACGCTCGACGACCCCCACGCCGCATTCCGCCGCAGGCTGTCCGGTTTCCTGGCGCGCGGCGCCGCGCAGTGGTCCGCGCTGGCCGGGGCGAACCTCGTACGGCTCACGCTGCCCGTGGCCGCCGGCGGTCTCGGAGAGCGGCTCGGCGGTTCGCTGGCAGTCGCGGAGGAGATGGGCCGCGCGCTGCTGCGCGGCCCCTGGGCGGGCACCGTCGCCCTGGCCGAGGCTCTCGCCGACGCCGGCCCGGCGGGACCGCTGTGGCCACTGGTGCGCGCAGTCGCCGGCGGCGGGTGCACCATCGCCGTCACCGCGGACGTGGCCGCGCACCGCGACCCGCTCGAACTCGTCGCCTCCGACAGGGGATACCGGCTCACCGGCGAGGCCGTGGCCGTCCCGTTCGCCGACCAGGCGGACCTGCTGCTGGTGGTCGCCCACACCGCCACCGGACCGAGGTTCGCACTGGCCGAGCGCACCCGGCCCGAAGTCGCGGCCCGGCCGGTCCCCGACGTGAGCGGCGGGCGGCTGTGCCACGTGACGTTCGACGCCGCTCCGGTGGCCGCCGAGCACGTGCTCTGGTCCCCCGGCGAACCGGCCGCGCGGAACCTGGTGTCGCGGCTGTGGCTGCGGCACGCGGGCCACCTGCTCGGCGTGGCGCAGCGCGCGCTGGACCTGGTGTTGGCGCACACCCGACGACGCAGGCAGTTCGACGCGGCGATCGCCACCTTCCAGCACGTGTCCTTCCGGTTGGCGGCGGCGGCGACCAGACTGCACGCCGCGCGGCGACTGTTGCACGACCTCGCCGCCGGCCTGCCGGATCACGCGCGCGTCGCGGCGGCGCTGGCCCTGGTCGCCGAACTCGCGGCGGACGTCACGGGCGATGCGCTGCACCTGCACGGGGCAAGCGGCCTGACCGACACCGCCGAGGTCCAACGCCACTACCGACACGCCGCCGCGGAGGGCCTGCTGTACGGCTCGCCCGGCACGTTGCGGACGGTGGCCATCGCCTTGGGCGCCACTGGACCGCGGTGGGCCGACGACTCCTGCCCCTGACCGCCACCCGGGCCGACCGGCACACCGACACGACAGCGGGAGGCCGCCCGGATACCTGCCGGGCGGCCCTTCACCGGCTGCCGGACAATCCCCGGCGCGCCGCAGCCACGATCCGGGCGCTGTCGACGCCCGCCCGCGCCAGCAACCACCGCTGGCTGCCCGCGACCGGGAAGAACTCGTCGGCCGCCGTGAGCCTCAGCACGCGCACCGGCGCGTGCTCGGCCAGTGCCTCGGCCACGGCGGAGCCGAGGCCGCCCGGCCCCCAGTGCTCCTCGGCGGTCACCACCACCCGCGCGCCGATCGCGGCGGCGACCAGTGCGTCGACGTCCAGCGGCTTGACGGTGTGCAGGTTGAGCACGGTGACGCCCACGCCGTCCGCCGCCAGCACGTCGGCCGCCTCCAGCACGGCCAGCACCGGGAACGGCCCGCAGGCCACGAACAGCGCGGTGGCTCCCGGCGGCCGGCGCAGCACCTGTGCCCGGCCCAGCCGGACCGCAGGCGCGGTGTCGGGGAGGTCCGGCGTGGGCCCGCGCCCCAGCCGCAGGTACACCGGCCCGTCGACGTCCACTGCGGCGGCGAACAGGGCCCGCGCCTGGCCCGCGTCGGCGGGCACTACGACGGTCATGTTCGGCAGCGCCCGCATCACCGCCACGTCCTCCAGGCTGTGGTGGGTCGGGCCGAGGTGCCCGGCGGACAGGCCGCCGTGGGTGGCCGCGATGCGCACCGGCAGGCCGGTCAGGGCGATGTCGACCTTGACGCTTTCCAGCGCCCTGGTGGCGGCGAAGGTGGCCATCGTGTTGACCACCGGCACCCGCCCCGACCGGGCGAGCCCCGCTGCGACGCCCATCATGTTCTGCTCGGCGATGCCCAGGTTGAGGTACCGGTCCGCAGCCGGGCCGAAGTCCACGCCGGAGAACAGCCCGGTGTCGCTGTCCACGCACACCAGCCGCTCGTCGGCGGCCATCAACTCCACGA
Organism: Actinosynnema sp. NPDC050436; assembly: GCF_040655415.1. Classification (NCBI taxonomy): domain Bacteria; kingdom Bacillati; phylum Actinomycetota; class Actinomycetes; order Pseudonocardiales; family Pseudonocardiaceae; genus Actinosynnema; species Actinosynnema sp. NPDC050436. The sequence goes on along the minus strand of NZ_JBFAJV010000022.1, from coordinate 5,152 downwards.
GCAGGTCGCGGTACGCCTCCCGGCCGGACGGCGACGCCCCGGCGCTCACCCGGCAGCCGTCCCGGCGCGGGCGCGCAGCACCGCCAGCGCCCTGTCCCGCTGCCGCTCGCCCAGCCGGGCGTAATGGCTGCGCACCTGCCCTTCCACGTGAGGCAGGCCCTTGCCCTTGACCGTCTTGGCGATCACGGCGGTGGGCCGGCCGCGCTCGCTCGGGGCACGCAGGGCGGCGGTCAGCGCCGCCGGGTCGTGCCCGTCCACCTCGACCACGCTCCACCCGAACGCCCGCCACTTCGCGGCGAGCGGCTCCAGGCCGGTCACCGCTTCGGTCGGGCCGGTGATCTGCAACCCGTTGCGGTCCACCACGGCCGTGAGCGAGTCCACCCCGGCCGCGCCGGCTGCCATCGCGGCCTCCCACACCGACCCCTCCTGCAACTCGCCGTCGCCGAGCACGACGAAGCAGCGCCGGTCGGAGCCGTCCAGCCGCGCGGCCAAGGCGTAGCCCAGACCGAGCGGCAGGCCGTGCCCGAGCGCCCCGGACGGCATCTCCACACCGGGCACCGCCGTGGTCGGGTGGGCCATCAGCGAACTGCCGGGCAGGCAGTACTCGTCCAGCCGCCGCACCGGGAAGTAGCCCCGCTCGGCCAGCACCGCGTACAGGGCGATGGCCGCGTGTCCCTTGCTGAGCAGCAGCACGTCCCGCTCCGCCGCGTCCGGGCGGGCGGGGTCGCCCCGCAGGACCCTCCGGTAGAGCGTGAGCAGCACCTCCACCAACGACATCGAGCCGCCCAGGTGGCCGCCTTCCGGGCCGGCGCACATCCGCACCACGTGCTCCCGCACCCGCAACGCGGCCTCGGCCAGCGCCTCGTCGGTGTCGACGGCCGGACCGGGGAAGGTCATCGAGGTCATGTCACCACCCGTCTTTCCCGGAGCCCTCGACCAGGCGCAGCCCGGTGGCTCGGGGTGCGGGGGCCGCCGCCGTCCCCATCTGTTCGACCGCGACTCGCAGCACCTGTATCCCCCTGGTGTAGTCGGCGAGGTTGATGTGTTCGTCGGGTGTGTGGTCCAGCCGGCTGTCGCCGGGACCGTAGGTGGCCATCGGGACACCGCGCCACGACTCCGCGAGGGTGTTCATGTCCGACGTGGCGGTCTTGACCTTCATCACCGGCCGGCCGCGTTGGGACCGGATGGCGCGGGCCAGCGCGCGCACCACCGGATCGGTGCGGCGGACCCGGCACGCCGCGACCGAGTTGATCAACGTCAGCTCGCCCTCGGGCAGCCGCTGCCGCAGGGCCGCGAGCAACGCGCCGGTGTCGTAGCCGACCGGGGTCCGCACGCTCAGCTCCGCCTCGGCCGAGGTCAGCCCGCCGGTGATGGAGGTGAGGGTGGCGCCGGGCGCGTCGAACCGGGTGTGCCCGGCGTCGGGGCCGAGCACTTCCAGCAGGGCGGGCCAGGCACGGGCGACGAGCTCGGCGGCCTTCGGTTCGGGGTGGGTCGGGTGCACCGAGGCTCGGTCGACCCGGTAGCGCAGGTCGACCTTGCCCCGGTAGCCGAGCACGACCGACGACCAGCCGCTGGGTTCGCCGATGACCAGCGCGTCCGGCGGGCGGTGCCGTTCGCGGACGGCGGTGGCACCGCGCGAACCGGGAGTCTCCTCCTCCACCACGCCCACGACGACGACCCGCCCGCGCATCGCGGTCGCGCACGCCGCCGCGCAGATCATCGCCGCGAGCGGGCCCTTGGCATCCACCGCGCCGCACCCGTAGAGCCGGCCGCCGGCCGAGCGGACCGGCAGGTCGCCGGGGACGGTATCCATGTGCCCCAGCAACATCACGGTGGGGCCGCTGCCCCGGCGGATCTCCCCGACGGCGTTGCCCACCTCGTCGATGTGGGCGTCGAAGCCGAGTTCCCGCATGGCGTCGATCAGAAAGGCGGCCAGCGCGGCCTCCCCGTACGACGGCGAGGGGATCTCCAGCATCCGGCGCAGCAGGCCCACGGCGTGGGTGTCGGTCACCCCGTGCTCGGCGTTCACCCCGCCGCCTCGACGAGCCTGGTGCCGGCGCCCGCCAGGGCGGCGCTGACCGGGTGTGCCCGGCGGCCGTCGGCGACGACCACCACGGGCACACCGCCGGCCAGCGCTTCCCGCCCGGCGATCAGCTTCACCGCCATCCCGCCGCGCACGCCGGTGGGCAGCGCGTCGCCCGCCAGTTCCAGCACTGGTCTGGCCGAAGTCTCGTCGGCGGGGTCGGCCAGCACCCCGGCGGCACCGGTGAGCAGCACCAGGCCGGTCGCGCCCAGTTCCGCCGCGACGGCGGCGGCGACGCGGTCGGCGTCGGTGTTGACCGGTCGGCCGTCCTCGGCCAACGCCGGCGGCGACACCACCGGGACGTGGCCCTCCGCGAGCAGCCCGCGCAGCAGCCGTCCGTTGACCCCGGTGATCCGCCCGCTGTGGTTGTCGCGGACGATGACGGTGCGGCCGTCCACCACGGCGCGGTGCGCGCTCTTGCGACGGGCCCGGAGCAGCCCGCCGTCCAGGCCGGTGAGGCCGACCGCCGACGCGCCTGCGGCGGCGAGTCCGGTCACCAGCCGGGGTTTCACCGCGCCCGCCAGCGCGAGCTGCAGGACCTCGAGGGTGGCGGCGTCGGTGTGCCGGGTGGACACCCCGTCGGGCGCCACCAGCCGGCGCGACGGCACGCCGAGCCTGCGCGACAGGTCTTCGACGTCGGCGGAGCCGCCGTGCACCAGCACCACCCGGCGGCCCGCCAGGACCAGGCCGGCCACGTCCCGGCACACCGCGTCCGGATCGACCGCGGCGTTGCCACCGCACTTGACCACCAGCGTTGCGGACATCGTCCTCCGATCAGCTCGGGTGCAGGCCGGGGAACTCCAGGCCGAGCGCCTCGGGCAGCCCGAACCTGATGTTCACGCACTGGACGGCGTTCCCGGCTCCGCCCTTGACGAGGTTGTCCAGCGCCGCGACCAGCAGTCCCGCGCGGGCGGCACCGTCCACCGCGAACCCGACGTCGCAGAAGTTCGAGCCGGTCAGGATCTTCGGCTCCGGGAGCCGGTACAGGCCACGGCGTTCGGCGACCACCCGGACGAACCGCTCGTCCCGGTAGCGGGCCCGGTAGGCGGCGCGGACGGCGCGCTCGTCGACGCCCTCGGCGAACCGGACGCGGCACAGCACCTGGACGCCGCGCACCGCCTCCACCCCGGTCGCGGTCATCCGGACCGCGAGCCCGGTCTCCTGGGTGATCTCGGCTTCGTGCCGGTGGCCCAGCGGTGCGAACACCCGCATGGCACCGGAGCGCTCGGCGTGCAGGTTCTCCGAGCCGGCCGAGGCACCCGAACCGCTGGAGCCGGTGCGGGCGTCGACGGCGACCTCGCCGTCGATCAGCCCTGCGTCGGCGAGCGGTGCCAGCGCCAGCACACCCGCCGTGGCCATGCAACCCGGCACGCCGATCCGGTCGGCGGTCCGCAGCCGGTCGCGGTACCGCTCAGGCAGTCCGGGTGTGAACGTGCCCAGCAGTTCGGGCGCGGTGTGCTCGACGCCGTAGTGCCGCCGGTAGGTCTCGGGGTCGCTCAGCCGGAAGTCGCCGGACAGGTCGACCAGGACGTCCGCGCGGTCGAGCACGCCGGGCAGCGACCGCATGGTGTCGCGGTGGCCCGAGGCGAGGAACACGACGTCGTAGCGGTCCAGTTCGGACGCCGAGCGGAAGACGAGATCGGTGCGCCCGCGCAGGTTCGGGTGGGTGCTGTCGACGCGGCGGCCCGCCATGCGCTCGGACGTGGTGTGCACCAGCCGCACCTCGGGGTGCCCCGTCAGGATGCGCAGCAACTCGCCGCCGATGTAACCGGCACCCCCGACGACTGCGGCGGTGATCACGCGCGCAGCCCGGTGACGAGGTGCTCGACGACCCGGTCGGCGACGTCCAGCCGGCCCTCGTGCGCGGCGTGGAACCCGGCGAACTCGACCCGGTGGTTGACCTCCAGCACGAGCAGCTCGCCATCCGCGCCCTCGACCAGGTCGACGCCCGCGATGTCCGCCGCGACGGCCGTCGTCGCGGCGAGCGCCGCCTTGGTCAGTTCGGTGGTCACCGGGCAGGGTTCGCTGACCGCGCCGCGCGCGACGTTGGTCCGCCAGCCGGAGGACCGGCGGTAGGTCGCGCCGACCACTTCGCCGCCGACGACCACCACCCGCAGGTCGCGGGCCAGGTCCGGCACGCACTCCTGCACGTACACCACGTGGGATCGCGGGCCGGGCAGCGCGGCGACGTGCTCCAGCACGGTCGTCGCGGTGTGCCGGTCGGGAATGAGGGACACCAGCCGGCCCCACGAGCCCACCAGCGGCTTGATCACCGCCGGGTAGCCGATGTCCTCCATCGCGTCGAGCGCCGCCTCGGGGGTGAGCGCGAGGGCGGTTCGCGGGGTCGGCACGCCGGCGGCGGACAGCGCCACCGAGGTGCGCCACTTGTCGCCGCACACCTCGGTGGCCGCCGCCGAGTTCACCACGGAACGGCCCATCGCCTCCAGGGCGGACGCCGCGTACACGGCTCTGGTGTGGCCGATCTCCCGGTTGAGCACCACACCCCACCGCTCCGGCACCCGCTCCCCCAGCACCGAGCGCAGCCGCCGGGTGTCGACCTGCACGTGGGCCACCCCGCGACGGCTCAGCGCGGCGAGGAGCAACCTCTCCTCCAGCCGCACCTGTGAGGCGAGGACCGCAACCGTACGTTCCATCTCTCCCCGCATTCCGCTTGTGCCCGTCCTCCGACCACAGTGGCAGCAACCGGGCCGTCGAGCGTCCTCGCGGCGGCGAGTCCGACGTCAGCCCCGCGACCACGTGGGGGTCAACGCCGCTCGTACCCGTCCAGCAGCGGTCCCCGCCCGACCAGTCCCGCGCCGAGGGTGTCGCCGGCGGACGGGTCGATGACCAGGAACGCCCCGGCGCAGCGGTCGTCGGTGTAGTCCCCGACCGGCAGCGGTTCGCCCGTGCGCACGCCGACCACGCCGATCTCGTTGATCCGCAACCACATCGGGTCGCGCACGAGACTCAGGTTCTGCTCGTCGAACCGGGTGCGCAGCTCGGTGACCACTGCCTGGACCGTGCGGGTGCCGTGCTTGACCAGCACCCGCGCGCCCGGGGTGAGCGGCT
>NZ_JBFAJV010000021.1:0-126412 GCF_040655415.1 Actinosynnema sp. NPDC050436 | reverse complement strand
CCCCCGGATCATGCCTTCGACTGGGGGCGTCAGTCATGCCGGACCCGGCGACCACAGCTCCTCGATCAGGAACTACGAAAAAGGTAACGGGGGGAAGGGTAGCCCGTTACTTCTGCACCCGGGCGTCGATTTCGGCGGGCTCGCCCGCCACGACCCACTCGGTGATCCGCCGGGCCACGTCCTGCGCGGTCAGGCCGAGGTCGGAGAGCACCTCGGCGCGCTCGCCGTGCTCGTGGAAGTCCTGCGGGATGCCCAGGTCGCGCAGCGGGGTGGTGACGCCGGCGTCGCGCAGGGCGGCGGCCAGCGCCCAGCCGAAGCCGCCGTGCCGGCCGTTGTCCTCGACGGTGACCACGAGCCGGTGCTCGCGGGCCAGCTCCACCAGGTCGTCCGGCACCGGGAACACCCAGCGCGGGTCGACCACGGTGACGCCGATGCCCTGGTCGGCCAGGCGCTGCCCGGCGGACACGCCGAGCCCGCCGAACGCGCCGACCGCGACCAGCAGCACGTCGGAGAAGCCGGAGCGGGCGAGCACGTCGACCTTGCCGAGGCGTTCGAGCGCGGGCAGGTCCTCGCCGACCGACGCCTTCGGGTAGCGCACGACCGAGGGCGCGTCGGAGATGGCGACGGCTTCCCGCAGCTCCTCGCGCAGCGTCACCGCGTCGCGCGGGGCGGCCACGTGGATGCCGGGGACCAGGCCGCAGATCGACAGGTCCCACATGCCGTGGTGGGACGCGCCGTCCGGGCCGGTGATGCCGGAGCGGTCGAGCACGACGGTGACGCCCTGCTTGTGCATGGCGACGTCCATCAGGAGCTGGTCGAACGCCCGGTTGAGGAAGGTCGCGTAGATCGCCACGACCGGGTGCAGGCCGCCCATGGCCAGGCCCGCCGCCGAGGTCATCGCGTGCTGCTCGGCGATGCCGACGTCGAAGCACCGGTCGGGGTGCAGGCCGGCGAACTTGTCCAGGCCCGTCGGCCCGCGCATCGCGGCGGTGATGGCCACCACGTCCGGGCGCTCGGTGCCGATGGCGGCGAGCTCGTCGGCGAAGACGTGCGTCCAGGTGCGCTTCGCGGGGGTGAGGGCCTCGCCGGTGATCGGGTCGATGACGCCGGTGGCGTGCATCTGGTCGGCCTCGTGGTTCTCGGCCGGCGCGTAGCCGTTGCCCTTGCGGGTGACGGTGTGCACGATGACCGGTCCGCCGAAGGACTTGGCGCGGCGCAGCGCGGACTCCAGCACGGGCAGGTCGTGGCCGTCGACCGGGCCGATGTACTTCATGCCGAGGTCCTCGAACATGGCCTGCGGGCTGAGCGCGTCCTTGATGCCGCGCTTGGCGGCGTGCAGCGCGGCGTACACCGGCTTGCCGACGAACGGCGCGTTCTGCAGGGCGGTCTTGCCGCGTTCGAGCGCGCGCTCGTAGCCGGGCTGCAGGCGCAGCGACGCGAGGTGGTCGGCCAGGCCGCCGATGGTCGGCGAGTAGGACCGGCCGTTGTCGTTGACCACGATCACCACGGACCGGTCCCGGCCGGCGGCGATGTTGTTCAGCGCCTCCCAGCACATGCCGCCGGTCAGCGCGCCGTCGCCGACGACGGCGACCACGTGGCCGCGCCGCCCGGTGAGCTGGAACGCCTTGGCCAGGCCGTCGGCGTAGGACAGCGCGGTGGAGGCGTGGCTGTTCTCCTCCACGTCGTGCTCGCTCTCCGAGCGCGACGGGTACCCGGACAGCCCGCCGCGCTGGCGCAGCGTGTCGAAGTCCGCGCGCCGGCCGGTGAGGATCTTGTGCACGTAGCTCTGGTGGCCGGTGTCGAACACGACCGGGTCGCGCGGCGAGTCGAAGACCCGGTGCACCGCCATGGTCAGCTCCACGACGCCCAGGTTCGGCCCGAGGTGGCCGCCCGTGCGGGAGACCTTGTCGACCAGGAACCGCCGGATCTCCTCCGCGAGCCGCTCCAGTTCGTCGTGCTCAAGCCGTTTCAGCTCCGCCGGTCCGTGCACGGATTCCAGCAGCGTCACCGCTCCACCTCGCCCTGTGGTTGGCTTCCCCGATCGTCCGGTCAGTCTACGGACCACTGGCTGAGACGCTGCTCAGCGAACGGGCTCCAGCAGCGCCACGCATTCGACGTGGTGCGTCATGGGGAACGCGTCGAACGCCCTGAGCTGCGCCAACTCGTAGCCGTGCTGGGCGAGCACGGCGATGTCGCGGGCCAGCGCGGCAGGGTCGCACGCGACGTAGACCACACGGACGGGTCGGTGCCGGGCGATCGCGGTGACCACGGCCCGGCCCGCCCCCTTGCGGGGCGGGTCGAGCACGACGACGTCCGGCGGCAGGTCGGTGAACGCGGGCGTGTCCAGCACGGTTTCGGTGCGCCCGGCGTGCCAGGTGACCTGGGGCAGGTCGGACAGGTTGAGCCGGCCGTCCTCGACCGCGCGGACCGACGACTCGACCACGGCGACCGCCCCGTCCTCGCCGACCTGCTCGGCCAGCACGGACGCGAACAGGCCGACCCCGCCGTAGAGGTCCCAGGCGCGTCCGCCGGGCGGGCAGTCGGCCCAGTCGCGGACCACGGCGGCGAGCGTGTCGGCGGCGGCCGGGTGGACCTGCCAGAAGCCGTCGGCGCGCAGGTTCCACGCCCGGTGCGCGGCGAGTTCGGTGGCGGTGCCGCTGCCCCGGCGGCGGCGGGCCGGGCCGGGCACCGGGCGGCCCCGGCGCACGGTCGGCGGGCCGATCTCGGTGAGGTGGACCTGGCCGCCGGCGTCGCGGGTGACCACCAGCTCGGACTTGGCCGGCCAGGTGCGGTCGACCACGTCGTCGAGCGCGCCGGGCGCGGCGATGACGCAGTGGTCCACGGGGACGACCCGGTGGCTGCGGTGGGCGCGGAAGCCGGGGCGGCCGTCCGACCCGACCACCACCCGCAGCCGGGTGCGCCAGTCCTCGGGCCCGCCGGGCAGGTCCTCGACGATGACCTCCCAGTCGAGCCCGGCCAGCCGGTGGAGCTGCTCGCCGACCACGGCGGCCTTCAGCTCGCGCTGGGCCTGCCAGGAGGCGTGCTGCCAGTCGCAGCCGCCGCACTTGCCGGGTCCGGAGAACGGGCACGGCGGTTCCACCCGGTCGGGTGATGATTGGAGGATCTCGACGGCGTCGCCCCGGCAGAACGACCCGCCGGCGTCCTCGGTGACCCGGACCCGGACCCGCTCGCCGGGCAGCGCGTGCCGGACGAAGACCACGCGGCCCTCGTACCGGGCCACGCAGTGCCCGCCGTGCGCGACCGCGCCTACCTCGACCTCGATCAGCCGCTGCTCCCAGGTGGCCGTCACTCGCCGTCCTTCTGCTCCGCGCCCCGCCGCTCCGGTCCGGTCCCGCCCGGCCCGGTCCTCGGGGCGCCACCGCGCTTGTCCAGGCCGCGCCGGATCGCTCCGGGCGCGACCACTTCCCTGTGGGTCACCTTCGTGGCCGACGTGAGCTGCCACGGCACGCTGGTCACCATCACGCCGGGCTGGAACAGCAGCCTGCCCTTGAGCCGCAGCGCGCTCTGGTTGTGCAGCACCTGCTCCCACCAGTGGCCGACCACGTACTCCGGGATGAACACCGTGACCACGTCGCGCGGGTTGTCCGTGCGCACCCGCTTGACGTAGTCGAGCACCGGCTTGGTGATCTCCCGGTAGGGGGACTCGATCACCTTCAGCGGCACTTTGAAGTTCTCCTTCTCCCAATCCTGCACCAGCCGCCGCGTGTCGGCGTCGTCGACGTTCACCGTCACGGCCTCCAGCACGTCCGGGCGGGTGGCCTTGGCGTAGGCGAGGGCGCGCAGGGTCGGCATGTGCAGCTTCGAGACCAGCACCATCGCGTGGTTGCGGGCGGGCAGCAGGCGCTGGCGCTCCTGCTGGCGCAGCTCCTCGGCGACCCGGTCGTAGTGCCGGCGGATCGCGGTCATCAGGGCGTAGATCGCGGCCATCGCGGCGATGGCGATCCACGCGCCCTTGGTGAACTTCGTGATCAGCACGACGACCAGCACCGAACCGGTCATGACCAGGCCGAACGCGTTGATCGCCTGGGACCGGCGCATCCGGTTGCGGGCGGCGGCGTCGGTCTCCGAGGCGAGCAGCCGGTTCCAGTGCCGGATCATGCCGGTCTGGCTCATCGTGAACGACACGAACACGCCCACGATGTAGAGCTGGATGAGCTTGGTCACCTCGGCGTCGAACGCGATCACCAGGATGACCGCCGCGCCGGCCAGGAAGACGATGCCGTTGCTGAACGCCAGCCGGTCGCCCCGGGTGTGCAGCTGGCGGGGCAGGTAGCGGTCCTGGGCGAGGATCGAGCCGAGCACCGGGAAGCCGTTGAACGCGGTGTTCGCCGCGAGCACCAGGATCAGCGCGGTGACCACGGTGATGAAGAAGAACCCGGCCGGGAAGCCGTCGAACACCGCCCCGGCGATCTGCGCGACCATGGTCTTCTGCTCGTAGCCCGCCGGCGCGTCGACGAGCTGGTGCGCCGGGTCCTCGGCCATCTTCACGCCGGTCATCTGGGCCAGCACGATCAGGCCGAGCAGCATGGTGACGGCGATCAGGCCCATGGCGAGCAGGGTGGTCGCGGCGTTGCGGGCCTTCGGCTTGCGGAAGGCGGGCACGCCGTTGGAGATGGCCTCGACGCCGGTCAGCGCGGCGCAGCCCGAGGAGAACGCGCGCAGCACGAGGAACACGAACGCCAGGCCCATCAGGTGGTCGTCCTCGGCCCGCAGCTCCAGGCCGGCGCTCTCCGCGCGCATCTCGTCGCCGAGGAACAGGCCCCGGAACAGCCCGTAGCCGATCATCAGCAGGACGCCGACCATGAACGCGTAGGTGGGGATGGCGAACGCCGCCCCCGATTCGCGCAGGCCGCGCAGGTTGATGGCGGTGAGCAGGACGATCGCGGCCACCGCGAACTCGACCTTGTGGGTGGCCACGAACGGGATGGCGGAGCCGATGTTCGCCGCCGCCGACGAGATCGACACGGCGACGGTCAGGATGTAGTCGACCAGCAGGGCGCTGGCCACGGTCAGCCCGGCCCGGGGGCCGAGGTTCTTGGTGGCGACCTCGTAGTCGCCGCCGCCGGACGGGTAGGCGTGCACGGTCTGGCGGTAGCTCGCGACGACCGTCAGCATCACGACGACGACCACGACACCCACCCAGGGTGCCATCGCGTAGGCGCTCAGCCCGGCCACGGAGAGGACGAGGAAGATCTCCTCGGGCGCGTACGCGACGGACGACATGGCGTCCGACGCGAACACCGGCAAGGCGATTCTCTTGGGCAGCAGGGTGTGCGCTAGTCGATCGCTCCGGAAGGGCCTGCCGACCAGGAGGCGCTTGGCCGCTGTTGCGAGCTTGGACACGGGTCGAAAGCGTAAGGGGTCAGGTCCCCTGGTCGGAGTAATCCTCGGTAGGTTCTCCCCAGGCGTCGTTCGGGAGGCATTCGTGCACGTGGTGATCATGGGCTGTGGCCGGGTGGGCTCGTCCCTGGCCAAGGCCCTGGAACGCCTGGACCACCAGGTCGCGGTGATCGACAAGGACGCCCAGTCGTTCCGGAGGCTGGGCGCGGACTTCCACGGCCAGCACGTGGTGGGCAACGGGTTCGACCAGAAGGTGCTGATCGAGGCCGGCATCGAGCGCGCGGGCGCGTTCGCGGCGGTGTCCAGCGGCGACAACTCGAACATCATCTCCGCGCGGGTCGCGCGCGAGACGTACGGGGTCGAGGCCGTGGTGGCCCGCATCTACGACGAGAAGCGGGCGGCGGTGTACGAGCGGCTGGGCATCCCCACCGTGGCGACCGTGCCGTGGTCGACCGACCGGTTCCTGCGGATGCTGCTGCCCGAGGGCGCGTCCACGGCGTGGCGCGACCCGTCGGGTTCGGTGGCCGTGCTGCCGCTGGACCTGCACGAGGACTGGGTGGGGCACCCGGTGCGCGACTTCGAGGACGCGACCGGCTGCCGGGTGGCGTTCGTGATGCGGTTCGGGACCGGCGTGCTGCCGGACGCGAGGACCCTGTTCCAGGCCGACGACGTGGTGTACGCGGCGGCGCTGTCCGGGACCGTGACCGACGTGGCCGCCGCGGCGGCCCAAGCGCCCGAGGAGGTCTGAGGTGCGGATCGCCATTGCCGGGGCCGGCGCGGTGGGCCGGTCGATCGCGGCGGAGCTGGTGGCCGACGGGCACCAGGTCATGCTGATCGAGCGGGACCGGGCGCACTACGAGCCGCACACCGTCGAGCAGGCCGAGTGGGTGCTGGCCGACGCGTGCGAGCTGTCGTCGCTGGAAGACGCCGGGATGCAGCTGTGCGACGTGGTCATCGCGGCGACCGGGGACGACAAGGTCAACCTCGTGGTGTCGCTGCTGGCCAAGACGGAGTTCGCGGTGCGGCGGGTCGTGGCGCGGGTGAACAACCCGACCAACGAGTGGCTGTTCACCGAGTCGTGGGGCGTGGACGTGGCGGTGTCGACGCCGCGCATCCTGTCCGCGCTGGTGGAGGAGGCCGTGACGGTCGGCGACGTCGTCCGGCTGATGACGTTGCGCCAGGGTCAGGCCAACCTGGTCGAGATCACCCTGCCGGAGGACACCCCGCTGGGCGGTGTCGCGGTGAACACGCTGGAACTGCCGAGGGACGCGGCCCTGGTGACCATCCTGCGCGGCGGCCGGGTCATCGTGCCGACGCCGGACGACACGTTGGAGGGCGGCGACGAGCTGCTCTTCGTCGCGGCGGCGGACGTGGAGCGCGAGATCCGCTCGGCCCTCGGGTACTAGGCGGGGCCGCCGGCCGGGTCGGCGGGGACCAGGCCGGCGCTCGCGAGGACGCCGACCAGCTTGGTCGCGCCGGCGGGGGTGAGGAACAGCGCGGAGTCCTCGCCCAGGCCGATCTCCACCCCGCCGTCCGGGGCGACGGTGCACCGCACGGCGGTGTCCCCGTGCACGTCGATGCTCGCGGATACCCTGGCCGATCCCATTCCCATGTACATGTGCTCACGCTAGCCCGATATATAGCTGCGTCTAGTACCACGATCGAGTGATTGCTAGCCGTTGATCGAGAGCGGAACACTGAGACCATGTCGACCTCCGCAGTCATCGACGCCTGGGAGCTGGGGCTCCGGCTCCGCGAACGCCGCGAGCAGCTCGGCCTCACGGTCAGCGCCGCCGCGAAGTCCATCGGCACCGCGCAGCCGAACCTGTCGGCCATCGAGAACGGCAAGCGCAAGATCACCCAGCGGAACCTGGCCGGCCTCGTCCGGCTGCTGGAGCTGGACGAGGACGAGGCCGCCGAGTTCGACCGGCTGCGGATCGGCGCGGAGCACCGCGACTGGTACCACCGGTACGCGGGGCTGTTCAACGACGACTTCGTGCGCTACCTGGGGCTGGAGCACGGCGCGCGGTCCGTCCGCGCGTTCGAGAGCTGCTTCGTCCCGGGCATCCTCCAGACCCGCGACTACGCTCACGCGCTGCTCCGCAGCGGATCGCCATACGTCCGGCTGACCGAGGTCGAGCCGAGGCTGGAGGCGCGGTTGGCGCGCGGCGGGCTGCTGGAGGGCGACGACCCGCTCTCGCTGTTCGTGCTGCTGAGCGAATCGGCGCTGCGCCAGCAGATCGGCGGGCCCGAGGTGATGCGGAGGCAGCTCGACCACCTCGCCGAGGTGGTCGAGGCGAAGGAACACGTCGACGTCCGCGTGCTGCCGTTCGAGGCAGGTGCCTATCCGGCACTCGGCGGAGCGTTCTGGGTGATGTCCTTCGCGTCGCCCCTGCTGCCCGAGGTCGTCTATCAAGAGACGTTGACTTACAACACTTTCATCGACCAGCGTCACCAGGTGCGCGAGTACACTGTGGCATTGGCGGAGACGACCGAACAGGCCCTCGACCCGGCCGACTCGCTCGCGCTCATCAGAAGGCTGTCCGAGGGGATGACATGACCCGGCCCGAATGGCGCAAGAGCAGTCGGAGCAACCAGGTGAACAACTGCGTCGAGGTTTCGCTCACGCGGCTGACGTCCCGCGTGCGGGACTCCAAGAACGTCTCCGCGCCCGCGCTCGCCTTTCCGCCCGCGAGCTTCGCGGCCCTGCGCGAGGCGCTGAAGCGCGGCTAAGCGCGTTCCTCTTCCACGGTCACGGTGAAGTCGAACGCCGCCGGACCGTTCGCCGGGGTCACGTGCACGGTGAAGCCACCTACCCCGTTGTCCGCGGTGAGGTGGGGGGCGGTTGCCTCGCCGTCGTCGTCGGTCGTCGCGCAGGCTGTCGGGTGCGGACCGGGGAAGGAGCCGGACGACGTGCCCGGTCGGACCGTGAACTTCACGTCCGCGTCCGGCACCGGGTTGCCGTTGAAGTCCTGGGCGATCACGGCCAGGTCCGGGTAGACGGCACCGCCTGCCGGCACCTCCCTGGTGCCCCCGGCACCGGACGGGGTCAGTGTCTCCACCCTCGGCTGCGGCGGCGGGTCGCTGTAGACCGTGATCGTGAAGTCGGTGGCACCCGGGCCGTCCTGCGCCGTCACGTGCACCGTGAAACCGCCGACCTCGTCATCCGCCGTCAGCGTGGGCGCGGTCGCCTTGCCATCCCCCTTCGTGGTCGCGGGTTCGGTGGAGGAACCGCCGGGGAACTGGCCGTTCGAGGTGTTCCGGTGGATCTCGAACACCACGACGGCATCCGGCACCAGGTTCCCGTCGAAGTCCCGCGCCACCACCACCAGGTCCGGCACGACCACCTCGCCCACGACCACCCGGCGCAGGGCCGAACCGTCCGGGACGAGGGTCTGCACCGGCCTCACCAGGGAAACGGCCCCGGGCGGCTGCCCCGGGACGGACCGTTCGCGCACTGCTCCTCACCCCCAACGCCGGGAACGGCGACACCCACGGCACCGGAGAGGCGGGCGGCACACCCCTGCGCCACCCACCTCGCTGCGTCGCACCGCACCTGGTGCGGCACCTGGTGGATCAGTGCGCGCCTTCGAGCGGCTTGGCGGACTTCTGCAGGAAGAACGTGTTGTTGTCGATGTCGAACCCGATTTCCGCCGACGGGTTCGCCGGCGTCAACGTCACTTCCAGGGCATCACTGCTCACGTCCCAGATGACACCGTTGTTGCCGTTCGAGTTCAGGTAGACGTAAACGATTTCGAGCGGTTCGTAACTGACGTGCTCGTTGTTGCCCACCTCGTTGATCGCCAGCGGCGAGTACTGCATCGGACCGCCCTGCACGCTCACTTCGAGGGCCAGGCCGAAATTCGTGGTCTTGCCGTTCTCGTTGCGGATCTGGAAGCGACCCTGGGTGCCCGAACCGTTGTCGGTCCAGGTCCCGTCGTCGAACGCGTACTCCCGGCCGAGCGTCGGGTCGTCCTGGGAGGAGCCCTGGATGATCTGCTTGCCGTGCTCGATCACCGTCTGCGTGGCGAACAGCGCGTACTTCTCCTCCCAGACGACCGCGTTCTTGTCCCACGGCGAGAAGGCCAACCAGTTGACGTTCGGCACGTCGGTGCCGGCGGAGGTGCCGCCGTCCGACGCCTTTGCCACGGTCACGAACTGCTTGAGGTTCTTGATCGCAGCCGCACCGGCGTCACCGGGGTCGATGTTCAGCGTGTACGTGGTCATGGTTCTCCCTCACGTGAAAAGCACGTCCCGCCGGATCGTGGACGGCGATCCGGATAATCGTGAGCGGCAGCCGTCGATTTGCGTGACATTTTCCGCCGTGGATCCGAAGTTAGCGGCGGGGCGGGTGCGGACCAACAGGGCCGCCGGGTCGTCAGCCGATGTGACGGCCCCTTCACCCTTCCTGGGCACGGGAGGGGGCGACGGCGGGTCCGGAAACGCCCACCCGTCACCCGGTGATGCCGACCCCACCACGGGCGGGGCGAAGCCCGGTCAGCAGAGCGGCCCCGAACCCAAGGGGGTCGGGGCCGCGTCGTCAGGTGCGGTGGGGTCAGCGCTCCTCGGCGGTGCCGTGCTGGGTCCGCAGGCGATCTTCCGCCAAGCGGTTCTCCTCCTCCTCGGTGGCCTGGGCGGCCTTGAGGCGCTTGTCCGACCGGCGGACCGCCCACACCGTGGCGACCAGGGCGACCGCCATCAGCGGGTAGCCCATGGCCAGCTTCGCGGCGGCCAGCCAGCCCACCGACGCCTCGTCGTACAGCCAGCGCTGCACCACGAACCGCGAGCCGAAGACCAGCGCCCACACCAGGGTGGCGATGTCGTAGTCGCGGACCGACGCGCGGTCCTTGCGCCACGCCGTGCCCTGGCCGTTGAGGAAGTTCCAGGCGACGCCCGCGAGGGGCCAGCGGACCAGGATCGACAGGACGAACGCGCCGCCGTAGACCAGGTTCTGCCAGATGCCGAACAGGAAGAAGCCCTTGGCGTCACCCGTCCGGTAGGCGATGAACGCCGCGATGCCCACGCCGAAGACCGCCGAGACGGCCGGCTGGAGCGAGCCCTTGCGCACGGCCAGGGCGATGCCGATCAGCACCGCCGACCCCAGTGCCGCCCAGATCGCGGGCATCAGCCCGGCGAAGGCGTTGACCAGGACGAAGACCACGACGGGCAGCGACGAGTACAGCAGACCGCTGACCCCGCCCATCTGCTCCAGCAGGGTCGGCTGCTTCTCTGTCCCGGTGGTCGTCATGAAGCGATCTGCAACTCGTAATAGGGGTTGTAGAGCACTTTGCGCCCGTCCCGCACGGCGATCCGCCCGCGCGCTTTGATGGTCCTGCCCGGTTCGATGCCCGCGATGCGCCTGCGGCCCAACCAGACGAGGGTGACGCCCTCGGTGCCGTCGTACAGCTCGGCCTCCAGGGTGGCGGCGGCGTCCCGGGGGCACAGCTCCACGCTGCGCAGCCTGCCGAGCACCGTCACCTCCTCGCCGGACTTGCAGTCACACGCGCGGACGGCTCCGACCTCCACGACTTTTCGGGAGAGGTCGTCGGCGTCCAGCTCGCTGACGTCGGTGGTCAGCCGACGCACGAGGCGGCGCCAGTAGCCGCCCCCAGTGTTGGTCATCCCCGACTCCTGGGTGCTTCGTGGGCCTCGACAGCGAAGCCCGTCCAAGACCAGCGTAACCGGGTACCCCCGATCGGGTATCCGGCTGGGGGAGGATGTCAAACCATGACTTCGAGGGACGTCCGACCGACTTTCGTCGTGCTCCCCGGCACGGCGTCGGACGAGGTGTTCGTCCGCTCCGCCTTCGCCGGGCCGCTGGCCGCCTCGGGGTTCGAACTGGTCGCGCCCCGGTCGCGTTCGGTCGCCGCGCACTTCGCCGCGCTGGACGCGCTGTGGGCGGGGAAACCGCTGGTCGTGGGCGGTGTGTCGTTGGGGGCGCACGTCGCGGCGCGGTGGGCGGTCCGGTACCCGGAGCGGTGCGCCGGTGTGGTGGTGGCGCTGCCGGCGTGGGTCGGACCGGCGGGTGACGCGCCCGCCGCGCTGGCCGCGCGGGCGAGCGCGGCGGCCGTTGACGGTCAAGGATTGGTGGCCGCGCTGGCCGGCGTCGACGGCTGGGTGGGGGCGGAGCTGCGCCGCGCGTGGCCCCGGTACGGCGACCGGCTGGCGGACGTCCTGCGCGAAGCCGCCGGGTCGGTCGCGCCGGCGCTCGACGACCTGCGCGGGCTGGACGTGCCGGTGGGCGTCGCCGGGTGCGCCGACGACCCGGTGCACCCGCTCGCGGTGGCCGAGACGTGGCTGGCCGCCCTCCCCCGGGCGGCGATGAGGACGACGACGCTCGACGCGCTGGGCGCGGACCGCTCGGCGCTCGGCCGGGCCGCGCTCGACGCCTACCTGGCCGCAGCCGGAGCCGCGACCCAGTCGAAAGAACACACCATCGTGTAAGACCGGCGGACCACGCCCCCGGAGTACCCCGCGCGGGGGAGGAAACCGCCGTCATGCGGACCCGGCGCGGACCCGTGGACCCGGACCGCGCCGCGCTCGACGTCCGCCTAGCCCTGCTGTTGCTGCTGCTGCGCCGCGATGTGCCGGGCGATCGCCTCGGGCAGCTCGATCGGCAGCGGGGTGCGGACCGGCATCGGCCGGTCCCCGCGCACCACCACGGTGTCCCGGACGAGGTCGTAGAGCGCCTCGACGGCCTGGACCGACTGCTCCTCGGACGGCGCGGCGGCCACGCCCCGCAGCATCCACCGGGGCCCGTCCACGCCCACGAAGCGCAGGTGCACGTCGTTGTTGCGGGCGCTGATCTCCTCGCCCCAGTCGCCGTTCTCCCGGTTGATCCGGAACCCGTCGCCCTTGAGCTGCGCGATCAGCTCGGCACCGACCTCGGGCCACAGCCGGTCCGACTTCGGCGCGGCGAACGCGCTGACCGTGAGCTGGCCGACCGGCGTCAGCAGGTGCACGGCGCGCACCTCGCCCGCCGGGTCCATCTCGACCTGGAGCTGGGCCCCGTCGGGCACCGGCAGCCGGATCGAGCCCAGGTCGAGGCGGGTCAGGCCGTCGTCGGGCGCCTGCCCGTCGTCGAACGGGCCCTCCGCCGGGCCGTCCTCCGGGAAGTCGGCCTCGGGTTGCGCCGTCCCCCGGTTCGCGGAGTGCCTACCGCGCTTGCGGCGCTTTCCGAACATCGCCTTTACCCCTCCGTCCGGGCGAGCACGTCGTGCCCGCCTGTAGAGCCGTAGCCGCCCGCGCCCCGGTCCGAGTCGGGCAGGTCGTCGACCTCGCGGAACACCGCGTGCTCGACCTTCTGCACCACGAGCTGGGCGATCCGGTCGCCTCGGGTGAGCACGACGGGCGCGCGCAGGTCGTGGTTGACCAGACATACCTTGATCTCGCCCCGATAGCCGGCGTCGATCGTCCCCGGCGCGTTCACCACGCCGAGGCCCACCCTGGCCGCCAGGCCGCTGCGCGGGTGCACGAACGCCGCGTACCCGTCGGGCAGCGCGATGGCGATCCCGGTCCCCACCACCACGCGCTCCCCCGGTTCGATCACCACGTCCGAGGTCGTCACCAGGTCCGCGCCCGCGTCGCCCGGTCTGGCGTAGGACGGCGGCGGGACGGACGGATCGAGCCGGGACAGCAGGACCTCGACGCTGGGCACGGCGCGCGAGACTACCCTGGTGGTGTGAGCGAGAGTGCTGTGACCGCCCCGACCACGTTCCGCGAGCGCCTGTTCGTGCCCTGGTGGGGTTGGCTGCTGCCGCTGGCGGCGGCCGTGCTGCTGGCGGCGGAGATCCACATGGGCTTCCCGGGCGTGCGGTCGTGGCTGCCCTACGTCGTCACGGTGCCGCTGGCGCTGCTGCTGGTGTGGCGGATGGGCTCGCTCAGGGTGGAGGTGTCCGGCGGCGAGCTGAGGGTGGGCCAGGCGCACGTGCCGGTGGACCTGCTGGGCGAGGTCGAGGTGTTCGACGCGAAGACCAAGCGCAAGGCGATGGGCCCCTACCTGGACCCGATGGCGTTCGTCGCGCACCGGGGGTGGATCGGGCCGATGGTGAAGATCACCCTGGAGGACCCGGCCGACCCGACGCCGTACTGGCTGTTCAGCGTGCGCTCGCCGGAGAAGCTGGTCGCCGCCCTGCGGGGGGACACCCGTCCGGAGGGCTGAGCGGGGTCCGACGGCGGCCCGAGGACGGTGCGTGAGCATCGCGCCCGAGGGCTCTGCCGGCGGAAGGTGTTCGCTGCGTCACACCCGGCACCGGGGCGGGGTGGTCGGCGGTCGTGCGGTCGTGGTGGCCAACGCGTCCGGGCGCTACCCCGGCGGAGGGGTGAGCGCCCTGGAACGGTGGGTCGCCGGTCGGTCCGCCGCGCTGCCCGCGCCGGTCAGGCGCAGTCGCGGCAGATGTACTGGCCGTTCACTTCCTCGGAGAGCCTGCTGCGGTGGTGCACCAGGAAGCACTTCGAGCAGGTGAACTCGTCCGCCTGCTTGGGCAGGACCTTGAACGTCAGTTCCTCGCCGGACAGGTCGGCACCCGGCAGCTCGAAGTTCTCGGCGGACGCGTCCTCGTCCACGTCGACGACCCCGGACTGTGTTTCATTACGCCGCGCCTTGAGCTCCTCGAGGGAGTCCTCAGCGAGTTCGTCTGCCTCGCTGCGACGCGGTGCGTCGTAGTCGGTCGCCATCTTCTTTCACCCCTGCGGTCAACGGAGACTGTTCGTGTCGCTGGTTAACGCACCAGCGCCCCTGTTTGTGCCCTCCGTCCCCAGTGACGGAGGTCTCGCCCGCGCGGCCGGGCGCCAACCCCCTGTACGTCGACGCATCAGGTGTCCGGGAGCGCGCGGAGCGCCGAGAGGGTAGCTCATCGCACGGGGTGGTGTGCACCGGGTTCCCCCTAATTGAGCAGACGGGTGACAGGCCCTTCACAAGCTGGCCCGATAGGCTTCAGGCGGGGCCCGAGGCCCGGAGGCGTCCACGTGACCGCGCAGCGGCGGTGCGCGACCGTCCGCTACCGGGTGATTGCGGCCCGCAACGGCCGGCCCCGGGACGCGGAATCAGGGGGCGCGGCCTAGCCTGATCACAACAGCACTACGCCAGGGGAGGTCGGCGGACGTGGGACCCGGTTCGGGGAGTGGCGGGTCGACGCGGTACCGGAGGCGGCGGCCGGTGCCGGCGCTGGTGCTGTTCGCACTGCTCGCGGTGACGTCGGTCGTGGTGTGGAACCGGGTGCTGGCCGACGCCGGGGACGTCGACGCCGCGATCAGGTGCAACACCCCCGGCAGCGCCCCGTCCACGACGGCCGCGCCGGCGGGTGGCGCACCGCCTGCCGCACCGCCCGTGATGGGCGCGGTGCTCGGGCACGACGCCCTGGACCGCACCGAGCCGGTGCCGGCGGGCAGCGTCCAGTTCCGCGTCTTCAACGCGAGCACTCAGCGCAACCAGGCGAAGTTCGTCGCCACGACGCTCGCCGAGCTGGGCCTCAAGCAGGCCGGCGAGCCCGGCAACGACCCGCTCTACCCGGCGCAGGACATGACCTGCCGGGGCCAGATCCGCTTCGGCGCCCCGGGCGCGGGCGCGGCGCGCACGCTGAGCCTGATCGAGCCGTGCCTCGAACTGGTCCGCGACGACCGGCAGGACGCGACCGTGGACGTGGCGGTCGGCAAGAAGTTCAGCGAGGTCAAGCCGAACCACGACGCGCGCAAGGTGCTCGACCAGCTCGCCGCGTGGGCCGAGCAGCAGCCCGACCGGCAGGGCGGGCAGGTCTCCGAGCCCAGCACGCCGTCGGTGAACGCCGACAACCTCCAGGCCGCGCGCGACGTGCACTGCTGACCTCCGCCTCCACCCGGGGCGAGCGGCCCGGGGACCCGTCGCCCGGCGTCGGTCGACGCGGTGCGGGCAGCAGGTGGGACGGGCGCGGCCGGCGCGGCGTGCCGGCCACCGGCGTGAACCACCCGTCCGGGCTAGTAGGTCCGGGTGAAGTTCGGCGGTTCAGACCTCGCCGAAGCCGTGTTCCACGAGCGTCTCGAACAGGGCGTCCGCGATGCCCGGCGCGGCGGTGAACACGGCGTCCGCGCCGAGTTCCGGCGCCTCGCCAGGCAGGCGCACGACCGCACCCGCCTCCCGAGCCAGCAGCGCGCCCGCCGCCCAGTCCCAGCGCCCCAGGCCGTGCTCCGCATAGGCGTCCAGTTGTCCCGCCGCCACGGCGCACAGGTCCAAAGCCGCCGCGCCGGTCCGCCGGATGTCGCGCAGCAGGTGCGCCATGCCCGCCCACGTCCGCGCCTGGCGCGCGCGGCGGTCGGCCCGGTAGGCGAACCCGTACCCGAGCAGCGACACCCGCAGGTCGGTCGCCGGGGACACCGCGAGCCGGCGGCCGTCGAGCCACGCGCCCGCGCCGGTCGCCGCCGTCCAGACCCGGCCGCTCGCCGGTTCCACCACGGCCGCCGCCACCGAGACGCCGTCGACCTGCGCGGCGATGGAGACCGCGTAGTGGGGGATGCCGTAGAGGTAGTTGACCGTGCCGTCGATCGGGTCGACCACCCAGGTGAGGCCCTCGACCGCGTCGCCGCCCTCCTCCTCGCCGATCACCGGCTCGCCGGGGCGCAGCTCCGCCAAGCGCTTGCGCACGAGCTGCTCGGAGGCCCGGTCCGCGGCGGTCACCACGTCGGTGACGGTGCTCTTCGTGTCGACCTCGGAGACCGCGGCGGACCGCGTCGTCCGGACGAGGTCGCCCGCCTCCCGGCCCACCAGCACCGCGATGTCGACCAGGGCACGCGGATCGGACTGCAAGGTTCCTCCAGGGTCACTCACGCGGGACTATCGGGGATTCGCAGGCTAGTGTCTCCGGCCACGGTCACTGAATCGAGCAGGAAGGACCACCGGGATGGGCATGACCCGCGGGTTCGGCGTGGACATCGGCGGCTCGGGCATCAAGGGCGGACTGGTGGACCTGGAGGCGGGGGCGCTGGACGGCGAGCGCCTGCGCATCCCCACGCCACAGCCGTCGACGCCGGACGCGGTCGCCGAGGTGGTCGCCGAGATCGTGGAGAAGTTCGGCTGGGACGGCCCGCTGGGCGTCACCCTGCCGTGCGTGATCAAGCACGGGGTCGCGTGCACGGCCGCGAACGTGGACAAGGGCTGGATCGGCACGGACGCCGCCGCCCTGTTCGCCCGGCGGCTCGGTCGGCCGGTGGAGGACGTCGTGGTGCTCAACGACGCGGACGCCGCCGGCATCGCCGAGATGCGGTTCGGCTCCGGGAAGGGCCGGGACGGGCTGGTGGTGCTGCTGACCTTCGGCACCGGCATCGGCAGCGCGCTGTTCCTGGACGGCGACCTGGTGCCCAACACCGAGTTCGGCCACCTGGAGGTGGACGGGCACGACGCGGAGAAGCGCGCGGCAGCCTCGGTGAAGGAGGACAAGGGCCTGAGCTGGGCGGAGTGGGCGCCGAGGGTGTCCCGCTACCTCGGCGTGCTGGAGGACCTGATCTGGCCGGACCTCGTCATCGCGGGCGGCGGGGTCAGCAAGAAGGCGGAGAAGTGGCTGCCGCTGCTGGAGGTGCGCACCGAGGTGGTGGCGGCGGCGCTGAAGAACGACGCGGGCATCGTCGGCGCGGCCGTGGCGGCGACGCACGGCCTGCGCCACCGACCGTGACACGATCGGCGCAACCGGCGGCGGCACGCTCCGCGACCCCGCCGGGGCACCGCGCGAACCCCCGATTTTCGCGGGGCTCCTAGCTGCGAGAACGCCTGTCGATGCGCATCTGATGCGGGTGATGCGCATCGGCACGCGAGTCACGTCGTTACAATGGAACGGTGCCCCGCTGACGAACGATCCGGCGGGCTCTCCCCCGTACTCAGGCGACCGAGGTTCGCGCCCTTCGGTTTGCCTTGATCGACAGTCGCGAAAGGGCGTACGTGGCAGCCGCGAAGACTACTCAGGCAGCTCAGGCTGACGCCGAGGAGACGCCCAAGGCCCCCTCGGCGAGGAAGGCCCCGGCCAAGAAGCCGGCGGCGAAGACCGCCGCGGCGGGCAAGACGGCCACGCGGGCCCCGCGCAAGACGGGCGCCAAGGCCGCCACCGCCGGGGCCCCGGCGAAGGTGAAGAAGGACGGCGAGGAGCCCGAGGACATCGAGGGCGCCCCCGGCGACGAGGACCTGGTCGACGAGGTCGAGCTGATCGACGAGCCGGTCGAGGAGGAGCCCGCCGAGGAGGAGGCCAAGCCCGGCGAGGGCGACTTCGTCTGGGACGAGGAGGAGTCCGAGGCGCTGCGGCAGGCGCGCAAGGACGCCGAGCTGACCGCGTCCGCCGACTCGGTCCGCGCCTACCTCAAGCAGATCGGCAAGGTCGCCCTGCTCAACGCGGAGGAGGAGGTCGAGCTCGCCAAGCGCATCGAGGCCGGCCTCTACGCCGCCGAGCGGGTGCGCCGGGCCGAGGAGGAGAGCGAGAAGCTCACCCCGCAGCTCCGCCGCGACCTGCGCTGGATCGTGCGCGACGGCGAGCGCGCCAAGAACCACCTGCTGGAGGCGAACCTCCGCCTGGTCGTGTCGCTGGCCAAGCGCTACACCGGCCGGGGCATGGCGTTCCTGGACCTGATCCAGGAGGGCAACCTGGGTCTGATCCGCGCGGTGGAGAAGTTCGACTACACCAAGGGCTACAAGTTCTCCACGTACGCGACGTGGTGGATCCGCCAGGCGATCACCCGCGCCATGGCCGACCAGGCCCGCACCATCCGCATCCCGGTGCACATGGTCGAGGTCATCAACAAGCTCGGCCGCATCCAGCGCGAGCTGCTCCAGGACCTGGGCCGCGAGCCCACGCCGGAGGAGCTGGCCAAGGAGATGGACATCACGCCGGAGAAGGTGCTGGAGATCCAGCAGTACGCGCGTGAGCCCATCTCGCTGGACCAGACGATCGGCGACGAGGGCGACAGCCAGCTCGGTGACTTCATCGAGGACTCCGAGGCCGTGGTGGCGGTGGACGCGGTGTCGTTCACGCTCCTCCAGGACCAGTTGCAGTCGGTGCTGGCGACGCTGTCCGAGCGCGAGGCGGGCGTGGTCCGGCTGCGCTTCGGCCTGACCGACGGCCAGCCGCGCACGCTGGACGAGATCGGCCAGGTCTACGGCGTGACGCGCGAGCGCATCCGCCAGATCGAGTCGAAGACCATGTCGAAGCTGCGGCACCCGTCGCGGTCCCAGGTGCTGCGCGACTACCTGGACTGAGCCACGAGCCCGGACGCCGGCGCCCCCTCGGGGGTGCCGGCGTCCGGCGTTCCGGGGGTGTCCGGTGGGCGCGAATCGACGCGGTGTCGAGTGGCGCGGCGGTCGCGTCGGGTGGTCGCCCGCGTCCGTCGCGTGAGGACGGTGTGAGGTGACGGGCCGGTGAACTGGACGTTATGCGTCCGGATGATGGAATGCCGGGCCGTGTTCGCTCTGGGCTGACCAAAGTGTTACCGATCACAGTTCGGCCTAGCGGGGACCCACCGTTCGGAGCAGCGCGACCCGTTCCCGCCCCGAATCCGCAGGTCTGAAAGCGTTGGCATGACAGCGGAACGTGAGCTTGAGGCGGGCGATCCGGTGGAAGTCGCGGGTTCGGGCGGCGAGGACGTGGGTAAATCTCCAGTGACGCGGGTCGCCACGGGTACGGGAACACTGACTTAAGCCCGTGCGTCTGCAAGAGTGGAGCCAGCGAACACGACGCACCAGCCAGTTGCGGGGTGGTCGCAGCTAGGTGTGAGGGCACCGAATCCCCGGTGCCGGGACGGAGGGAGATTTCCATGACTACCACGCTCACCCGCCCCGAGTTGACCGCTGCCGACCGCTGCGACCGCTGCGGGGCTGCTGCCCAGGTGCGCGCCGTGCTCCCCTCCGGGGGCGAGCTGCTGTTCTGCGGGCACCACGCCCGGGAGCACAGCACCAAGCTGCGCGAACTCGCTGCCGAACTGCAGCAGGGCTGAACACGAGCAGGCCGCGAGGTCTGCGAGCACCCTAGCCGTCCGGGGCGGAGGCCGAGAGGTCTCCGCCCCCCTGCATGTCAGGACCGGTGCCGGCGGGCAGCGCCTCGACGGGATTGCCGGTTTCGGGACGTGCCAACGGTTGCGGTGCGCGTCCGGGCCGCTACCGGACGGGCTCAGACCTCGCCCAGGACGGGTTCGAAGGCCAGTTCCGCCGCCCCGAGGAGCTTCGCGTCCCGGCCCAGCGGCGAGGTGACGATCCGGGTGCCGCCCACCGCGCGGCTGACCAGGCTGCGCTGCCGCACGACCTGCCGCACGGTCTCCACCACCGGGTCGGGCAGCGCGGTGAACAGGTCGCCCAGCACCACCTGCTCCGGCCCCAGCACGTTGACCACGGTCACCAGGCCGGTGGCCAGCCACTCGGTGAACTCGCCCAGCCGGTGCGCCACGGCCTCCGACGAGCGCAGCTCCGCCACCACGGCACCGCGCGGCGCGTCCTCGGGCAGGCCCAGCGCGCGGCACAGCGCGGCCTCCCCCACCTCGGTCTCCCAGCACCCGTGGCAGCCGCAGTAGCAGCGCCGCCCGCCCGGCCGCACGACCATGTGCCCCAGCTCTCCCACGTACCCGCCGGTGCCGCGCAGCGGCATCCCGGACGAGATCACGCCACCGCCGACACCGACGTCGGCGGAGATGTAGACGACGTCCGACGAGCCGCGCGCGGCCCCGCGCAGGTGCTCGGCCAGCGCGCCCAGTTCCGCGTCGTTGCCGACCTGGACGGGCACCTTGAGCACCGCCGAGAGCCGCCGGCCCAGCTCCACGTCGGTCCAGTGCAGGTTCGGGGCCTCGTGCACCAGGCCGTCCGACCGGCGCACCACGCCCGGCACCGACACGCCGACGCCCAGCGCCGCCACGCCCAGCTCGTCGGCCAGCAGCTTCGCCGAGTCGGCGACATGCGTGACCACCTCGCCCGGGTCGCGGGACCGGTGGTGCAGGTTCCACGAGTCGCGGCCCAGGATGTCGCCGCCCAGGCCGACGAACGCCATCGCCACCTGCTCCACCCGGACGTCGACGGCGAGCACCACGGCGGCCTGCGGCTGCGGCAGGACCAGCAGCGACGGGCGGCCCGCGCCGGACCGCTGCGCGGGCACCCGCTCGGCCACCACGCCGGTCTCCGCCAGGCCGTCCACCAGGGCTTTGATCGTGCTGCGGTTCAGGCCCAGGTCGGCCGCCAGCGACGCCCGGGTGGACGGCCCGTCCACGTGCAGGCGGCGCAGCAGGGCCGTCCGGTTGTGCCGGCGGACCTCGTCCGGTCGGGCGCCGGCGGTGGGTGTCGTCACGTCAGCGCGGTGCCACCGCCGCCCGGCGACGGGACAGCGCGTCGATGCCGGCCGCCAGCAGCAGCACCAGGCCGGTGACGACGTAGACCACGGCGGCGGGCTGCTTGAGCAGGCCCATGCCGTTGTTGATGGTGGCGAGCACGGCAGCGCCGATCACCGCGTCGCGCAGCCGGCCCTTGCCGCCGAACAGGGACGTGCCGCCGATCACGGCCGCACCCACGGACAGCAGCAGCGTGTTGTCGCCGCCGGCGTTCGGGTCGACCGACCCCACCTTCGACGAGTAGACGATCGCGCCGACCGCGGCGGCCGACGAGCAGATCACGAACACGCTCATCCGGATGCGGGGGACGTCGATGCCCGCGCGGCGGGCCGCCTCCTTGTTGCCGCCCACCGCGTACACGTGCCGGCCGTAGCGCGTGCGCTCCAGCACGAACGTGCCGATCACCAGCAGGACCAGCACGACCGGCACCACGTACGGCACGCCGGCGATCACCACCAGCTCGGACTTCGAGCGGTCGAGGGTCAGCAGGCCGGTCCCGACGGCGGCCAACGCGACGACCGCGCCGACCTTCGTCAGCACCAACGGGGTGGGGGAAGCGACCAGGCCCCTGCGCAACCTGGAGAAATGCCTGCCGAGCACGACGGCAGCATAACCGCCCGCTGCCAGCGCGAAGAGCATCCACGACCCGGCTGTGGACAGGTTGCCGTTGGCGACGGCGAACAGCACCTCGTCCTTCAGGCCCAGGGTGCCGCCCTGGCCGATGAGCTGGAGGATCACGCCTCCCCACGCGAGGAACAGCGCCAGCGTCACCACGAACGACGGGATGCCCACGGTGGCCACCAGGAAACCCGTGAGGCAGCCGATCGCGGTGCCGACGCAGACCGCGAGCAGCATCTCCACCCACGGGTTCGGCGGCACGCCGACCAGCGCGATCACCAGCGCGACGGCGGAGAGCACCGCACCCGGCCAGATCCGCATCACGCAGGCCAGCACGACCGCGAGCAGCAGCGCGCCGCAGAAGGCGAAGAACACGGTGTCGCCCATGCCGCCGAGCAGGTTGCCGCCCTTGACCAGGTGCAGCGCCATCACCGACGCGGTCACGCCGGACGCGGTGCCGGCCGACAGGTCGATCTCGCCCAGCAGCAGCACGAACACCAGGCCCATGGCGATGATCGTGATGCTCGCCCCCTGCGCGAGCAGGTTGGCGAGGTTGCCCAGGGTCAGGAACGTGTCGGACAGCAGGCTGAACACCACGAGCAGCGCGACCAGGCCGAGCAGGGCGGGCAGCGGGCCGAGGTCGCCGCCGCGCACGCGGGCCCAGTAGTCGCGCAGCGCCTCGTCGGTGGACCGGGAGGTGGTGTCGATGCCGAAGTCGGAGAGCGCGCCCGGCGGGGTGCTGCGCGGGGGCGTGTCGCCGGCGGTGTGGGTCATGCCGTGGTCCCGGAGGTCGTCGTGGGCTCGGGGCGGGCGATGCCGAGGTCGCCGGAGCGGCCCGAGGTGATCAGCTCGACCACCTGGCCGTGCGTCACGTCCCCGGTCTGCACCTCGGCCGCCATCCGGCCCAGGTAGAGGCACGCGACGCGGTCCGCGACCTGGAACACGTCGTTCATGTTGTGGCTGATCAGCACCACGCCGAGGCCCTGCTCCGCGAGCCGGCGCACGAGGTCGAGCACCTGGCGGGTCTGCGCGACGCCCAGCGCGGCGGTCGGCTCGTCCAGCAGCACCACCCGGCTGTTCCACAGCACGGCCTTGGCGATCGCCACGGTCTGCCGCTGACCGCCGGACAGCGACGCGACCCGGGTGCGCACCGACTGCACCGTGCGGACCGACAGCGAGCTCAACGTCCGGCGCGCGGCCTGCTCCATGTCCGCCTCGTCCAGCAGGCCGTACCGGCCGCGTTCCCGGCCGAGGAACATGTTCTCGACGACGTCGAGGTTGTCGCACAGCGCCAGGTCCTGGTAGACGACCTCGATGCCCAGGTCGGCGGCGTCGCGGGGACCGCCGATGCGCACCGGTCTGCCGTCGAACCGCACTTCGCCGGAGTCGGCGGGGTGGATGCCCGCGATGCACTTGACCAAGGTCGACTTGCCGGCGCCGTTGTCGCCGACCAGCGCGGTCACCTCGCCGGCCTGCACGGTGAAGTCGACGTCGTGCAGGACGCGCACGGGACCGAAGCTCTTGGTGAGACCGCGGAGTTGCAGGATCGGGTCGGTCATGGGGTGGTTCCTCCGGTTGCGCCCGGGGTGGCGGGCGTAGCGGCAGTGCGGAGAGGTGTGCCGGCGCGGGGGTGCGTCCGCCGAACCCCCACGCCGGCGCGCGGTCACTTGATGCCGAGTTCGGCGCAGGCTGCCCGGGTGTCGGCGACGCAGATCTCCGACGCCTTGACGAAGCCGGCGTCCACGACGACCTTGACGTTGTCCCTGGTGATCGGCTGGGCGGTCAGGAGGACCGACTTCACCTTGCGGTTGCCCTTGGGGTCCTCGCTGGTGGCGGTGGCCAGGGCGTCGGCGGCGGCGGTGTCGTTCCTGGCGAGGGCGGCGGCCAGCTTGGCGGTGGCTCCGGCCTCCTCGGTGATCGGCTTGAACACCGTCATGTACTGGTCGCCGCGCAGGACCGCCTGGAGGCCCTCCGGCGTGGCGTCCTGGCCGGTGACCGGGACCTTGCCGTTGAGGCCGAACTTCTTGAGCACGGTGATCACCGCGCCGGCGAGGCCGTCGTTGGCGGCGACCACGCCGTCCACCCGCTGGCCGTTGCCGGTGAGGATCTGCTCGAAGGTGGTGCCGCCCTTCTGGTTGTCCCAGCCCTCGATCGGCTGCGACTGGACCAGCGCGAGGTCGCCCGAGTCGTACCGGGGCTGGAGCACCTCGCGCTGGCCCTGGGAGAACAGGGTGGCGTTGTTGTCGGTGGGTGCGCCCTCGATCTCGATGACCTCGGCGGGCTTCTTGCCGGGCGCGAGCTTCGCCAGGCCCTCGACCAGGCCCTGGCCCTGGAGCGCGCCGACCTTGACGTTGTCGAACGAGACGTAGTACTGGGAGCTGCCGCCCAGGTTGAGCCGGTCGTAGTCGATGACCTGGATGCCCTGGGACTCGGCCTTCCGGGCGACCGACGCGCCGACCTCGCTGTTGGGCGCGGCGATGATCAGCACCTTGACGCCGGCGTTGATCATGCCGTCGGCCAGGGTGGAGAACTTCTGCACGTCGCCCTGGGCGTTCTGGATGTCGGGGTCGAGGCCCTCGGCCCGCAGCGCCTTCTCCAGGATGGGCTTGTCGAAGCTCTCCCAGCGGGCGGAGGTGGCGGTCTCGGGGAGGATGACGCCGACCTGCGCGCCGCCGTCCGGACCACCGGGGGTGGTGGTGCTGCCCGGGGTGCTGCCACCGCCGGATGTGTTGGCACCGCACGCGGTCACGGCCACGGCCAGGCCGGTGCCGACGGCGATGAGGGCGAGGCTCCTGCTGCGCATCCGCCATCCCTTCCGAGCTACGCGGAGAATGTTGTGGCGCACAACGTATGCCCGGTGACGAGGTGACCGGAAGCACACTGGAGCGATCAAGACGGAACGATGAGCTAACAGACGGATAACCCGGAGCAAGAGGTGTTGAGCCGAACGGCCCAGGCGATCACGGCCGGTGGACGGCGTTCCGACGAACGGGTGAACGTGAAAGACGTTCAGGTGATGGCCGGCGAGCGGCTACCAGGAGCGCAGGGTGGCGATCCGCTCTTCGAGCTGCTCGATGCTGGCCATCGCGGTGGGCGGGCCGCCGCAGTACTCGCGCAACTGGTTGTGGATCTTGCCGTGCGGCTTCTTGGTGCGGTGGTGGTGCATGGCGACGAGCGTGTTCAGCTCCTTGCGCAGCGTCGCCAGGCGCTCCTGCACACCGACCGGGCGGGCCTGCTGCGGGGGCGGCGCGACCGGGGCCGCCTTCTTGCCCGCTTCCACGAGCTGCTTCTCCTGCCGCTGCCGCAGCAGCGCGCGGACCTGGTCGGGCTCCAGCAGGCCGGGCAGGCCCAGGTACTCCTGCTCCTCGTCGCTGCCCGCGAACGCCGCCGTGCCGAACGACGAGCCGTCGTAGATCACCTGGTCCAGCTCGGCCGAGGCGCCGAGGGCGGTGAACGCCCGCTCCTCCTCGCCCGGCTCGTCCTGCACCTGGTTGGCCTGGGCCAGCAGCTCGTCGTCCCAGCCGTCCTTCTCCCGGTGCGGCTTGCCCAGCACGTGGTCGCGCTGCTGCTCCAGCTCGCTGGCCAGGCCGAGCAGCACGGGCACGCTGGGCAGGAACACGCTGGCCGTCTCGCCCTTGGCCCGCGCGCGCACGAACCGGCCGATGGCCTGCGCGAAGAACAGCGGGGTGGACGAGCTGGTCGCGTAGACGCCGACCGCGAGGCGCGGCACGTCCACGCCCTCGGACACCATCCGGACCGCGATCATCCAGCGCTCGGAGGTCTGGGAGAACTCGGCGATGCGGCCGGACGCCTTGGGGTCGTCGGACAGCACGAGCGTCGCGGTGTGGCCGGTGACCCGGTGCAGGATCTCCGCGTACGCCTTGGCCACGGTCTGGTCGGTGGCGATCACCAGGCCGCCCGCGTCCGGGATGCCGCCGTTGCGGAGCTGGGTCAGCCGCAGGTCGGCCGCCTTGAGCACGGACGGCACCCACTCGCCGGTCGGGTCCAGCGCGACCCGCCACGCCCGCGCGGTCTGCTCCTGGGTCAGCGGTTCGCCGAGCCGGGCGGAGAACTCCTCGCCCGCGCTGGTGCGCCAGCTCGCCTCGCCCGAGTAGGCCAGGAAGATCACCGGGCGGACGACGCCGTCCTTGAGCGCGTCGGAGTAGGCGTAGGAGTGGTCCGCCCTGCTGCGCTGGAGGCCGTCCGGGCCGGGCTCGTAGTTGATGAACGGGATCTGCGAGTCGTCGCTGCGGAACGGCGTCCCGGTCAGGCTCAGCCGGCGCACGGCGGGCGTGAACGCCTCGCGGATCGCGTCGCCCCACGACTTCGCGTCACCGCCGTGGTGCACCTCGTCGAGCAGCACGAGCGTCTTGCGCTGCTCGGTGCGCACCCGGTGCAGCATCGGGTGCGCGGCCACCTGGGCGTAGGTGAGGGCGACGCCGTGGAAGTCGCGCGAGGTGACGGCGTTGGTGTTGCGGAAGTTCGAGTCGATCGCGATGCCGGCTTCGGCCGCCGCCTTCGCCCACTGGTGCTTGAGGTGCTCGGTGGGCGTCACGATCGTGACGGTCTCCACCGTGCGGTCGGCGAGCAGCTCGGCGGCGACCCGCAGGCCGAACGTGGTCTTGCCCGCGCCGGGCGTGGCCACCGCCAGGAAGTCCTTCGGCTTGGCCGCGAGGTACTTGGTCAGGGCCCGCCGCTGCCAGGCGCGCAGCGGGCGGGTCGTGGCGACCTGCGGTTGCGACAACCTGGTTCCCTCCGGCGCTGCTCGTGGTCCCCCGGCGCGTCACGGGCGACATGCGAATGCCCTCGGGGTGACGACCGTCGAGGGCAGGGACAGCCTACCCGCTGCGGACCCGCCGGCCGGGGTCGTGGCGGGGGTCGGTGGTCGGGCGGCGGGGTTCCCGCTGGTCGCGGGGCGGGTGTGGGGTTGGGCTCAGCGGTCGTGTCGGCGCCGGGCGGACCCGGGTGGCGCGCAGGTGTGCGGGGCGTTGCCCGGAGGTATGCGGGTGGTGGCGGACGGCGACACCCACCGGGTCGATGCCGCGAAATCCGCAGGGATGCACCATGCTGGAGGTGCGATGGCTTCGCTTGACGACGAGACGGCACGCAGCACGCCCAAGAAGGGGCCACTGCGGCTCTTGGCGCGCACGCTGGAGAAGGCGTGGGAGCGCAGCATCTTCTCCGAGGCCGCGGAAGCCGCGTTCTGGCAGACCCTGTCGTTCCCGCCGCTGCTGCTCGGGCTGCTCGGGTCGATGGGCTACCTCGGCGACTGGCTGGGGCCTGAGGTCGTCTCGGCGGTCAAGGACCGGATCATCTCGTTCTGCCGGACGATCTTCAGCCAGGACGTCGTCAACGGCGTGATCGCGCCGACCGTCGACCAGATCCTGACCACCGGCAAGGGCGAGATAGTCTCGGTCGGCTTCCTGATCTCGCTGTGGGCCGGGTCGTCGGCCATGTCGAGCTTCGTGGACGCCATCACCGCCGCGCACGACCAGTACGGCGTGCGCAACGAGGTGTGGCAGCGGATCTTCGCGCTGCTGCTGTACGTGGTCAGCCTGGTCCTGCTGATCGTCGGCCTGCCCGTGCTGGCGCTGGGCCCCGACCTGCTGCTGCTGGTCTTCCCCACCGGGTGGCGGCCGACCGTGGAGTTCTGGCTCGGCGCGTTCTACTACCCGGGCATCGGCGTCCTGCTGGTGCTGGCGCTGGCGACCCTGTACAAGCTCTCGCTGCCCAACAAGCTGCCCTGGCACCGGCTGCTGCCGGGCGCGGTGCTGGCGATGGCGGTGTTCCTGCTCTCGTCCATCGGGCTGCGGCTCTACATCCAGTGGATCACCACGACCGGCTACACCTACGGGGCGCTCGCCACGCCGATCGCGTTCCTGCTGTTCGCGTTCTTCATCGGGCTGGCGATCACCATCGGGGCCTACTTCAACGCCGCCATCCAGGACATGTGGCCGGCCCGGATGACCCGCCGGCAGCGGCGGCGGTGGCGGCGGCTGGAGCTGGAGCGGGCCGCCGAGCGCATCCGCACCGACACCGGCCGGGCGGCGTGGACCGAGGACGACGCGGCGACCGCGCCCCGGGACGAGGACCCCGCTCCCCCGGTGCCGGAGATCGACCGCACGACGCCCCTGCCGGTCGACCGCGCGCCCTGACCCCCG
The DNA here is from genome assembly GCF_040655415.1 of Actinosynnema sp. NPDC050436. Classification (NCBI taxonomy): domain Bacteria; kingdom Bacillati; phylum Actinomycetota; class Actinomycetes; order Pseudonocardiales; family Pseudonocardiaceae; genus Actinosynnema; species Actinosynnema sp. NPDC050436. The sequence goes on along the minus strand of NZ_JBFAJV010000021.1, from coordinate 98,957 downwards.
GTGCTCACGCCGGCGGGTCGGCGCGGGCCCCGAGGTAGCGGTCCAGCGCGGCGGCTGCGGTCAGCATCGCGCGCGAGCGGGCGTCGAGGGCGCGGCGGCGGTCCGCCAGCGCCCGGGTGACCTGGGCCGGGTCGCTCGTGCCGCGCAGCTCGTCGAGCAGCAGCCGGATGTCGGCGACCCGGTGCCCCGCCCGCCGGAGCTGGCCGACCAGGTGCGCGTCGCGGACGTCGTCGGCGGCGTAGACGCGGTGGCCCGCCCGGTCGCGGCCCGGTCGCAGGAGGCCGTCGTCCTCCCAGCGGCGCAGGGTGGCGGGCCGCAGGCCGAGCTGGTGGGCGAGCGGCCCGATCGCCACCGGCGGCCCGGTCCACCGCTGGACCGTGATGTCCCGAAGGCTGCCCTCGACCGAGTCCACGATGGCGCGGGCGGCGACCTGCCCGGCGTGGCTGCGGTCGATCAGGTCCAGCGCGTCGTCGAGCCGGCCGGAGTTGACCGCGACCATGACGGCCGACGCGGTGGCGTGGGAGTGGGCGGGCACCAGGGCCAGGAAGGCGGCCAGGGCGAGCACGTGCGGCTGCGCGTAGCGCCGGTGGCCCGAGGCGGTGCGCTCGGCCGGCGGCAGCAGGCCGGCGTCCTCGTAGTTGCGCACCGCCTGGGTCGACAGGCAGTGCCGGCGGGCCAGGTCGATCGGGCGCATCTGCCCTCCGTGTTGAGGTTTTCCACCGGTTCTCCCTGGTGGTTCACGACCAGGGTTCAACCGCATCATCAACGATACGGTTGAGCTGGTCATCGCGTTCCCGCAGACCGGTGGAAGGACCCCGCATGACCACGCCCGTCCCGCTGACCAGTTCCGAGGACCGCCGCGCGCTCGGTGCCGCCGTCGCCGGCCGGATCGCCCAGGCACCGCCCCGCGTGCTCGCGCTCGGCGAGCCCATGCACGGCGAGGAGGAGTTCCCCCTCGTCCGCAACGCCCTGTTCGAAGCCCTGGTGGACGCGGCCGGCTTCACCACCATCGCCCTGGAGACCAGCGCGTGGCACGGCCTGCTGGTCGACGACTACGTCGCGGGCGGCGCCGGCGACGAGGACGAGGTCATCGCCTCCGGGTTCACCCACGACTTCGTCAAGTCGGCCGCCGACCGGGAGTTGGTGCGCTGGATGCGCGAGCGCAACCGGGACCGGCCGGCCGACCGGCGGCTGCGGTTCGCGGGCTTCGACGCCCCGGTCGAGATGGCCGGCGCACCCAGCCCCCGCGCGGCCCTGCGCCGGCTGCACGACTTCACGCGCGCCCACGTCGGCGGGTCCGAGCCGGTGCCGTGGGCGCTCCTGGACCGGCTGCTCGGGGACGACGCGCGCTGGGAGGAACCGGCCGCCGCCATGGAACCCGCCCGGTCGGTCGGGTCCGAGCCCCGGGTGCACGAGCTGCGCGGGCTCGTGGACGACCTGCGGTGGGCCGTGACCTGCGAGCTGCCGCACCTGCGGCGCGCGGGCACCGCCGGCCTCGCGGACGCGCTGCTCGCCGGGCGCACGGCCGCCGGGGTGCTCGCCTACCACGCGGCCATGGCGCGCGACACCGACGACCGCTGGCAGCGCCTGGCCGCGATCCGCGACGCGATGATGGCCGAGAACGTCGAGGCGCTGGCCGAACGGGGCCGGACGCTGGTGTTCGCGCACAACCAGCACGTGCGGACCGGGGCGGCGGAGATGGCGTTCGGGACGACCGCGCTGCGCTGGCACCCCGCCGGGGCGCACCTCGCCGACCGGCTCGGCGGCGACTACCGGGTCGTGGTGAGCGCGCTGGGCCGCGCCGACCACCGCGACATCGGCGAGCCGGACCCGGGCACCGTCGAAGGCGTCCTGCGCGCGTTGCCGGAAGGCGGCCACCTGCTGGACGCGGCCGGCCTGCGGGCGCTGGGCTGCGCGCCGCGCGAACCCGGGTTCAACTACTTCCCGCTGGAGGACGGCATCCTCGGCCAAGCCGACGAGGTGCTGTACCTGCGCACCGTCACGGCCGGCGCGGGCGCGTGACCGCCGGCGCGGCCCGGTCGGAGGGCGCTCCGGTCCCGGGCACCCGGTGAGCGGGGCCGCGCGGGGCTGGGCGGTCCTGTGCGCGCTGGTGTCGCGCACCGGCCGGCCACCTTGCGCGCGCCGGCGTCACGCAGGGCCGGTGCGTGGGCGCGTCGCTCTGATCACCTCGTGAGCGTCACGCGGTGCCGGTGCAGCTTCGTGCGCGCACGGGTGTGCCCCGGCTGCCTGGAAGTGGCGCCGGGGCACGGGGGTGCTGCTCACTGACCGCTGTTGCCCTTGGGCAGGCCGTCGAAGATCTTCTTGCACTCCGGGCACACCGGCGAGCCGGGCTTCGGCGACTTCGTCACCGGGAAGACCTCGCCGCACAGCGCCACCACGTGCGTGCCCATGACCGCGCTCTCCGCGATCTTGGCCTTGCGCACGTAGTGGAACATCTTCGGGGTGTCGTCCCCGGTGTGGTCCGTGCCCTCGGGCCGGGTCTCGACGTCAGGGAGAGTCTGCGTGCTCACCCCCTCAGCTTACCTGGGATGATGGCCCCTCGTGAGTACGCCGAGCATCACCGAGGAGGTGCGCGACGCCCTGGCCGGGAACCGGCCCGTGGTCGCGCTGGAGTCCACGATCCTGTCCCACGGGCTGCCGCCCGGCCGCAACCGGGAGGTCGCCGCGCGGCTGGAGGAGGTCGTCCGGGGCGCGGGGGCGGTGCCCGCGACGGTCGCCGTGCTGGGCGGTGTGGCCAAGGTCGGGCTGTCCGACGCCGAGCTGGACCGCGTGTGCGACCCGGCCAACGCCCTGGTGAAGCTGTCCCGCCGGGACCTCGGCGCGGCGTTCGCGCTGGGCGTGGACGGCGCGACGACCGTGGCGTCCACGGCTGCGCTCGCGCACGCGGCGGGCGTCGGCGTGTTCGCCACCGGCGGCCTCGGCGGCGTGCACCGGGGCGCGCGGGAGACCTGGGACGTGTCCGCCGACCTCGACGTGCTGGCCACCACGCCGGTGCTGGTGGTGTGCTCCGGGGTGAAGTCGATCCTGGACATCGGGGCCACGCTGGAACTGCTGGAGACCCGGTCCGTGCCGGTGCTCGGGTTCGGCACCTCGTCGTTCCCGGCGTTCTACCGGCGGTCGTCCGGGTACGGCGTGCCGTGGCGGGTCGACACGGCGGCGCAGGCGGCGGCGGTCGTGGCCGCGCACCGGGGTTCCGTGCCGGGCACGTCCGGCGTGCTGCTGGCCAACCCGATCCCGGCCGAGTTCGAGATGGACCTCGACCTGCACGACCGGCTGCTGGCCGAGGGCCTGGCGGCCACCCGGGACGTGCAGGGCAAGGACGTGACGCCCGCGCTGCTGGAGCACTTCCACACCGCGAGCGGTGGGGTCAGCCTCGACGCCAACGAAGCGCTGGTGGTGTCGAACGCCCTGCTGGCCTCCCAGGTCGCCGTGGAGCTGTGCGGGTGACCGGGATCGTCGTGGTCGGGGACGCCGGGCTGGACGTGGTCGCCCGGCACTCCGGTCCGATCGTGCACGGCGGCGACTCGCGGGCCTCGGTGACCATCGAGCCCGGCGGTGCCGGCGCGAACACGGCGGTGTGGCTGGCCGCCTGCGGTGCGACGCCGACGCTGGTGGCGCGGGTGGGCGCGGACTCGGCCGGCCGCCAGGTGCACGCCGAGCTGACCGCTGCGGGCGTGCGGTGCGCGTTCGCCGTCGACCCGGAGGCGGCGACCTGCTGCGTGGTCGTCCTGGTGGACGACACCGGCCAGCGGACGATGCTGCCCGACCGGGGCGCCAACGCGCGGTTCTCCCCCGCCGACCTGGACCCGGCGATCCTGGCCGGCGCGCGTCACCTGCACCTGTCGGGCTACGTGCTGCTGGACGCGACCTCGCGGCCCGCCGGCCTGGCCGTGCTGCGGGCGGCGCGGGGGGCCGGGCTGACCACGTCGGTCGACCCGCAGTCGGCCGCGCTGATCCACGACGGGTTCCTGGACGACGTGCGCGGGGTGGACCTGCTGCTGCCCAACGCGGAGGAGCTGGTCGCGTTGACCGGCTCCGCCGAGCCCGCGTCGGCCGCCGCGCTGCTGGACGTGGTGGGCGCGGTGGCGGTGACCTCCGGCGCGGCCGGGGCGAGCTGGGTCGACCGGGACGGGGTCGTGTCGGTCGACGCCCTGCCGGTCACCTGCGTGGACTCGACCGGGGCCGGGGACGCGTTCGACGCCGGCCTGCTGGCCGCGCGGCTGGCCGGGGGCTCCCGGCTGGACGCCCTGGCGGGAGGGGTGGCGGCAGCGGCCCGCGCGGTCTCCGCCGTGGGCGCGCAGCCGTGAAGGTGGGCCGGCGCGCTCTGCGGTGACGACCGGCGTGCCCGGCGGCGAGATCCCGGCCGCCGGTGCCTCGGTCGCGCCGGCCGGGTGACGCCGGCGGGTGTCGCGGGCCGGGTGACGCGGGGGCTAGCCCTCGATGACCTGGCGGGTGCCGGTTTCCAGGGCGCGGTGCTCCTTGACGTAGCGGCTCGCCTGCTCCGCCTTGCGGGGCGGGCGGTCGTTCGCGATGAGCACCGCCATCCACGGCAGCGGCACCGACAGCACGATGAAGGCCAGCGCCAACCACCACGTCTGGTAGAAGACCATTGCGAGGATCAGGCACGGGATCCGCGCGCCCATCATGATCGCGTACTTGCGCTTGCGCGCGGCGACCTGTTCTTCGTAGGACAGAGCCGCATCGGTGATGAGCACCGGTGTGCCGTCGCGCTCGTGGTCCACCATGCCTCCATCGTCCCACTCCCCGGTTTTCCGCGACACCTGCCGGGTGAGGGATTCGCAACAGGTGACGGTCGACACCCGCGCGGGGGTGTCGGAACGGGGGCCGATTGCGGTATCCGCCGCATCGGCGGCCCGGTGACCGTACGATCCGTCCGTGGTGGCCCTTGATCGCCTCGTGGACGTGCTCGGCAGCCTGGGCACGCACCTGAGCTGCGCGCCGCGAGGGCGTGACGTGGAGCTGCGCGGTGTCGCGCTGCACGACCCGACCGAGCCCAACGCCGCGTCCCCGGACGACGTGCTGCTGGGCCTGGGCGTGCCCTCCCCCGCCGCCGCCGCCCGGCTGGTGTCCTCCACCAACGCCGCCGCCGTCGTCCTGCACGGGGCCCCGCCGCTGGACGAACGGGTGGTCGCCGCCGCCAAGCGGTCCGGCGCGGCGGTGCTGCTGGTGGACCCGTCCGTGCCGTGGGGCCAGCTCGCCAACGTGGCGCAGACCGTCGTGCTGGGCGGTCAGCGCAAGGGGTCGGGCGACCTGTTCGCGGTGGCCGACGCGATCGCGGCGGTGGTCGGCGGGCCGGTCACCATCGAGGACCAGCAGTCCCGCGTGCTCGCCTACTCCTACCGGCAGCAGGACGTGGACCAGGTCCGGGTGCAGACGATCCTGGGCCGCCGGGTGCCCGACTCGGCGCGGCAGGCGCTGGACCGGTACGGCGTGTTCACCCACCTCGCCCGCTCCGATGAGCCGATGTTCGTCCCCAAGCTCACCGAGCAGCTCGGCGGGCGGCTGGTGGTCGCGGTCCGGGCGGGGCGGGAGCTGCTCGGGTCGGTGTGGGTGGAGGTCGACACCGACGTCGACACCGACCGGCACGCGGCGCTCCAGGACGGTGCGCGCACGGCCGCGCTGCACCTGCTGCGGGCGCGGGCGAGCGCCGACCTGGAGCGGCAGGCCGAGGCAGACCTGGTGATCACCGCCCTGGAGGAGGGGGTGCCCGCGCACCTGACCCGGCTCGGGCTGCCCGCGACGGACCTGCGGGTGATCGCCGTCCAGGCGCACGCGGGCGACGGTGAGCACGGCGCGGCGCTGCTCGCGTTCGAGCGCGCCACGGCGGGTTTCGGCTGGTCGCGGCCGGGCCGCAGCGCGTTGTTCGGCAACGTGCTCTACACCGTGCTGCCCTGCGGGGAGGACCCGTCGAACGCGCTGGAGTGGGTGCGCGCGCTGATCCGCGAGATGCCCGCCGAAGCGCTGGTCGAGGCCGGGATCGGCGGGCGGGCCGACGCCGGGCAGCTCCCCGCCTCGCGCAACGAGGCCGACGAGTGCCTGGCGCTGTCCGCCGGCGAGTCGGTGGTCTACGACGCGGCGTGGGCGAAGGTGCTGCTCCGGCGGTTGGCGACGGTGGCGGAGACGGGCCGGCTGCCCGCGCGCGGACCGGTGGCCGACCTGGTGCGCCACGACCGGGAGTTCGGCACCCAGTACGCGACGACGCTGCGGGCGTGGCTGGCGGCGCAGGGCGACGCCCGGGAGGCGGCGCGGGCGCTGTCGGTGCACCCGAACACGCTGCGGTACCGGATGCAGAAGATGGCCGAGGTGACGACCCTGCCGCTGGACGACCCGGACCAGCGGCTGGCCATGGCGATCGCCCTCGCCGTCGGCCGCTACCACGACTGACCGCGCACGAGCGGCAGCCGGGCACGGGAGCCGCGCAGTCGACCCGGTGGCGAGTCCGACCGGCGGGCTGACGGGCGGGCCGGTGGGGCGAGCGGTGGCGAGCAAGCGGCAGCCGGGCAGCCGGGCAGGCGGCGGGCGAGTGGGGCGGGTGGGCGGTAGGGGTCGGGCGGCAGGGGGATCGGGGGCGCGGGAGGATTCGGCGGTGCTTCCTGATCTCTCCACTGAGCTGACCGCGCGGCTGCGCGGGGCATTCCTGAACGCCCGGTACGACGCCGACGGGGTCGTGGACGTCCTCGGGCCGCAGGCGCACGCCGCGCTGGGGCGCGGTGAACCGGAGGCCGCGCGGCGGGCCAGCCGGGACGCGGGCGGGCTCGGCACGTTGATCCGGCTGTTCCTGCTCGGTGACGCCGAGGAGCCCGGCGCGGTGGCCGGTGCGCTCGGCGACCTCGACGTGGCGGACGCGGTCGGGGCCGGGCTGCTGGCACCGGACGGCGACCGGTTGCGGGCCGCGCTGGACGTGCGGCCCCACGGTGACGACACGGGCTCGTGGTGGGTGGTCGCCGACCTCGACGCCGACCTGCGCGGCGGGCCGGTGCCGGCGGACCACGTGCTGGGGGTCGGCCACGCGTCGATCAGCCTGGCGCGGGCCACCTCGCGGCGGCCGGTGGGCGCGCTGCTCGACCTGGGCACCGGGTGCGGGGTGCAGGCGCTGCACGCGTCCCGCCACGCGGAGCGGATCACCGCGACCGACCTGTCCGAGCGCGCGCTGCGGCTGGCGCAGGCCACGTTCCGGCTCAACGAGGTCGACGTGGAGCTGCGGCGGGGCGAGTGGTTCGCGCCGCTGCGCAACCGGACGTTCGACCAGGTCGTGTGCAACCCGCCGTTCGTGGTGGGCCCGCCCCGGGTGGACTACGTCTACCGCGATTCCGGCCTGGGCGGCGACGACGCGAGCGCGCTGGTCGTCCGGCAGCTCCCGGCGTTCCTGAACGAGGGCGGCGTCGGCCAACTGCTGGCCTCCTGGGTGCACCGGCGGGGCGAGGACTGGGCGGACCGGGTCTCCGGGTGGCTGCCGAAGAACGTGGACGCGTGGTTCGTGCAGCGGGACGTGGCCGACCCGGCGCTCTACGTCGGCACGTGGCTGCGCGACGCGGGCGTCGACCCGCGCTCCCCCGAGGGCCGGGCGAAGGCCGGTGCGTGGCTGGACTGGTTCGCCCAGAACGGCGTGGAGGGCGTCGGGTTCGGCTTCGTCACCTTGCGCCGCACCGATGTGGCGCACCCCGAGGTGGTGTGCGAGGACCTGCGGCACGCCTACGACGACCCGCTGGGGCCGGAGTCCTCGGCGTGGCTGGACCGGGTCGCGTGGCTGCGCGCGCACTCCGACGACGCGCTGCTGCGGACCCGGTTCGCGGTGCCGGAGACCGTTGTCCTGGAGGAGGTCTCCGCCCCGGCCGAGGACGGGTGGGACGCGGTCGTGCGGCGGCTGCACCGCACCGACGGGCCCGGCTGGCAGCACGAGCTGGACGAGGTCGCGGCCCGGTTGCTGGCCGGCTTCCGGGGCGCGCTGGCGCTGGAGGACCTGGTGGCGCTGCTCGCCTACGCGCAGGACGTGGACGCCGACGCGCTCGGCCGCGCCGCGCTGCCGGTGGTCCGCGAGCTGGTCCGGCACGGCATGGTCGTGCCGGTGTGAGGGCGGTCGTGGCGCGCGTCACCGAGGCCGAGGTGACTGTGGACGGTGAGCGGGTCGGCGCGATCGCGGAGCCCGGTCTGCTGGTGCTGCTGGGCGTCCACGTGGACGACACGGCGGACAAGGCCCCGCTGATGGCCCGGAAGCTGCACGAGTTGCGCGTGCTGCGGGACGAGCAGTCGTGCGCCACGACCGGAGCACCCCTTCTGGTGGTGAGCCAGTTCACACTCTACGGCGAGACGCGGAAGGGGCGGCGTCCATCGTGGACGGCCGCCGCCCGACCTGAGCACGCCGAACCGTTGGTCGGAGCGGTGGTCCGGGAACTGCGCGGGAGAGGCGCTCGCGTGGAAACCGGGAGGTTCGGCGCGATGATGTCCGTGCGCAGTGCCAACGACGGTCCGTTCACCGTGTTGGTGGAACTCTAGGTCCTTCTCAGGCAATCCTCAGGATTCGCGGCGCAACCGCTGTGACGGCAGTGACGTCTCCAGATCGGGGACACGGGAACCATTTAGCTCCGGTGGACGTTTCCCCCAGTGACAGCGACCGAATGGCAACGCCGCGCAGCGCAGCGCGGGGCGCGTGACCGCACTGCCAGCCCGCGAAGGGGGAGGGAGTTCCATGACCGTCCCGAAGGTCCTCGACCGCGAGGTCGGGAACGACATGACCACCACGAGCGCCGAGTTGGACCTCGACGCCCAGGGACCGGCCGCCGACCTGGTTCGGGTCTACCTGAACGGCATCGGCAAGACAGCGCTGCTCACCGCGGCCCAGGAAGTGGAACTCGCCAAGCGGATCGAGGCGGGGGTCTTCGCGCAGCACGTGCTGGAGACGGGTACCGGATCGTCCCCGACGCGCCGCGAGGAACTGCGCGCCCTGGTGCGCGACGGCCACGTGGCAAAGAACCACCTCCTCGAAGCGAATCTGCGCTTGGTCGTTTCGCTCGCAAAGCGGTACACCGGCCGTGGAATGCCGCTGTTGGACCTCATCCAGGAAGGGAACCTGGGTCTGATCCGCGCGGTCGAGAAGTTCGACTACACCAAGGGTTTCAAGTTCTCCACCTATGCGACGTGGTGGATCCGCCAGGCGATCACCCGGGGAATGGCGGACCAGGGCCGCACCATCCGCCTGCCCGTCCACCTCGTGGAGCAGGTGAACAAGCTCGCGCGGATCAAGCGCGACCTGCACCAGCAGCTTGGCCGCGAGGCGACCACCGACGAGCTGGCCAGGGAGTCCGGGTTGACCCCGGAGAAGGTCTCGGACCTGCTCGACCACGCGCGCGACCCGGTGAGCCTGGACATGCCGGTCGGCGCCGAGGAGGACGCCCCGCTGGGCGACTTCATCGAGGACTCGGACGCGACCGACGCGGAGAGCGCCGTCATCTCCGGCCTGCTCCAGGACGACCTGCGCCGCGTGCTGGCCACGCTGGAGCAGCGCGAACAGGCCGTGATCCGGCTGCGCTACGGCCTGGAGGACGGGCAGCCGCGCACCCTGGACCAGATCGGCAAGCAGTTCGGGCTCTCCCGCGAGCGGGTGCGCCAGATCGAGCGCGAGGTCATGTCCAAGCTGCGGCAGGGTGAGCGGGCGGCGAAGTTGCGGGCCTACGCGAGCTGATCCCGGGCCCACCGGGTGGTCGAACGGGCTTGTCACCCGTTCGGCCGGGTTGACTTGTGACGCCAGTCACGGCACGGTCGCGTGTTACCACGAGCCTTGCGACGCCTCCGCCCCATTCCGCGGAGGTCGTCGCACGCTGAGGAAGGTCGGGGCGGTCGGGGGCCGGCCCGGCCTTCCGCGTTTCCGGCTCCGGTTGCGGGCGGTTCCGCAGCGGGCCGCGATGCCGGCGGCCGTGCTGCCCGCCGGAGAACGGCCGGTGCCCCGCCCCGAATGCGCTCTCCGGCGAGTGCGGGCGCGCGGGGATATCGGTGCGGTGGCATTCCGGCCGGCACGACGCGAATCACACCGGCGCGGCGGTACCGGAGCGGGGCGCGCGGTATAGGTTCGGCGGAACCCGAAGCGCGCAAGGGAGCCCGCGACGTGCCCGCAGTGCCCACCACCACGTTCCAGCACACCGACGTCCTGCCGCTGGCCAAGGACACCCGCACGGAGTACCGCCTGGTCACGCCGGAGGGCGTGTCCGTGGTGGAGGCCGCCGGACGCCGGTTCCTCCAGATCGAGCCCTCGGTGCTCACCCTGCTGGCCAAGGAGGCCATCCGGGACATCCAGCACCTGCTCCGCCCGTCGCACCTCGCCCAGCTGCGCGCGATCGTGGACGACCCCGAGGCCAGCGGCAACGACCGGTTCGTCGCCACGGACCTGCTGCGCAACGCCTGCATCTCGGCCGGCGGCGTCCTGCCGATGTGCCAGGACACCGGCACCGCGATCGTGATGGGCAAGCGCACCGAGTCGGTGCTGACCGGCGGCGCGGACGAGGAAGCCCTCTCGCGCGGCATCTTCGAGGCGTACCAGGAGCTCAACCTCCGGTACTCGCAGATGGCCCCGGTCACCTTCTGGGACGAGAAGAACACCGGCAGCAACCTGCCCGCGCAGGTCGAGCTGTTCGCCGCGCCCGGCACGGAACCGAAGTACGAGTTCCTGTTCATGGCCAAGGGCGGCGGGTCGGCCAACAAGACGTTCCTGTACCAGGAGACCAAGGCGCTGCTGAACCCGGCGCGGCTGGCCCGGTTCCTGGACGAGAAGCTGCGCTCGCTGGGCACGGCCGCGTGCCCGCCGTACCACCTGGCCGTGGTCGTGGGCGGGCTGTCGGCCGAGCAGAACCTCAAGGTCGCCAAGCTCGCCTCCGCCCGCTACCTGGACGACCTGCCCACCGAGGGGTCGCCGCTGGGCCACGCCTTCCGGGACGTCGACCTGGAGCGGCAGGTGCTGGAGCTGACCCGGAACTTCGGCATCGGCGCGCAGTTCGGCGGCAAGTACTTCTGCCACGACGTGCGCGTGATCCGGCTGCCCCGGCACGGCGCGTCCTGCCCGGTCGGCATCGCCGTGTCGTGCTCGGCGGACCGCCAGGCCAAGGCGAAGATCACGCCCGAGGGCGTGTTCCTGGAGCAGTTGGAGCGCGACCCCGCGCAGTTCCTGCCCGACGTGGAGGGCGAGGACCTGTCCGACGAGGTGGTCCGGATCGACCTGACCCGGCCGATGGTCGAGATCCGCCGGGCGCTGTCGGAACTGCCCGTCAAGACCCGGGTGTCGCTGACCGGTCCGCTGGTGGTGGCCCGCGACATCGCGCACGCCAAGATCAAGGACCTGCTCGACGCGGGCGGCGAGATGCCGCAGTACCTCAAGGACCACCCGGTGTACTACGCCGGCCCGGCCAAGACGCCCGAGGGGTACGCGTCGGGCTCCTTCGGCCCGACCACGGCCGGCCGGATGGACTCCTACGTGGAGCAGTTCCAGGCGGCCGGCGGCTCGATGGTGATGCTCGCCAAGGGCAACCGGTCGGCGCAGGTCACCGCCGCCTGCCGCACGCACGGCGGCTTCTACCTGGGCTCGATCGGCGGCCCGGCGGCCCGGCTGGCGCAGGACTGCATCCGCAAGGTCGAGGTGCTGGAATACCCGGAACTGGGCATGGAAGCGGTGTGGCGGATCGAGGTGGAGGACTTCCCGGCGTTCGTCGTGGTGGACGACAAGGGCAACGACTTCTTCGCCGAGACCTCCGCGCCGACCCTCCAGATCAGCTTCCGCAAGTAGCGGCCACCGGGGCCCCGCGCCGGGGCCCCGGTGGTGTTCACGCCGGTCGGGTGCCGTCTGCCAGCAGGTCGCGCGGCCGGCCGGTGAGCAGTTCCAGCACCCAGGCCGTCTCGGCGGGGTGCACCGGTTCGGTGAGCGCGCGCAGCAGGGTCGGGTGGTCGCAGCCGGCGGCGGCCAGGGCCCGTGCGGTGCCCTCCGGGCTCGCGTCCCGGGGCACGGCGGCGGTCCAGGCCGGGTCGACGGCCAGGGTGCGCCGGGCGTGGTCGAGCAGCGCGCGCCACCGGTCGTGCGGGAACTCGGACCCCTCGTCGGACGTGCGGGTGCTGTAGAGGTCACCTCGGCGTCCCCGTCCTGGTCGACGCGGTGGTCGCCGTCCTCGTCCCGGCTCCACACCACGCCCTGGCCCCGGAAGTCGACCGGGCCGTGCTCGTCCGGGTCCGGGCGGAAGTCCCCGGTGCCGGGGTCGAGCAGGCTCGCGTGCGCCGCGCGCAGGTCGGCGCGGGCCGCGTCCACGTCGTCGGTGAGCACCAGGAAGCGGGACAGCAGCGCGACGCCGGGGCCGGGGTGGCGCAGGTCGGGGTCGAGCAGCGCGGCGGCCCGGCACACCAGGTCCAGTTCGTCCCGGCGCAGCACGTGCGGGTGCGGGTGGGCCTCGTCGTCCCAGGCGATGCTCACCGGTTCGTCGTCACCCGGCGAGCGCACGCCGAGGTCGAAGCAGCCGTCGCCGACCGACAGGTCCAGGGCGTGCCCGCCGCCGACCGGGAACGTGACGACGTGCTCGTCCTCGTCGAAGTACTCGTCGTCGGACTCGAAGGAGTACATGGCCCAGAATCCCGGGTCGGCGAGGCTCTCGCGCAGCTCTGGCGGCATCGGCATTGGCCGAGGCTAGAACAGGGCTACGCGGTCTGTTCCCGGGCTTCCAGCACCAGCCGCCGCGCGCCCAGCGGGGCGGTCAGCTCGACGTCGACCGGCACGCTGACCAACTCCTCCGTGCACACCCCGTCCTTGGGCGGGTAGTAGGTGGTCACCAGCGCCACCTGCACGTGGTCGGCGCCCTGCGCGACCACCTCGGCGGACGCTCGCTTGCAGCCGCCGGCGAGGCTGAAGACCTGGAGCGTGCGCCCGTCCGGGGACACCCACGCCTCGCGCCGGTAGGCGTCGGACAGGGCGCTCGCGTCCAGCCGCTCGGCGGGGACCCGGCTCGCCGCGCCGGGCAGCGGCGGGGCGCTGGACTGGGGCGGCGGAGTACCGCCGGGGACGCCGGGACCGGTGGTGCTCGGCGAGGTCGACAACGTTGTCGAGGGCGGCGACGAGGCCGTGCCCGGTGGCCCTCCCGCATCGCCGCCGCCGGCGCAGCCGGTCAGGACGAGCGCCGCCAAGGCCACCGCGAGCTGGACGTTCCGCATAGCCCCAGGACGGTACTTCCGGCCCGGCGGGTTGCACAGGACCGGACCCGGGCCGGCCGTCAAGGGGGTCGCACGGGGCGACGCCCGGCCAGGGAGGGCGGCCGGGCGTCGCGTTTTCCGGGGAGGTTACTTCTGGTCCTGCCGCATGGTGAGCACCACCGGGCGTTCGCCCAGCGGGGCGTCCAGCTTGGTGGTCAGCGGCGGGTAGCGGATGTCCATGGTGCAGACCTCCGCGTCCTTCGGCGTGGTCTCCACGAGGACCACCTTGACCGCTTGCGCGGACTGCTCGGCGATCTCCACGCTCGCCTTGCCGCAGCCGCCCTCCTGCCCGATCAGGCCCAAGGTGCTGCCGTCGCCCTCGGTCCACACCGTCCGGGGTGTCCCCTCGGGCACGGCCGTGGCGTCGAGCTTCGCCTTCGGCACCTCCTTGCCGCCGGGCGGCACCGGGCTCTGGAACTCCGGGTCCTCCGCCGACGAGGAGGGTGGGCTGGACGGCGACGTGGTCAGCGTCGGACCGCCGCCGTTGCCCGCGTCGAGCGCGGGCTGAGTCGATGCGCAGCCGACGAGCGTGAGCAGCAGCGCGCCGGCACCGATCGCGGTTCCCAGGCTTCTCATGTGAACAGGACGGAACGACGCGGGTGCCGGGTTGCCCCGCCCTTTTCACAGTTACCCGATCAGGTGAGCGGCGTTCCCCCGCACGGCCGCCGCGCGAGCACCTGCGAGGAGCCGGCACCGCTCGACCGGCCCCACCCCGCCGGCCGGGCTGCCAGAATCGCCCCGAGGTCGACTCCGAGCGCGTCGCCGGACGACCTCCGTGGGAGGCACAGGTGACCGGACCCGCGTCACCCGCCCGGCCGAACGCCGCCAGGTCGAGCGCGGTCAAGTCGGCGGACCGGACGGTGGAGCTGCTCGAAGCGCTGTCCGCGTCGGACCGCCCGCTGACGCTGACCCAGCTGCACCGCGAGCTGAGCTACCCGAAGTCGAGCCTGTCCATGCTGCTGCGCACGCTCCTGGCCCGGGGCTGGGTCGAGTTGGACCCCTCGCGCGGCACCTACGGCATCGGCGTGCGGGCGTTGCTGGTCGGCACCGCCTACCTCGACCACGACCCGGTGGTCCAGGTGGCGGTCCGGGTGCTGGAGCAGGTCCACCACGAGGTCGGCGAGACGGTCCACCTGGCCCGGCTGGACGGCTCGGACGTCGTCCACCTGGCCGTCCGGGAGTCCGAGCACCACCTGCGCGTGGTCTCCCGGGTCGGCCGCAGGCTGCCCGCGCACGCGACGTCGTCGGGCAAGGCGCTGCTCGCCGCGCGCGGGCCGGCCGAGGTGGACGCGATCCTGCCCACCCGGCTCGCCGCGCTGACCCCGGGCACGGTCGTGGACCGGGCCGCGCTGCACGCCCAGCTGGCCGTGGTCCGCGCGGCGGGCTACGCGCGGGAGCGCGAGGAGAACACGCCCGGCCTGGGCTGCTTCGCGGTGGCCCTGCCCCACCGGTCCCCGGTGCTGGACGCGATGAGCTGCTCCGTCCCGCTGGGCCGGCTCGACCCGGAGCACGAGCGCCGCATCGTGGAGGCCCTGCTGCGCGGCGCGCGCACGGTCACCGAGCTGCTCCGCCAGTTCGGCCGCTGACCGGCCCGGCACGTCGTGATCACCGGGGGGCGCGGCGACTGTTCCGTCCACTGGGGACGGTCGCGCCGGACGCCCCGGCCGGGTCCCGGCCGGTCGTCGGTCGGGCGCATTTGATGCGGTGCGCCCGGACCTGGGAGACGCTGGGGCGGGGTCGGCCCAACCCGGACCGACCGCACGGGTCGGGCCCGGCCGGTCCGTTCGCCGAAGGAGGGCCAGTGAGCCAGCCCCCGTCACCGCCAGTCGGCGCGGGTGCCGCTGCCCGCCGCACCGCCCGCGACTCCCTCGGCGGCGCAGCGGCCCGCCGGGTCACCCGGCCGGCCCCGCTGCGGCAGGCCGTCTACGAGGCGCTGCTGGACCTGATCGTGAACCGGACCCTCCAGCCGGGGCAGCACCTGGTGGAGATCGACCTGGCGGAGCACCTCGGGGTGAGCAGGCAGCCGGTCCGCGAGGCGCTGCAGCGCCTCCAGACGGAGGGCTGGGTCGACCTCCGGCCGGCGCAGGGCGCGTACGTGCACACCCCCTCCGACGAGGAGGCCGACCAGCTGCTCAGCGTGCGCGGCGTGCTGGAGGCCCACTCGGCGAAGCTCGCCGCCGAGCGCGCGACCGCCGAGGACGTGGCCGAGCTGGAACGGCTCCAGGAGGTCGGCGTCCGGGCGCTGGCCGCCGACGACGTGGAGGGCGTGGTCACGGCGAACGCGGCCCTGCACGCGTTCATCGCCGGCCTGTCCGGCAACGCGGTGCTGGCCGACCTGATCGCCACCGTCGACCGCCGCGTCCGCTGGTACTACGCCCCGGTGTCGCTGGTCCGGGGCCGGCAGGCGTGGACCGAGCACGCCGAGCTGATCGAGGCCATCGCGGCCCACGACCCGGACACCGCCGGACAGGTCATGGCCCTGCACACCGAGCGCACCCGCCAGGCGTACCGGGACGTCGGCGACCACTGACCCCCGCCGGTCTGCCGGCGTCAGGTGTCGGGGCCGTCGGAGTCGGCGACCTCCGACCGCATCCGCGCCGACGTCATCAGGCTGGCGGCGGTCGTGACCAGCAGCACCACCAGGATGACGCCGAGCGACAGCAGGATCGGGATCTCCGGCGCCCAGTCGACGCCGTGGTGGTGCAGCGCCTCCAGCACGAGCTTGACCCCGATGAACGCGAGGATCACCGCGAGGCCCTTGGCCAGGTGCACCAGCCGGTCCAGCAGCCCGCCGATCAGGAAGAACAGCTGCCGCAGCCCCATCAGCGCGAACGCGTTGGCGGTCAGCACCAGGTAGGTCTCCCGGGTCAGGCCGAAGATCGCCGGGATCGAGTCGACCGCGAACAGCAGGTCCGTGGTGCCGACCGCGACCATCACGATCAGCATCGGCGTCACCACCCGACGCCCGTCCAGCACCGTGGTCAGCCGCGCGCCGTCGTAGGCCGGGGCCGTGCGCACCACCCGCTTGACCGCGCGCAGCGCCGCGTTCTCCTTGAACTCGGGCTCCTCCGGCTCGTCCTGGCGCAGCAGCTTCCACGCCGTGAACACCAGGAACGCGCCGAACACGTAGAACAGCCAGTCGAACCGCGAGATGGCCTCCGCGCCGACCGCGATGAACACCGCGCGCAGCACCAGGGCGATCACCACACCGACGATCAGCACCTTCTGCCGGTACTGCTTCGGCACCGCGAACCGGCTCATGATGAGCAGGAACACGAACAGGTTGTCGACGCTGAGCGAGTACTCGGTGATCCACCCGGCGAAGAACTGCCCGCCGAAGTCCGGTCCGGCGAACACCGTCACGCCCAGCCCGAACAGCACGGCCAGCCCGACGTAGACCGAGACCGACACGAGCGACTCGCGGAACGACGGGTCGCGCGGGTTGCGCGCGACCAGGTAGAAGTCGAGCGTGATCACCAGCGCGATCCCGCCCACCGTCGCCAACCACACCCAGGTGGGTAGCTGCATCACTGCCCCTCCGCTAGTCCCCGGCGCGCTGACCGCTGCCGCGCGTGCTCGACGCGGTGCCGGCGGTAGCGCGCACGCACGCGCTCCAACCGGTGCGGAGCGATGCGCCCATGCAACCACAGGTGCCTTGGTGGGCCGCGCGAAACCTGCGGACCGCGTTGGGCCGGATGGACCAACGCCGAACCTGGCCCGCGTCGGGGAGACGTGCGCGGGCAGGAGCGGAAGCCGGTCGACGGCGCCGTGGTCCGCCGGACAGCCCGTGCGGCAGGCCGACCGGTGGTCCGGGTCCGGTGCCCCCGGTACCCGGCCGGGTTGCGCGCAGGTGAACTCGTCCACTGTGGACGCCCGGATGGGCGCGACGGCTGCGGTCCTCTGTGGATCGTCGTCGGGAGGTACTTGATGCGAGGGTCTGTCGCGTGCGAACGCCGGGCCGGCGCGGACGCCTCGCACGGGGTGCGGCGGCCGGGGCCGCCGACGGGGTGCCGAGGCCCTGCGGGGCCTCGGCCCGGTCGTCGGCGGCCACCCGGTGCCGTCGGCGCGCACCCTTCCCGACAACGCTGTCGAGCACGGCCACGCGGCGGCCGGCTCGGGGTCGGGAGGCGGGTCCGTCCACTGTGCGCGCCGTGGCCGCCGCCCACGGCGGCACGGTGACCGCGCAACCGGGGGCGGACGGCCGGTCGGGTTACTGGGAGGTTCGGCGGAGGGAGGTGAGGAACGCCCGGAATGGACGGTCCGCGAAGGTCAACTCGGGGCCGGGGTGCTTGCTGTCACGGACATCGGTGGCCGCACGACCGACGGCCAGCTCCACGCAGTTGTTCCCCGCGCCTGAAAAAGTGCTTCTACGCCACGTCTTCTTCGTGTTCATGTTTCCTTCAGTGCGGTTGCCAGTTTCCTGATCAGCGCAGCCGACTCCTTGGGCGACAGGGCGACCTGCGCTGCCATGTCCTCGAAGTGAAGCAGGTACTTCTCGACATCGGCCGGATTGTCCACCCACTTTCCTCCGCCGGCGTACTCCAGGTACACGGAGGAGGGATCGCCGTCGTCGAACCTCAGCGCGGTCGCGCCGCCGCCCGACATGGTCCCGTAGGCACCCGCGCCGAACGGGATGACCTGGATGGTGATGTCGGGCTGCCGGGACATCTCCAGCAGGTGCGACAGCTGCGCGAACATGACGTCGGGCCCACCGACGACCCGGTGCAGCGCGGCTTCGTCGATCACCGCGTGCAGGCGGAGTCCGGGCAGTCGGCGCTGACGGCTCGCCAGAGCCGCCACCGCCTGGTCCACCGGCACTGACGGGTCCAGGAAACGCTGTCCCGCCAAGCGCACCGCGGAGGCGTACGCGGCGGTCTGGAGCAGGCCGGGGATCACGATCATCTCGATGGTGCGCACTTCCGTCGCGTCCGCCTCCTGACGGGCGTACGTCCGCGCCTCGGGGGTGTACGCGGCGGCGTTGGCCAACCGGGTGCTGTCCTGCTTCGCGTCCTCCCACAGTGCTTCCGCCTCGCGCCGCTCGGCGTCCGTCGCGCCGTACAGCCCGAGCAGCGCGCCGAGCTCGGTCCAACTCGGACTGATGTAGCCGTTCTCCATCCGCGACAGCGTCGACTGGGTCTTGCGGGTCAGCGCGTGGTAGTCGACCTCGGTCTTGCCGGCGCGCTTGCGCAGCCCGTTGAGGAACTGACCGAGCTTGCGCTTGCGTCGGGTTTGGACGGCTGCCATTCGGATCGCTCCTCGCTGAAAAGAACTGCGAACACCCTAGTCGGCGCGCACGCCGATTTCAGTTCACTCGTCCGTGCGTTTTGAGGTGCATACGCACCCATTAACATGAACCCCGCCGGTGGGGTTGAGCGGTCGCGGGTCGGGCGGCCCGCGGCGCACGCCACGCAGCACAGCCCCACCGGCCCGGAACGGCCGCGATCTCCACCCCCTTCCGCGCGACAGCCGGCGGCAAGTACATCTCGCAGGTCCGCTGCCGAACATCAAGGGGCTTTTCCGCCGCCCGCGCGGCGGACCCACCCCACCACACCCGCCGCACGACCCGCCGGCGTCAAGGGACCGAACAGCCCGCACCGGGTAGGGGGTCGCAGCGGAGGAACGGCGCACGGGACGACCCGACCGGGTGGTTCCGCGCCGGGTCGGCCGGTCGCAGTGATCCGGATCTCACCGCCGCCGGCGAGCCGGGTCGCGGGCACGCGCCGGCAGGCCGCGCGGACGCCGTCCGCAGCCGCCCGCCCGGTGCCGCCGGCCGAGATCCGCTGCTGTCCGCCGTGCCCGCCGGGCGGCGCTGCGACCGGTGGGGACGTCGGCGCGGCGTGCGGGGCACCGGACCGGCGGTGCGACGCACTGCGGGATCCCGAACCCCGCACCCGACCACCGACCGGGTCAGAGGTCGCGCATCATCCAGGTGGACGCCTCGGGCTCGAACCCGTGCCGCCGGTAGAACCGCCGGGCCGCGTCGTTGGGCGCCTCGGTCTCCAGCACCATCCGCCGCGCGCCGGCCGCCCGGCTCACCTCGGCCAGCTCCTCGATGACCCGCCCGCCGACGCCGCCGCCCCGGTTGCGCACGAAGAACTCGTCCAGCAGCGCGTCCCGGCCGCCGGACTCCAGCGACCAGCCCCACGTGAGCACGGCGTACCCGGTGTCGAACAGCCACACCTGGCCCACCGAGTCGTCGGCGAGCAGCGGGCCGAGGGCGGAGGTCAGCACCGCCTCGTCGTAGTGGTGCCCGTCCACCTCGTAGAACTCGCGGAGCAGCGGCAGCAGGGACGGCAGGTCCGAGGTGGAGGCGCGGCGGATCATCACGCCACGCAGCGCACACCGCTTCCGCGCCGAGCGCAACTTTTCCCGCCGCACTGGGCCGGCCGGGCGACCCGCCGGGGCCTCGGACGGTCACGAAAAGCAGCCGATCCGGCCCAGCGTTGGGCCGACAGGGTGAAATCCGCGGCGAAATTGTCGGTGCGCGGGTCCATGATGGCCCGCATGGCAGACGCAATCTCGGCCGAAGGGCTGGTCAAGCGCTACGGGTCGGTCGTCGCCCTGGACGGGCTGGACCTCACGGTGCCCGAGGGCACCGTCATGGGGCTGCTAGGCCCCAACGGCGCGGGCAAGACGACGACCGTGCGCGTGCTCACCACGCTGCTGGAGCACGACGCGGGGCGGGCGACGGTCCTCGGCCTCGACGTCGTGCGCCAGGCGAAGGAGCTGCGCCGCCGGATCGGCCTGTCCGGCCAGTACGCGGCGGTGGACGAGAACCTGACCGGGTTCGAGAACCTCGACATGGTCGGCCGGCTCTACCACCTGGGCCGCGCGCCCAGCCGGCAGCGGGCGCGCGAGCTGCTCGACCGGTTCGACCTGGTGGAGGCGGGCGACCGGCCGGTGAAGGGCTACTCCGGCGGGATGCGGCGGCGGCTCGACCTCGCCGGCGCGCTGGTGGCCGAGCCGGACGTGCTGTTCCTGGACGAGCCGACCACCGGCCTGGACCCGCGCAGCAGGCTCGGCATGTGGGACGTCATCGGCGAGCTGGTGGCGGGCGGCACCACGCTGCTGCTGACCACCCAGTACCTGGAGGAGGCCGACCGGCTGGCCGACCGGATCGCGGTCATCGACCACGGCCGGGTCATCGCGCTGGGCACCTCCGACGAGCTGAAGGCCCAGGTCGGCGGCGAGCGGCTGGAGCTGACCGTGGGCACCGCGCAGGACGTGGCCACGGCGCGCGCCGCGCTGGCGCCGCTGGCCATCGGCGAGTTCACCGTCGACGAGCGCGCGCACCGGCTGACCGTGCCGGTGTCCGGCGGCTCCGAGGTGCTGGTGGAGGGCATCCGCCGGCTGGACGCGGAGTCGGTGAAGGTGCTCGACGTCGGCCTGCGCAGGCCGACGCTGGACGACGTGTTCCTCACGCTGACCGGGCACGCGACCGAGGACGACCAGGAGGAGCAGGGTTCATGAGCACCGTCACGCAGGCGCTGGCCGACGGCGCGGTCGTCGCCAAGCGCAACCTCATCAAGATCAAGCGGGTGCCGGACCTGCTGCTGTTCTCGACCTTGCAGCCGATCATGTTCGTGCTGCTGTTCGCCTACGTCTTCGGCGGGTCGATCGACATCCCCGGCATGGACTACCGCGAGTTCCTGATGGCGGGCATCTTCGCCCAGACCGTGGTGTTCGGCGCGACGATCACCGGCAGCGGCCTGGCCGACGACATGCAGAAGGGCGTGATCGACCGGTTCCGGTCGCTGCCGATGGCCCGGTCGGCGGTGCTGATCGGGCGCACCACGTCGGACCTGCTCAACAACGTGATCGTCGTGGTGGTGATGTCGCTGACCGGCCTGGTGGTCGGCTGGCGCGTGCACACCTCGTTCCTGGAGGCGCTGGCCGGGTTCGCGCTCCTGCTGCTGTTCGCCTACGCGCTGTCGTGGGGCATGGCCATCGTGGGGCTGATGGTGCGCAGCCCGGAGGTGTTCAACAACGCCAGCTTCGTCGTCATCTTCCCGCTGACGTTCATCGCCAACACCTTCGTGCAGGAGAGCAGGCTGCCGGGCGTGCTCAAGACGTTCGCCGAGTGGAACCCGGTGTCGGCGGTGACGGCGGCGGCCCGCGAACTGTTCGGGAACACGAACCCGGCCCTCCCGCCGGCGGACGTGTGGCCGATGCGGCACCCCGTGCTGACGACGCTGATCTGGGTGGTGGTCTTCCTCGCCGTGTTCGTCCCGCTGGCGACCCGCCAGTACCGGAAAGCGGTCAGCCGGTAGCGGTCGGCGGGGAATCGACGGCAGGCACCGGAGCCGGCCGTGGAAAACCGGGCCGACGGCGTCGGCCCGGTTTTCCCCACAAGGGGGAAACCCGATCGCCGCACGGGAACGGCTTGCCTACGCTGGCGACATGACCGCCACGACGATCTCCGGCGCGCACGTCGACATCCGCCTCTGGGCCGACCCGGCCGAGGTGGAGGAACAGGCCCTGCGGCAGTTGCGCAACATCGCCTCGCTGCCGTGGGCGGTCAAGCACGTGGCCGTCATGCCGGACGTGCACTACGGCCTCGGCGCGACGGTCGGGTCGGTCATCGCGCTCAAGGACGCGGTGTCGCCGGCGGCGGTCGGCGTCGACATCGGGTGCGGCATGACGGCGGTGCGGACCTCGTTGTCCGCCAACGACCTCCCCGCCACGCTCGGGCCGCTGCGCTCGGCGCTGGAGGCGGCGGTGCCGGTCGGCTTCGCCATGCACCAGGAGCCGGTGGTCGGGCGGGACGCGTTCTGGGACGCCTTCGACCGCCTCACCCCGACCCTGGATCAGGGCAAGGCGCTGCGCCAGGTGGGCACGCTGGGCGGTGGCAACCACTTCCTGGAGGTGTGCCTGGACACCGACGACCGGGTCTGGGCGATGCTGCACTCGGGGTCGCGGGGCGTCGGCAACGTGCTCGCGCAGCACCACATCGCGGTCGCGCGGACGTTGGCGCACAACGAGGTCCTGCCCGACCCCGACCTGGCGGTGTTCCTGGCGGGCACGCCGGAGATGGCCGCCTACCGGCACGACCTGTACTGGGCGCAGGAGTACGCGCGGCGCAACCGGGCCACCATGCTCGGCCTGGTGTGCGACGTGCTGCGGCGCGCGTTCCCGCAGGTGTCGTTCGACGAGCCGATCAGCGCGCACCACAACTACGTGTCGGAGGAGCACCACTTCGGCGAGGACGTCCTGGTGACCCGCAAGGGCGCGATCCGGGCCCGCAAGGGCGAACTGGGGATCATCCCCGGCTCGATGGGCACCGGCTCGTACATCGTGCGCGGCCTGGGCAACCCGGACTCGTTCGAGTCCGCGTCGCACGGGGCGGGCCGGAAGATGTCGCGGACCAAGGCGCGCAAGACGTTCACGGCCGAGGACCTGGCGGCGCAGACGGCGGGCGTCGAGTGCCGCAAGGACGCGGGCGTGGTGGACGAGATCCCCGGTGCCTACAAGGACCTCGACGCCGTCATCGCGCAGCAGAGCGATCTCGTGGAGGTCGTGACGCGGCTCAAGCAGGTGGTCTGCGTCAAGGGGTAGTCACCGGCGGCACGGGGCGTGACAGGTTTGTCGCGTCCCCACGACGGCAACCCGGTGGGCATCCAAGCCCAAGGAGGCACTGATGTCCACCGGCACCATCATCGGCGTGATCGTCGTCGTGCTGGTCATCGTGGCGGCGGTCGTGCTGCTGCGACACTTCTTGCAGCGCAAGCGGTTGCAGGAGAGGTTCGGTCCGGAGTACGACCGGACCCTCGCGCAGAGCGAGAACCGGATGGCCGCCGAGCGCGCCCTCGTGGAGCGCGAGCGCGAGCACTCCCGGCTCGAACTGCGCCCGCTGGCCCCCGGGACCCGGGACACCTACGCGCGCAACTGGTCGCGCATCCAGGAGCAGTTCGTGGACGCGCCGGAGGGCGCGGTCGCCCAAGCGGACCGCTTGGTCACCGACCTGATGGCCGAACGCGGCTACCCCACCGAGGGGTACGAGCGCCAGGCGTCGCTGCTGTCCGTGGAGCACGCGCGCACGCTGGACAACTACCGCGAGGCGCACACCATCTCCGAGCGCCACGACCGGGGCGAGGCCTCCACCGAAGACCTCCGCACCGCGATGGTGCACTACCGCACTTTGTTCGAGGACCTGTTGACCAACGGCGCGGACCGCGACGGCGACCTCCGCGACCACGCGGGCGACGACCGCCGGGACCGCACGGAAGGGGCGCGCTGATGACCGAACGCCTGACCACCGACGACTTCGTCCCGCCGGAGAAGCGGGGTCACCACCCCGACGACCACGTGGACGCCGCCCCCGTCGACCACCACCCGGACGCGCTCGGGGACGACGCCCCGCGCACCGACGACGTGCCCGCGCACGGC
Source organism: Actinosynnema sp. NPDC050436 (assembly GCF_040655415.1). Taxonomy (NCBI): domain Bacteria; kingdom Bacillati; phylum Actinomycetota; class Actinomycetes; order Pseudonocardiales; family Pseudonocardiaceae; genus Actinosynnema; species Actinosynnema sp. NPDC050436. The sequence goes on along the minus strand of NZ_JBFAJV010000021.1, from coordinate 75,317 downwards.
GGGGTGGGCGACGACGTGGCCGTCGACCGCGATGCCGCCTACGACGAGCAGGCGGACTTCGGGAGAGAACCCGCCGGCGACACCGGTTTCGACCGCGACCCCGAGGTCGTGCCGGCCGCCGAGCCCGCGACCGGTCAATCCTCCCGCTCCGACGACGAGCCGCTGTTCGGCGACGCGGAGGCCGACGACCTCCAGACCCGGTGGCGGGCCCTCCAGACCGACTTCGTCGACGACCCCCAGGACGCCGTGCAGCGCGCGGACGAACTGGTGGCCCAGGTGATCGGGAGCCTGGCGAACACCTTCGCCGAGCACCGCCGCTCGCTGGAGGAGCAGTGGAAGCAGGAAGGCCACGCGGACACCGAGGAGCTGCGGGTCGCGCTGCGGCGCTACCGCACGTTCTTCGACAGGCTGCTCTCGGTCTGAGCGCCGGGAGCGGGGCAGTCCCCGCTGTGCGCCCGGCGACCCGGACGCACAGCGGGTGTTCCGCTCAGCCGGGCAGCTCCCGGATCTCCATCTCCAGCACGTCGATCTCGTCGCTGATGGCCTCGTCCAGCATCCGGTCCAGCAGCACCGAGCAGTCCTCGATGCCGACCCCGAACCTCGGCACCTGCTCCCACCACACGGCCGGGTTGTTCCAGAACGAGCCCGAGCCCTGGTCCACGCCGTCGAGGCAGCGCAGCCGCTGGTCGTCCTCGGGCAGCCGCCGCACGTAGTCGACGAACCGCGCGAGCGCGCGGGGGTCGCACACCGGCACCGCGCCGTAGCCGCGCAGGCAGTCTTCGAGTTCCGCCAGGAACTCCTCTTTGAACGTCACGGCAACCCCCCGCTTCCCCCGCGCCGTTGCGGGTGAGGAGCACTCACTTCCCTGGTACCAACGGTACCTCCGCCGAGGCGTGCCCCGACGCCTGCCAATGGGCGTTATCCGGCCACGACTCGCTAACGTTCGGCAGCCCGCGAGCGGATCGCGCCCAACGCCACCAAGCCCGCCAGCGTGACCGCGAGCAGCAGCACGGTCGACGCGGACGCGGCGAACACCTGTCCCCGGTCGGTCAGGGCGAACACGCTGACCGGCAGCGTCCGCCAGTCCGGCGGGTAGAGCATGATCGTCGCGCCCACCTCTCCCATGGACAGCGCGAGCCCCAGCGACGCGGACGCCGACATCGCGGGCAGCAGCACCGGCACCCGGACCCGCCACAGCACCCGCCACGGCGACCCTCCCAGGCTGGCCGCGACCGCAGCGAGCTGCGGGTCCACCCGCCGCTGCGCCGCCGACACCACGCTGAACGTGAACGGCAGCAGGATCACCAGGTGGGCCGCCAGCACGATCCACCGCGTGCCGTTGAGCAGCAACGGCGGCCGGCTGAACGCCACCAGCAGCCCCAACCCGACCACCACCGACGGCACGGCCAGCGGCAGGTGCGCGGCGGCGTCCAGGAAGCGCCGCACCGGGCGGGGAGCGCGGTGCGCGCCCAGCGCGAGCCACGTCCCCAGCACCACGGCCGTCAACGCGGCGATGACGGCCGTCTGCGCGCTGACCACCGCGCTCGCCACGGCGTCCCCGGTGACCGCCTCGGCCAGGTGCTCGCCGGTCAGCTCGGAGGGCAGCACCCCGTTCCACGAGCCGGCGGTGGACGCCAGCACGATCATCGCCAGCGGCGCGACCACGACGACGGTGAACAGCACCGCGAACAACGCGATGGCGACCGCCCGGCTACGCCGCGTCCACAGCAGCACGGCCCGCTCCCTTCGCGAAGACCCGGCGGTGCAGCGCGTACAGCGCACCGGAGAACACCACGTTCACCACGGCGACCACGCACGCCGCCGGGTAGTCGAAGGTCACGATCGCCTTGGTGTACACCAGCATCGGCAACGTGATCACGTCCTTCGCCCCGACGAACAGCACGATCCCGAACTCGTTCATGCACAGCAGCAGGGTCAGGCACGCGCCGGAGGCGAGCGCGGGCAATGCGTCGGGCAGCACGACCTGCCGCAGCACGCGCCACGGCGACGCGCCCAGGCTCGCCGCGACGTCCAGCTGGGCGCCGGGGATCTGGCTGAAGGCGGCCAGCGCGGGCCGCATCACGAACGGCGTGTAGAAGGTGATCTCGGCGAGCAGCACTCCCCACGGGGAGTACAGGAAGTCCACCGACCCGCTGCCCAGCGCCGCGTTGAGCACGCCCGCGCTGCCGTAGAGGAACGTGAACGCCAGGGCGATCAGGAACGACGGGAACGCAAGCACGACGTCGACCAGCCGGGAGACCGCCCGCGCGCCGGGGAACGGGGCGAAGGCGAGCACCAGAGCCAGGAACACGCCCAGCACCAGGCACCCGGCGGTCGCCGCGACGGCGAGCAGCGCGGTGCGGCCCAGCGCCCGCTGGAACTCCGCCGACACCAGCACGTCGTGCCAGTTCGCCAACCCGACCGACCCGTCGTCGGCGACGAACGACTGGTGCAGCACCAGCGCCAGCGGGTAGCCGAAGAACACCACCAGCACGGCGACCGGCGGCACCACCCAGAGCATCCGCCGCATCACGCCACCCGCACCAGCGGACAACCGTCCGGGATGGACACCTCGACCCGCGACCCGACGGAGAGCCCGGCCACGTCGGGCACCTCGGCGCGCAGCCGGTGCCCCAGGTCCAGTTCCAGGTCCAGCCGGTACCCCGTGCCGCGCCACTGCACGGCCAGCAGCCGGGCGGGCAGCGTCCCGGCACCCGCGCCCCCGGGGCCGGCCGTTCCGGGACCGGCCGTTCCGGGTTCGGCGACCGAGCGCACCGCGACCCGGTGCGGGAGCACGCCCAGCGCCACGGCCCCGCCCCCGGGCATCCCCTCCGACGACGCGGCCAGCCGGACGTCGCCCAACCGCACCGTGCCCGGGTCCACGACCTCGACCGGCAGCAGGTTCGACGCGCCGAGGAACGCGGCGGTGAACGACTCCGCCGGGCGGTGGTAGAGCTGCGGCGTCGCACCGACCTCGACCAGCCGCGCGTCCCGCATGACCGCGATCCGGTCGGCCAGCGCCAGCGCCTCGCCCTGGTCGTGGGTCACGTAGACGACGGCCGTGTCGGGCAGCTCGGCGCGCAGCCGCAGCAGCTCGGCCACCATCTCCTCCCGCAGCGCGGCGTCCAGCGCCGACAGCGGCTCGTCCAGCAGCAGCACCGGCGGCCGGATGGCCAGCGCCCGCGCGATGGCCACCCGCTGCTGCTGGCCGCCGGAGAGCTGGCGCGGGTAGCGGTCGCGGAAGCCGGACATGCCGACCAGCGCGAGCACCTCCTCCACCCGCTCGGCGACCGCGCGGCGCGGGGTGCGCCGGGCGCGCAGCCCGAAGGCCACGTTGTCGGCCACCTTCATGTGCGGGAACAGCGCGTAGCTCTGCACGACGACACCGAGCCCGCGCTTGTTCGGCGGCTCGTCGGTGACGTCCCGGCCGCCCAGCAGCACCCGGCCGGAGGTGGGCCGCAGGAACCCGGCCACCGCCTTGAGCGCGGTGGACTTGCCCGAGCCGGACGGCCCGAGCAGCGCCAGGGTCTCCCCCGCCGCCACCGCCAGGTCCAGCCCGCGCAGCGCGACGGTCCGCCCGAAGTGGACGGACACGTCGCGGAGCTCGACGGCGGGTGTCACCGCCCGACCGCCTTGGTGTACGCGGCGACGTCGGCGTCGAGCGTGGCGACCACGGCGGTCCAGTCCGGCTGCCAGACCCGGACGTCGCGCAGCAGCTCGGAGATCCGGCCCTCGGCGGGCACGTCGGAGCGGGTGGCCTGGCCCAGCGCGTCGGTCGCCACGGTCTTCTGCACGTCGGTGGACAGCAGGAAGTCCAGGAACTCGCGGCCGTTGTCGGCGTGCGGGGCCCCGGCGGCGAGGCCGGCGTGGTACGGGATGGCGAACGTGGAGCGCACGCCCTGGTCGTCGGCGGGGAAGAACACCTCGAACTCCGACTTGTCGTCGCGGATCGAGGCGAGGTTCATCTGCAGGTCGCCGTTGGCGACCAGGATCTCGCCCTTGGACACCTTGGGCTGGAGCTTGCCGGTGGACGACGACGGCCCGACGTTGTTGGCCTCCAGCCGGGCCAGGTAGTCCAGCGCGCCCTGGTCGCCGTAGACGTGCTTGAGCTGGAGCAGGACGGCGGTGCCGTCACCGGCCTGGCCGGGCGTGGAGTACTGGAGCTTGCCCTTGAAGCGCGGGTCGAGCAGGTCCTGCCACGAAGCCGGGGCGGGCTGGGTGAGCTTCGGGTTGTAGATGAGGTTGAGGTAGTTGTTGACGATCGGGGTGTGCTTGGCGGTGCGGCCCTCGACCTTCTCCGCGCCGGCGGGCGCGTACTCGGCGAGCAGCCCGGCCCGGTCGGCGCGCTGGATGAACGGCGGCAGCGTCACCAGGACGTCGGCCTGCGGGTTGGCCTTCTCCCGCTCGGCGCGGGTGACCACCTCGCCGGAGCCGCTCTCCACGAGCTGGACGGTGATCCCGGTCTTGGCCTTGAACTCCTCGGCGCGCTTGCCGTACCAGTTCGCCAGCCCGTCGACGGTGTACACGGTCACCGTCCGGTCGTCCGGGGCGCTGCCGCCGGCCGTGCCGCCGCAGGCGGCGGTGAGCATCAGCAGTCCGGCAGCCAGAACCTTGCGCAGCATGGTCTCTACAGCCCTTCGAGTACGGCGGGGAGGTCGCGGATCGAGTCGAGGACGTGCGTCGCGCCGGCGTCGGCGAGCGCGGCGCGGGAACCGGCACCGGTGAGCACGCCCGCCACCACGCGGGCACCGGAGCGCAGGCCGGCGAGGACGTCGGACGGGGTGTCGCCGACGACCGCGACGTCGCGGACGTCGGCCAGGCCGAGGCCCAGCACGGCGGCCAGCACCATGTCCGGGTAGGGCCGGCCGCGCCCGGCCTCGGCCGGGGTGGTGGTGAAGTCGGCCAGGTCGGTCCAGCCGAGGGCGGTCAGGATGAGGTGCTGGGTGGCGCGCGAGAACCCGGTGCTGAACGCGACCTTCACGCCTTTCGCGCGCAGCCCCGTGATCACCTCGTGCGCGCCGGGCAAGGGCGCGCAGCACCCTTCGGCGACGAGCGCGGCGTAAGCCTCCTCGAACGCGGTGTTGGCGCGCTGGGCGACGGTCTCGTCGCGCAGCATCTCCCGGAACACCACGATCTTGGACTGGCCCATGGTGTCGCGGACGTGCTCCACCATCGCGGGCGTCGCGTCCGGCAGCGCGCGCAGGAAGGCGCGCTCGACGAGCCCGTCGTCCAGCACGGTCGTGCCGGCCATGTCGAGTACCACCAACGCGGTCACAGGCCGATCTCCTCTGCGGTGTCGAAGCCGATGGCGGGCGAGCAGGTCATGCCCCGACCCCCGGGGCCGGTCACGAGCCACACGCCGGGCTCGACCTGGTCGCGGTGCACGACGCGGGACTTGTCGGCGCACTGCGCGTACACGCCGGCCCAGCGCCGGGCGATGCGCGGCAGCGGCCAGCCCAGCACGCTCTCGGCAACCTGTGCCAGGTGGTCGTACGGCGCGTCCTGGGTGTCGAACGGGAACGGCTCGTCGTACTCGTGGGTGTCGCCGATGGTCAGGCCGCCGTCGAGGCGCTGCACCACGAGCAGTTGCATCGCGTGGTCACGGGCGGTCGCGGGCTGCGGCTGGTCGTCGTTGAGCGCGTCCAGCGCCGCGCCCCGGTAGGCCGGGTAGTAGCGCAGGCTGTCGCCGTCCGCGACGGACGTGGTCAGCGGCTCGTCCAGCGGTTCGGTCTGCATCATCTGCAACCGGACCCGCCGGACCGGCACGTCGCCGGCGATCTCGCGGACGAGCCCGCCGAGCGCCGCCCCGGTGCACAGCACCACCACGTCGCCCCGGTGCTCCACCCCCCGGTCGTCGCGCACGACGCCCTGCCCGGCGGAGCGCACCTCGTGTCCGGGCAGGAAGGTGTAGCGGCCGGTCGCCTCCAGGGCGGCGCGCAACGCGGGCTGCGCGGTGCGCGGTTCGACGGCGGCGTCCCGCGCGCACCACAGCGCGCCGAGCAGGTCGCCGCGCAGCGCCGGGTTCACCGCACGCGCCTCGGCGGGGTCGAGCAGCCGGAGGCCGCGCTCGCCCGCGTCGGGCCGGGCGAGGGTCTCCTCGGCCACGGCCAGTTCCAGCGGGGTCCGCAGCACGGTCAGCGAGCCGTTGGGCCGGAACCCGAGCGCGGGCACCCGCGCGCCGATCCGCTCCCACAGTTCCCGGGCGCGCAGCGCGGCGTCCAGCTCCGCCCCCGCCGCCCGGCCGCCGACCCAGACCAGGCCGAAGTTGCGCACCGAGGCCCCCCGCGCCTCGGGTTCCCGTTCCAGGTGGACCACTTCGTGGCCGCGTTCCACGGCCTGCCAGGCGTGCATGGTCCCCAGCACGCCTCCACCAACGATGAGCACTCGCACGGCGGGAACGGTGCGCGGCCGGGACGAACCGGTCGTGACCCCTCGGCGTCACTCGGGTGAACTGAAGATGTGGACTAGATGGGTTACCTTCCCGTTATGAGACTGGGCTCACCGCGAAGTCCCGCTGAGCCGAACGGGGGAGGCTAGACGTCCGCCCGGAGGCGTGCCATGAAGCTGAACCGGTCGCCCCGGTACAGCGAGCGCACCCGCTCGATCGGCACGCCGTCGTCGTCGTAGGACACCCGGTGCAGCAGCAGCATCGGCAGCGCCGGGTTGGTGCCGATCAGCAACGCCTCGCGCGGCGTGGCCAGCACGGTCTCCACCCGCTCCTCCGCCTCGGCGAAGACCACGCCCAACCGGTCGGTCAGGCACGCGTAGAGGGAGGTGGTCGGGTCGAACACCTCCAGCAGGGTCGGGAACCGCGCCGAGGGCAGGTAGGTCGACTCCAGCCCCACCCGCTCGTCGTCGGCGAGCAGCACCCGCTCCAGGTGGATCACCGTGTCGCCGCGCGCGACCCGCAGGTCGCGCGCCAGCACGTCGTCGGCGGGCAGGTGCTCGACGGTGATCACGCTGCGCGCCGGGTCCACCCCCTGCCGCCGCATCCCCTCGGTGTAGGACACCAGGGACAGCGGCTGCACCAGCTTCGGCGGCGCGACGTACGTGCCGCTGCCCTGCCGGCGCTGGAGCTTGCCCTCCAGCACCAGCTCGCCCACCGCCTGGCGCAGGGTCACCCGCGACACCGAGAAGCGCTCGGCCAGCTCGCGCTCGGAGGGCAGCGCCGTACCCTCCCCCAGCGACTCGACGAGCCAGAGCAGCTCGGTCTTGACCGCGTAGTAGCGCGGGATCCGACCGTGCTCGGGGATACCGGCGCGGACCGGTCCGTCCGCGCGGTACTGGGGCACGAAATGCGAAGCGGGCACCGGGCGAGCCTACGACCTCGAACCCGCCGGTCAGACCGCTATCGGGGTGGGTCGTGCGTCACGGGACGATCTTGGGCGGTTCGGGGATCCGGTAGCCCGACTGGCCGACGTTCTGCTCCAGCGCCTTGCGCCACTCGCCCGAGTCGATCATCTTCTGGACGGCGGCGGTCACCTTCGCCTTGCCGGACGCGTCGCCGCGCCGCATCCCGATCCCGTACTCCTCCTTGCTGAACGGCTTCCCGACGACCCGCAGCAGCTCCGGGTTCTGCGCGGCGTACCCGGCGAGGATCACGTCGTCGGTCGTCATGGCGTCGACCTGCTCGGCGAGCAGAGCAGTGACGCAGTCGCTGAAGTTCGGGTAATTCACCAGTTCCACGGCTTGGGCGAACTGGTCCTTCACGTACTGCGCCGAGGTGGTGTTCTCCACCGAGCACAGCTTGATGCCGGCGGTGAGCGACTCGGGGCCGGCGATCCGGGTGTCGGTCAGCCGGACCAGCAGGTCCTGGCCCGCCACGAAGTACGGCCCGACGAAGTCGATCACCTCCTTGCGCTTGTCGGTGATCGAGTAGGTGGACACCACCAGGTCGGCCTTGCCGTCGGTGAGCAGCTTCTCCCGCTGGGACGGGGTCGCCTCGATGAAGTCGGGGTCGTCGTCGCCCAGCTCCCGCGCCACGTACCGGGCCACGTCGACGTCGAAGCCCCGGTGCACGCCGTCCAGCCGGCGCACGCCCAGGCCGGGCTGGTCGTAGCCGACGGCGATCACCAGCTTCTCCGCGCCCGCCCTCCCCTCGACGGACGGGTCGTCAGCGGAGGAGCACGAGGCAAGGACCAGCGCGGCGACGAAAGCCGGCACGAGGGCGCGCAGCGATGCCAATGCCATTCTTCCCCTTTTCGGGTCCTCGAAAGATGCCGGAAACGTAAGCGGCACCCACGTTTTACGTCCATAGCCGGCGGCAGAATAGGGTCGACGGAATCGATAAAGAATGACGGTTGCGCAACGACCGGACGCGGCGGCTAACGCAGTGCGCCTAGCGCGGTGCGCCCGGTGACCGCAACCGGCGCGGACCGCTGTCGTGCTTGGACGGCGGCGGCCCCAGCGTCACCCTCGCGTTGCTGACGTACGCGCCCGCCGCGCTGGCCAGCACCGGCTCCAGCGCGAGGTCGCGCACCTCCGGCAGGTCCTCGGCGAGCGCGGCGAGCCGCAGCACCAGGTCCTCCAGCGCGGGCAGGTCGGCGGACTCGCCGCCCCGGTAGCCCGCCAGCAGCGGCGCGGCCTTCGGCGCGCGCACCAGCGCCTTCGCATCGGTCTCGGTGAGCGGGACGGCCCGGTAGGCGCGGTCCCCCAACAGGTCGCTGACCACACCGGACAGGCCGAACGACACCAGCGTGCCGAACGACGGGTCGTCCTGGAGCCCCACCACGCACGAAATGCCCTTGGGGGCCATGCGCTGCACGTACACGTCGGGCTGCTCGGACACCTCGGCCAGCATCTCGTACGCCGCGCGCACGGCTTCGTCGCCGACCAGGTCCAGCCGCACGCCCACCAGGTCGGTGCGGTGCCGCAGCCGCTCGTCGGTCGCCTTCAACGCGACCGGGTGGCCCAGTTCGGTCGCCGCCGCCACCGCGTCGTCCGCCGACGACACCACCCGGAACGGCACGACCTCCACGCCGTAGCAGGCCAGCAGCCGCACCGCCGTTCCGTCGTCGAGCCGGCGCTCGCCGGTCTCGTCCAGCCGCAGCGAGTCGACCAGCTCGTGCGCGGCGGCCACGTCGATGCCGTCGGGCCTGGTGAAACGACCCTGCGGGGCCGACCTCCAGCGCGCGTAGCGGGTGGCCCGCGCCAGCGCGAGCACGGCCCGCTCCGGGCTGGGGTAGGACGGCACCGAACCGCGCCCCGGCGCACCGTCCGGTTCGGCCACCGCCAGTTCGTCCGGGACGCCCTCGACGGCGAGGAACGTCGACACGATCGGCTTGGTGCCCGCCACGTCCCGCAACGCCCGCGCGAACGCCGCGCCCGGCACCGCCAGCGGCGGCACGAACACCACCACGAGCGCGTCGGTGTCGGGGTTGCGCAACGCGTCCTGCACGGCCTTGGCGAACACGTCCGGGTCGGCCTGCGCGCCGACGTCCACCGGGTCGCCCGCCAGCTCCAGGCCCTGCGCCAGCGCGGTGTCGGCGGCAAGCAGGCCGATCGCCGTCGAGTTGCCCACGACCGCGACCCGGGGCCCGGCCGGCAGCGGCTGGTGCGCCAGCAGCAGCGCGGTGTCGAAGAGCTGGGCCAGCGACTCCACCCGGATCACGCCCGCCTGCTCGAACAGCGCCTGCACGCTCGACTCGTCCACCGACACCGAGGTCGCCGCCAGCGCGGGCGTCACCGCGTGCCGCCCGGACTTCACCGCCACGATCGGCTTGGTGCGCCCCAGCCGCCGGGCCAGCCGGGCGAACTTGCGCGGGTTGCCGAACGACTCCAGGTACAGCAGGACGACGTCGGTCGCCGGGTCGGTCTCCCAGTACTGCAACAGGTCGTTGCCCGACACGTCAGCCCGGTTGCCCGCCGACACGAACGTCGACAGGCCCAGGCCGCGCGACGCCGCCGTCGCCAGGATCGCCGTGCCCAGCGCGCCGGACTGGCAGAAGAACCCGGTCCGCCCGCGCACCGGCAGCTTCGGCGCGAGGGTCGCGTTCAACCGCACCGCCGGGTCGGTGTTCAGCACGCCCAGCGCGTTCGGCCCCACCACCCGCATCCCGTGCGCCCGCGCCTCGGCGGCCAGCCGGCGCTCCGCGAGCGACCCGTCCGGCCCGGTCTCGCCGAACCCGGAGGTCACCACGACGAGCGCCTTCACGCCCTTGGCCAGGCAGGCGTCCATCACCTCGTCCACGCTCGCCGCCGGGACCGCGACCACGGCCAGGTCCACGTCGTCGGGGATGTCGAGGACCGACGGGTAGGCGCGCACCCCGCGCACCGCCCGGTGCTCGGCGTTCACCGGGTACACCGGGCCGTGGAAGTCGCCCTCCAGCAGGTTGGTCAGCACCGCGTAGCCGATCTTCGTCCGGTCGGTGGACGCGCCGATCACCGCCACGGACCGGGGGTTGAGCAGGTTGTGCACGCTGCGCGCCTCGGCCGCCTGCTCCCGGGCGCGCGCCACCGCCACCGACTCCTCGGTGGGGTCGATGTCGAACTCCAGGTGCAGCACGCCCTCCTCGAACGCGCGGCTCACGCTGTAGCCCGCGTCCCGGAACACCCGCACCATCTGGCCGTTCTCCGCGAGCACCTCGGCGGTGAACCGGCTCAGCCCGCGCTCGCGGGCCGCCGCCGCCAGGTGCTCCAGCAGGATCGAGCCCAGACCCCGGCCCTGGTGCCCGTCCTCCACCACGAACGCCACCTCGGCGCTGCCGCCGCCGCCCAGCCGGTCGTAGCGGCCCACCGCGACGATGTCGTCGCCCAGCAGCGCGGTGAACGCGACCCGGTCCGCGTGGTCGACGGTGCTGAACCGCTCCACGTCCCGCTGCGGCATCCGGGGGTAGGGGCCGAAGTAGCGGAAGTAGCGGGTGCGCTCGGACAGCCGGCCGTGGAACGCCAGCAGCTTCTCCGCGTCGTCGGGCGTGATCGGCCGCAGGTGGACCGTGCCGCCGTCGCTGAGCACGACGTCGGCCTCCCAGTGCCGGGGGTAGTCGTAGGGGTCCACCGCTAGTCCCTCGGGTCGTCGGGGTCCAGGCCGTGCAGCGGGAACACCGCGCGCCGGGTGTCGCGCACGGCGGTGTCCAGCGGGGTCTGCGCGTCACCGCCCCACGGTTCGAAGGCGACGTCGGCGTCGTCGGACATGCCCGCCGGCAGCGGCCGGTCCGGCGCGAGACCGGACGCGTGCGCCACCCAGTCCGCCGGCAGCCGCGTGCCCGGGTCGAGGTCGCGGTCCAGCACGGTCGCCAGCAGGTGCGTCCACGAGCGGGGTACCACCCGGACCAGTTCGTAACCGCCGCCGCCCAGCGCCAGCCACCGCCCGCCGGTCACCTCCTCGGCGAGCGCGCGGAACGTCCGGTAGATCTCGCGGTGCCCGTCCACGGTCAGCGCCAGGTCCGCGAGCGGGTCCTCGCGGTGGGTGTCCGCGCCGCACTGGGTGACCAGCACCTGCGGCCGGAACGAGCGCAGCAGCGCCGGGACCACCGCGTGGAAGGCGCGCAGCCACCCCGGGTCGGAGGTGCCCGGCGGCAGCGCGACGTTCACCGCCGTGCCCTCCGCGCCCCGACCACCCGTCTCGGACGCGCGACCGGTGCCCGGCCACAGGCTCAGCGGGCTCTGGTGCAGCGAGACCGTGAGCACGCGCGGGTCGTCGTAGAAGCAGTCCTGCACGCCGTCGCCGTGGTGCACGTCGGAGTCGATGTAGGCGATCCGGTCGAACCCGTTGTCCAGCAGCCAGGAGATGGCGACGGAGCAGTCGTTGTAGACGCAGAACCCGGCGGCGTGGTCGCGCATCGCGTGGTGCAGCCCACCCGCGATGTTCACCGCCCGCCTGGCCTCACCGGACGCGATCTTCCGCGCGGCGGCCAGCGAACCGCCGACGACCAGCGCGGACGCCTCGTGCATCCGGGCGAACACGGGGTTGTCCGCCGTGCCCAGCCCGTGCCCGACGTCCCAGCCGGCCATCGGCGCGGCCTGCACGGCGGACAGGTACGAGGGCTCGTGCACGCGCTCGATCTCGGCGTCGGTGGCGGGCTCGGGCGTGACGAAGTCGACCCCGTCCAGCACGCCGAGCCCGGTGGCCAACCGGACGGCGAGGTCCAGCCGGACCGGGTTGAGCGGGTGGTCCCCGCCCAGGTCGTAGGAGAGGAACGACTCGTCCCAGACGACAGCGGCTCGATCACCCACGTCGGCACCCATGCCCGGCAACCTAACCCACACCCCGCCGCCGGGTGCGTTCTCGCGCTCGCCGGCCCGACCAAGATCACGCCGCGACAGGGGTGCGGCGGGCAGGGGTGCGGCGGCGGGCAGCGGCGCGACTCGGCAGGAGGAGCGCGCGGGACGCGGCGCAGCGGCGCGACAGGAGGAGCGGCGCCGGGCGCGGTGGGGCGGGGCGGCGGGTTCCGGTCCTGTCCGGACGCTGGGCGGGCCTGGTGTCCACCGACACACCCCGGTCGGCGCGCAAGCGTTTGGGCACCGTCGGGCCGTGCGGCGGTGGTCACTTCACGGCGCTCTGACCTGCGGTGTGATCACAGCTTGGTGGACACGCCGGTGAGTCCCTCCCGGCAGGACTTAGAGTCTGGCGGGACGAGGCGGGCCAGGATTGCGGCCATCGAGGATGGAACCCCGCTCGTCGGAACGGGGTCAGACAGACATGCACCTGCGACGAGCCTCCTCCCTGACGGCCGTGCTGGCCTTGGCCACGGCACTCGGCCTCGCCGGGTGCGCGACCACGGTCACCGGCTCCGCGAAGCCCGCCGCCGGGGCCGCCGCGAACACGGAGAAGACCACGTCGGGCAAGCCGTCCTCGACCAAGTCGCCGACCAGCGGCAAGAAGGAGACCACCGGCACCGGCTCGCCCACCTCCGGCACCAAGCCCGCCGGCAAGGTCAAGATCGGCACCAAGAAGAAGACCGAGGGCTACGAGGACTGCGACATCCTCACCCCCGAGGACGTGGCCGGTGCCATCGGCGCGAAGAAGGCCGGCGAGAAGGGCTGCGTGCAGAGCACCGAGGAGCCCTTCGCGGTGGTGCTGTTCATGGTCACCTTCGCCGAGTACGAGGGCCAGGCCAAGGAGATCGAGGTCGGCGGCAACACCGCGTACGAGGTCAAGGAGAACGGCGGCGACTGCTCCGTGCTCGTCATGCTGACCGACGACCCGAAGGAGATCACGCCGGCGTTCCTGGCCAGCGTGACGCCCATCGACTCGTTCGACCCGTGCGACGTGGCCCTCAAGCTGGCGACCAAGGCGTTCGAGAAGATCCCCAACGCCTGACCGCTCCTCCGAATCACCGAAAAGGGGGACGTCCGACAGACCGGCGTCCCCCTTTCGTGATCACCCGTCCGGTCCGAACGGTCACGCCGCGCGCATCACGGGTTCGGTCCGGTGGCCACCGCGCGGGACGGGTCGACGCACCAGTGCGACCACGAACCGGCGTACAGGGCGGCGGGCCGCTCCGCGCTCGTGACACCGGCCACCTCCAGCGCCAGCACCACGGACGACGCCGTCACCCCCGACCCGCAGTACGCGCCCACGGCCGCGTCCGGGCGCACCCCGACGGCCCGGAACCGCTCCGCCAGCGCGTTCGGGCCCAGCCACCGGCCCGACCCGTCCACGTGCTCGGCGGACGGCGCGTTGAGCGCGCCCGGGACGTGCCCGGCGCGCGGGTCCACCGGCTCGGTCTCACCCCGGTACCGCTGCGCGGCGCGCGCGTCCAGCAACACCCCGTCACGGGCCAGCGCGGCGGCGCCCTCGGCGTCAAGCACCGGCATCCCACCCGCCTCGACCCGCACGTCGCCGGGGGCCGTCTCCGGCTCCTCGGCGGTCACCAAACGCCCCTCCGCGACCCACGCGGCGAAGCCGCCGTCCAGCACCGCGACCTGCTCGTGCCCGGCCCAGCGCAGCAGCCACCACAGCCGCGCGGCGACCGAACCGTCACCCCCGTCGTATGCCACGACCGGGTGATGTTCGCGGACACCTGCGGAGCGCAGCGCACGCTCCAGGTCACCCGGTTCCGGCAGCGGGTGACGCCCTCCTTCACCCGGTGCGGAGGAGAGGTCTCGGTCCAAGTCGAGGTAGAAAGCACCTGGAACGTGACCGACCTCGTAGTCTTGACGTCCTGGGGGTCCGCCCAGGCGCCAGCGGACGTCCACCACGACCGGGGGAGAGGCGCCCGCGAGCGCGGCGGCCAGGTCTTCGGTGCTGATCAAGGGATGCACCGCACCATCCTGCACCCGTGAGCGGGCGACTAGCATTGGCATCATACGAAGGGGAGCGGGTGTGAACGACCTCATCGACACCACGGAGATGTACCTCCGCACCATCTACGAGCTCGAAGAAGAGGGCGTCGTGCCGTTGCGCGCCCGCATCGCCGAGCGGTTGGGCCAGAGCGGTCCCACGGTGAGCCAGACCGTGGGCCGGATGGAGCGCGACGGCCTCGTCGTCGTCGCCGACGACCGCCACCTGGAGCTCACCGAGGAGGGCCGCGGCCTGGCGATCGCGGTCATGCGCAAGCACCGGCTCGCCGAACGGCTCCTGGTCGACATCATCGGCCTGGAGTGGGAGCAGGTGCACAGCGAGGCGTGCCGCTGGGAGCACGTCATGAGCGAGGCCGTCGAGCGCAAGCTCGTCAAGCTGCTCGGCAACCCGACCACCTCCCCCTACGGCAACCCCATCCCCGGCTTGGACAAGCTGGGCGACGGGGAGCCCGCGCCGCCCGCCGAAGCCGACCTGGTCCGGGTCGACGAGGTGGCCCGGCGCGGTGGCGGGCGGGTGGAGGTGCGGCGGATCGCCGAGCACGTCCAGCTCGACCCCGGGCTGATGGCCGAGCTGAAGGCCGCCGGCGTGGTACCGGGCGGCACCGTCGACGTCGACTCGCTGAGCGGGGCCAAGGTCGTGCAGGTGCACGGCAACGGCACCAGCGCGGCGCTCGACCCGTCGGTGGCGCACGCCGTGCTGGTGCAGGCCAGGTGACGCAGGGGCAGCGCGCCGCCGCCGCGTTCGGTGAGTTGCGCGGAACCGCGCCCCAGGGCGTGTGGTCCGCACCCGGTCGGGTGAACTTGATCGGGGAGCACACCGACTACAACGACGGTTTCGTGCTGCCCTTCGCACTCCCCCACCGCACGGCGGTGGCCGCGTCGCCGCGCGACGACGGCAAGCTGGTCGTGTCGACGATGGGCGACGACGGCGTGCTGCGCCACGCCGCTCCGGTCGCCGTCGCCGACCTCGAACCCGGCCGGGTCACCGGGTGGGCGGCCTACCCGGCCGGCGTGGCCTGGGTGCTGCGCGACCGGGGCGTGACGGGCGGCGCGGACCTGGTGATCGCCGGCGACGTGCCGGCGGGTGCCGGGCTGTCGTCGTCGCACGCCCTGGAGTGCGCGGTGGCCCTGGCGCTGCTGGGCCTCGCGGGCGTCCCCGAGGACCGGCCGGAGATCGCCCGCTGGGTGCAGCGGGCGGAGAACGAGTTCGCCGGTGCCCCGACCGGTCTGCTGGACCAGACCGCGTCGCTGCTGTGCACCGAGGCCCACGCGCTGTTCCTGGACGTGCGCTCCGGCGAGTCCGAGCAGGTCCCGTTCGACGCCGCCGCGCACGGCCTGGAAGTGCTGGTGGTCGACACCAGGGCCCACCACTCGAACACCGACGGCGGCTACGCGTCCCGCCGGGCAGGCTGCGAGCGCGCCTCGGCGCTGCTCGGCGTGCCCGCGCTGCGCGACGTCGCCGCCGAAGACCTGGACGGCGCGCTCGCCCGCCTGCCCGACGACCTGCGACCGCTGGTGCGGCACGTGGTGACGGAGAACGAGCGGGTGCTGCGCGCGGTCGACGCGCTGCGCGCCGGCGCGCTGGCCGACCTCGGCCCGCTGCTGACGGCGTCGCACGCGAGCCTGCGCGACGACTACCGCGTGTCGGTGCCGGAACTGGACGTCGCCGTGGAGTCGGCGCTGGCCGCCGGCGCGCTCGGCGCGCGGATGGTCGGCGGCGGTTTCGGCGGCTCGGCGATCGCGCTGGTGCCCGTCGAGCGGCACGACGCCGTGGTGCGGCAGGTGCTCGCCGCCTACGCGCGGCGCGATTGGCCGACACCGAGGACCTTCCCGGCGGTGCCCTCGGCGGGCGCGGGCCGGGAGCATTGACGGCACTACAGGAAGCGGGGAACACGGTGAAGCTGCTCGTCACGGGCGGTGCGGGGTACGTCGGCAGCGTGTGCGCGGCTCGACTGGTCGAGTCGGGGCACGAGGTGGTCGTGCTCGACGACCTGTCGACCGGGCACGCGGACGCGGTCCCCGAGGGCGCGCGGCTGATCGCGGACGACATCGACGGCGTGATCGGCTCGGTGCTGGCCGAGGGGTTCGACGGCGTGCTGCACTTCGCGGCCAAGTCGCTGGTCGGCGAGTCGCAGCAGGAACCCGCGAAGTACTGGCAGGGCAACGTGGTCACCTCGCTGCGGCTGCTGGACGCCATGCGCGAGCACGGCACGCCCCGCCTGGTCTTCTCGTCCACCGCCGCGACCTACGGCGAGCCGGACGAGGTGCCGATCGTGGAGACCGCGCCGACCCGGCCGACGAACACCTACGGCGCGACGAAGCTCGCCATCGACCACGCCATCACCGGCTACGCGACCGCCCACGGCCTGGCGGCGGTGTCGCTGCGGTACTTCAACGTGGCCGGCGCGTACGGGCGGTACGGCGAGCGGCACACCGTCGAGACCCACCTCATCCCCCTCGTGCTCCAGGTGGCGTCGGGCAAGCGGGAGAAGATCGCCATGTACGGCGACGACTACCCGACCGACGACGGCACCTGCGTGCGCGACTACATCCACGTGGTGGACCTGGCCGACGCGCACCTCAAGGCGCTGGCGAACGCGACCGGCGGCGAGCACCGGATCTACAACCTGGGCAACGGCCTGGGCTTCTCGGTCAAGCAGGTGATCGACGCCTGCCGCGAGGTGACCGGCCACCCGGTCCCGGCCGAGGTGTCGCCGCGCCGCCCGGGAGACCCGGCGGTGCTGGTCGCGTCCTCGGAGCGGGCCCGGACCGAACTCGGCTGGAAGCCGGAGCGGGTCGACCTGGCCGGCATCGTGCGCGACGCGTGGGAGTTCACCCAGTCCCGGTCCCAGGAGGCCCGATGAGCGGCACGATCCAGGCGGGCGACTTCGCGGACGTCCCGTCGTTCTCGGCGCTGCCCCGGCTCGGGTCGCTGGCGCTGTCCCCGGACGGCAAGCGCCTGGTCACGGTCGTGGCGGAGCTGTCACCGGACGGCAAGGCGTGGCAGGGCGCGCTGTGGGAGGTCGACCCGGCGGGTCACCGCCCGGCCCGCCGGCTGACCCGGGGCGCGAAGGGCGAGTCGAACCCGGTGTTCACGCCGGACGGCGACCTGCTGTTCCTGTCGTCGCGCCCGAACCCGGTGGCCAAGCCGGTCGACGGCAAGCCCAAGGACAAGACCGCGCTGTGGCTGCTGCCCGAGGCCGGCGAGGCCCGCGAGCTGCTGCGCCCGGCCGGCGGCGTGGAGCGCGTCGACGTCGCGGCCACGTCGGGCACGCTGCTGCTCACAGCCGGCGCGCATCCGACCGCGGACTTCGGCGAGTCCGACGAGGAGCACCGCAAGGCTCGCGAGGACGCGGGCGTGACCGGCATCCTCTACGAGTCGTACCCGGTGCGGTACTGGGACGTCGACCTCGGCCCCACCTACCCGCGCCTGCTCACCGCCCCGCCGCCGACCGGCGACGGGTTCACCGCCGAGGACCTGACCGACCTCACCCCGGACGCCGACGCGCGACTGGACGACGTGGCGGCGATCAGCCCGGACGGCCGGTGGGTCGTGCACACCGAGCGGGTCGCCGTGAGCGCCGCCTACGGCGCCCGCGTCCGGCTGCGCCTGACCCCGGCGGACGGCTCGCCCGGCCGCGTGCTGGCCGACCAGGAGCACCACTCCTTCGCCGGCCCCGCGTTCCTGCCCGACTCGTCGGCGGTGATCGCGGTGCGCGGGTTCGACTCGACGCCGGAGCGGCCGTGGCGCAACGCCCTGGTCCGCATCGACCTGGACGGCACGGTCACCGAACTCGCGCCGGACTTCCAGCAGGAGCCGGAGCACCCGGTGGTCAGCCCGGACGGCGCGGCGGTGTACTTCACCAGCTCGCTGCGCGGCCACCAGCCGATCTGGCGGCTGGACCTGGCCACCGGCGACCTGATCCGCCTCACCGCGTCCGGCTCGTACACCGACGTGCAGGTCGGGGCGGAGCACGTCTACGCGCTGCGCAACACCGTCGACCAGCCCGCCCAGCCGGTGCGCCTGGACCTGGCCGCCCCGGAGCAGGAGGCGGTCGTCCTGGACGCCCCCGGCCGGGTCGAGTCCCTGCCGGGCACGCTGACCGAGGTCGAGACCGTGGTCGAGGACGGCCGCACGGTCCGCGCGTGGCTGGTCCTGCCCACCGGGTGCTCCGCCGACCGGCCCGCGCCGCTGCTGCTGTGGGTGCACGGCGGCCCGGTGATGAGCTGGAGCGGCTGGAGCTGGCGCTGGAACCCGTGGCTGATGGCCGCCAAGGGCTACGCGGTGCTGCTGCCCGACCCGGCCCTGTCGACCGGCTACGGCCCCGAGTTCATCGCCGCCGGCTGGGGCAGCTGGGGCGCGAAGCCGTACACCGACCTGATGGCGATCACCGACGTCACCGTCCGCCGGGACGACATCGACGAGGGCCGCACGGCCGCCATGGGCGGTTCGTTCGGCGGGTACATGGCGAACTGGATCGCCACCCAGACCGACCGCTTCCGGGCGATCGTGACCCACGCGTCGCTGTGGCACCTGGACGCGTTCACCGGGACGACGGATGACTCGTACTACTGGATCCGCGAGATGGGCGACCCGCTGCGCGACGAGGAGCAGGTGCGGGCGAACTCGCCGCACCTGCGGGCAGCGGACATCAAGACGCCGATGCTCGTGATCCACGGCGACAAGGACTACCGGGTCCCGATCGGCGAGGGCCAGCGCCTGTACTTCGACCTGGTGCGCCACGGCGTGGAGGCGAAGTTCCTGTACTTCCCGACCGAGAACCACTGGATCCTGACGCCCGGCAACGCCAAGGTCTGGTACGAGACGATCTACGCCTTCCTGGCGCAGCACGTCCTGGACGAGCCCTGGCAGCGCCCGGAACTGCTGTAGTTCCAGGGCACCACCGCGACCCGGTGGTCGGGTTCGCATACACGGGAACCCGACCACCGGACCCCACGCCCCGGCCGACACACCGACGAGGTGCACGACCGGCGGGGCTGGTGGGCCGGCAGGCTGATCCGGGCCGGGCATGGCCGGGCCTCGCGTGGCCGGGCCGGGCGTGGCACGGCAGATCAGGGGCGCGGTGTCGCGGCACTGACGCCGACGCCGACGCCGACGCCGACGCTGGCGCTGGCGCTGGCGCTGGGATGGTCACGGCGATCCCGTGCCGCTGCCAGCCAGGTGGATCTTCGTCGCGCGACCGGCCGACCGCTGTCCGCAGCGGGTCCCGGACCCCGCGCCGCTCCTCGACGCGCACCGGCCTTGGGCGCCGTACGGGGTGAACGCCCACGATGCCTGGCGGGGCTGGTGGGCCGGCAGGCTGATCCGGACCGGGCGAGGCACGGCAGATCAGCCCTCGGTACCGGCGGCGACGACTCGGGACGTTGGGGCTGTGTCCCGACGAGCTGATGGGATCGCAACACCGTTGTGAATTCGTAGTCCCTTGGCCGCGCTCGGTCCGGAGGAGCGCAGCTCGCCCGGACCGGCAAGTCAGCCTTCCATCTTCACCTCCTCATTCTGCGCACCAACCTGGTGGGCGTTATTCGGGTTGTTCTCGGGGGAACCACTCGCCGGCGGCGGCTCGTTCGGCCAGACCTCTTATCGTGGTGGGTGGCATTCCGTTTTCCAGGGCTGTTCGGAGGAGCAGGGCCAGGCGGTGGCCGGGGAGGGCTTCTTCGGCGCGGTCCAGGGCTATCAGGGCCAGTGCGCCGTCTCCCCGGACGTAGGCGGAGAACGCCAGCAGCGCGGCGGGCTCGGCCCTTTCCGGGGTGGGGCTGGCCCTGGTCAGTTCTGTCCAGAGCCGTTCCGCCCCCTCGGCGTGCTCGCTGATCGCGTCCGCCAGGCTCGCGTCGCGCACCCACGGGTCGGACAGGGCGAACGCCAGGTCGGCCACCTCGCGGTCGGTCAGGGGTTCGGCCCGGAAGCGGGTGCGGGCCACCGCCTCCCGGACCAGGGCCCGGTGGCGGATCATGGTGGCGAAGTCCTCGTGCTCGTGGACCTCGGTCTCGGCTGCCGCGCGGTCGAGCAGGGCGGAGCGGCGGGACAGGGCCTCCGGCGGGTCCGGGGTGAGGGAGGCGGCCAGGGTCTCGCGGTCCCGGTGGGTGACCAACCCCTGGGCCACGGCCCGCGCGGCGATGGTCGTGGACGTCGGGTCCGGCACTACGCCTTGGTCGCCCAGGTCGTCGTAGCTCAGCCACGGCGAGCCCTTCGCCGTGGCCGGGGACCACGCGGCGCACGTCACGCGGACGCCCACGTAGCCCAGGGACGCGGTCAACTGCGCCACCAGGTGCTCGCGCGGCAGCAGTTCGGGGGGTCGCCGCGACCCCCTCCGACGACCACGGCGACGGCGTGGGTCGGCGGCCGACCCCGTAAGGACAGGGCCAACTCGTCGGCGACCCTGCGGTCGTTGCGGGTGGCGGGCAGGTCGAGGCGGAGGGTCTGCGCGATCGAGCCGCCTTCGAGGATGAGCAGGACCAGGGAATCGGCCGGGTGGAAACCGAGCAGGTAGGGCAGGGCTGCGATCACGTCGCCCGGCGTGCGGAGGTGATTGGGTTTCACGGGAGCTGTCATGTCATTGATTTTGGCGGGGAAATGGGGAGGCCGCCACTGTCTGCACCCGATCAGATGACATTTGACGTTTTTGGTCGAATGGAAGTCCGCACACGGGAAAGAAAAGCTCCCCCTTACGCCGCTGTGTGCGCAAGGGGGAGCGTTAAGGCGTACGCGACTAGCCGATCGAACGACGCAGTGCCGCCGGTCCGCCGACCACGGGGAGTTCCACGGTCGTGGACGTGAGGTCGACGGACAGCCCCACGCCCGGCTTGGGCCGCAACGTGTAGTCGTAGTCGCTGGACACCAGCACGAACTCCAGGGAGTGCCCGGCGGGCACGATGTAGTCCTGCGGCTGCAACTCGACGTCGAGCCGGTAGGTCTTCCCCGGCGTGACCGGCTTCGACTTGGACAGCCCGTCACGGTTCTGCGGGTCGGTCCACCCGCGCGTGATCACGTGGCTGGTCCCGTCCGGCGCGCGGTCCACCAGGAGCGCGGTCACGTTCGCCGCAGGCCGGTCGAAGGACACTGCCAGCTCCACGCGGGGCGTCCCGGACAGCCGCAGCGGCGTGGCCGACGCACGGGTGCCGTAAGCCAACCGGTTGCCGGAGCTGGGCAGGTCGACCAGGTCTTCGGCGAGCTTGGACGAGTCGTCGCGCAGCGTCTCCACGACGGGCTTGCCGGGCACCGACGACGACCGGAGCGCGCCCTTGGCCGAGCCGCCGGCCCACGGGTACAGCCTGGCCTTCGACGTGCCGGGGGCGGGCCAGTCCGCCTCGTCGGTCCACGTCGTGCGGTCCTCGCGCTGGATGGTCGACTTCGGCTCCTTCTCGATGCCGTTGTCGAGCCCGTACAGGTAGTGGCTGAACCACTTGTTGATCGTGCGCCGCCACTCGACGGACCGCAGCGTGTCGGGGTCGGTGTGGCCGGACTGGTGCAGCCAGATCTTGTGCTCGACGCCGTTGCGGCGCAGTGCCTCGTACCACTGCGCGACGTGCTTGGTCTTGACGTTCCAGTCGCTCAGGCCGTGCACGGCGAGCACCGCCGCGCGCACCTTGTGCGCGTCCTTGACGTAGTTCCGCTCGTCCCAGAACGCGCTGTAGTCGCCGGTGACCCGGTCCTGCTTCTCGGCGACCTCGGCGATGATCGGCTTGCAGATCTCGCGGTCTTCGCGCGTGTAGACGTACTCCGCGAGCACGTCCAGGTCTTCGCCCTGGTAGGTACCGGGTGCGACGACGGCCCCGTCGGCGCGGTAGTAGTCGTACCAACTGGAGATGGCCGCGATGGGCACGATGGCCTCAAGACCGCGCACGCCCGTGGACGCCACGGCGTTGGGCAGCGTGCCGTTGTAGGACACGCCCATCATGCCGACCTTGCCCGTGCTCCACGTGGCCTTGACCTTCTTGCCCGCCGCGTCTCGCGCGGTGGTGCGGCCGTTGAGCCAGTCGATCACGGACTTGGACCCGATGGTCTCGTTGCGCCCACCGGAGGTGGGGCAGCCGCTGGACTTGCCGGTGCCGAGCGATTCCCCGTACACCATGGCGAACCCGCGCGAGATGAAGTACGACTCGTAGCGCGCGGACGTGATGGGGCCGGCGTTGGGGCCCACGGCCGCCGCGATCCGCTCGTCCGCCTGCGCCTTGAGCTTCGAGCCGTCGCGCTTGTCGTAGCCGCCGCGCCGGTTCGGCACGTACAGCTCCAGGTCGACGTTGTGGTTGGCCACGTCGTTGCCGCCGGAGAAGTACGGGCTGTTGAAGAACACCACCGGGACCTTGAGCCCCCGGGTGGTGGCCCCCTGCCGCACGACCTCGGCGTAGACCTCGTCGTCGCGGCCGTCGCGGTCGCTGTCGACCGGTGCGCGGACCCAGACGCTCTCCTTGACCACGTCCTTCGGGTCGAAGACGGGCTGCGCCTCGCCGTCCTTGAACACCGGGCCTTCCGGCGCGGCCGAGGCCACCGCGGGCAGCAGGCCCAGCGGCAGCGTTGCCAGAGCCGCCAGGACCGCGACTCTCCGAACACCCTTCACGGCTGTTCCCCCATCATGTGCAGGACAGGTCGGTGCAGACCTTCCCCCTACGCCGCGAGACGTGTCAAGGGCCAGTTGAGTCCACTGTGGACTTTTGAACAAGACCCGCCGATCGGCCCTTGACCAGCGCGAACCGGTGTGCAGCCGCCTGCCGGACGGCTCAGGCGGGTACCGCCGCACGGGCCCGCCGACCGCTCGCCAGCGCCACGGCGAGCGCACCCGCCGCCATCAGCGCGGCCACCCAGTTCGGCGCGGTGTAGCCGAGTCCGGCGTCGATGGCGGCGCCGCCGAGCCACGCGCCCGCCGCGTTGCCGAGGTTGAACGCGGCGATGTTGGCGGCCGACGCGAGCGCGGGAGCGCCTTCGGCCTGTTGCAGCACGCGGGTCTGCAACGGAGCCACGGTGGCGAAACCGGCCACGCCGAGCAGGGCGATCGTCACCGCGCCCAGCAGTTGGGATTGCGCGGTGAACACGAATGCCACCAGGACGACGACCAGCACCGCGAGGATCGCGTAGAGGCTCGGCATCAGACGGCGGTCCGCCGCGCGTCCGCCCAGCACGTTCCCCACGCACAGGCCGGCCCCGAAGAGCACCAGCAACCAGGTCACCGCGCCCGGCGAGAACCCGGCCACCTCGGTCATCATCGGCGCGATGTAGGTGAACGACGCGAAGACCGCGCCGAAGCCCAGCGCCGTCGTGCCCAGCGCGAGCCACACGCCGGGCCGCCGGAACACCGCCAGCTCGCCGAGCAGGCCGTCGGACGCGGGCTGCGGCGGCACCAGCGCCATGATCCCGACCAGGCCGGCGATGCCGAGCGCGGTCACCGCCCAGAACGTCGAGCGCCAGCCGAACGCCTGGCCCAGCGCGGTGCCCATCGGCACGCCGAGCACGTTGGCCACGGTCAGCCCGGTGAACATCAGCGCGATCGCCCGCGCCCGCCGGTCCGGCGCGACCAGGCCGGCCGCGACCACGGCGCCGACGCCGAAGAACGCGCCGTGGCACAGCGCGGCCACCACCCGGCCGACCATGAGCAGGGCGTAGCTGTCGGCCACCGCGCACAGCAGGTTGCCGAGGATGAACAGGGCCATCAGCCCCACGAGCAGCTTCTTGCGCGGCAGCCGCGACCCGCCGGCGGTGATCAGCGGTGCGCCGACCACGACGCTCAGCGCGTAGCCGGAGACCAGCAGCCCGGCGGACGGGATCGACACGCCGAGGTCCGACGCGACCTGCGGCAGCAGCCCGACGATCACGAACTCGGTGGTGCCGATGCCGAACGCGCCGATGGCCAGCGCGATGAGTGCGAGCGGCATCACAGCTCTCCCAACCACGTGGCGAGTTCGCGGATCAGGATGTGCGGCTCGTCCATCAGCGCGTCCTGGAGCACGAACGCGTGCACAGCGCCTTCGAAGTGCCTTACGTGCACCGGCACACCCGCTGCGGCGAGCTTCTCGGCGTACCGTTCGCCGTCCGTGCGCACGGGGTCGTGCTCCGCGAGGGCCACGAACGCGGGCGGCAGGTCGTGCAGTTCGCAGCGCAGCGGGGCGGCGAGCCCGCACGGCTCCCGGTCGCCGAGGTACTGCGCCCAGGACCAGCGCATCCCCTCCCGCTGCACGCCGTAGCCGGTGGCGTGGTCGAGGTAGGACGGCGTGTCGAAGTCGGTGTCCATCGGCGGGTACACGAGTACCTGGAACGCCAGGCGCAAGCCGTTCTCGCGCGCTTTGAGCGTCACGCCGGCGGCGAGGGTGCCACCCGCGCTGTCGCCGGCGACGCCGATCCGGTCGGGGTCGACGCCGAGTTCGACCGCGTGGTCGTACAGCCAGGACGTGGCCGCGTAGGAGTCGTCCAGCGGGATCGGGAACGGGTGCTCGGGGGCCTTCTGGTAGTTCACCGCGAACACCGCGTGCCCGGTGGCGTTGGCCAGCGCACGCAGGAACACGTCGTACACGTCGAGGTTGCCGATCACGAAACCGCTGCCGTGCAGGAAGACGATCGCGGGCAGCGGGCCGTCGCCGGCGGGCCGGTAGATGCGGGCCGGCAGGTCGGCGGTGGGGCCGGGGACGAAGAGGTGGTCGACCCGGGCCGGCTGCGGCTCGCCCTGGAGGTCCTTGAAGCCGAGGAAAGCCCGCCGTGCGTCGTAGACGGTCGACTCCTGCACGGGAGTCGCACCGGCGGTCTTCGCCAGAGCGGCGCGGGCCTGTTCGTTGAGTGCCACGGATTGATCATCGAGCCACCTGGAGTGATAAGTCCAAGGCATGTTCTCTACCCTCGCTATAAACTCCGTTCATGACTCTGCGGCAGTTCGAGTACCTGGTCACCGTCGTCGACGAAGGGTCTTTCACCCGCGCTGCCGATCTGTTGCACGTCACCCAGCCCGCGCTCTCCCACCAGATCCGTGCGCTGGAACGGTCCGTGGGCACTCCCCTGCTGGACCGGCTCCCCCGTGCCGTGCGCCTTACGCCCGCCGGACGCGCGTGGCTGCCGTTCGCCAGGTCCGCCCTCGCCGACGCGGAACGCGCGAAGGTCGCCGCCCGGCGCGTGAGCGGGCTGGAGTGCGGGGAGCTGTCCGTGGCCACGGTCTACTCGTTGACGCTGGGCGCGTTGCCGCCCGTCCTGCGCGAGTGGCGGACGCTGCACCCCGACGTGCGCATCCGGCTGTTCGAGCACCGGCACACCGACGAACTGCGCGAGGCCATGGCGCGGGGCCAGGCCGACGTGGCGGTCGGGCCGAAGCCGCCGGAGTGGTCGGGGTTCTGCCGGCTGCTCGGCGTGGAGGAGTTCGTGCTGGTCCTGCCGCCGGGTTCGCCGCACGACGGGTCGGTCGACCTGCGGGCGTTCGCCGACGAGGGGTGGGTGCTGCCCGCGCCCGGCAACGGGCTGGCCGAGTTCGTGGCCGAGGTGTGCCGGGGGTTGGGGTTCCAGCCGTGGGCGGCGGTGCGCACCGAGCAGACCGCGTCCGTTCCGGTGCTGGCGGCGGCCGGGCTGGGTCCCGCGCTGGTGCCGCGCAACGTGCTGCCGGAGACGTTCGACGGGGTGGTGGTGCGGCCGGAGCCGCCCGTGCGGCGCGAGCTGGCGGCGTTCAGCCACAAGGACCCCGATCCGCTGACCTCGGCCTTCGTCGGGTTGCTCGAACGGGCAGGATGGGACGCATGAAGCTGGTCATCCTGGGCGGCGGCGGGTTCCGCGTACCGCAGGTGCACCGGGCGCTGGTCGCCGCCGGGTGGGTGGACGACCTCGTCCTGCACGACGTGGACGCGGCGCGGTTGGCGAGCATCCGGGCGGTGCTGCCCGACGGTCCCCAGATCACCGCCACCACCGACCTGGACGAGGCGCTGCGCGGAGCGGACTTCGTGTTCTCCGCCATCCGGGTCGGCGGCCTCGCCGGGCGCGCTGCCGACGAGGGCATCGCGCACGCGCACGGCGTGTTGGGTCAGGAGACCGTCGGCGCGGGCGGGATCGCGTACGGGCTGCGCACGGTGCCCACGGCACGGGAGATCGCCCGCCGGGTCGCCCGGCTGGCTCCCGGCGCGTGGGTGGTCAACTTCACCAACCCGGCGGGCCTGGTCACCGAGGCGATGGCGGAGCACTTGGGCCCCAGGGTGATCGGCATCTGCGACTCCCCGGTCGGCCTGTGCCGGCGGGTGGCGCACGCGCTGGGCGTCGACGGGGTCACGTTCGACTACGCGGGCCTGAACCACCTCGGGTGGTTGCAAGGGGTCCGGCGCGGGAACGACGACCTGCTTCCGGCGTTGCTGGCCGACCCCGAGGCGTTGCTCTCGTTCGAGGAGGGCCGGCTGTTCGGCGTCGAGTTCCTCCAGGCCCTCGGCGTCATCCCCAACGAGTACCTGCACTACTACTACGACACGCGGGATGCGATGGGCGACGACCGGGGTGCTTTCCTGCTGCACCAGCAGGAGCGGTTCTACCGGGGCGAGGTCGACTGGGAGACCACGCGGCTGGAGCGCGAGGCGACCTACATGAAGCAGGAGCGGGACACGCTGGACGGCGGCGGGTACGAGCACGTGGCGCTGGAGGTGATGCGGGCGATCGCCACCGGCGAGGCCACGACGTCGATCCTGAACGTCCGCAACGGGTCCACGCTGTCCTTCCTGGACGAGCGGGCGGTGGTGGAGGTTCCGTGCACGGTCGACGCGACCGGCGCGCACCCCCTCCCGGTCAGCCCGCTGCCCGACCACGCAGCCGGGCTGGTCACGTCGGTGAAGGCGGTGGACCGGCTGGTGCTGGAGGGCACGCGGGCCGCCGCGCTCAAGGCGTTCGCCCTGCACCCCCTGGTCGACTCGGTCACCACCGCGCGCGACCTGCTGGACGCCTACGTCCGGCGGCACCCGGAACTCGCCCACCTGGGCTGAACCGCTACTTGAGCCGGGCACGCCCCAGCGCGTCGGACCTGCGGGTCGTCTCGGGCAGCCGCATCACGCACAGGCGCAGCACCTCGGCGCACGCGCGGTCGAGGTCGATCTTGTGCCCCACCGACACGAACACCGGCTTGACGCCGTCGCGGGTGCGCAGCGCGCGCCCGACGACCTCGCCGTCCTCCACCAGGTCGGTGACCGCGCCGCGCTCCCGGGACGGCTGGTCGAACCGGCCCATCGGCGTCTTCGCCACCCCGACGCTGGGCAGGTCGGCCACCACGCCCAGGTGGCACGCCAGGCCGAAGCGCCGGGGGTGCGCCAGCCCCTGGCCGTCGCACACCAGCAGGTCGGGCGTGACGGTCAGCTTCTCCAGCGCCCGCAGCAGCGGCGGCAGCTCGCGGAAGGCGAACAACCCGGGCAGGTAGGGGAACTCGGCGGTGCCGACGACGACTGCGGTGTCGACCGTGTGCAGCGTCTCCGCGTCCAGCACGACGACCGCGCCGGCCAGCCGGTCGTCGTCCGCGTACGAGACGTCCAGCCCGGCGACGTACCGGACGGAGAGGTCCGGGGCGCTCCACGGCTGCACCAGCGGGCGCAACCGCTCCTGCTCGGCGATGGCCTCTTCGGGGGTCATGCGTGCCCCACCGCCGCCCGGTGCGCGGCGAGGAGGTCCTCGCCGAAGTCGCCGGAACGCCTGCGCCACACCGAGTGCGCGTGGTTGGCGTCGTTCGCGGTGTTGTCGTACTCGATCAGCAACTCCGGTCCCTGGATGCGGTAGTAGTGGCCTTCGCCGCGCCTGGCCGAACCTTGCCACGCGAAGTGCAGGCGGTCGAGGTCGAGGTGGTCGAACTCGTCGTCGGCGAGGTCGCCGTGCAGCCGGTCCAGGTAGCAGCGGACGAGCCCGACCAGCAGCTCCCGCGACGGGCGGGCGAGCTGGGCGGGCGTCACGCCCTGCGGCTCGACGTCGCCGACCACCGGCGCGTTCCCGGTGAGCAGGTCCGGCGGCGGCCGGTCGCCGACGACGGCGAGGCCGCGCGCGGTCGGCCCCATCCGGTCCAGCAGCTCGCGCGCCAGCTCCTCCTCCAGGCGCAGCGGCTGCGCGACCGTGCGGCCCCGGTAGGTGACGCGAGCGGGGTTCGCGCCGAGGAAGAACGGCGTCGCCGAGATGCGGCCGTCGACCACGACCACGCTGACCGACAGGTGGTGGCCCTCGACGCGCCAGCCCCACGGGTCGTCGCCCGGCTCCCCGAGCAGGACCGCCCAGTAGTCGCCGTGGTGGCGGTCGCGCCGGCCGCCTTCCCGGTCGTCGAGCACGTCCTCCAGCGCCATCACGGCGGTGACCTGCGCGTACGTGTGGGGGCTGAGCACGCACGACAGCAGCCGGTGGGCGGCTTTGCGCTGCTCGCGGCCGAGGTCGCCGAGCACGACACCGGGGCGCGGGCCGGGCGTGTAGGCCCAGCTCCGGCGGAGGTCGTCGTCGGTGGCGGCACGGGACGCGGCCTCCCGCTGCCCTGCGTCGAGCACGTCGAGGAAGCCGCGCGCGGCTTCGGTGATCTCGTGCAGCATCACGTGAATTTATCCGTCCCCACGCCGTGCAGCAGCGAAACCCGGTGTGAACTGCCGTCCCGGCACCTGCCGTTCGACGGCACCGGTTCGACTACGGTTGTAGACGATCTGCGATGATCGGTCGCGTGACGTTCGCGCGGTTCTGGGCCGCCGACACGGTGTCGCTGGTCGGCACGCACGTCACCGCGCTGGCCCTGAGCATCCTGGCCATGGACCAGCTCGGCGCCGACCAGAGCGGGCTGGGCCTGCTCAGCGCCGCGCAGTGGCTGCCCTACCTGCTGTTCGGCCTGCTCGCCGGGGTGCTCGCGGACCGCAGGCGGCGGCGCCCGCTCCTGATCGGCGCGGACGTGGCGCGGGCGGTCGTGCTGGGGGCGATCCCGGCCCTGCACGCCTGCGGCGCGCTGACGCTGCCCGTGCTGATCGGGCTGGTCGCGGTGTTCGGGACGTTGTCGCTGGTGTACGACGCCGCCCACCAGTCGTTCCTGCCCCGGTTGGTCCCGGCGGAACGCCTGACCACCGCGAACGCCCGGATGGAGCAGACCCGGGCGGTCGCCCAGACCACCGGCCCGTTGGCAGCGGGCTGGCTGGTCAAAGTCGTCGGGGCACCCGTCGCGATCCTGCTGGACGCCGTGTCCTACCTGGTGTCGGCCGTGCTCCTGGCGACCCTGCGGGTACCGGAGACCGTGCCGCCGCGCGAGTCCCGCAACCTCAAGCGCGAGGTGCGCGAGGGCCTGGCCTGGGTCTACCGCCACCCCGTGCTGGCCCCGATGGCGATCACCTCCCACGCGTGGTTCCTGTTCAACAGCATGATCACCCCGGTGTTCGCGTACTTCGTGCACCGGGAACTCGGCTTCGACGAGTTCGAACTCAGCCTCACCTTCGCCGCCGCCGGGGTGGGCGCGGTCCTGGGCTCCTCGGTGTCGACGGCGGCGACCGACCGCTTCGGTGCCGGCGCGGTGATCGTCGCCGGCCGGTGGATCACGCCGGCCGCGTGGGCGCTCCTCCCGTTCGCCGACCCGTCGGCCACCGGCCTGGCGCTGCTCGCCGCCGCCCAGTTCACGTGGGGCTTCGGCATCGGCTTCGACAGCCCGCCCGAGATGGGCTACCGCCAGGCCATCACCCCGGACCACCTCCAGGGCCGGATGAACTCCACCATCCGCTCCCTCAACCGGGGCATGATCGTGGTCGGCGCCCCGATCGGCGGCCTGGTCGCCGACGCGGCCGGCTCGCGGACCGCCGTCTGGGTCGGGGTCACCGGCCTGGTGGCGCAGGCAGTGGCGATCTCCCTCTCCCCCGCCCGCCGCGCGCGCATCCCGCGCGCCTGATCGGCCGCACCCGCGCCGGCCCGGTCGAGCGGGCACCTCCCGGGGCCGGCTGTCCTCTGTGGACTTCAGCTCGGCACGGCGGGACCGTGTCGAAGCCGACCTCCCGCGCGGAGCGGGAGCTGCCATGCTGGACGGGTGTGGAACGGTGAACAGCTCGACCTCGACGCGTACCTGACCCGTGTCGGCTTCCGGCCCGACCCGGACGCCGACGCGATCACCACCCTGCGCGGGCTGCACCGCGCGCACCTGCGGTCGATCCCCTTCGAGAACGCCGACATCGGCCTGGGCGTGCCGATCGCGCTGGACGTGCCCGCGCTCCAGGACAAGCTGGTCCGCCGACGCCGGGGCGGGTACTGCTACGAGCAGAACCTGCTGTTCGCGGCCGTGCTGGAACGGTTCGGGTACCAGGTCACGGCACTCGCCGCACGCGTGCTGCTGGGTCGCGGGGGCGACATCCCGCGCACCCACGCCCTGCTGCGGGTGGACCGGAAGTGGTTGGCGGACGTGGGTTTCGGCGGCGGTGGCCTGCTGACGCCGCTGCCGCTGCTGCAGGACGCCTTCGAGCAGCAGGGCGACTGGTCGTTCCGGCTCGACCTGGACGGCGCGGTGTGGACGTTGAGCTCGTACCAGAGCGGCGACTGGGTGCCGCTGTACGACTTCACCGAGGACCCGCGCACGCGCGCGGACTTCGAGATCCTCAACTACTACCTGTCGACGCACCCGTCGAGCGCGTTCGTCGGCAGGCTGCTGGTGCAGCGCACCGACGAGAACGCCCGCTACGCGCTGACCGGCGACCAGCTCACGGTGGCCACCCCGGCAGACGGGCCGCGCAAGCGCGTCCTGACCCCGGACGAGCTGGCCACCGCGCTGCGCGACGACTTCGGGCTGGAGCTGCCTACGGCCACGGGTTGAGCGCGGGCGGCTCGCCGGTCAGCGGGTTCCCCGGCGCGCGGCCGGCCAGCCACGCGACGAGGTCGTCCGAACTCCCCCGCAGTTCCACGTCCGCGCCGGAGCCGATCGTCCACTCCCGACCGTCGCTCGTGGACACCAGGGTGACCCGGACGCCGTCCGGCACGCGCGCGGCCAGGAAGTCCACCGCGTGGTCGTGGAACTCCGGCGACCACGCGGGCGGCACGAGGCCCAGGTCCGCCGTGTGGATCTCGACCTCCCGCCACAGCGCGAACGCCGTGTCGAGGAGCACCCCGTCCCGGTAGAGGACCGGTGAGCCCCAGTCGCGGACGCCGGCCCACGCGTCGGCCAGGCGGGTCACGGCGGCGGCGATCGCGGCGCGGTGCTCGGCGGCGGAACGCCCGGACGCGGCCTCGATCGCGGCGTCGCGCGCGGGGCGGCCCCCGGCGTACGGCTCCACCTCGGTGCCTTCCAGCTCGGCCTGGCGGGCCATGGCCTCGGTGACGTGCGCGAGGTGCGCGAGCACGTGCCCGCGCGTCCAGCCGGGCAGCGCGGAGGGCTCGCCGACCTGCGCGTCGGTCACCGCCCCGGTGACGGTGGCGAGGCGGCGGTGCGCGTCCATCACGGCGTCGACTACGCGCGCGGGTGCGGTGGTGCTGTTCGCCACGGCTTCCCCTAATGGGTGAGAACGACTCTGACCGTTAGGAACCTAGCGGGATCACTACCTCAAGTCCATTAGGATGTGCGGATGAACCGGACGTTGGAGTTCGCGGGCACGGTCCGGCACGACGGCCGTGGCGGGCTCGTCGACGACCTCGCCACGCTCGACCAGCTCGCCGCGTGGACCGACGTCCGCCCGGTGTCCGAGGAGTTGCGGCTGCGGGTGGTCGAGCTGCGCCGGGCGGTCCGGTCGCTGCTCGCGCACGCCGTGCGCGTCGGCGAGCGCCTGGACGCGCCGCACCTGATGCCGCTCGGGTCAGCGCTCGACCTGGTCAACGACACGGCGGCGCGGGTGCCGAGGGCGGCGCGGCTGGAGTGGGGGGAGCCGGTGCGGCTGCGGTACGACGACCGCGCCGAGGCACCCGAGCGGCTGCTCGCCGACCTGGCCACGGCGGCGATCGAGTTCCTGGCCGGCGACGAGCGCGAGAACCTGCGCGCCTGCCCCGCGCCGCGCTGCATCAGGTACTTCGTGAAGGCGCACCCGCAGCAGCAGTGGTGCAAACCGTCGTGCGGCAACCGGGCCAGGGTCAGCCGGCACTACCGGAGGGCGCACGACTGACGCGCCCCCGGGCTCAGCCCTGGGCGATGTAGGCGGTCAGCTGGTCCTGGCCCTCTTCGAGCTGGCTGATCCGGCTCTTGACCACGTCGCCGATGCTGACAATGCCGACCAGCCCGCCGTCGGCGACCACCGGCACGTGCCGGATGCGGCGCTCGGTCATCAGCACGGTGAGGCTGTCCACCGAGTCCTTCGGCGAGCAGGTGAACACCTCGGCGGTCATGATGTCGGCCACCGCCGAGGCCAGCAGGCCCGCGCCCCGGTCGTGCAGGTGGCGGACGACGTCGCGCTCCGAGACGATCCCGGCGATGCCGGAGTCGTCCACGACGACCATCGCACCCACGTTGTGCTCCGCCAGCGCGGCCACCAGGTCCGCCACCGAGGAGTCCGCTCCGACCGTGGCCACGGCCGAGCCCTTGACCCGCAACACGTCCGCGATCCTCACGTGGCGCCTCCTGATCTCGACCCGACCCGTGGCGACTGAACTCAGGGCTACCCGGCCAGGCTAGTTCCCGAGCGTCGCCAACGGCAGGGTCCGCGCCCGAAAAGAGCACGTTCGACCGGTTGGCACCACCTCGACGGCCGTGTCCGACCACGCAGAGGTCCCCGGCAGCGGGCGCGACGGCCCGGCCGCGCACCCGGTCGTCGCAACGCCCGGTCCTGCGCCGGGCACGCCGAAGCTGCCGGCGTCCCGGGGCAACGGGACGCCGGCAGCGGGTGGGAGGCCGGCCGCGAGCGCGGGGGTTCGCGCACGCCGGCACCGCGTGATGTCACGGCGCCGGGATCGCGGCGGGGTTCAGCCGCCGGTGCGGCGGAACACCCTGCGCCCGACGAAACTCGCCTGGTGCGGCCGGCCGGGCACCTTGGCCACGCCCTCGTTCTTCCGGGCGTGGCCGCGTCGTGCCGCGCGGTTCTGGACGACGGGCTGCTCCTGCTCCGAAGGCTCGGAACCGGGCTGCTCGGCGTCGCTCGCGGTGTTCTCGTGATCGATCATCGGAAAGCCTCCTGGGTGTGGCGGAACCGCTGGTCAGCGGCGGCGCTGGGCGTAGTGGCGCGGGGCGACGACCACCCGGCCGCCGCCGTGGCGGGGCTGGGTGGCGCCGTTCGAGCGACGGGCTCGCCGGTTGGTCGGCTGCTGACCGTCGTCGGGTTGTCCGGTGCGCGTGGTGGGCATACGACCGCCTCCTGGGTGAGTTCGAGGCGTGCAAAGGCTGACGACCCCGCTCGCGGACGAGCGGAAGAGATCGTCGAAGAGCCGCTAGGGCCACCAGGAGAAGAGCGCTCGGCACCGGCTCGGCAGCCTGGTGCGGCGCGAAGGAGGAGGAATCCTCAGAGGTAGATCTGGAAGAACATGACGCAGACGTTAGCGGGTCCGACCCGGCGTTGCCAAGCACTTTTTCCGGCGATCAAGGACACAGTCGGTCGCCTGTCCGATGTGGACAGTCAGGCGGACGCGGGGACGCGGCGGTCGGCCCGGCCCTGGAGCGGAGAGCCGATCAACCCTCCACAGTGGAACGATCACGCCCGGCCGGCGCGAACGCGCGCCGCCCGCCCCGCGCCGTGGCACCGGGCCGGGCCGCTCAGTCGCGCTCGGGCGCCCCGTCGTAGCGGATCTCGCCGACGATCTCGCCCTCCAGCACCTCGGGCTCCACCACCCGGCCGTCCACGACCTGCGGCGCACCGGGCGGCGTGGCGAAGAAGCGCCGGGCGAACCCGCCGACCGCCCGGGTCGTCACGGCGTCGAACGTGCCGCCGATGACCCCGCCGACCAGCGGCACGCCCTTGGCCAGCGTGATGCCCGCCTTGCTCGTACCGTACTTGGCGATCAGCTGGAACCCGACCCGCTTGTTGATCTCCCGGATGAGCTGCGCCGGGATGCGCTCGATCAGGCCCATGGTGAGCTTCGCGCCCGCCTTGATGCCCGCCTTCTTCACCACCTCGGTGCCGGCGTTGCCGAGCAGGCACAGCAGGATCGCCGTGCGCACCTCGTCGCTCTCCAGGTCGTGCCCGTGCACTGCGGCGATGGACGCGATCAGGTGCGTCTGCACCAGGTACGCGGCGGCGACGTTCGCGGGCAGGGTCACCGGGAGGGTGATCAGGCCGCCGAGGTTGGTGGCGAACCCCTGGATGCCGGCCGCCGCGACGTGCGTGCGGATCATGCTCCGCACCGCCTCGTCCCTGGTCAGCCCCTGGGCGAGCAGGTCGTCCGCCACGTGCTGGGCGCTCTTGAACGGGCCGAAGCCCTCGATGCCGACGCGCAGCAGGTGGTCCACCGCGCCTTGCTGCGCCTTCACCAGGGTGCCGGGTTCCTCCGCCATACCCGCGAGGTTACGTGGCGCGCGGCCCCCGGACACGAAAAAGGGGAGCCGGATCGGCTCCCCCTTCGCCCGGCGGCGGGTGCTACGCGTCCGCCGGCACCGCCGGCGGCGCGTCCTGCACCCGGTCCACGGCCTTCTTGTTGCGCCGGTTGCGCTTCTCCAGCGAGGACGCCAACCACGTGAGCAGCAGGCACATCGAGATGTACATGGCACCGACCACCAGCGTGAGCGGCACCAGCGGCCGGCCGAACTGGCCCTGCGCGCCGAGGTACTTGACGTAGTCCAGCAGCTCGTTGTACGTGATGATGAAGCCCAGCGCGGTGTCCTTGAGCAGCACGACGAGCTGGCTGACGATGGTCGGCAGCATGACCCGCAGCGCCTGCGGCAGCAGCACGGTCGTCATCACCTGGGTCTTGCGCATCCCCAGCGCGTACGCGGCCTCGGCCTGCCCCTTGGGCAGCGACAGCACGCCGGCCCGGAAGATCTCGGCCAGCACCGAGCCGTTGTACAGCGTCAGGCCCGCCACCACGGCCATGAACGGCGTCGGCTTGAAGCCGAACGTCGACGAGCCGTAGTAGAACAGGAAGATCAGGATCAGCAGCGGGATCGCGCGGAAGACCTCGACCAGGATCGCCGCCGGCACCCGCCAGAACGCGTGGTCGGACAGCCGCCCGGCCGCCAGGATCGCGCCGAGCAGCAGCGCCAGCACCGCGCCCGCGCCGAACGCGGACAGCGTGTTGCCCAGCCGCTTGAGCAGCTCGATCTGGACGTTCTCGTACTGGATCCACTCCCACAGGCGCGGCTCGAACTGGCCGCTGTCGTAGAAGCGGTACAGCGTGAAGCCGATCAGGCCGGCCACGCCGAGCACGCCGACGACGGCCAGCACCCGGTGCCGCAGCCTGGCCCGGGGGCCGGGGACGTCGAACAGGACGGAGCTCATCGGGCCACGCTCCAACGCCTCTCCAGTGCGCGCTGCACCAGGGTCAACGGGATCACCAGCAGGACGAAGAAGAACGCCACCCAGGACAGGCCCAGCAGCATGTCCTCACCGTTCTCGGACAGCACGTAGCTGATGGAGCCGGCGTCGCCCACCGAGAAGCCCGCCGAGATGGTGGTGTTCTTCAGCAACGCGATCAGCGTGCTGACCAGCGGCGGGACCACCGAGCGCAGGGCCTGCGGCAGCACCACGCTGAACAGCATCTGGCCGAACGTCAGCCCCAGCGCGCGGGACGCCTCCGCCTGCCCGACCGGCACCGTGTTGATGCCCGAGCGGACCACCTCGCAGATGAACGCCGAGGTGTAGAGCGTCAGGGCGACGACCGCGCCCTGGAACGGGTCCAGCTTCACGATCTTGAGCAGCGGGAAGGCGAAGACGAAGAAGAAGAACACCAGGGTCAGCGGCGTGTTGCGGACCAGCGTCACGTAAGCGGTGCCGGTCCAGCGGAACACGGGGACGGGGCTGACCCGCAGCATCGCCAGCAGGGTGCCCAGCACCAGCGACCCGACCGCGGCGTACAGGAACAGTTGGATGGTCGTGCCGAACGCCCTGAGGAACAGGTCGGCGTAGGTGGAAAGGATGCTCATCGGACTTCCTCGCCGGGGGACGAAAAGGGGGTGGCCGGCGACCCGCGCGGTCGCCGGCCACCATCAGCGCCGGACGGCGGCGCCGGGTGCGGTGATCAGTAGCGGTCGATCACGGGCTTCGTCGCCGGGGAACCCGACTTGCCCAGCGTCGCGTCGTAGATCTTCTGCCAGGTGCCGTCGTCGATCGCGGTCTGCAGGATGTCGTTCACCTTGTCCCGCAGCGGCTTGTCGTCCTTGGCCAGGCCGATGCCGTAGGGCTCGTTGGAGAACGGCTTGCCGACGACCTTGAACTTGTCCTTCTCCTCGGCCGCGTAGCCCTTGAGGATCGCGTCGTCGGTGGTCACCGCGTCGATCGCGCCCTCGGCGAGCTTCGCCACGCACTGGGAGTAGTTCTGGTACTCGGAGATGTTCTCCGGCTCCGTGTACCCCTTGTCCTTGATGTTCT
The DNA here is from genome assembly GCF_040655415.1 of Actinosynnema sp. NPDC050436. NCBI lineage: Bacteria > Bacillati > Actinomycetota > Actinomycetes > Pseudonocardiales > Pseudonocardiaceae > Actinosynnema > Actinosynnema sp. NPDC050436. Next base: position 38,705 of record NZ_JBFAJV010000021.1, on the reverse strand, counting down.
TGATCGGGGTGGAGCCGGTCACCGAGCAGACCTTCTTGCCCTTGAGGGTCTCCGGGCCGGTGATCGAGTTGTCGTCCGCGCGGACCAGCAGGTCCTGGCCGGCCGTGAAGTACGGGCCGGCGAAGCCGACCTTCTCCTTGCGGCCCGCGTTGATCGTGTAGGTGCCGACGTAGTAGTCCACGTCGCCGTTGATCAGCGCCTGCTCGCGCCCGGCGGACGCGATCGCCTTGTAGTCGATCTTGTCCTCGCCGTAGCCCAGCTTGGAGGCGATCAGCTTGGCGATCTCGATGTCGAAACCGCTGTACTTGTTCGTGGTCGCGTCCTTGAGGCCCAGGCCCGGCTGGTCCTCCTTGACGCCGATGACGACCTTGCCGCGCTTGGTGATGCTCTCGAACGTCTTGGAACCCTCGACCTTGACGTCGCTCTCGACCTTCTGCGTGGGGGCCGGGGTCGACGCGCCGGGGCTCCCCTCCTTGCCGCACGCGGTCAGGGCGAGGCCGCCCGCCAGCAGCACCACCGCAAGGGTGCGAACCCTCATCGTCAATCTCCTGCTCTTCTTCGGGGTGGGGCGGCGCCAGGCCCAGCGCCGCGGTCACGGGACTTCAGTGGGTCAGGATCTTGCCAAGGAAGTCCTTCGCGCGGTTCGACTTCGGCGCGGAGAAGAAGTCCTCCGGCGTCGAGTCCTCCACGATCTCGCCGTCGGCCATGAACACCACGCGGTCGGCGGCCTTGCGGGCGAAGCCCATCTCGTGGGTGACCACGAGCATGGTCATGCCCTCCTTGGCCAGCGTGGTCATGACGTCCAGCACCTCCTGGACCATCTCGGGGTCCAGCGCGGAGGTCGGCTCGTCGAACAGCATCACCTTGGGGCGCATCGCCAGGGCGCGGGCGATCGCCGCGCGCTGCTGCTGCCCACCCGACAGCTGGGCCGGGAACTTCTCCGCCTGGCTCGCGATGCCGACCCGTTCCAGCAGCTCCATCGCCGTCTTGCGGGCGTCGGCCGCCGGGGTCTTGCGGACCTTGAGCGGCGCGAGCATCACGTTGTCGACGATGCTCTTGTGGGCGAACAGGTTGAACGACTGGAAGACCATGCCCACGTCGGCCCGCAACCGGGCCAGCTCCTTGCCCTCGGCGGGCAGGGGCTGGCCGTCGACCTCGATGGTGCCCTTGTCGACGGGCTCCAGGCGGTTGATCGTGCGGCACAGCGTGGACTTGCCCGAACCCGACGGCCCGAGCACGACGACGACCTGGCCCTTCGGCACCTCCAGCGCGATGTCCTTGAGGACGTGCAGGGGCCCGAAGAACTTGTCCACGCCCGCCATCCGGATCATCGGCGGAGCAGGTGTGGGGGCGGTCATCAGATCCTCCAACGGGGGTTCCTGAGGGATGGCGGAAACCTAGGTGTGCGTCACCACCACAGTCCAGGCGGTTGAGCAAGACTTAGGGTCTCAACTCTGTCACAGGCAGGCGACAATAACCTGGGAGGACGCCGGTGCGCGTGCTGTTGGTCGAAGACGACGACCGCGTCGCGGAAGCGCTGGTCCCGGCGCTGACGCGGCGTGGTTTCACGGTAGACCGACAAGCAACCGGTCGGGGGACGCTCGATCGGTTGTCGGGGGTGGACGTGGTGCTGCTGGACCTCGGTCTGCCGGACGTGGACGGGGTCACCCTGTGCCGCAGCATACGGGCCGCGAGCGACGTGGCGATCATCGTCGTGTCGGCGCGGGGCGAGATCGACGACCGCATCCTCGGCCTGCACGCCGGCGCGGACGACTACCTGGTCAAACCGTACGACGTGGGTGAACTGGTGGCGCGGGTGCACGCGGTGCGGCGGCGGCGCGGCGACCCGGTCGGGGTCGGCGTGGCGGGCACCGAGGTGTTCGAGGCGGCCGACGTGCGGGTCGACCTCGCCCGGCACGAGGTCACCGTGGCGGGTGAACCCGTGGCGCTGTCGCGCAAGGAGTTCCAGGTGCTCGCGCTGGTGATGGCGGCGGGCGGCGCGGTGTGCACCCGGGAGCGCATCCTCGCCGAGGTGTGGGGCCGCACGTGGGCCGGCGCGAACCGGACGCTGGACGTGCACGTGGCCACCCTGCGCACCAAGCTCGGCCGGCCCGCGCTGCTGGAGACGGTGCGCGGCGTCGGCTACCGGCTCAGCTCGGTCGGGGGCTGAGTGCGGTCGCGGCTGCTGGGCATCGTGCTCACCCTCGTGGTGGTGGTGCTGGTCGGCATGGGCGTGCCGCTCGGGCGCGGGGTCGCGGCGGGCGAGCAGCAGGAGATGTTCCTGGACCGGCTGACCGACACCGCGCGGTTCGCGTCCGTGGCGCAGCGCCCGCTGATCGACGACCAGCCGGTCGTGCTGGAGCGCGAGCTGGCCCGCTACCAGGACCTCTACGGCATCCGGGTGGCGCTGCTCGACCGGTCCGGCAAGGTCGTCGCGGCCTCCGGGCAGGGCGTCGACGTGACCTCGGACCCGGTGTCGGACCTGGTCCGGGGCGCGCTCGCCGGGCGGCAGCCGGTCGCGCCCGGCCTGCTCATGCCGTGGGACCAGGACGACCTGGTGCTGGCCGAACCGGTGCTGGTGGACGGCGAGGTGCGCGGCGCGGTCGTCACGTTCTCGCCCACCATCAAGACCCGGACCGAGGTGATGTGGTGGTGGGTGCTGCTGCTCGCGGCGAGCCTGCTGGTGCTGGCGCTCGCGGTGCTGGCGGCGCTGCCGCTGGTGCGCTGGACGCTGCGGCCGGTGCGCCGGCTCGACGACGCGACCGGCGCGCTGCTGGGCGCGGTGGTGTCCGGCAAGCCGGTGCAGCCGGTCGGGTCCTCGTCCGGGCCGCCGGAGCTGCGGCAGCTCTCCCGCTCGTTCGACCAGATGGCGGCGAACGTCGGTGACGTGCTGGCCGCGCAGCGCGCGTTCGTCGCGGACGCCTCCCACCAGCTCCGCAACCCGCTGACCGCGCTGAAGCTGCGACTGTCCAACCTGGATGGCCACGTGTCCGGGGACGGCGAGGTGCACCAGGTCGCCGCGCTGGACGAGGCGGACCGGCTCAACCGCATCCTGGACGAGCTGCTGGCGATGGCGCGGGCCGGCTCGCCGTCGGTCGACCCGGTGGGGGTGGACGTGGACCGGGCCGTCGCCGGCCGGCTGTCCGCGTGGCAGCCGGCCGCCGCCGCCCGCTCGGTGCACCTGGTGCTCGACGGCGAGCCCGGCGGCCGGGCGCTGGCCCCGCCGCGCGGCGTGGAGGCCGTGCTGGACGCGCTGCTGGACAACGCGCTGAAGTTCGCCCCCGACGACACGCTGGTGCTGGTCGACGTGCGGCGGCGGGACGGCCTGGTCCGGCTGTCCGTGCGCGACGAGGGCCCCGGGCTCCCGCCCGACGAGCTGGCACGGGCCACCGACCGCTTCTGGCGCTCCCCCGCGCACCAGAACATCCAGGGGTCCGGGCTGGGGCTGGCCATCGTGCGGCAGATCGTGGAGCGGGTGGGCGGCGAGGTGCGGCTGTCGCTGCCCGACGGCGGCGGGCTCCGGGTCGAGGTGACCTTCCCGGTGGAGGGCCGGCCGAACGGCTAGACCTTCACGTCGCGGTAGTAGGTCTTCGCGCCGGGGTGCAGCGGCAGCGGGGTGGTCTCGATCGCCGATCTGACCTCGATCGACCGGGCCACCGGGCTGACCGCGACCAGCTCCGGCTGCGCCTTGAACAACCCGCGCAGCAGCGCCGCCGCCACGTCCTCCGGCATCGCGTCGGTGACCAGCAGGAAGTTGCGCACGACCAGCGTGGTGACCGGTTTGGCCACCGGCCCGCCGGGCAGCTCGTAGGCCGACGCGGGCAGCGTCGCCGACCCGTAGACCGGGTAGAGCCGGCGCAGGTTCGGCAGCACGTCGCCCAGGTCGAGCATCCGCAGCCGCACGGTCGTGGCGAGCGTCGTCACACCGGTCGTCGGCACGCCGCCGGACCAGAAGAACGCGTCCAGCGCGCCTTCGCGCATCGCGTCCGTGGTGGCGTTGAGGTCGAGGTAGCGCGGTTGCAGGTCGTCGGTCGGCGACAGGTTCGCCGAGCGCAGCAGGCGTTCGGCGATCAGCTTCACGCCCGAGTCGCGCGCGCCGAGCGAGACCCGCAGGCCCTTGAGGTCGGTCAGCTTGGTCGCCGGGAGGTCGGCGCGCACGGCGAGCTGGAGGTAGTCGTCGTGCATCCGGGCCAGCGCGTAGAGCCGGTGCCCGCCGGTGCCGGCCTGCGCCTCCTCCGCCGCGTCGGCCGCCGAGAACCCCACCTGGGCCTGGCCGGTGCGCAGCCGTTCCAGGTTGTCCACCGAACCGGCGGTGGCCACGACCTGCGGGCGCGGGATGCCCGGGTCGCGCGTCCAGGCGTCGGCCAGCGCGGTGCTGAGCCGGTAGTAGACGCCCGTGTCGCTGCCCGCCACCATGGTGAGCTTGACCTGGTCGAAGTCGTGACCGCACGCCGTCACCGACAGGGCGGCCAGGGCCAGCACGGCCCCTGCGGCGTGCACTCTGAACAGCGTTCCCGACACGGTCGCATCGTCGCACGTCGGCCGCCCGCGCCGGACCCCGCCGGAAGGATTGCGCCCGGTCAGGGCCGGTGCCCCCGGAGGTCGCGGCGGCGCGGCGCATACGATGCGGGGTGGACACCGGAGCGTCATCCACGCGCGGCGCGCGGCCGGCGGGCCGCCTCGGACCGCCTCGCCCCACGGAGTGACCTACCTGGTGGGCAGCATCGGTGGACGCACCGCGACCGTGGCCTCAAGCGGTCACTGACCAGGGGATATGGTGACTACGTGAGCACGTTGCAGGTTCCCAGGACCTTCCAGATCCGCACGTTCGGGTGTCAGATGAACGTGCACGACTCCGAGCGCCTCGCCGGGATGCTCGAAGACGCGGGCTACGCGCCCGTGGAAGGCGACGCGGCCCCCGACGTGGTGGTGTTCAACACCTGCGCGGTGCGGGAGAACGCGGACAACAAGCTGTACGGCACGCTCGGCCACCTCGCCCCGGCCAAGACCGCGAACCCGGACATGCAGATCGCGGTCGGCGGCTGCCTCGCGCAGAAGGACCAGGGCGAGATCGTCCGGCGCGCGCCGTGGGTCGACGTGGTGTTCGGCACGCACAACATCGGTTCGCTGCCCGTGCTGTTGGAGCGCGCCCGGCACAACCGGGAGGCCCAGGTCGAGATCCTCGACGCGCTGGAGACCTTCCCGTCCACGCTGCCCGCGCGCCGCGACTCCGCCTACTCCGGGTGGGTGTCGGTGTCGGTCGGGTGCAACAACACGTGCACGTTCTGCATCGTCCCGTCGCTGCGCGGCAAGGAGAAGGACCGGCGACCCGGCGAGGTGCTCGCCGAGGTCCAGGCGCTGGCCGACGAAGGCGTGCTGGAGGTGACCCTCCTCGGGCAGAACGTCAACTCCTACGGCGTCGAGTTCGGCGACCGCTTCGCGTTCGGCAAGCTGCTGCGCGCGACCGGCGGCATCGACGGCTTGGAGCGGGTCCGGTTCACCTCGCCGCACCCGAAGGACTTCACCGACGACGTCATCGCCGCGATGGCCGAGACGCCGACCGTGTGCCACCAACTGCACATGCCGCTCCAGTCGGGCTCCGACCGCGTGCTCAAGGAGATGCGCAGGTCCTACCGGTCCGCGAAGTACCTGTCGATCCTGGACAACGTGCGCGCGGCCATGCCCGACGCGGCCATCACCACCGACATCATCGTCGGCTTCCCCGGCGAGACCGAGGAGGACTTCCAGGCCACGCTCGACGTCGTGCGCGAGTCGCGGTTCTCCAGCGCGTTCACCTTCCAGTACTCCAAGCGCCCCGGCACGCCCGCCGCCGAACTGCCCGACCAACTGCCCAAGCAGGTCGTGCAGGAGCGCTACGACCGACTCGTCACGCTGGTCAACGAGCTGGCGTGGGAGCAGAACAAGCTCCAGGTCGGTCGGAGGGTGGAACTGCTCGTCGCGCACGGCGAGGGCCGCAAGGACGCGGAGACGCAGCGGATGTCGGGCCGGGCGCGCGACGGCCGGCTGGTCCACTTCACCCCCGGCGACGCGCCGATCCGCCCCGGCGACGTCGTGGAGACCGTCGTGACCTACGCCGCGCCGCACAACCTGATCGCGGACGGCGCCGTCCTGACCCACCGCCGCACCAAGGCGGGCGACCGCTCGGAGGCCGGTATCAAGCCCAAGACGTCCGGCGTGACCCTCGGACTCCCGAAGTTCGGCACCCCCGACCCGCTCCCGGCCGCCGTCGGCGGGTGCTCGGTCGGACGATGAGCGACGGACGCGACGACATGAGCGAACTGAGGGCCGAGATCAACGAGGTCGGCCGCTCGGCCGCCAAGCGCTTCGACCCGGGCCGGGGCGCGCTGACCATCGCGGTGGCGGTCCTGGCCGTCCTGGTGTCGATGATCCTCCCGTGGCTCGGCGACCAGACCGGCCTGGACGTCCTGCTGGGCGAGGCCAGGGCGATCCCGAAGGTGTTCTCGTACGCGGCCCTGACGGCGGGCGTCCTCCTGTCGGCCGCGACGCTGGCGATCCGCAGGTGGGCCCTGGCCTGGGTGACGGCCCTGGCGCTGTTCGCGGCATCGGTGAGCGGCGTGCTGTCGATCTGGATGACCCAGACGACCACCGGCCACGAACCGGGAGACGGCCCAGGAGCAGGACTCGTGGTGGCCGTGATCGCAGTGATCCTGCTGCTGGTCAAATGGCTGAGAGTCGCGGCATCAAGGCCACCGATCCAATAACGCACAAAGCGGCAGCACCCGAAAAGGACGCAACCGCCCTTGTGTTCTCCCCGTATGGCCTGCCCAGCGGCGAGCGTCGCTTTTCGGCTTTTTCTTTTCTTTTTCGTTTTTTCTTTTAGGCTTTGCTTTTAGGCTTTGCTTTTAGGTCTTAAAAAGAAGAAGAGCAAAAGCGTCCTCGCCGGACAGGCAGGCCGCCAAGGATGACAAAGGCGGTGGGTCTGCGTGTCATCCCCGTGTGGCCTGGCCAAGGCAACCACCCTTGAGCAGTGAGTGCAAGCGAAAAGCGTGCTTGCACTCACTGCTCAAGCGCGGTTCACTGCGTGCAGGCCACACGGGGATGACACGCAGACGGTTTGGCCCGTGCTGCGCGGCTTCGATTTGGCGTGCTTCTGCTTGTTTTTCGTGAAACAGCCCGGCCTCTCGTGTTGCTGAGGCCGGGCTGTTTTGGTTGTTCGTCGGTCAGCGGGTGGCTACGGCCTGTTCTGCTGCCGCGAGCCATTCGCGCCACTGCTTCGCCTGGGCTTCGGCCTGTTCGGCGCGGCGCTTGTCGCCGGCCGTGCGGGCCTTTTCGGCCTGGGCCTCGAACTGCTCGACGCGTTCCCGGAACTGGGCCACTCGGGCTTCGGCCTCGGGGTCGGAACGGCGCCACTGGGCGTCGACCGCGCCGCGCACCTTCTCCTCGATGGTGCGGAGCTTGCCCTCCAGCTCGCGGACCCGTTCGCGCGGGACCTTGCCGATGGCGTCCCAGCGCTCCTGGATCTTGTAGAGCTGCTGGCGGGCCGCTTCCAGGTCGTGCGACGGGTCGATGTGCTCGGCTTCGGCGAGCAGCTCTTCCTTGAGCTTCGCGTTCGCCGAGAACTCCGCGTCACGCTCCGAGAACGCCTCCGAGCGCTTGGCGAAGAACGCGTCCTGCGCCGCGCGGAAGCGCTGCCACAGGGCGTCGTCGGCCTCCTTCGGCGCGCGGCCGGCGGCCTTCCACTCGACCATCAGGTCCTTGTAGCGGCCGGCGGTGGGGCCCCAGTCGTCGGACGAGACGAGCTTCTCGGCCTCCTCCACGAGCTCCTGCTTGCGGTTCTTGGCGACGCCGCGCTGGCGGTCCAGGTCGGCGAAGTGCGAGCCCCGCCGGCGGTTGAACGCGTCGCGGGCCTTGGAGAACCGCCGCCACAGCTGCTCGTCGGTCTTGCGGTCGACGCCCCGGATGGTCTTCCACTCGTCCAGGATCGTCCGCAGCCGGTCGCCCGCCGCCTTCCACTGGGTGGACTCGTTGGCCAGGACCTCGGCCTCCTCCACCAGCTGGAGCTTGCGCGCGCCCGCCTGCGCCCGCGCCTCGTCCTTGGCCGCCTTCGCCGCCTCCAGGCCCTCTTCGGCCTTGGCCAGCACGTGGTCCACCCGCGCGGCCAGCGCCGCCAGGTCGCCGACCACGGCCGCGTCGGCCAGGCTCTCCTGGACGTGCTTGGCGCTGGTCAGCGCGTGCTTCGGGTCGCCCGCCCCGGACGACAGCCGGGTCACCAGCAGCTCGACCTCGGTGCGGATGTCGTCGAACCGGCGCGCGAAGTGCGCCAGGCCCTCGGCGGGCTCGCCCGCCTGCCAGGAACCGACGACCCGCTCCCCGTCGGCCGTCTTGACGTAGACGGTGCCGTCCGCGTCCACGCGCCCCCAGCGGTCAGGGTGGTCCGACGCCACGGGGACCGGCGGAGGCGTGCTGCTTTCCACCCGCGTCTCCTCGACCACCGCCCCCGTACCACTGTCACCAGTGGCTTCCGGTGTCGTCTCGTGCTCCGTCATCGCCGGCTTCCTCCTCGCCTGCCCACTTCGTGGTGCCCGTGCCGACCACGGGCGCCCCGCCGATGGCGGGGCCCAGCACCCGGGTACCGCGACACCTCAGGCAGTGCCCAGTACCCCGCGCGCATTCAAACAGGTCAAGGCTCTCATCGGTACTGGTGGTGGCCGATGAGTAGCGTGCGTTGTCATGATCTCGCGTGTCGCCGTGGTCCCGCACCCTCCCCTCCTCGTGCCGGAACTGGTCGGCGGGGCCGTCCCGGAAACCGCGTCCGTGCGGTCCGCGTGCCTCGCCGCCGCACGCGAGCTGGCCGCCCACGACGTCGACTGGACGGCCGTCGCGGTCGACCCGTCCGGGCCCCGGACGGTGGCCGACACCTCCGGTTCCTTCCGGGGGTTCGGCGTTGACGTGCGGGTTTCGCTCGACGGTCCGGCCTCCCCGGCGGATCCCTCGCTGCCCCTGCCCGCGCTGGTCGCCGGGTGGCTCCGGGAGCACGCCGGCGCGCGCTCCGTCCAAGTGCACCTGGTGCCGCCGGATCTGCCGGTGGCCGACTGCGTCTCATTCGGGTCACAGTTGCCGGGACGGGCGCTGCTGGTGCTCGCCGACGGCTCGCACCGGCACGGCGAGCACGCCGTGGGGCGGCCGGACGAGCGCGCCGCGCCGTTCGACGAGTCGGTGCGCGACGCGCTCGCCACGGCCGACGTGGCGGCGTTGAAAGCGCTCGACCCGGTTCTCGCGGACGAGCTGGGCGCGCGGGGGCGGGCGGCGTGGCAGGTGCTGGCCGGCGTCCCCGGCGCGTGGCGGTGCACCCGGTCGGAGTTCTCGGCACCCTTCGGCGTCGGCTACCACGTGGCCGTCTGGGAGGCTTGACCCCGTGAACGCCCCCGTCGCCGTCGTCGGCCCCACCGCCACCGGCAAGTCCGACCTCGCCGTGCGGCTGGCCGTCGAGCTGGGCGGCGAGGTGGTCAACGCCGACTCGATGCAGTTCTACCGGGGCATGGACATCGGCACCGCGAAGGTGACCGAGGCCGAGCGGCGGGGGGTGCCGCACCACCTGCTGGACGTGCTGGACGTGACCGAGCCCGCCTCGGTCGCCGCCTACCAGCGGGAAGCGCGTGCGGTGATCGAGTCGCTGCTCGGCGCGGGCACGGTGCCGGTGCTGGTCGGCGGCTCGGGCCTGTACGTGCAGGCGGTGCTGGACGACCTGGTGTTCCCGGGCACCGACGACCGCATCCGGGGCCAGTTGGAGAACGAGCTGGCGGTGTTCGGCGCGGAGACCCTGCACGGCAGGCTCGCCCAGCTCGACCCGGCCGCCGCGCTGGCCATCCTGCCCACCAACGGCCGCCGCGTGGTGCGGGCGCTGGAGGTCATCGAGCTGACCGGGCAGCCGTTCTCGGCGACCCTGCCCAAGCCCGGACCGGCCCGCTACGGCGCGGTGCTGGTGGGGCTGGACCGCGAGGTGTCCGAACTGGACGAGCGGGTCGACCGGCGGGCGGCCCGGATGTTCGCCGACGGCCTGGTGGACGAGGTGCGGGCGCTGGAGGCGGTCGGGCTGCGGGAGGGCCGCACGGCGTCCCGGGCGCTGGGCTACCAGCAGGTGCTGGCCGCGTTCGACGGCGAGTACGACCTGACCACGGCGGCGGCGGAGACCGCGCAGGCCACCCGGCGGTTCGTGCGCAGGCAGCGCTCCTGGTTCCGGCGCGACCGGCGGGTCACCTGGTTCGACGCGGGCTCCGACGACCTGGTCGCCGACGTGCTCGCGCTGCTGGCGACGTAGCCTGGTGGGCGTGGGAGTCGAGTTTCTGAAGGGCCACGGCACCGAGAACGACTTCGTGCTGCTGCCGGACCCGGACGGCCTGCTGGACCTGACCGAGTCGCGCGTGCGGGCGCTGTGCGACCGGCAGCGCGGGCTGGGCGCGGACGGCGTGCTGCGGGTCGTGCGGCCCGACCTCGGCCCGTGGTTCATGGACTACCGCAACGCGGACGGGTCCATCGCCGAGATGTGCGGCAACGGCGTGCGCGTGTTCGCCCGCTACCTGGTGGACGCCGGTCTGGTGCCGCCGGGTGAGTTCGAGGTCGGTACCCGGGGCGGTCGGCGCCTGATCACCGCCCACGAGGACGGCACGGTGACGGCGGACATGGGTCCCGCGCGGGTCACCGGGACGTCGTCAGCGCGGGTCGGCGGGGTGGAGTTCGCCGGGGTGGCGGTGAACGTCGGCAACCCGCACCTGGCGTGCGTGACGACGACCCCGGTCGAGTCCCTGGACCTGCGCGACCAGCCGCAGTACGACCCGGCGGTGTTCCCGGAGGGCGTGAACGTCGAGTTCGTCAACGTGCTGGGCGACGGGGCGCTGCGGATGCGCGTGCACGAGCGCGGCGTCGGCGAGACCCGGTCGTGCGGGACGGGCACGGTCGCCACCGTGGCGGCGTGGCTGCACGGCACCGGCCTGCGCACCGGCAAGGCCACTGTGGACGTCCTGGGTGGACAGGTGACGGTGGTGGTCGAGGAGGAGACGTCCACCCTCACCGGGCCGGCCGTGCTGCTCGCTCGCGGAGAGCTCGACCAGACCTGGTGGGACGCCCAGTAGTCGGTGACGCCGGCGGCGGTGTCAGAGCCGGTGGACCTCCAGGCGGCCGAGGCGCGCGGTGCTGACGACCTCGGGCTGCGAGGTGGGCGCGGTGCAGCACACCAGGCGGTCGTCCACGATCGCCACGGCGAAGCAGATCTGGCTGGTTTCGACGCGGTGGGTGATCTCGCCGCCTTCGACCACGCGGAACGCGTAAGGCTGCAACGCAGCCGCCACCCACACGCCGCCCTCGTCGTCCACGGCGATGCCGTCCGGTGCGATGAAGTGGTCGCGCAGCGGGGCCCAGACGCGGCGGCCGGACAGCGTCCCGTCGGACGCCACGTCGAACGCCGTCAGCCCGAACGCCAGCGTCTCGGCGACCACCAGGCGGCCGTCCGGCAGCAGGCCCATGCCGTTGGGGAACTTCAGGTCGTCGGCGGCGACGGAGGTCGTGCCGTCGGGCTGGACCAGCGCCAGCGGCGTGCCGGGCACGACCCGGTCGGGTCCCAGGAGCTGGGCCTCGCCGCCGGCCGCGATCGCCGCGTGCAGGTCGAAGCCGAAGTTGCCCACGTAGGCGCGGCCGTGCGCGTCGACCAGCATGTCGTTGGCGTGGAAGGTGGCGATGTCGTTCAGGTCGGCGTGCCGGACCAGCCCGCTGTCTTCGAGCCGCAGGACCACGCGGTCTTTCATGGACACCACGAGCAGCCGGCCGTCGGGCAGCCAGCCCAGCCCGGACGGCTGGCCGGGGACCGCGCAGACGACCTCCTCGGCCCCGGTGTCGAGGTCGAGCGCGCGCACCTCGTGGTCGTAGAAGTCGGAGTAGTGGAGCCTGCCGTCCGGTCCGCGCCGGGGTCCTTCGCCGAACCGGAGACCGTCGCGCACCAGGGTCGTGTCAACCATGGGGTGCGACGCTAGTGATCACCCGACCCGCCCCGCATCGCCCGCAGTGGTGACGGTGCCGTGCGCGGACCGCAACGGTGAGAACACGACCCAGGCGGGTGAGAGCGCGCGCCCGACCACCGCGACCCACAGCGTGGCCAGGATGCCGACCTGCGACCCGAGCAGCCCGCCGACCAGCCCGCCCAGCGGCAGCGCGCCCCACACCACGAACCGGATGGAGGCGTTCATCCGGCCGAGCAGGTGGTCCGGGCAGATCGCCTGCCGGTAGCTGACCTGGGCGATGTTGTAGACGATGGCCCCGTAGGCCAGCACCAGGTCCGCGACCACCACGAACCCGAGCCGCCAGTCCGGGCCGGCCAGCGGCAGCAGCAGCCCGAACGGCTGGGTGACCAGTATCGACAGCCAGATCACCCGGGTCTGGCCGAACCGCGCGTTCCACCGGTTCGCGGTCAGCGCGCCGAGCACGCCGCCCACGCCCGCCGAGCTGAGCACCAGCCCGGTCACGCCCTCGGACAGGCCCAGGTCGCGGACCAGGAACAGCACGAGCACGGCGAGCGCCACGCCGTCGAAGAAGTTCGCCGTGCCGGTGGTGCCGACGACCGCGCGCAGCGACCGGTTGCCGAAGACGAACCGCAGGCCCTCGGCGATCTCGCCGACCAGGCCGGGCCGGTCGGGCACCCTCGGCGTGGGCTCCTCGGTGCGGATGCGCAGCAGGAACAGCGCCGAGCACAGGTACCCGACGCCGGTGGCCAGGATGCCGTTGGCCGCACCCACGGCCTGCGCGACGCCACCTGCGGCAGCCGGTCCGCTCACCTCGGCCACGGACTGGCTCGCGGTGAGCTTCGCGTTGCCCTCCACGAGCTGGTCCCGCCCGACCAGCGCGGGCAGGTACGACTGGTAGGCGATGTCGAACATGACCGTGGCCGCCCCGACCAGCAGCGCGACCACGACGAGGTGGGCGAAGGTGAGCGTGCCCAGCCACCAGGCGACGGGGACGGACAGCATCAGCGCGGCGCGCACGAAGTCCGCCGTGAGCATCACCGGGCGGCGGCGCAGCCGGTCCACCCACACCCCGGCGGGCAGGCCGATGAGCAGGAACGCGGCCGTGCTCGCGGCGGTCAGCAGGCCCATCTGCACCGGGGTGGCGGCGAGCGCGCCCACGGCGAGCAGCGGCAGCACGGTGCGGCCGATGGTCGAGCCGAACTGGCTGATGGTGTCGCCGGCCCAGAGCAGCCGGAAGTCGCGGTGATGCCAGAGGGACACGGCGGGGAGTCTCACCGAAGTGATTGGAAAGTGTCAATCGCTTAGGCTGCGCACCATGCACCGGCGCCCCGCCACCGAAGCCGAGGCCGCCGCGCTCGCCTCGGCGGTGCGGTTGCGCATCATCCGGCTGACCTACGACCGCGCGCTCACCAACAAGGAGATCGCCCACCGGCTCGGCAAGGACCCCGCCACCACCCTCCACCACGTGCGCAAGCTCGTCGCCGCGGGCTTCCTGGAGGCGCAGCCGGCGCGCACCGGCAACCGGGGCGCGCGGGAGGTCCCCTACCTGTCCACCGGCCTGTCGTGGCGGCTCGCGGGCGGTGCGGCGGTCGGCAGCCACGTGCTGGAGGCGTACCTCGCCGAGGTCGCCGAGGTCGACCCGGCCCGCCTCGACCAGACCCGGCTCGTCGTCCGGGTGGACCGCGAGGAACTAAACCGGCGGCTCCGTTCGTTGTTCGATGAGCTGGCAGCCGAGCCGGGCGACCCCTCCGGGGACCGCGTGGCGCTCTACCTCGCGGTGTACCCCGGAGACTGATCCGGCGGTTAACCACTCGGCGACGGCGTCCGGACGTGCGACGATGAGAGGCAAATGACGGAAAACACGCACCACAGCAACGACTGGCTCGACCACGACGCCGAGCTGTCCACCGGCGAGCTCGCCCTCGCCGAACGAGCCGCGCTGCGCCGCGTCTCGGGCTTGTCCACCGAGCTCCAGGACGTCACCGAGGTCGAGTACCGGCAGCTCCGCCTGGAGCGCGTCGTGCTGGTCGGCGTGTGGACCGAGGGGACCGCCGCCGACTCCGACGCCTCGCTGGCCGAGCTGGCGCTGCTCGCCGAGACGGCGGGCTCCGAGGTGCTGGAGGGCCTCGTGCAGCGGCGCGACCGGCCCGACCCGGCCACCTACATCGGCTCCGGCAAGGTCTCCGAGCTGCGCGACATCGTGATCTCGACCGGCGCGGACACGGTGATCTGCGACGGCGAGCTGTCCCCCGGCCAGCTCCGGCAGCTGGAGGAGAAGCTCAAGGTCAAGGTCGTCGACCGCACCGCGCTCATCCTCGACATCTTCGCCCAGCACGCCTCCTCCAAGGAGGGCAAGGCGCAGGTCGAGCTGGCCCAGCTCCAGTACCTGCTGCCCCGCCTGCGCGGCTGGGGCGAGTCGCTGTCCCGGCAGGCCGGTGGTCGTGCCGGCGGCGGCAACGGCGGCGTGGGCCTGCGCGGTCCCGGTGAGACCAAGCTGGAGACCGACCGGCGGCGCATCCGCGCCCGGATCGCGAAGCTGCGCAGGCAGATCACGGCCATGAGCGTCATCCGGGACACCAAGCGCGGTGCCCGGGTCGCCAACGCGGTGCCCAACGTGGCCATCGCCGGCTACACCAACGCCGGCAAGTCCAGCCTGCTCAACGCCCTGACCGGCGCGGGCGTGCTGGTGGAGGACGCGCTGTTCGCCACCCTCGACCCGACGACCAGGCGCAGCACCACCCCGGAGGGCCTGCCCTACACGCTCACCGACACGGTCGGCTTCGTCCGGCACCTGCCCCACCAGCTCGTGGAGGCGTTCCGGTCGACGCTGGAGGAGGTCGCGGACGCCGACCTGCTGGTGCACGTCGTGGACGGCTCGGACGGGATGCCGGAGAAGCAGGTCACGGCCGTGCGCGAGGTGATCTCCGAGATCAGCGAGCGCCGCGACGACCCGATGCCGGCGGAGCTGCTGGTGGTCAACAAGGTCGACGCGGTGGGCGAGCTGGGCCTGGCCCGGCTGCGCCACCTGTTCCCGACCGCCGTCCTGGTGTCCGCGCGCACCGGCGAGGGCATCGAGGAGCTGCGGGAGCGCATCGCCACGCTGATCCCGCGCCCGGAGGTCGTGGTGGAGGCCCTGGTGCCCTACGCGCGCGGCGAGATCGTCGCCCGCATCCACCGCGAGGGCGAGATCCTCAAGGAGCGGCACACCGAGGAGGGCACCGAGCTGAGCGCCCGGGTCCGCCCGGACCTGGCCGGCGTGCTGGAGCAGTTCGCCGTGGACGGAAGCCGCGCCTGACCCGTTGATCAACGCCGCACTGCTGACCCTGACCCTGACGGCCGGCTTCGCCACGGCGCAGCCGGCCGTCGCCGACGTCTGCGACGTGGCCGACCGGCGCTTGGAAGAGCTGTCGGGGCTGGCGTCGGACGGTGACCGGTGGTTCGCGGTCAACGACAGCGACAACGGTGCCATCGAGGTGCACGTGCTGGACCGGCGCTGCCGGATCACCGACACGATCACCGCCGCGACCAACCCGTACGACGTCGAGGACCTGGCCCTGGCCCCGGACGGCACGCTCTGGCTGGCCGACACGGGCGACAACGGCAAGTCCCGCGAGACGGTCGCCCTGCACGCCGTCGGCCAGGACGGGTCGGCGCGGATCTTCCGCTTCACCTACCCCGACGGCAAGCACGACGCGGAGGCCCTGCTGCTGGCCGCCGACGGGACCCCGCACCTGGTGACCAAGGAGCCGATCGGGTCGGCGCTGGTGTACCGGCCCGCCGGCGCGTGGGACGGAGCCGGGCCGACCCCGTTGGAGCAGGTCGCGCGGGTGTCCATCAGCGGCACCGACACGCCGGGCGGCCCGGTGCAGAGCTCGGTGATGACCCGGGTCGTCACCGGGGGCGCGATGTCGAAGGACGGCAAGGTCGCGGCGCTGCGCACCTACACCGACGCCTACCTGTTCCCCGTCCCGGACGGCGACCTGGCCACGGCGCTGGAGGGCGACCCGGTCCGCATCCCGCTGCCGGACGAGGCGCAGGGCGAGGCCATCGCGTTCGACCCGGACGGCACCCTGCTGTCCGCCTCGGAGTTCGGCAACCAGGGCGCGACCAGCTCGACCGTGCGCGCAGTCGCCGGAGCGGCGGCGTCGGCGATCCCGAAACCGACGACCACCGCACCCGCTCCGGAGGAGCCGGGGCGGGGTGAGCCGGCGGCGGTGGACACCTCGGCGAGCCCCGAGGAGCGCCCGCTGTGGCCGGTGCTGGGCGCGGGAGCAGCCGCGCTGGCGCTGGTCGCCCTGGCCATCCGCCGCTCCCGCCGCAGGCGGGTCTAGGCGCACGCCGCTGCCCGGCTCAGAGCCCGCGCAGCACCGTGACCGGCCCCGGCACCCGCCGTGGCCACCACGGCGGTCAGAGCCTGCGCAGCACCGCCACGACCTTGCCCAGGATCGACGCCTCGTCGCCCAGGATCGGCTGGTACGCGGAGTTGTGCGGCAGCAGCCACACGTGCCCGTCCCGACGCTTGAACGTCTTCACCGTCGCCTCGCCGTCGATCATGGCCGCGACCACGTCGCCGTTGTCGGCGGTCGGCTGCTGGCGGACGACCACCCAGTCGCCGTCGGTGATGGCCGCGTCCACCATCGAGTCACCCACGACCTTGAGCAGGAACACCTCCCCCTCGCCGACGATCTCGCGCGGCAGCGGGAACACGTCCTCGATGGACTCCTCGGCCAGGATCGGCCCACCGGCCGCGATCCTGCCCAGCATCGGCACGTACGCCGGCGTCGGCCGCGCGGCCGGGTCGACCCCGGTCACGATCTCGGCGGGCAGCACGCCCACCGCGCGCGGGCGGTTCGGGTCGCGCCGGAGGAAGCCCTTGCGCTCCAGCGCGCGCAACTGGTGCGCGACGGAGGAGGTGGAGGTCAGGCCGACCGCCTCGCCGATCTCCCGGACGCTGGGCGGGTAGCCGAACCGGTCCAGCCAGTCCCGGATGACGTCGAGCACCTTCCGCTGCCGGAGCGTGAGCCCGGCGTTGCCCGCGATGTCGGCGGGTCCGGGGGCGGAGGGCGCATCGGCGGCGATGCGCAGGTCGTCGTCGGTCTTGCGAGCCACAGTGCTTCCCTCCTCACCGGTCCCGATTGCCCAGGCCGGCTGTGCGTCGATCTTGCAGTTGTGAAGGTAGTCGCACTCAACGCCCAGATCAAACACCTGTTCGAAGTAAGTGTCGGCGTGTCCTTCCGGATTTCCCGGTCGAAGTGGTAGACATTCGCACGGACGTTCGATCGAACAACAGTTCGATCATGATCGGATGACCTGCGATGGAGGCGTCATGGCGGTGGTCGTTGGCACGCGGAACGGGTTCGACCTCGTGGACGGGACCACGGCGGAGGACGTGCGCCGGGGAGTGCAGGCCCACCCCGGTCCGAGGGTCCTGCGCACCTTCGGGGACGCGCGCCGCCCCGCCACGCCGCGCGCCCGCCCGCTCCCCGCGGGCGCCGCGCCCGACCCGGTGGCGTGCGAGGTCCGCGAGGACCCCCGCCACCCGGCCCTCCAGTTCGCGCTCTACGCGGCGGCTGCGGTCGTGGCGGCGGTGGCGCTGAGCCTGCTCTACCTGTACGGCTCGGGCGCGACGACGGTCCCCGAACGGACCAGCGTCGTGCACGTCCAGGTGGGTGAGTCGCTGTGGGACGTGGCGGAGCGCTCCGCCCCGGACAGCAACCCGCAGGCGGTGGTGGACCGCATCAAGGAGCTGAACCACCTCACCGACACCACGGTGATCACCCCCGGCCTGCCCCTGGTGGTCCCGGACGGCCGCACCGCACCGGCGAACTGATGCTCCCCCGCTCCGCACCCGCCCGCCCGGCCGGGCAGGACCGGCCGACCAAGAGCCGCGACGGCTTCTTACCCGCTGCGCCCCTCCCCCGCTGAGCCCCTCGCCTGCCGCGCCGCCCACGGCCGCGCCACGCACCGCCGAGCCGCTCACCACCACGTCACCCACGGCCACGCCGCGCACCCCGCCCGCGCCACCGCGCGGAGCCGCTAAGGTGTCGCCGGCCGTGCCCCGGGCCGTCACCCGGCAGCCACCCGGTAGCCGCCCCGTCGCAGCGAGTTTCACCCGACCGTGTCGGCCGCGACACGCCGGGGACCGACTTGCACCAGATGTGCCACCGGCATAGGTTGACCCCCACATCTAGTGGTGACACCGGCGTAGTCAGTCCACAGGTTGGGGTATTCCCCGCCAGTGGGGCTGATGCGGTGGGTGCCGCGCAGGGAAGGGTGACCAGTCGTGCGCTGTCCGTTCTGCCGGAACTCGGACTCCCGCGTGGTCGACTCGCGCGAGGTGGACGAAGGTCAGGTGATCCGCCGCCGCCGGTCGTGCTCCAGCTGTGGCCGCCGCTACACCACCGTCGAGGAGGCCGTGCTCGCCGTGGTGAAGAGGTCCGGGGTGACCGAGCCGTTCAGCCGGGACAAGGTCGTCACCGGCGTGCGCCGCGCGTGCCAGGGCAGGCCCGTGGACGAGGACGCGTTCCACCTGCTGGCCCAGCGCGTCGAGGAGTCCATCCGCGCGACCGGCTGCGCCGAGATCCCCAGCCACGAGGTGGGCCTGGCGATCCTCGGTCCGCTCAGAGACCTCGACGAAGTGGCGTACCTGCGCTTCGCCAGCGTCTACCGGTCGTTCTCCTCGGTCGAGGACTTCGAGAAGGAGATCGCGGACCTGCGCACCGCGCAGCGGGATTAGCCCCGCGCGAATCGCACCACCGCACACCGAGCCGCACCACCGCAAAGCCGCACCACGCCAGACCCAGTGGCACACGAACATGCCCGCGACCGCCTCGGACGGGAGCCCGGACGTTGGTCGCACCACCGATTTCGACGACGCGCGGAAAGAGGAACGGGGAATGACGGAAACCGTTGGTGGCACCAGCAAGAAGACGGCCACCCGGAACGGTGCGGGGGACAAGCGCCTCGCCGTGGCCCGCGTTTACACCACCGAGGGCGTGCACCCCTACGACGAGGTGACGTGGGAGCGCCGCGACGTCGTCATGACGAACTGGCGCGACGGCTCGATCAACTTCGAGCAGCGCGGTGTCGAGTTCCCGGACTTCTGGTCGGTGAACGCGACGAACATCGTGACCAGCAAGTACTTCCGGGGCGCGGTGGGCACCCCGCAGCGCGAGCACAGCCTGCGCCAGCTCATCGACCGCGTCGTCAAGACCTACACCGAGGCGGGTGTCGAGCACGGCTACTTCGGCACCGACGAGGACGCCACGGCGTTCGAGCACGAGCTGACCTGGATGCTGCTGCACCAGGTGTTCAGCTTCAACTCGCCGGTGTGGTTCAACGTCGGCACGAACTCGCCGCAGCAGGTCAGCGCGTGCTTCATCCTCGCCGTGGACGACACCATGGAGTCGATCCTCAACTGGTACCGCGAGGAGGGCCTGATCTTCAAGGGCGGTTCGGGCGCGGGCCTGAACCTCTCGCGCATCCGCTCCTCCAAGGAGCTGCTGTCCTCGGGCGGCACGGCATCCGGCCCGGTCTCGTTCATGCGCGGCGCGGACGCGTCGGCGGGCACCATCAAGTCGGGTGGCGCGACCCGCCGCGCGGCGAAGATGGTCGTGCTCGACGTGGACCACCCCGACGTCGAGGAGTTCATCGAGACCAAGGCGCGGGAGGAGGACAAGGTCCGCGCGCTGCGCGACGCCGGGTTCGACATGGACCTGGGCGGTCGGGACATCGTCTCCGTGCAGTACCAGAACGCGAACAACTCGATCCGGGTGTCGGACGAGTTCATGCACGCCTACGAGAACGGCGGCCAGTTCGGCCTGCGCGCCCGCCAGACGGGCGAGGTGATCGAGCACGTCGACGCCAAGTCGCTGTTCCGCAAGCTGGCCAAGGCGGCGTGGGAGTGCGCCGACCCGGGCATCCAGTACGACGGGACGATCAACGACTGGCACACCACGCCGGAGTCCGGTCGGATCACCGCCTCGAACCCGTGCTCGGAGTACATGCACCTGGACAACTCCAGCTGCAACCTCGCATCGCTGAACCTGATGAAGTTCCTCAAGGACGACGGCCGGTTCGACGCGGAGCTGTTCGCCAAGTCGGTCGAGCTGGTCATCACCGCGATGGAGATCTCGATCAGCTTCGCGGACTTCCCGACCGAGCCGATCGCAGAGACCACCCGCAAGTTCCGCCAGCTCGGCATCGGCTACGCCAACCTGGGCGCGCTGCTGATGGCCACCGGCCACGCCTACGACTCGGAGGGCGGCCGTTCGCTCGCCGCCACCATCACCTCGCTGATGCAGGCGGTGGCCTACAAGCGGTCCGCCGAGCTGGCCGGGATCGTCGGCCCGTACGAGGGCTACGCCCGCAACGCCGAGGCGCACCAGCGGGTCATCCGCAAGCACGCCGCCGCCAACGACCTGATCCGCACGCTCCACGCGAACGACTCGGCGGTGCACAAGGTCGCCACCCGCGCGTGGCAGGACGGCATCCAGGTCGGCGCGAAGAACGGCTGGCGCAACGCGCAGGCGTCGGTGCTGGCCCCGACCGGCACCATCGGCCTGATGATGGACTGCGACACCACCGGCATCGAGCCCGACCTCGCCCTGGTCAAGTTCAAGAAGCTGGTCGGCGGCGGCTCCATGCAGATCGTCAACCAGACGGTGCCGCGCGCGCTGAAGTCCCTGGGCTACCAGGACGAGCAGGTCGAGGCGATCGTCGAGTTCATCGGCGAGCACGGCCACGTGGTCGACGCGCCCGGCCTCAAGCTGGAGCACTACGAGGTCTTCGACTGCGCCATGGGCGACCGCTCCATCGCGCCGATGGGCCACGTCCGGATGATGGCGGCGGTCCAGCCGTTCCTGTCCGGCGCGATCTCCAAGACGGTGAACATGCCGGAGACGGCGACCGTCGAGGACGTCGAGGACGTCTACTACCAGGGCTGGAAGATGGGCCTGAAGGCGCTGGCCATCTACCGCGACAACTGCAAGGTCGGCCAGCCGCTGTCGGCGGGCAAGTCCGCGAAGGCGTCGGCCGAGGCCAAGCCCGAGACGGTCGTGGAGTACCGCCCGGTCCGCAAGCGGCTGCCCAAGAAGCGCCCGTCTCAGACCGTGTCGTTCACGGTGGGCGGCGCGGAGGGCTACCTGCACGCCGGCTCGTACCCGGACGACGGCCTGGGCGAGATCTTCGTCAAGCTCGGCAAGCAGGGCTCCACCCTGGCCGGCGTGATGGACGCGTTCTCGATGTCGATCTCGGTGGGCCTCCAGTACGGCATCCCGCTGGAGTTCTACGTCTCGAAGTTCCAGAACTTGCGCTTCGAGCCGGCCGGCATGACCGACGACCCGGACGTCCGGATCGCCACCAGCGTCCTGGACTACCTGTTCCGCCGCCTGGCGCTGGACTACCTGCCGTTCGAGAAGCGCTCGCAGCTCGGCATCTTCACCGCCGACGAGCGGACCGCGCAGGTGAACGAGAACTACGGCAGCGGCGACGTGGACCTGGAGGGCCTGCGCACGTCGGTCGACGCGACCCCGAAGGCCGCCGTCGAGGAGAAGCCGCAGGCGCAGAACGTCCAGGTGGGCAGCTCCACCGAGCTGCTGGAACTGCACCTGGGCACGACCGCCGACGCCCCGCTGTGCATGACCTGCGGCACGAAGATGCGCCCGGCGGGCTCGTGCTACCTGTGCGAGGGCTGCGGCTCCACCTCCGGGTGCAGCTGATCGCGTTCAGCAGGTGAAGTAGCCGGTCGGAGCCGGGGCGACGGATGTTGCCCCGGCTCTGCCACCTCCGCTCGCAGTCGCAGCACGCGCAGAAGCACTTGACGTACTTGACGTACTTGACGTACTTGACGTACTTACGTCGCGCAGGCATCCTGGTCGTCAGGACCACCCGGGGAGGCCGGCATGTCTGCAGTTCACTACGACAGCTACACCGACGCTCGCGCGCACTTGAAGGACTTGCTGGATGCTGCGGAGACGGGGCGGGTTGCCACGGTTCGTCGTGATTCGGCCACGACAGCTGTCGTGGACGTGAAGCGGCTGCGCGACTTCCTCGCATCGATCGTTCCGGCGCGCACCCAGGTCGTCCCGGAGGCAGGCGGCTGGTCGGTGTTCATCCCAGGGCTGCCGGTGGCCGCTGACGGCGCGTCGTTCGACGAGGCGATCACCGAGATGATCGACGCTCTGCGGGAGTACGCGGACGACTGGCAGGAGCGCCTGCTCAACGCCCCGAACCACCGCGACAACTGGGGATTGGTGCACCTGATCAGCTTCAGCGACGACGAGCAGCTACGCGACTGGCTCGTCGGTTCCGCGCGGTGACTTCCTGGCCGCAGCCCACGCGCAGAGATCACGAAACGTTCTGCCGGGCAGAGGAATGGCGCCGGGTGCGCGACGCCCGCGGCCGAACCGGGACGCATCACGTCACCTGTGAACTCGATCTTGTCGACGGCAGGGTTCTGCGCACCCGCGTCTCGCACCCGGTGGACCGCACGAACTACGGGCAGAGCGTGTGGAAGCACATCCTCCGCGATCAACTCGACGTCGACGAACCGACGTTCTGGTCATGCGTGCGGGACGGCATCAGACCTGCTCGTGGGGCGCCTGAGCCGCCGGCGGCGGCCCTGCCCGCCGACCTCGTGCACATGTTGATCACGCGTGCCGGCCTCGACGAGTCCGAGGTGGCCGGGATGAGCAAGGACGAAGCGGTCGCCAGGCTCCAGCGCTACTGGACCGAGGGCGGCTGAGCAGGGCCGGGCCGACGGTCGTCGGTGAACGGAATCAATGGATCTCCTGTTGCATGTGATGCAACAGCAGCTCCACCTTACTACCGCTGGTAGTATCGAACTATGGCCGCACGCCCTTTCGAGCCCGCTGACGCGGAGGTGGGTCCACCTTCGCTCGCCGGTCATGCTGAATCGGTGACGAGGCTCGCCCGACAACTGGCGTCCCTCCACGGCACGGGCGAGGCATCGCCTCCGTGGCATCCACCGTCCGGAGATGACCCGGTCGCCCACCCGGAGTCCCGGCAAGCCGGCCACCCCCTCGGACGAGCGCGCAAGGTCAGCGTGTCGATGCCCGAGGAGCTGACTGCGGCCGTGCAACGACGGGTGGGTCGTGGCGAGTTCAGCCAGTACGTGACCGAAGCCGTCGCACGGCAGTTGGAGCTGGACCTGCTGGGTGAGCTGGCCGCGTTGCTGGACGAGGAGCACGGCCCCGTGCCGGAGCGGTTCTTGGCGGAGGCGGGAGCGGCTTGGCCGGACGTCCGGCAGTGAGCGGCGGGACCCTGGTCCTCGACAGTGAAGGGTTGGTCAAGATCGCGGCCGGGGACCCCCGTGCCCGGGCCTACCTGGACACCGCACGTCTTCGTCGCGGCAGGGCCGTCGTCAGCGCGGTCACCTTGGCGGAGGTGCTTCGCGGAGGAGCCCGTGACGCACCGGTACACCGCGTTCTGTCCAGAGTCGTGGTCGTACCGGTGACCCCAGAAATCGGACGGTCCGCCGGGGAACTGCTCGGGAGCACCGGCCTGTCCGGGCATCGGTGCGCAGTCGACGCAATGGTCGCGGCCACCGCGTTGAGGCAAGCTCGCCCCGTCGTACTGCTCACCAGCGATCCTGACGACCTGCACCGGCTGGTCGAAGAACCGCAACGCGCGAAAGAGGAGCGCGTAGTGGTCGTACACGTCTGACCGGTTCGTCCATGCGGAGTCGGCCGGGTGGCGACCACCCGGCCGACTGCCATCAGGACCTGCGGAACAGCTTGTCGCCCAGCCAGACGAGCGGGTCGTAGCGGCGGTCCGCGACGCGTTCCTTCATCGGGATCAGGGCGTTGTCGGTGATCTTGATGTGCTCCGGGCAGACCTCCGTGCAGCACTTGGTGATGTTGCACAGGCCGAGGCCGTGCTCGGACTGCGCGTCCCGGACCCGGTCCGCCTCGTCCAGCGGGTGCATCTCCAGTTCCGCCACCCGCATCAGGAACCTCGGGCCGGAGAACGCCTCCTTGTTCTCCTCGTGGTCGCGCACCACGTGGCA
This sequence comes from Actinosynnema sp. NPDC050436, assembly GCF_040655415.1. Classification (NCBI taxonomy): domain Bacteria; kingdom Bacillati; phylum Actinomycetota; class Actinomycetes; order Pseudonocardiales; family Pseudonocardiaceae; genus Actinosynnema; species Actinosynnema sp. NPDC050436. The sequence continues at coordinate 14,684 of NZ_JBFAJV010000021.1, read as the reverse complement.
GGTGTTCTGGCACAGGAAGCACTCGATGCACTTGCGGAACTCCTGGGACCGCTCGACGTCGACCTGGGCCATCCGGTAGTCGCCCGGCGCGACGCCCTTCGGCGGCTGGAACGCCTTGACTTCACGCGCCTTCTCGTAGTTGTAGGACACGTCGGTCACGAGGTCGCGGATCACCGGGAACGTGCGCATCGGCGTGACGGTGACCGTCTCGTCCTCGGCGAACACCGACATCCGGGTCATGCACAGCAGCCGGGGCCGGCCGTTGATCTCCGCCGAGCACGAGCCGCACTTGCCGGCCTTGCAGTTCCACCGCACGGCCAGGTCCGCCGCCTGGGTGGCCTGCAACCGGTGGATCACGTCGAGGACGACCTCGCCCTCGTTCACCTCCACGGTGAAGTCGTGCAGGCCGCCCCCGTCCGCATCACCGCGCCACACCCTGAAGTGCCCCTGGTACCCCATGTCAGCCCTCCAGTTCGTCGGCGGTCAGGTACTTCTGCAGCTCGGTGGACTCGAACAGCGCCAGCAGGTCCGCCCGGATCGGGACCTGCGGCTGCTCGGCGACCTCGACGTCCGCGCCGGACGCCGTGCACACCAACAGCTTCCGCCGCCAGTCGGGGTCCATGCCCGGGTGGTCGTCGCGGGTGTGGCCGCCGCGCGACTCGGTGCGCAGCAGCGCCGCGCGGGCCACGCACTCGCTGACCAGCAGCATGTTCCGCAGGTCCAGCGCCAAGTGCCAGCCGGGGTTGAACTGGCGGTGGCCCTCGACGGTCAGCGAGAGCGCGCGCTGCTTGAGGTCGTCCAGGCGCTGCAGCGCCTGGCCCATCTCCTCGGCCCGCCGGATGATGCCGACCAGGTCGTTCATCGCCTGCTGCAACTCCACGTGCAGCGTGTACGGGTTCTCGCCGCCCTCGCGCGAGAACGGTTCCACGGCGACGCGGTGCGCCTCGGCGACCGCCTCGTCCGAGCACGCCGGCCGCTCGCCGAGCCCGGACACGTAGGCCGCCGCGCCTTCGCCCGCGCGGCGGCCGAACACCAGCAGGTCGGACAGCGAGTTGCCGCCGAGCCGGTTGGAGCCGTGCATCCCGCCGGACACCTCGCCGGCCGCGAACAGCCCCGGCACCGAGGACGCCCCGGTGTCGGGTTCGACCTGCACGCCGCCCATCACGTAGTGGCAGGTCGGCCCGACCTCCATCGGCTGCGCGGTGATGTCGACGTCCGCCAGCTCCTTGAACTGGTGGTGCATCGACGGCAGCCGCCGGACGATCTCCTCGGCGGGCAGCCGGGTCGACACGTCCAGGAACACGCCGCCGTGCTCGGAACCCCGACCCGCCTTGACCTCCGAGTTGATGGCGCGCGCCACCTCGTCGCGCGGCAGCAGCTCCGGGGGCCGGCGGTTGTGGTCGGGATCGGCGTACCAGCGGTCGGCCTCGGCCTCGTTGTCGGCGTACTTGTCCTTGAACACCTCGGGGATGTAGTCGAACATGAACCGCTTGCCGTCCGAGTTGCGCAGCACGCCGCCGTCGCCGCGCACGGACTCGGTGACCAGGATCCCCTTCACCGACGGCGGCCACACCATGCCCGTCGGGTGGAACTGGATGAACTCCATGTTGATCAGCGACGCGCCCGCCCGCAGCGCGAGCGCGTGCCCGTCCCCGGTGTACTCCCACGAGTTCGAGGTCACCTTGAACGACTTGCCGATGCCACCGGTCGCCAGCACCACGGCGGGTGCCTCGAACAGCACGAACCTGCCGGACTCGCGCCAGTACCCGAACGCGCCCGCGATCCGCCCGCCGTCGAGCACCAGCTCCGTGACGGTGAACTCCTGGAAGACCTTCAGCCGCGACTCGTAGTCACCGGTCGCCGCGTGGTCGTCCTGTTGCAGCGACACGACTTTCTGCTGCAACGAGCGGATCAGCTCCAGGCCGGTGCGGTCGCCGACGTGCGCCAGCCTCGGGTACTCGTGGCCGCCGAAGTTGCGCTGGCTGATCCGGCCGTCCTTGGTGCGGTCGAACAGCGCGCCGTAGGTCTCCAACTCCCACACCCGGTCCGGGGCCTCGCGCGCGTGCAGCTCCGCCATCCGCCAGTTGTTCAGGAACTTGCCGCCGCGCATGGTGTCGCGGAAGTGCACCTGCCAGTTGTCGTTGGAGTTGACGTTGCCCATGGCCGCGGCGATGCCGCCCTCGGCCATCACCGTGTGCGCCTTGCCGAACAGCGACTTGCACAGCACCGCCGTGCGCATCCCGTGCTCCCTGGCCTCGATCGCCGCGCGCAGGCCGGCGCCTCCCGCGCCGATCACCAGCACGTCGAACGAATGCCGTTCCACCTCGGGCAAGTCCAACTCCTCAGTCGATGATCCGGAGGTCGGCGATCGTCCCGGAGGAGACCAGCGCGACGTAGAGGTCGGTGACGCAGACGAAGATCAGCGAGGCCCACGCCAACTGCATGTGGCGGGCGTTCAGCTGGGAGATCCGGGTCCACATCCAGTACCGCACGGGGTGCTTGGAGAAGTGCTTGAGCCGCCCGCCCGCGATGTGCCGGCACGAGTGGCAGGACAGCGTGTACGCGCCGAGCAGCGCCACGTTCACCAGCAGCACGATGTTGCCCACGCCGAACCCGGCGGTCAGCGAGTAGACCGCGTCGTAGATGTTGATCAGCAACAGGACCGAGGCCGCGTAGAAGAAGTAGCGGTGCAGGTTCTGGGCGACCAGCGGGAACCGGGTCTCACCGGTGTACTTGGCGTGCGGTTCGGCGACCGCGCACGCCGGCGGCGACATCCAGGCGGAGCGGTAGTACGCCTTGCGGTAGTAGTAGCAGGTCACCCGGAACCCCAGCAGGAACGGGATGATCACCACCGGGGGCGTGAGGAACCCCGGCAGCTCGGGCAGCGGGCGACCGAAGTGCGCCGCCGCCTCCACGCACTCCTGGCTCAGGCAGGGCGAGTACATGGGCGTCAGGTACCGGTACTCGTCGACCCAGTAGTAGTCGCCCATGAAGGTGCGCACCGCCGCGTAGATCGAGATCAGCAGCAGACCCACGACGGTCACCAGGGGCGGTAGCCACCACCGGTCCGTGCGCAACGTGCGCTGGGCGATCTGCGCCCTCATACCTCACCTCGGTTCCACTTCGTTGTGGCGGGGACGGTCGGTCGGTTCGGTCGAGCTCGTTCGGGGACGGGGGTCGGGGCTGCCGGGACCGGGGGCGGGGGCGGGACGGCAGGTCGGGGACAGGGGGCTGGAAAACCGAAACCGGCCCCCGCGTGGTGACGCGGGGGCCGGGCTCGTGGTCGTTCAGGTGTGGCGGTACCCGCCAAGACCCTCGTCGTCGGCGTCGTGCCAGAGCTTGGGGTCGTAGGGGGTGTCCGGCACGACCACGACCTCCCTCTCCACCCGGGGCGCTTCGCGCTGGCGGGGTGTGCGGTCCAGGTCGAGGAGCTCGGTCGCGTCGATGTCCATCCGCTCGACGTCGTTGGCCAGCCGTTGCACCGCGGCGACGTCGCCGTACCGCGCGCGCAGGGAACCGACGCAGTGGCGAAGCTGGCCGAGCGTTCGACGCAGTTCCACGATCTCCGAGGACGTCATGGCAGCACCTCCCTTGGGGGTCCGGGTGCCGACTCTGCCCGCTCCGAGCCGCTGTGACAAGCACCACACGTCGCCGCGTCGCGTCTCACCTCCTGAATCGTTTTTGTGGAGGGGACGCGTCGTGACATAGTGTGGGTGCTGTCACGTCCGTCCGTGCGACGCCAGCGCTGTCGTCCCACCGGGCCCACCACGGCCCGTGATCACCACCGGAGACAGCGAACCATGAGCGTGCACCCCGTCGTCGCCGAGGTGACGGCCCGCATCGCCGCCCGCAGCGCCGCCAGCCGGTCCGCCTACCTGCAGAGAATCGCCGAGTCGTACTCCGAGGGCCCGGTCCGCCGGGACCTCGCGTGCAGCAACTTCGCGCACGGCTTCGCGGGCATCACGGGCGGTGACAAGGAGTTGCTGCGCGCCAACCGTCGCCCGAACGTGGCGATCGTGTCCGCCTACAACGACATGCTGTCCGCGCACCAGCCGATGGACGAGTACCCGGCGTGGATCAAGGACGCGGCGCGCGCGGTCGGCGGCGTCGCCCAGTTCGCGGGCGGCGTGCCCGCGATGTGCGACGGCATCACCCAGGGCCGCGCGGGCATGGAGCTGTCGCTGTTCAGCCGGGACGTGATCGCCATGTCCACCGCCGTCGCCCTGTCGCACGACATGTTCGACGCGGCGCTGCTGCTCGGCGTGTGCGACAAGATCGTGCCCGGCCTGCTCATCGGCGCCCTGTCGTTCGGGCACCTGCCCGCCGTCCTGGTGCCCGCCGGCCCCATGCACTCGGGCCTGCCGAACTCGGAGAAGGCCCGCGTGCGGCAGCTGTTCGCCGAGGGCAAGGCGACCCGGGAGGACCTGCTCGAAGCCGAGGCTGCCTCCTACCACAGCCCCGGCACCTGCACGTTCTACGGCACCGCCAACTCCAACCAGCTCGTGGTCGAGGTGATGGGCCTGCACCTGCCCGGTGCGAGCTTCGTGCCGCCGGGCACCAGGCTGCGGCGCGCGCTGACCGAGGAGGCCGCGCGCCGGGCCGTGGAGATCAGCCGGGGCGACGACTACACGCCCGTCGGCCACGTGGTGGACGAGAAGTCCGTGGTCAACGGCGTGATCGCGCTGCTGGCCACCGGCGGGTCGACCAACCACACCATGCACCTGGTGGCCGTCGCGTCCGCCGCCGGCATCGAACTCGGCTGGGACGACTTCGCCGACCTGTCGGCGGTGGTGCCGCTGCTCACCCGGGTCTACCCGAACGGCAGCGCCGACATCAACCACTTCCAGGCCGCCGGCGGCGTCCAGTTCCTGGTCGGCACGCTGCTCGACGCCGGGCTGCTGCACGCCGACGTGCGCACCGTCGCGGGCACCGGGCTGGACCGCTACCGCCAGGAGCCGACCCTCGTCGAAGGTGTGCTGACCTGGCGGAACGGTCCGGGCCACACGCTGGACCCGGAGGTGCTGCGGCCGGTGTCGGACCCGTTCGCGGCCGACGGCGGGCTGCGGATGCTGAGCGGCAACCTGGGCCGCGCGGTGATCAAGGTGTCGGCGGTCAAGCCCGAGCACCGGGTGGTCGAGGCCCCCGCGCGGGTGTTCACCTCGCAGGAGGCGTTCAGCGCCGCGTTCCGGGCGGGCGAGCTGGAGCGCGACGTCGTGGTCGTGGTTCGGCAGCAGGGCCCGCAGGCCAACGGGATGCCCGAGCTGCACAAGCTCATCCCCGCGCTGGGCGTGCTGGTGGACCGGGGCTTCCGGGTCGCGCTGGTCACCGACGGCCGGATGTCCGGCGCGTCGGGCAAGATCCCGGCCGCCATCCAGGTCACGCCGGAAGCCGCCGTCGGCGGCCCGCTGGCCCGCGTGCGCGACGGCGACGTGCTGCGCGTCGACGCCGGGACCGGCACGCTGGAGGCGCTGGTGGACCCGGCCGAGCTCGCCGCCCGCGATTTGGTGGACTTCCCGCCGGACGCGCAGGCGTGGACCGGCACCGGACGTGAGCTGTTCGCCGCGCTGCGCCGCTCGGTCGGACCGGCCGACCGGGGCGCCAGCGTGTTCGGCCCCATCGCGGCCTCGCACTTCGCGGGCCGCGCGAACCAGGAGGTAACCCGGTGACCACCAGCGCTGATCTGCTGGACCTGTCCCCCGTCATCCCGGTCGTCGTGCTGGACGACGCCGAGCAGGCCGTGCCGCTGGCGCGGGCGCTGCTGCGCGGGGGCATCCGCGTCATCGAGCTGACCCTGCGCACCCCCGCCGCCCTGGGCGCGATCGAGCGGATCGCCGCCGAGGTGCCGGACATCGTGCTGGGTGCGGGCACCGTGACCGCGCCGGAGCACGCCGAGCAGGCCGCCAAGGCCGGTGCGGCGTTCCTGGTCACCCCGGGGTCGACGGCCCGCGTGCTCAACGCCGTGGAGGACACCGGCCTGCCGTTCCTGCCGGGCGCGGCGACCGTGTCCGAGGCGATGGAGCTGGCCGAGCGGGGCCTGACCGCGCTGAAGTTCTTCCCGGCCGAGGCTGCGGGCGGCGCGGACTTCCTCAAGTCGGTCGGCGGCCCGCTGCCCGGCCTGCGCTTCTGCCCGACCGGCGGCATCACGGTGGACACCGCGCCGCGCTACCTGGCGCTGCCGAACGTCGGCTGCGTCGGCGGGTCGTGGCTGACGCCGAAGGACGCGCTGGCCGCCGGCGACTTCGACCGGGTCGAAGCCCTGGCGAAGGCCGCGTCCGCGCTCTGACGCCGACTCCCCCGGTGCCGGGCTCCGCGTCCCGGCACCGGGCGGCTCGTCAGGTGAAGCGGGCGAACGCCTCCTGGATCGAGTCGACCACCGGGACGCCGGTCGCCGTGAGCCGGGGCCGGTCGCCCATGCCGGTGGTGACCAGGACCGCCCGCGCGCCGACGTGCAGCGCCGCCTCGGCGTCGTCCACCACGTCACCGACCAGCAGCACGTCCGCCGGGTCGAGGCCCTGATCGGCGAGGTGCGCGGCCAGGTGCCCGGCCTTCGACCCGCCGCCGGCCGCCCGGCGCAGCCCGTCGACCCGGGTGAACAGGCCGGTCAGCCCGTGCCGGTCGACCAGCGGGACCAGCTCGTCGTGGAACCACAGCGACAGCAGCGACTGCGTGCCCGACCAGCCGCGCAGCAGGTCCGGCACGCCCGCCGCCAGCCGGCACGTGTCCAGCAGCGCGCGGTACTCCTCGTGGTAGAGCACGTCGATGTCGTCCCAGTCCCGCGCGGACAGGGCCCGTCCGAGCAGGCGCTCGTAGCAGGCGGGCAGCGGGCGGCTGAACATCGCGCGCCACTCGTCCAGCTCGACGGCGGCCCGGCCGTAGTGCAGGCACACCCGGTTCACCGCGCCCAGCATGGCGTGGACGTCGTCCAGCAGCGTGCCGTTCCAGTCCCAGACGACGTGCCTCACGGCGTTTCCCACAGCGCCTCCCCCTCGGTCCGCGCCACGATAGCCGGCGCGGACACCGGGACCGGCACCACTGCACCGGTCGCTGTGCGGGAGGAGCACGTGCTCAGTCGGGCAGGAAGTCGTCCAGCGGCGAGTCGACCTCGGCGGCGCGCAGCTCCTCGCGCACCACCCGGTAGGCCATGCCCTCGGCGTAACCCTTGCGCGCCAGGGCACCGACCAGCCGGCGGATCTTCGCCTGGTCGTCCACACCGGACATCGAGCGGAGCTTCTTGCGCACCAGCTCCCGCGCCCGCTCCTGCTCGGCCTCGTCGTCCACGGCCGCGACGGCTTCGGCGGCCACCTCGTCGGCCACGCCCTTGCGCCGCAGCTCCCGCGCCAGCGCCCGACGCCCCAGGCCCTGGTAGGTGTGCCGGGACCGGACCCAGACCTCGGCGAACGCGGCGTCGTCGATCAGACCCGCACGGTCGAACCGCCCGAGCACCAGTTCGGCGGTCTCCTCGCGGATCCCCTTGCGCAGCAGGGCGTCTCTGAGTTCCACGCGGGTGCGGGCCCGCGCGGTCAGCAGGGCGTAGCAGATGTCCGCCGCCTTGCGCCGCTCCTTCGCGGGGTCGACCGGCGCGGCCTCCGCATCCGGCTCGCCCTCCCGCTCCCCACGCCGCCCCGACCCTCGCCCACGACCGGACCGCCCCCTCCCGGAGGCCCCCCGCCCGCGACCGGACTGCTCCTGCCCCTCGCCCCAGGACACCCCCACGGACGAGGACTCGGGCTTGACCGGCGGCTCGAACGCAGACCCGGCCTCAACCGCAGACCCGGCCTCAGCTCCAGCTCCAGGCTCGACCGCAGACCCAGGCTCGACCGCAGACCCGGCCCCAGCCTCGGACACCGGCTCCGCGAACGGATCCTCGGCAGGGCACTCGACCTGCTCGACCCGGGCAAACCCGGGCCCGGCGGGCAGCGCCTCACCCGACGCCGACCGCCGCCGGCCCAACGCCTCGAACGGGTCGTCGTCCACACCACCGACCGGCCCGCCGGCGGGCGTGAACGGCACGGCTTCACCGGCCTCACCCCGGCGCTGGCCCCACACCTCGAACGGGTCGTCCTCGGCCGGCTCAGCGCCCGCCCGGCCGTCCACCGGACCACCGCCCGAACCCACCGGCTCGACATCCGCCCGGCCGTCCACCGGCCCGCCTGACCCGCCCGGCACCGCCGGATCGCCCCAGGCGTCGGCCGCGAGGTCGCGAGGTGCCCCGCGACCACGGCCGCCGTGCCCCGCCACCGCTAGAAGTCGACCGGCGCGGGCGCGCTGTCGTCGGCGTCGAGGGTCGCGCCGATGCCGAGCTTGTCCTTGATCCGCTTCTCGATCTCGTTCGCCACGTCGGGGTTCTCGCGCAGGAACTTGCGGGCGTTCTCCTTGCCCTGCCCGAGCTGGTCGCCCTCGTAGGTGTACCAGGCACCGGACTTGCGCAGGATCGCCTGGTCGACGCCCATGTCGATGAGCGAGCCCTCGCGGCTGATGCCCTGGCCGTAGAGGATGTCGAACTCGGCCTGCTTGAACGGCGGGGCGACCTTGTTCTTCACGACCTTGACGCGGGTGCGGTTGCCGACCGGCTCGCCGCCGTCCTTCAGCGTCTCGATGCGGCGCACGTCCAGGCGGACCGACGCGTAGAACTTCAGCGCCTTGCCACCGGTCGTGGTCTCCGGGGAGCCGAACATCACGCCGATCTTCTCGCGCAGCTGGTTGATGAAGATCGCGGTGGTGCCGGACGTGTTCAGCGCACCGGTGATCTTGCGCAGCGCCTGGCTCATCAACCGCGCCTGGAGGCCGACGTGGTTGTCGCCCATCTCGCCCTCGATCTCGGCCCGGGGCACCAGCGCGGCCACCGAGTCGATCACCAGGATGTCCAGCGCACCGGAGCGGACCAGCATGTCCGCGATCTCCAGCGCCTGCTCGCCGGTGTCCGGCTGGGACACCAGCAGCGCGTCGGTGTCGACGCCGAGCTTGCGGGCGTAGTCCGGGTCGAGCGCGTGCTCCGCGTCGATGAACGCGGCGATGCCGCCGTTGCGCTGGGCGTTGGCCACGGCGTGCAGCGCGACGGTCGTCTTACCGGACGATTCCGGGCCGTAGATCTCCACCACGCGGCCTCGGGGCAGGCCACCGATGCCGAGCGCGACGTCGAGCGCGATCGCGCCGGTCGGGATCACCTCGATCGGGGCGCGGCCTTCCTCGCCGAGCCGCATGACCGAGCCCTTGCCGAACTGCTTGTCGATCTGGGCCAGGGCCAGTTCGAGGGCCTTGTCCCGGTCGGGTGCCTGTGCCATCTGGAGTCCACCTCGGTTTGTCTTCTGGGTCGCTGAGCGATGTCGGGGCCGACGTTACGGGCGGGGTACGACATTTCTCGGCGGAGACCGGGTCACCAGCGGGGATGTGTCACCCGGACGTGTCGGGGACTATAGCCGAACAGGTGTTCGACCGCCCGGTCGACTCGCCGGTCACCGCCGGTGTTCCGGCACGTCGAACGCGTCGCAGACGGCCAACCAGATCTCCTTCGGCGGCAGGCCCGCCTCCAGTGCCTCGTCGGCGGTGCGCCCGCCGAGGGCGGACATCACGTGGTCCCTGGCCACCATCTCCGCCCTGACCTGGCCGAACTCGCCGGACATCAGCTTGCGGAACACCGTATTGCGCATCGCACCCAGGCTAGCGCGCCGCCTTCCACGCCGGGCTGTCGACGTAGTGGTTGTCGTAGAGGTCCTGCGACGCGCCGATCTCGGCGGGGTCGGCCTGACCGCGCTGGACGCGGTCCAGCAGGCGGTAGTAGTCGAACCGGCCCATGCCGGGCGTGAAGACGAACAGCACGTCGGCGTCCGCGCCCTTGGCCGCGCCGAACGCGTGGGGCGTGCGCGGCGGCACGACCAGGAAGTCGCCGCGCTCCAGCGTGAGGACGTCCTGGTCGAGCAGCACCTGAAGGGTGCCGTCGAGCACGAAGAACAGCTCCGACGCCCGGGTGTGGAAGTGCGGCGGCGCACCGTCCGCACCGTCCAGGAAGGTGGAGCGGTTGCTGGTGAGGCCCTCCAGGTCGGCGAGCAGGGTGACGACGGCAGCGGGGTCGGCGGTGAGCTTCTCGGCCTGGTCGGCCCGGATGAGCAGCGTGTTCTCCATGAGGCAACGATCTCCCCGGACGGCGGGCTCATCAACGACCGGGAACGCAACGAACGATAATCTGGGCATTATGGAACGGCGGGACATCGAGATCTTCCTGACCTTGGCCGAGGAGCTGCACTTCAGCCGCACGGCCGCCCGCCTGCACGTCTCCCAGGCCCGCGTCAGCCAGACCGTGAAGCAGTTGGAACGCCGCATCGGGGCGCCCCTGTTCGAGCGCACCAGCAGGCGCGTCGCGCTGACCCCCATCGGTCGGCGGCTGCGCGACGACATCGGCCCCGCGTACCGGCGGATCGTGGAGGGCGTCGAACGCGCCGTCGCGGCCGGGCGCGGCACCGGCCTGCTGCGGGTGGGCTTCGAGGCCCCCGCGCTCGCCGACCTCGTCCCGGACGTCCTGGCCCGCTTCCGCGCCGCGCACCCGGGCAGCGAGGTCCGGGTCCGCGAAGCGCCGTTCGGGGACCCGTTCACGCTGCTCCGGGACGACGAGGTGGACGTGCTGGTGACGCTGTTCCCGGTCGACGAGCCCGACCTCACGGCGGGCCCGGTGGTGCACCGCGAGCCGGTGGTCCTGGCGGTCGCCGACGACCACCCGTTCACCAGGCAGCCGCGCGTCACCATGGAAGACCTCGCCCGCGACACCGTGTTCCGCGCCGCCTTCTGGCGCGACACCACGCCGTCGGGTCTGCCCATCGCGCGTGGCCGCGCCCTCACGACGTTCCAGGAACTCATGACGGTCGTCGTGAACGGTGAAGGCGTGTGCCCGCTGGGCGCGCACGCGGCCGAGTACTTCGCGCGCCCCAAGATCGCGTTCCTGCCCCTTGAAGGCGCTCCTCACCTGGAATGGGGAATGGTGTGGCGCACGGCCGGCGAGACGAGCCGGGTGCGCGGATTCGCCGCCGCCGCCCGCTAACCTCGCACCATGGACGACTCGACGGCCTCGTGGCTCTACCAGATCGTGGTCATCGCGGGTCTGATCGCCGCGATCGTGGTCGGGCTCCGCGCCTGGTGGTACCACCACCGCAGGAAGTGATCAGCGGACCCGCTGCAACGCCGTGAACAGGCACGCCACCAGCAGCGGCAGCGCCGTGAACCCCACGATCAGCCCCAGCGCGGCGTAAGACCAGGCCGTCACCACGATCCCCGCCGTGATGCCGCCGGCCGCACCGCCGATGTTCATGCACAGGTCGGACAGCCCCTGCGCGGCCGGCCGGTCGGCCACCGCGACCGACTCGGTGAGCAGCGCGGACCCCGCCACCAGACCCGCCGACCAGCCGAGGCCGAGCAGCGCCAGACCGACCGCGAGCTGCGGCGCGTCGTGCGCCGGCGCCATGCCCGCGACGCCGGAGGCGGCCACCACCAGCGCCGAGCCGACGGCGAGCACGGGCACCCGGCCCAGCCGGTCGGCCAGCCACCCGAACAGCGGGCTGGCCGCGTACATCGCCGCGACGTGCAGGCTGATCACCACGCCCACGACCTGGAGCGACGACCCCGCGTGGTCCATGTGCACGGGAGTCATCGACATGAGCCCCACCATCGCCGTGTGGCACAGCGTGATACCGCCCAGCGCGAGCTTCCCGGTCGCGGGCAGCGCGCGCCACACCGCGCCGGACCCGCGCGTGTCGCCCACTCCCCCGGCGCAGTGCGCGGGCGTCACCGGTGCCGCCGACTGCGCGGTGGTCAGCGGGTCGGGCCGCAGGAAGCGCAGCACGACCAGCGCGGCCACGCCGAACAGCAGCGCCGCCGCCAGGTACGGGCCCGCACCCACCGGCAGGCCGAGCCCCGCGACGAGCCGCCCCGCCGGGTCGGCCAGGTTGGGCCCGGCGACCGCGCCGAGCGTCGCCGCCCACACCACGACCGCCAGCGCGCGGGCCCGCCGCCGGGGGTGTGCCAGGTCCGTCCCGGCGTACCGGGCGGCCAGGTTCGCGCTGCTCGCGGCCCCGAACAGGACCAGCGCGGCGACCAGCACCTGCCACGAGCCGAGGACCACCGCGCACGCCGCGACCAGGGCGCCGGCCGCGCCCGCGCCGTAGCCGAGGATGAGCGCCGGGCGGCGGCCACGGCGTGCGGCCAGGCGTGCCGAGGGCAGGGCGAACAGGGCCGCGCCGAGGACCGCGGCGGTCTGCGCCAGGCCGCCGACCGCGTCCAAACCGGACAGCGAGGCGGCGATCAGCGTCGACACGGCCAGGCCGATGGTGACGCCCGCCGCGCCGAGCACCTGGGTCACCCCGAGGACCCGGAGCACCCGCCGCTGAACCACCTCGACCGTGGTCATGATCATCATCGTGCCAGGCCGAACGGCCTGCGCACAGCCTCCGTAAGTGTCAGGTACCGGGCTGGACGGTGCTCTCGAAGAAGTCGGCGATGGCGTCGGCCGTGAGGTCGCCACCGCCGCTCTTGGTCACGATGCCGAGCAGCGGCCGGTCGTCCGCAGTGAATGCGAGCAACCCCACACCACCGTCCGCAGCGGCCCGGTACTTGCCCTTCAGCCCGTTGCCCGCCCACTCCGCTTCGACCATGTCGGTCTTCAAGGAGCGGACCACGGCGTCCGCGCCCTGCTGCGCGCCCGTGACCGTCTCGGTGAGGATGTACTGCACCGAGTAGTCGCCCTGGACCGCGCAGCTCACCACGGTGCCCTTGATGGCGCTGATACCCGACACACCGGCCGCACCGCCCGCCTTGCACGTGCTCGTGTCCGGCACCTTGCCCGCGAGCTGCTTCAGGCACTGCGTGAAGCCCTGGGCGTCCTTCTCGGTCTCGGTCTTGCACTCCTCCACGCCGGGCACGCCGTCGCCGGCGAACGCGAAGAAGCCACCCACCGCCGCCACCGCGACCACCACGGCCGCACCCACCGCGATCAGCACGTTCTTGCTCGGCTTCTTCTGCGGCGGCTGCGCGCGCGGCGCGACGCTCGGGAAGTTGAACTGCTGCGGACCCGTCTGCGGGAAGTTCACCTGGTACGGGCCGCTGACCGCCGGGTTGACCTGGTACGGGCCGCTCACCGCCGGGTTCACCGGGTAGGCACCGCTGACCGCCGGGTTCACCGGGTAACCGCCGCTGGCGGTCGGGTTCGGCGGGTACGGGGCGGTGGCGACGGGGTTCGGGCCGGTCACCGGCTTGGTCACCACGGTCGCGGGCTCGGTGGCCACCTTCGCCGGGCGCTGCTCGGCGCGCGGCGTCACGCCGTCCTTGGGCACGTGGTGCGCGCCCAGCGCGACCGCCGTCTCCGGCTGGTCCAGGCTGGTCGGCACCACCCGCACCTGCTCGGTGATCATGGTCGCCACCAGCGGGATCCGGCTCGACCCGCCCACCAGGTAGATGCCCGCGAGCTGGTTGGGCGCCATGCCGGTGGACCGGATCGTCGAGGCCAGCAGCTCCGCGCTGCGCAACATGCTCGGCCGGACCAGCGCCTCCAGGTCGGACCGGTTGACCAGGACGTCCTCGAACGGCTCCGGCATCGGCACCTCGGTGTGCGCGTGCCGCGACAACGACTCCTTGGCCGCCCTCACGTCCTCCTGCAACGCCCGACGCGCACGGCGGTCCGCCGTCGACTCGGGGCGCAGCAGCCGCTGCCAGCCGGCCGGGTCGCGGTGCGACACCTGGCGCCCCACGTGCTCCAACAGCGCCTGGTCCACGTCCAGGCCGCCCAGGTCCGACAGACCGTCCTCGGCGAGCACGGTGAACCCGTTCTGGGTCGCGCCGACGATCGCCACGTCGAACGTGCCCGCGCCCAGGTCGTACACGGCCAGCGCCTGCCCCACCGACAGCGAGGCGTAGTGCGACGCCGCCGCGACCGGTTCGGGCACCATCACGATGTCCGTGGTCACGCCCGCCAGCCGGGCCGCAGACAGCAGCACGTTGCGCCGGGTCGGCCCCCACTGGGCGGGGTGCGTGAGCCGGACCTCGTCCAGCGACTCGCCGCCGAGCTGCCGGGTGGTCTCCTCCAGCACGCGCCGCAGCACGGCCGCCAGCGCCTCGGTGACCGGCACCACGTTGTCCCCGAGCAGCAGCGCCCCGTCGTCCACCCGCCGCTTGGGGTTGGGCTCGAACCGCGAGGGGTCCAACCGCGCCCGCCGCTCGGCGTCACGCCCGACGACCAGCGTGCCGTCCTCTTCGCAGTACACGGCCGAGGGCATCGTGGCGGACCCGTCCACCTCGACGACCCTGGGCGGGCGCCCGTGCGCCGCGAGCACCGCGACGGTGTTGGAAGTGCCCAGGTCAACGGACAGGACGCGCACGATCACCCCTCAACGTATGAACCGTGGAGATCCTGTCACAGCCCCCGCCCACCCGAGGCCAGGTCGGCAGTACGCCACACAATCCACCCCACCACCCCCTCCCACTTCCTCACCTCATCTCCCCTTTCCCTCATCTCCCCCCACCCACTCCCACTCCCGGCGCTCCTCCCCACCCAACGCCCCCACCACGCGAGGCCGACTTCCAGGCGGCCGAGCCGCGGCGCCGGGGGGGGGGCCCAGTAACGGTGGTTACCCCCCTTAATCCTTAATCTATGGTTTTGGTGGCTGGGTTATAACCAGCTAACCCGGCGGGGGGGGGCGGGGGCGGCG
>NZ_JBFAJV010000020.1:0-131268 GCF_040655415.1 Actinosynnema sp. NPDC050436 | reverse complement strand
CTGCACTCGTGAGGGTGTGGGAGAGTAGGACGCCGCCGAACATTTCTTTCCCTCAGGGGCACTCGACACGTCGGGTGCCCCTGAGGGCTTTTTGCATTCCCGGTGGTGCTTCCGGCGGCCGTACGGACTACTTTCTTGCCATGCACCACGAGCACGCCGACCCCAGAGCGCTCCGCAGGTGGGGCGCGGACGCCTCGACCCTGCTCCAGTCCGACCTGGCGACCAGTCCGTTCCGCGTCGACCGGGACCGGGTGGCGAGTTCCCCGTTCTTCGCCCGGCTCGGCGGCGTCACCCAGGTCGTGAGTTCGACGGGTTCCGGCCTGCTCGTGCACAACCGGCTCACCCACAGCCTGAAGGTGGCGCAGGCCGCGCGGGCGATCGCCGAACGGCTCGGCGCGCGCCCGGAACTGGCCGGCGTGCTCGACAAGCTCGGCGGGTGCGACCCGGACGTGGTCGAGGCCGCAGCGCTGGCGCACGACCTGGGCCACCCGCCGTTCGGGCACCTCGGCGAGCAGGTGCTCGACCGCCTGGCACGCCACCGGTTCGGCCTGTCCGACGGGTTCGAGGGCAACGCCCAGTCGTTCCGCATCATCACCACGACCGACGTGCGCGGCCCGGCTGCGGTCGGGCTCGACCTGACGGTCGCGGTGCGGGCGGCGATGCTCAAGTACCCGTGGACCAGGCTGTCCTACCCGAAGCCGCACCCGAGGGACCTGGCCGCCCCGCCACGCGGTGCGGCCGAGCCGCCGGACGCGCCGGGCACGGGCTCGGCCAAGTTCTCCGCCTACGTCACCGAGCTGGACGACCTGACGCAGGCCCGCGAGTTCTACGCGGGACGGTTGGAGCCGTGGCAGCAGACCGTTGAGGCGTCGGTGATGGACACCGCCGACGACATCGCCTACGCCATCCACGACCTGGAGGACTTCCACCGCGTCGGGGTGTTGCAGCACGCGACCGTGTCGGCGGAGCTGAACACCTGGCTCGACCACGCCGTCGAGCTGGCCGGTCTCGGCGCCGCCGACCTGGCCGCGCAGGAACGGCGGCCGGGCCGGTCGTTGGAGGCGCTGCGCCGCCGACTGCACCTGAAGGACTCGTGGGCGGTGAGCGACGACGCGTTCACCCAAGCCGTGGCGACGGTCCGGACCGAGCTGGTCGGCGGCCTGCTGTCGGTGCCGTTCGACGGGTCGGTGGAGGCGGAGCAGGCGGTTGCGGCGTTCTCCGCGCGGTGGACCCGGCGGCTGGTGGACTCGGTCGGCGTGCTGGAGGAGCCGACCACCCGGTCCGGGCACGTGGTGCTGTCCGTCCAGCAGTGGCACGAGGTGCAGGTGCTCAAGTTCGTGCACCGCAGGTTCGTGCTGCTGCGCCCCGACCTGGCGCTGCACCAGCGCGGCCAGGCCCGGTTGCTGACCGCGCTCGTCGAAGCGCTGGAGCAGTGGGCGACCGACCGGCACGAGGCCGACCGGCTGCCGCGCCGGCTGCACGACCTCATCGAGCTGGCCACCGGCGAGTACACGGCGCTGGCCCGCACCGACCCGTCGTCCCTGGTCGGGGCGACGGGGGATACACCGTCCGGACCGGACGCTGTTCGGACGCTCGCGCGGGGCCGGGCGGTGGTCGACTTCGTCGCCTCGCTGACCGACAACCAGGCGGCGGCGCTGCTCGATGCCTTGTCAGGGCGTACGGGACAGCTGTGGACGGACGCGTTCGTACTGTGAATTGTGATG
The DNA here is from genome assembly GCF_040655415.1 of Actinosynnema sp. NPDC050436. Classification (NCBI taxonomy): domain Bacteria; kingdom Bacillati; phylum Actinomycetota; class Actinomycetes; order Pseudonocardiales; family Pseudonocardiaceae; genus Actinosynnema; species Actinosynnema sp. NPDC050436. The sequence goes on along the minus strand of NZ_JBFAJV010000020.1, from coordinate 129,544 downwards.
GATCCCGCCGTCCGGGAAGTAGGCCGAACGGTGGCAGACGGTACTCATCCGCGCACAATACGTTGTGAGCTTTCGGTCGGGGACTCCCGACCGATGGCCGCGTGCGTCGGGGGCACGCTCGACGTTGGGGGACGCCAGTGCGCTCACCGAACCGCCGAACCCGAAGAAACTCCCTGGTCACAGCCGGTGCCGCCGTCCTGATCGCGTTACTCGGCTCGGTCACGCCGGCTTCCGCCGACCCGGCCCGCGCCGGGAAGGGGCCGGAGGACAGGACCGCCGCCCAGATCTCCGCGTTGCAGTCCATCAAGAAGTCCGTCACGCCCGCCGAGTCCAAGGTGGACAGTGCGCTGATCGTGGAACAGCGCCGCCGCGCCAACGCCACGACGTTCAAGAAGCTCCCCGACCTCCAGACCGGGGTGAAGGTCCACAGCGGGAACACCGTGCTGGTGGACATCCGCGCCACCAAGGTGACCGACGAGCTGGTCGCCGCCATCCGCAGCGCGGGTTCCGCCGTCCGCTCGGTGTCCACCGAGGGCAGGACCGTCCGCGCCCAGATCCCGCTGTGGGCGCTGGGCCGGCTCGCCGGCCGTGCCGACGTCCGTCGCGTGGAGACGGCCGTCGACTACAAGACCTACCACCAGCAGGACCGCGCGGCGCGCGACGCCAAGGCCCCCTCCAAGGAGGACCGGGCCAAGGAGGTCGAGGCGCGCACCCGCGCGGCGCTGGACTCGCCCCGGATCGCCGCCGCGAAGATCGGCGAGGGCGACCGCGCGCACGCCGCCGACACCGCCCGCCAGACGCACCGGGTCACCGGCACCGGCGTGAAGCTCTGCGCGCTGTCCGACGGCGTGAACTCGCTCGCCGCGTCGCAGGCCGCCGGCGAGCTGCCCGCCGTGGACGTGCTGACCAGCCAGGAGGGTTCCGGCGACGAGGGCACCGCGATGCTGGAGATCCTCCACGACATCGCGCCCAACGCCGAGCTGGGCTTCGCCACCGCGATCAACGGCGACGCGAGCTTCGCGGACAACATCAAGGCCCTGCGGTTCCGGCTGGGCTGCGACGTGATCGTCGACGACATCCTGTACTTCAACGAGTCACCGTTCCAGGACGGTGTCATCGCGCAGGCCGTGGACGCGGTCACGGCGGACGGCGCGGTGTTCTTCTCGTCCGCCGGCAACGACGGCAACGTCGCCGACGGGACGTCCGGGCACTGGGAAGGCGACTTCGTCGACTCGGGTGTGGGCGTCGGCAAGTACGCGGGCACCGCCCACGACTTCAACCCCGACCCGAGCGCCAAGCAGGTGTTCAACCCGCTCTCGGAGAGTTCCGGCAACGTGCCGGTGACGCTGTTCTGGTCCGACCCGCTGGGCGCGTCGTTCAACGACTACGACCTGTACGTGGCCAACGCCCAGGGCAACGTCGTCGCGTTCAGCCAGAACAACCAGGACGGCACCCAGGACCCGTACGAGCGGGTGCAGACGCCGACCGGCGGGACCGCGTCCGGCCTGCGCCTGGCCGTGGTGAAGTTCCGGGGCGAGAACAGGTACCTCGCGCTGACCGCGCTCGGCGGCCGGTTCAAGGACTCGGCGGACGGGCTGAAGAAGTTCGCCACCCCCGGCGTGACCCGGGGCCACTCGGCGGCCAAGGGCGCGATCTCGGTGGCGGCGGCCCCGGCGCACAACCCGCTGCCGTTCGACCTCGAACCCGGTGACCCGGCGAACCCGCGCGGGCCGTACCCCAACGCGTTCGACAGCACGCAGAAGCCCGAGCGCTTCACCTCGGACGGACCGCGCCGCCTGTTCTTCGCGCCCGACGGCACCCCGCGTGCCGAGGTCCGGCAGAAGCCCGACCTCACGGCGGCCGACGGCGTGCAGACCACGCTGTCCGGCTTCAACCCGTTCTTCGGCACCTCGGCGTCCGCGCCGAACGCCGCCGCCATCGCCGGCCTGGTGCTGTCCGGCAACCCCGGCCTCACCCCGGCCGAGGTGCGCGACGCGCTGACCACGACCTCGCTGGACATCGCCGAGGCGGGCGCGGACAACCGGACCGGTGCGGGCATCGTGCGCGCCGACCTGGCCCTGGCCTACACGGGCGCGTCGCCGCAGCCGCTGGCGCGTGCGCAGAAGCCGTCCGTCGTCAACGACGCGGACGGCAGCCAGTACCTCAAGCCGGGCACCACGGCGACGCTCACCGTGCCGGTCGCCAACAGCGGTGACGGGGTCGCGGCGTCGACCAGCCTCGTGCTGACCACGCCCGCGGCGGGCGTGACCATCGCGCCGCGCTCGAAGTACTACGGCAACGTCGAGGTCGGCCAGACCGTGACCAACACGTTCAAGGTGACCGTCCCGGCGTCCGCGAAGGTCGGCGTGCCGCTGCGGCTCGACGCCAAGGTGACCTACGCCGGTTCCACGTCGCCGACGACCAGCACGTTCCAGATCGGCGTCGGCGAGCCGTCCCGCGAGACGAAGCACTTCGCGTACACCGGGCCGGCCCTGGCCATCCCGGACAACGACGCGGTGGGCGTGTCGGTGCAGATCCCGGTCACCGGGGTCGGTCGCGGCTCGAAGATCACGTTCTCGATCGACGGCGACACCTGCACGGCCGCCGACGGCGCGACCACGGTCGGCATCGACCACACGTTCGTCGGTGACCTGGTCGGCACGCTGACCTCGCCGTCGGGCGCGACCGCGACGCTGTTCCAGCGCAACGGCGGCACCGGGTCGAACCTGTGCCAGGTCGTGTTCGACGACTCGGCGGCCCGCGCCTTCTCGACCGTGTCGGCGGGCAACGCCCCGTTCACCGGTTCCTGGCGTGGTGCCGGGTCGTTGAACGCCCTGCTGGCCGACTCGGTCGACGGCACGTGGACGTTCAAGGTCACCGACAACGCGGCTTCCGACCGGGGCTCGATCCGCTCGGTGTCGCTGCACCTCAACGGTTACGTCTGAGAGCCCGGGTCCGGGCCGGTCGAGGACGTCGGCCGGCCGGGCTCGGTACCCGTTGCGCCACAACAGGTCTCCGTGAGCGAGCGGAGGATGCAAGAGGGTGCGTAGTCCCGAAGGCCGGTCCCGTCGCGGTGCCGGCCTTCGGCGCTCCACCGGCCGACATCCCGGACCGCCGCCGGTCCACCTGGTTTCTCCGCACACGGCGACGGCCCCCGGGATTCGGAATCCCGAGGGCCGTCACTTCGGACCTGCGACCTCCGGCGACCACGGTCACCGGGGCGACACCTACTTCGGCCACTCCCAGCGGATGCCGAACACGCCGGGCCCGAACCCGAGCGCCACCGCGTGCACGCCACCGGCGTTGTCCAACGCCAGGTTGCGCCGCCGCGACGGCGTGTCGTCCCCGGCCGGCACGCTGAACTGCTGGCAGCGCGACGGCAGGTACGACTGGTCGAACCGGACCTCGATCACGTACTCCCGCACCGGGAGGCGGAACTTCCGGGCGAACGTGTTGTTGCCCGCCGGGTAGTGCCCCTCCTTGAACAGCAGTTCGTACTCCATGATGATCGTCTCGCCCCTGGCCAGGGGCCGGTCGAACATCAGCTCGGCCGCCATGATCGTGGCGTCGGTGTCCTCGGCGACCCGGCCCAGGTGGCAGTTCCGCAGGTTGACCACCTGCGGGAGCACGTCGGACTCCTCGGTCTCGAACACCAGCGCCCAGCGGTCCGGGCCGTCCTGCTCGGCACGCAGGATCTGCCGCACCCACGCCGACCGCTGACCGCCGTCGGCGGCGATCTCGATGCGGTCGTGCTGGCTGATCCGGCCGAGCTTCACGTCCGAGGACGTGTCCACCTTGGTGAGCAGGTTGGCGACCCGTTCACGACGCGCCCACAACGCGTCGATCGGCATCATCGTCGTCGGGCGCGACCGCCTGCCGCGCGGCCGGGGAGGGCCGAGCAGCGCGGACAGGCCCGCCTGGGGGACGCCGAGCACGGTCTCCAGGTGGCGCAGTGCTTCGAGCGACTCGGGACGCTCGGGTCGACGTCGGCCGGACTGCCAGTAGCTCAGCGTCGCGACACTGATCGTGACCCCGCGCAGGGCGAGCCTGTGCTGGATGCGGTCGAGGCTCAACCTGCTGGCTTTGATAGCTGCCCTCAACGCCTCCGGGAAGGGACCCGTGGTCAAGAGCTGCGCAAGACTGCCGTGTCCCGTCGAGTCGAGTTCGTCGACGGACAGGTTGGGTCGACCGGCAGCGTTGGTCATTGTGACTCCCCGCTGTCATTAGATCACGCCCCAGTGACCCTACCCGCCAACGCGATGCGCCGGTGCCTTCCAGGCGGAGTCAATGGTTGGGCCATACGGGTTACGAGTTCACTGGGATGGCGCTCGTTCTGTCAAGTGGTGATTGCCCTAGCTTCGGTATCTGTAAACCCGCCGGTAACATTGTGCCCGAGGTTCCGGAGGTTCAGGTAGTCGCCTTCGGGTTATATGCGCGCCGTTATGGCCCACGCACGGTCTGCGTGCTGTCCACCGCCTGCGCCCACCGGATGGCGACGCGTGATCGTTTGGCCCTACTGTGGGCCCCGTGACCGCCGCCCAGGACCTCGTGCCCGTGCCGGAGGACCCGCTCACCGAGGTGGCCACAGCGGTCCTGGGCGCGGGCCGGCACGAGATCGCGGACCTGCTGGACGTGGTCCGTCACCCGTCGCCGAACGCGGTGGACGTGGTCCGCGCCGGCGACGACCTGCTGCCCCGGCTCGCCCACCAGAACACCCTGCCCCGAGCGCTGCGCCTGGCCCGCGAGGCCCTGCGCCCCGGCGGGTTGCTGGTGGCGGCGGTTCCCGAGCTGGACAAGCTCAGCAGGCTCCGCCCCGTCGCCCCACCGCCGAAGGTGTCCGGCCGGGGCCCGGACCGCCAGGTCACGGTCCAGTTGTGGGACTGGTCGCCGGACGGCGAGTCCTACGCGCTGGAGGTGGTCCAGCTGGTGCGCGGCGACTCGAGCTGGGAGGTGGCCAACACGGTCGCCACCCGCCACCGCGTCCTGTCGCCCGAGCAGATCTCGGACGAGCTGACCGAGGCCGGCTTCAGCGCGGTGCAACGCTTCTCGCCGGCCGAGTGCGGCCACCCCCTGCCGGTGTGGGTGGCAGTGGCCCCGGCATGACCGCACCACCCACGCCCGCCCCCCGACCTGACGCCACGACGGCCCAACCCGGCGTCACGACCGCCCGGTCCCACGCCACCCCGGACCGGCCCCGCGTCACACCGGACCGGTCGTGAGCAAGATCCGCCCGGTCTCGGGAGGCGGCCGGGCCGTCGAGGTCGCCCCGGAACGCCTCGCCGGCTGGTTCGCCCGCTTCGCCGACCGCCACGACGGCATAGCCACGACCCGGACGACCGCCACCCAAGTCACCGTCACGGCCCGCGACGGAGCCACCGCACAGGTGACAACTTCCTTTGAAGAATTCACCCTTACGGGGGAGGTTGACGGCCTCAACATCACCGCGCTGGTAGCCCACGCCACGACGTCGCGCCGCCTCGGCCTCCTCCTCGTCCGCCTCGGCGGTCACAGCATCGGCGTGGCCCAGGACGGCGAGGTGCTCGTCTCGACTACCGACAGTCGCCAGGTCCACGGCCGTAACAAGGCCGGCGGCTGGTCCCAACAACGCTTCGCCCGCCGCCGCGAGGGCCAGGCCCGGGTCGCCCTCCAGGCTGCGGCCGACGACGCCGCACGCGTGCTGGTCCCGCGCTTGGACGAACTGGACGCCGTGGTCCTGGGCGGTGACAGGCAGGCCCTGGACGCCCTCCGCGCCGACCGCAGGCTCACCACCCTCTTCGCCCGAGCCTCCGACCGAGTGCTGGACGTCCCCGAACCCCGCCGCACGGTCCTGGAAGAAGCCGCCGAACGCGCCCGCGCCGTGGAGATCATCGTCCGAGACCCCGGCGACACCCCCAAACCCCCAGCGCACCCCCTCACCCCCCTCCCCGAAGACCCCCCACCCTCATACCGCCCCTGACAGCCCCACCACTCCAGGCCCCGCCGCCCGCCGCGCACTGGCCCGCCGCGCACTGGCCCGCCAGCTCAGCCAGTCCAGCCGAGCCCAGCCGAGCCCGCCTGCCTTGCCCCTGCCCTGCCTGGCTCAGCCGTCCGCCCGTCTCCGTCCGCCCGTCTCCGGCCCCCGTCTCCAGCCCGCCCGTCTGCCCGCGTCCGCCCGCCTGTCCACCTGCCTGCCCGCGCCCGTCCGCACCCGTCCCGCTGCGCCGACCTGGCCCGCCCATCCGCCCCCGCCCGCCCATCCGCGCCGGCCCGCCCATCCGCCCCGGCCCCACCTGCCCCGATCGGCCCGCCCTGACCACCTCGGGTCGCAGTTCAGAAGGTCTTGGCCACCTCCCGGGCAGTCGCCAGGGCAGTCTGGCGCGAGTCCTCGACGTCGCCGGTCAAGGTCGGGTGGTGGCGAATCTCCGTCACGTCGGTGATGCCCGCCCACCGCAGCCAGTTGTCGAAGTACGTGGACTGGAAGTCCGCCCCGAACCCCGGTGCGACCTCCGGCCCCCAGATCGAGCTGGTGTACACGACGGCGGCCCGCTTGCCCCGGCCGGCCAGCAGCGGCAGGTAGCCGGTCTCGACGTCCACGCCGAACACCATCCCCGGCTGGGACACCACGTCCACGAACTGCTTGAGCACGTAGGGGATGCCGGAGTTCCACATCGGCACGCTGAACAGCAGCCGGTCGGCGGAGGTGAACCGCTCGACCGCCGCGACGACCTCGCGCCAGACGGCCACCTGCTCGCCGGTCGGCTCGTCGCCCCGGATCACCGCCATCTTCGCGGCGGTCGCCACCGGCCCGAACGCGGGCAGCGCGCCGTCCCACAGGTCCCAGTGCTCGACCACGTCGCCGGGATGGCTCTCCCGGTAGACCTCGACGAACGCCGACGCCACGGCCAGCGACTCGGACTGCTCGCCGCGCGGCGAGGCGGACACGTGCAGCAGCTTCGCCATGTCAATTCCCTTCCTCGGCAAATCGGACTAGAGTCCGTTTCATGCCTGCCGACAGTAGCGGACCGCAGTCCGGTTCGTCAAAGACCCCGATCGACATCTCCTTCCGGAACCTGTCGGTCGAGTACTCGCCGCCGCTCCGGGCCGATGCCGCGCGGAACCGGGTCAAGGTCCTGGCGGCGGCGGCAGGGCTGTTCTCCGAGCGCGGCGTGGAGAACGTGACGATGGACGACGTGGCTGCCTCGGCCGGGGTGGGGAAGGGGACCCTCTACCGCCGCTTCGGTGACAAGTCCGGCCTGGCCACGGCCCTGCTGGACCACCTGGAAACCGAACTCCAGGAGGGCATCCTGAGCGGTCCGCCCCCGCTGGGGCCGGGTGCTCCGCCGGCTGAGCGGCTGATCGCCTTCACCGTCGCCTACCTCGAATTCCTGCGCGACTCGCTGGACATCGTCCTGCTGTCCCAGACCTCGACCACCGGGGCCCGGTTCCGCACCGGCGCGCACGCGTTCTGGCGCAGGCACTGCGAGTACCTGTTGGAACAGTGCCGCGCCCCCGCACCCGGCGTGGCGGCGGACGTGCTCCTGGCCGGGCTGTCCGCCGAGCAGGTGCAGCACTGGCTGGTCGACCGGGGCCTGCCGTTCGACCACCTGGTCGACGCGTTGTCGCAGGTCACGAGGTTGCTGACAAGTTGAGGAAATTCATGACAACCCCCGAGCCCGCCCACCGCATGGATATGGGCGAGGGGGTCACCAGGGAGGTGGTCCGCCAGAACCCGGGAGATCAACCATGCGCACACGACTCGTCATCGCCGCCGGAGCCGTCCTCGTCGGCGGGATAGCCGCCGCCGTGCCCGCCCTCGCCGGCACCTCCGGTGACACTTCGCCCGCACCGGCCCCGCCCACGTCGGTGTCGGTCACACCGGCTCCCACCACCCCGGCTCCCACCACCCCGGCCGCCACGACACCGGCACCCGCACCGGCCCCGAGCACGCCCGCACAGACCACCCCGACACCCACCAGCCCGGGGTCGGCCACGCCAGAGCCGACCACGCCCGCACCGAGCGCACCGCCCGTGCCGGTCACGCCGCGCCCGTCGCCCAGCGCGCACCCCACCCCGGAACCGGCGCCCACCCCGCCGGAGCCGAGCGCCCACCCGAGCACCGCCCACCCGACCGCCGCGTGGCCGGAGCCGACCGCGTACCCGACCGCCGGCAACCCGCAGCCGACGGCAGCGCCGAGCACGACGAGGCGCTGACGGCGTGAGTTGGGACGCGGAATTCACCCAGTACTTCGACCGGTGCGCCGACTCGATGCGCTTCACCGCGTATCTGTTGTGCGGCAACCACCACGAGGCCGAAGACGTGGTGCAGGCCGCGTTCATCAAGCTGTACCTGGCCGGCCCGAAGCTGGTCCGGAGAGAGGGCTTGGACGCCTACCTCAGGCGGATCGTGGTCCGCACGTTCCTGGCCGAGCGTCGCAGAATGCGCTGGCGGCGGGAGAAGCTCAGTGACGTGCTCCCCGAAGTGCCGGTGGGCGCGGGGTTGAGCGAGGACAAGGTGGTGGTGTGGCGTGCTCTGTCGACGGTCCCGGCGAAGCAGCGCGCGGTGCTCGTGCTCCGGTACTGGCACGACCTCGGTGTGGAGGAGACCGCCGCCGCGCTGCGGTGCTCCGTGGGCACGGTGAAGAGCCACACCAGTCGCGGGCTCACAGCGTTGCGGCAGAAGCTGGGGCCGTCGTTCGGCGAGTTGTGGCAGGAGGTGTCACCCCGTGCTTGAAGACCAACTCAGGGAGCTGTTCGAGGAACTGGACATCGAGCGCCGGCCCCGGACGTTCGGCGCGGTGGACGTCATCCACCACGGCCTGGAGATCAAGAGCCGCCGCAGGGCGCTGACCGTGGCGGGCAGCGCGCTGGGGACCACGGCGCTGGTGGTGGCGGTCGGCTTCGTCCTGGCGGGGCTGCCGGCGTCCCACAGCGACCCGGCGACCCCGCCCGGCATCACCACCCACGGCCCGGACCCGACTCCGCAGTCCCCGGTGCCGTCCGTGCCGACCGGCACCCCGACGCCCGGCCTGCCGCACACCACACCGCCCTACGCCAACCCGCCCAGCACTGTCCAGCCCAGCGCGATTCCGTCCAGCCCCATCACACCCAGCCCCATCACACCCAGCCCCGTCACACCCACCGGCGACCCGCCCAGCGCCACCACGCCTCCGACCCCTACCGGCTCGCCGGGGCCGTTCAACACCGCCACACCACGACCTCCGGCCACGAACCTGCCGCAGACGACCGCCGACCACACCGCCCACCACACCGCCGACCCGCCCGCCGCCACCGCCTTACCGACACACGCGATCACGGACGGCCCATCGTTTCGGGCCCTGACCACCTGGAGGCACTGACGTTCACTGACCAACTGGCGTCCACGGCAACTGGTTGACCCTCACCCTGTCGGCAGCAACTTGCCGGCCTCTCACCCCCATCAGCACCTTGCGCACTGGTCCTACCCCAGTGAGCCGGTGGACAGGAGGCCGCCGTCGACCCGGACGGTGTCGCCGGTGATCCACGCTGCCGCGTCCGAGGCGAGGAAGGCGACCAGGCGGGCGACGTCCTCCGGGGTGCCGAGGCGCCGGAGCGGGTACGCGGCGGCGGCCTCGTCCTCCCGCCCGGAGTACAGGGCCTCGGCGAAGCGGGTCTTCACCACGGCCGGTGCGACGGCGTTCACGCGGACCTTCGGGCCGAGTTGCCACGCCAACTCCTCGGTCAGGCGGATGAGCGCGGCCTTGCTCGCGCCGTAGGCGGCGATGGCGCCGGTCGAGCGCAGGCCGCCGACCGAGGCGATGTTGACGACCGCGCCGCCGTGCTCGGCCAGCCACGCCTTCCACGCCAGTTGCACGAAGCCGAGGGCGGCCACGACGTTGGTGTCGAAGATCTTGCGGACGGCGTCCAGGTCGGCGTCGACCAGCGGGCCGAAGGTGGGGTTGATGCCGGCGTTGTTGACCAGGACGTCGAGGCGTCCGAACTGCTCGATCGTCCGCGTGACGGCTTGCTCGCGGTCCTCGGCGTTGCCCGCGTTGCCGGGCACGGCCAGTACGTGGTCGGCGGGGACGCCCGCTGCGCTCGCCAGGGTGTCGGCGGCTCTGGTCACGGCGTCCGGTTTGCGGGCGGTGATGGTGACGGTGGCGCCTCGGGTGAGCAACTCCAGCGCGATGCCGTAGCCGATGCCCCGGCTCGCGCCGGTGACCAGTGCCGTCCTGCCTGCGAACTCGTCGGTGGCCATCCACGCAATGTATGCCGGTGGACACAGGTGGCTAATTCGGTGGCGGGCACCGCGTACACTGGTGTCGTGGTCATCTTGATCGAGTAGGTCCGGCGCACGCTGTGCGCGCCGTCGACCCCGTCCGACCACTCACCCGGAGTTTCCTCTTGATCACCGCAACCGACCTTGAGTTGCGCGCCGGCTCGCGCATCCTGCTGTCCGACGCCACCCTGCGCGTCCAGCCCGGCGACCGGATCGGCCTCGTCGGCCGCAACGGCGCGGGCAAGACCACGTCCCTGCGGGTGCTGGCGGGGGAGGGGCAGCCGTACGCGGGCGAGGTCCGCCGGACCGGTGAGCTCGGCTACCTGCCGCAGGACCCCCGCGAGGGGGACCTGTCGGTGATCGCCAAGGACCGGGTGCTGTCCGCGCGCGGGCTGGACCAGTTGCTGCGCGACATGGAGAAGGCCCAGTCCACGATGGCCGAGCTGGTGGACGACAACGAACTGCAGGAGGCCGTGCGCAAGTACGGTCGCCTCGAAGAGCGCTTCTCCGCCCTCGGTGGGTACGCGGCCGAGAGCGAGGCGGCGCGGATCTGCTCGAACCTGGGCCTGGCCGAGCGGGTGCTGGCGCAGCCGCTGCGCACGCTGTCCGGCGGGCAGCGGCGGCGGGTGGAGCTCGCGCGCATCCTGTTCGCGGCCTCGGAGGCCGGGGTCGGGGCGAAGTCGAGCACGATCCTGCTGATCGACGAGCCGACCAACCACCTCGACGCGGACTCGATCACGTGGCTGCGCGGGTTCCTCAAGTCGCACGACGGCGGTCTGGTCGTGATCAGCCACGACGTCGAGCTGCTCGACGACGTGGTGAACAAGGTGTGGTTCCTCGACGCGACGCGCGGCGAGGTCGACATTTACAACATGGGCTGGAAGAAGTACCTGGAGGCGCGCGCCGCCGACGAGAAGCGCCGCCGCCGCGAGCGGGCCAACGCCGAGAAGAAGGCCGGCGCGTTGATGGCGCAGGCGGACAAGATGCGGGCGAAGGCGACCAAGGCGGTGGCCGCGCAGAACATGGCGCGTCGCGCCGAGAAGCTGCTGGCCGGCCTGGAGGACGAGCGCCAGGCCGACAAGGTGGCCAAGATCCGCTTCCCGCAGCCCGCCACGTGCGGCCGGACGCCGCTGACCGCCGAGGGGCTGAGCAAGTCCTACGGCTCGCTGGAGGTGTTCACCGGGGTCGACCTGGCGATCGACCGGGGGTCGCGGGTGGTCATCCTCGGGTTGAACGGTGCGGGCAAGACGACGCTGCTGCGCCTGATCGGGTCGATGGAGCGCCCGGACGCCGGCGAGGTCATCCCCGGGCACGGGCTGAAGCTGGGCTACTTCGCCCAGGAGCACGAGACGCTCGACCACGAGGCCAGCGTCTGGCAGAACATCCGGCACGCCGCGCCGGACGTGCAGGAGCAGCAGTTGAGGTCGCTGCTCGGCACGTTCCTGTTCTCCGGTGAGCAGCTCGACCAGCCGGCAGGCACCCTGTCGGGTGGCGAGAAGACCCGTTTGGCGCTTGCGGGACTGGTGTCGAGCGCGGCGAACGTGCTGCTGCTGGACGAGCCGACGAACAACCTCGACCCGGCCAGCCGGGAACAGGTGCTCGACGCGCTGCGCCGCTACGAGGGCGCGGTCGTGCTGGTCACCCACGACCCGGGCGCGGTCGAGGCGCTTGAGCCCGAGCGGGTGATCCTGCTCCCGGACGGGTCGGAGGACCACTGGTCGGACGAGTACCTGGAACTCGTGCAGTTGGCCTGAGGCAACAGGTTCCCCCTCCGTCACCCCTGATCCACTCTCAGTGATCAACCGACCGCTCGCCGATCTTTTCGCATGATCGCCTGGCGTTCTTGGTCTTCGTGTTCGATCATTGCGACGACAGGGGCTTTCACGGCCCGACCTGCTGTCTACGGAAGGCGGGACAAGGTGGCTGACCTGAAGAAGGGTGCCCGGATAACCGGCGCCACGCGGGACAAGCTGGCCGCTGACCTGAAGAAGAAGTACGAAAAGGGCGCGAGCATCCGGGCGTTGGCGGAGTCGACCGGGCGCTCCTACGGCTTCGTGCACCGGGTGCTCAGCGAGTCCGGTGTGCAGCTGCGCGGTCGCGGTGGCGCCACCCGCACGAAGAAGAAGTAAGCTACCCTCCGGTAACACCGGGCGCCGAGGAGAGCCGGCGTCCAGCTGAACCCGGAGGTCACAGGCATGTCGGCACCGACCACCATCGACGCCGACGTGTTGAAGCGCGGTGGCGTGCGGCTCGTCGTCGACGGACCGCGCGCGACGGTCACGCTCGACCGCCCCGACGTGCTCAACGCACAGACGCCGTCCACCTGGGTGGCGTTGCGGGCGATCGGCGCGCAGTTGAACCCGGACGTCCGCGTCGTGGTCGTCCGGGGCTCCGGTCGTGCGTTCTCCGCCGGCCTCGACCGGCGGATGTTCGGCGGTGCGGCGGTCGAGGGCGAGCCGGGGCTGCCGGAGATCAGCCTGCGCGGACCCGAGGGCGGTGCCGCGCTGATCGCGGAGTTCCAGGAGGGGTTCCGCTGGCTGCGCGACCCCGACCGGGTCACGATCGCCGCCGTGCACGGGCACGCGATCGGTGCGGGCTTCCAGCTCGCGCTGGCGTGCGACTTCCGCGTGGTCGCCGACGACGTGCGGTTCAGCATGGCCGAGACGTCCCTCGGCCTGGTCCCCGACCTGGGCGGCACGCTGCCGCTGGTCCGGCTGGTCGGGTACTCCCGCGCGGCCGAGATCTGCCTGACCGGGCGTCGGGTGGGCGGTGAGGAAGCGCTGCGGATCGGCCTGGCCAACTCCGTCGTGCCCGCCGACGACCTCGACGCCGCCGTGGACGACCTGGTCGCCCGGGTGCTGCGCCCGATGCCGGGCGCGGTGCGGGAGACCCTCGCGCTGCTCGCGCACGCCGCAGCCGGCGCGTCCGAGGAGGAGCAGTTGCTCGCCGAACGGGCCGCGCAGGTGCGACGGCTCGCCGAGTTGACCGCGCTCGCCGCCCGCACGGCCGACTAGCAGGGCAGACTCCGGCACCGCCGGTCCGCGCCGGGCCGGCGAACCAGAGGCGGGCCGGCGAGTCAGCGCGGCGGTTCGCCGTGGGCGTAGTGGGGAAGTTCGCGTGTGAAGTGCGTGTTCTCCTCTGCGTGGACGGTTCATGGGGCTTGATGCGCAGTGCGATGGCGGCTTCCGGCACGACCAAGGGCGTGCGGCGGGGGACGTTCCGGCGGGTGGTGAGGTTCGCTCGACCGCACCGGGCCAAGCTGGCCGTCTTCTTGTTGCTCACCGTGATCTCCTCCGTGCTCGCCGTCACCACCCCGGTGTTGGCGGGTCGGGTGGTGGACGCGATCGTCGGCGGGCGGGACGTGTCCGTCGTCGTCTGGTTGGCGGTCGTGATCGCGGTGATCGCCGTGGTGGACGCGGGGCTGGGGCTGCTGGAGAGGTGGCAGTCGACGCGGATCGGCGAGGGCCTGATCTACGACCTGCGGCGGGCGGTGTTCGAGCACGTGCAGCGGATGCCCGTGGCCTTCTTCACCCGGACCCGCACCGGGGCGTTGGTGAGCCGGCTGAACAACGACGTGATCGGGGCGCAGCGGGCGTTCACCTCGACGCTGTCCGGTGTCGTCACGAACGTGATCCAGCTCGGGCTGTCACTCGGCGTGATGTTCACCCTTTCGTGGCAGGTGACGGCGCTGGCGCTGCTCCTGCTCCCGGTGTTCGTGCTGCCCGCCAAGCGCATGGGCAGTCGGATGGCCGACCTCCAGCGCGAGGCGTCCGCGCTGAACGCCGGCATGACCGCGCAGATGACCGAGCGGTTCTCCGCGCCCGGCGCGACGCTGGTCAAGCTGTTCGGCCGGCCCCGCGCCGAGGCCGACGAGTTCGGTGCCCGCGCCGCCCGCGTCCGGGACATCGGCATCCGCACGGCGATGGCGACGCGCTGGTTCCTCACCGGCCTCACCCTGGTCTCCGCGCTCGCCCAGGCGCTGGTCTACGGCCTCGGCGGCTACCTCGCGCTGACCGGCCACCTCGCGGCGGGCACGGTCGTCTCGCTCGCGCTGCTGCTGACCCGCCTCTACTCGCCGCTCACCGCGCTCGCCAACGCGCGCGTGGACGTGATGACCGCGCTGGTCTCCTTCGAGCGGGTCTTCGAGGTGCTCGACCTGCCGCCGATGATCGACGAGTCGCCGCAGCCGCGCCGGCTCCCCGACGGCCCGGTGTCCGTGGAGTTCGACGACGTCCGGTTCGGCTACCCCTCCGCTGAGAAGGTGTCGCTCGCCTCGCTCGAATCGGTGGCCACGCTGGACACCCGGGGTGGTGAGGAGGTGCTGCACGGCATCAGCTTCCGCGCCGACCCCGGTCAGCTCGTCGCGCTCGTCGGGTCCTCCGGCGCGGGCAAGTCGACCATCGCCTCACTGGTCCCGCGCCTCTACGACGCGGAGTCCGGCACCGTCTCGCTGTCCGGTGTGGACGTGCGCGAGCTGGCGTTCGACTCGGTGCGCGGCGCGGTCGGCGTGGTCACCCAGGACGGGCACCTCTTCCACGACACGATCCGCGCCAACCTCACCTACCCGCGCCCCGAGGCGACCGAGGAGGAGCTGTGGGACGCCCTGAACCGGGCCCGGCTGCGCACGCTGGTCGACGCGCTGCCCGACGGGCTGGACACCGTGGTGGGGGAGCGCGGCTACCGGCTGTCCGGTGGTGAGCGGCAGCGGCTGACGATCGCGCGGCTGCTGATCGCCCAGCCGCGCGTGGTGATCCTGGACGAGGCCACCGCGCACCTGGACTCCGAGTCCGAGGCGGCGGTGCAGGCCGCGCTCACCGAGGCGTTGCAGGGCCGGACGGCGCTGGTGATCGCGCACCGGCTGTCCACGGTCCGCTCGGCGGACCAGATCCTGGTCGTGGAGGACGGTCGCGTCGTGGAACGCGGCACGCACGTCGAGCTGCTCGCCGCGGACGGGCGCTACGCCGAGCTGTACCGCACGCAGTTCGACGAAGCGCCCGCCGCGGAAACGCCCGCAGCGGTCTGACGACCGCCTACAGGGCACCGAGGAAGGTCGCGGTCGCGCCGACCGCGACCTTGGAGGTGCCCGCGTCCACCACGAGCACCGCGAACGCGAGATCGCCCCGGTAGCCGACGAACCAGCCGTGCGACATCGAGCCGTCGCCGTGCTGGGCCGTCCCGGTCTTGCCGCGCACGCCACCGAGCCCCGCGAGCGCCGTCGCCGTGCCGCCGGTGACGACCTCGCCCATCATCGAGCGCAACGCCGACGCGACACCGCCCGGCAGCGCGCGGCCCTGCCCGCCCTGCGTGGGGATCTCGCGGATCAGCTGCGGCGTGGGCGTGCTGCCGTTCGCCACGGTCGCCGCCGCCAGGGCCATGCCGAACGGCGTGGTCTGCATGGTGCCCTGGCCGATGCCCGCCTCGACGCGCTGGGTGACCGTCTCGGACGGCGGGATCTTGCCGGTGTTCGTGGTCAGGCCCGCGACCGCGTAGTCCTCGCCCAGCCCGAACAGCGAGGCCGCCCGGGGCAGGGCGTCGGCGGGCAGGTCGGCCGCGAGCCGGCTGAAGCTGGTGTTGCACGACGCGGCGAACGCCCGGTGCACCGGCACGGTCCCGAGGTCGAACTGGTCGTCGTTGACGATCTGGCGCGGCCCGATGGTCGCCTTGCCGGGGCGCTCGACGGGGGAGTCTGCCGTGACGTTCCCGGACATCAGCGCCGCCGTCGCGGTCACGATCTTGAACGTCGAGCCGGGCTCGTAGTAGTTCTGCAACGAGATCGGCCCGCCGGCGCTCGCCCCGGCGTTCTGCGCCACGGCCAGGATCTCGCCGTTGGACGGTGCCAGCGCGACGATCACGGCCGGCAGCGGCACCTGGTCGACGGCGGTCTGCGCGGCGTTCTGGGTGGACGGGTCGAGCGTGAGCGTCAGCTTCTGGCGGGCCTTGGCCTTCTTCTCCGCCAGCACGGCCACGGGCGTGCCCGCCGCGTCGACCACGGCCACCTGCCAGCCCTGCTCACCGGTGGTGCCGCCGAGCTGCTGGGTGACCGACGACACGACCACGGGCGCGAACCCGGGCGGCACGGGCGTCCCGTCGCGGTCGAGCAGCGCGCCGTCGCCGGAGGTCGTGGTGTAGGCCAGGGACTGCCCCTCGACCAGGTTCGGGTGCAGCAGCGCGGGTGTCCAGTGCACCTGCCACCGGGTGTCCGCGCGGCGCAGTTCCACGGGCACCGCGTACTTCAGCGGTGTGCTGTCGGGCAGCGTCCAGGTCACGTCGACGGTGATCGTCGCGGTCCTGTCCGCGTCGCCGATCGCCGGCGACGCACCCACCCGGCCCCCGTAGACGACGCCCTTCATGCCCTGCAACATCTTCTCGATGGCCGGTTGCGCGGCGGCGGCACCGTCGGTGGCCGCAGCCGCCTGCGCCGCGTCGCCGGCCATCAGCGCCGCGACGAACTGCTGGGCGACCGGTGCCGGCAGCGGGCGGACGGTGGGCGGTGCCGAGGCCGACCTGCCGTCGGACGGCCACAGCACCACCACGCCCGCCACCACGACGGCCACTGCGGCCAGGCTTCCCCCGGCCAGGATCCATCTCTTGCCAGTCCTGTTCACGTTTCCCCCTCTGCGACCGGAGACTAGCCAGATCGCGTGGAGGAATCGTGAACAGGGACGCTCAGCCGAGTTCGGGGATGCGGGCCTGGTACTTGCGCAGCAGGTCGGAGTTGGCGGCGTCGCCGCCCTCGACGTTCGCGCTGCGCCACAGCGGCAGCTCCACGCCCGCCTCGGTCGCCTTGTCCAGCAGCCGCACCAGCAGCAGGTTCCACAGGAACGCGGTGGCCACGGTGGACACGGCCGCCGTGACCGGGTTCTCCACCGGGTAGGTGGCGTCACCGGCCGGCACCAGGTTGTCCAGCACGACGGTCGCGTTCTCGGCGAGCGTGGTGCCCGCGCGGCGCGGCGCTGCGGCGCTGGCGGCGAGCGAGGTCACCGCGACCACCGGGCAGCCGGCGTCGGCGGCCAGCACGGCCAGCTCCACCGGGTACGGGTTGACGCCCGAGGTCGAGAACACGAACAGCACGTCGTGCGCGGCCAGTCCGGCGTCGCGCAGCACCTCGGCGGCGAGGCCGGAGCGGCGTTCGGCGGAGGTGCTGCTCACCGCGCCGTGCATGGGCAGCAGTTCGGGGTGGTAGATCGGCCGCACGCAGGCCAGGCCGCCCGCGCGGTAGAACGTCTCGGCGACGGCGGCCAGCGAGTGGCCCGCGCCCGCCGCGAGCACCATGCCGTCCGCCTGCACGCCGGCCAGGACGAGTTCCGCAACGTCGTCCAACGCAGCGGCGTTCTGCTGCTCCACCCTGGTCAGGTGGGTCCGCACGACGTCGCCGTAGTCGGAGCCGGGCACGGTCTCGGTCATGCGGTCTGCCCTCCGGTGGTCTACACCAAGTTGGTGATCGCCAGTCCTACCCGATCCGCCGGCCCGCCGCCAGCAGGTGTTTGACCTCCGAACACAGCACGTGTTCAGATGAACACCGTGGATGTTGCCAGACGGCACGAGCTGATCCTCCAGAGCCTGCGCCAGGGCCGGCGGGTCGGGGTCGGTGCCCTCGCCGAACTCGTGCAGGCGTCGGAGATGACCGTGCGGCGCGACCTGGACGTGCTGGAGCGCGACGGCCTGCTGCGTCGGGTGCGCGGCGCGGCGGTAGGCATGTTGACCGGTGAGGAGACGCCTTACGCGGCCCGAGCCCGGCAACGGCTGGAGGCCAAGCGCCGCATCGGTCACGCCGTGGCCGAACTGCTCGACGACGGCGAGACCGTCGTGCTCGACGGCGGCACCACCACGCTGGAGGTCGCGCGCCGGCTCACCGACCGGCGGGTGACCGTGCTGCCGCTGTCACTGCACTCCGTGGACGTGCTGCGAACCGCCGACCAGGTGCGGGTGGTGCTGCCCGGCGGCGAGCTGCGTCCCGGTGAACTGGCGTTCGGCGGCCCGCTGACCCTGTACGCGTTCCAGGTGATGCGCTTCGACACGGTGGTGCTGGGCTGCTGCGGGCTGAGCGCGGCCAACGGGGTCTCCGCGCACGACCTGGCCGAGGTCGCGGTGAAACGGGCCGCCGTGGACGCCTCCGCGCGGGTCGTCGCCGCCGTCGACAGCTCCAAGTTGGGGCGCACCGCGTTCGGCCGGGTCTGCCCGGCGCGCGAGGTCGACGTGCTGGTGACCGACGAGGACGCGCCCGAGGACGAGGTGGCGCGGCTGCGCAAGGCGGGCGTGGAGGTCCGCCTGGTGTGACGCCGTCGCGCCGGTCAGTGCGACGGCGGCTCGTAGCACGCACCCTCGCGCGTGGGGCCCGTCACCGACACCAGCACCTCACCCGGTCGCACGTGGCCGATCACGCACCCGGTGCCCTGCGGGCTCTCCAGGGTGAGCGCGTACACGACACCCGGCGGCGGCGTGGTGCCGGGCGACGTGGTCATCGTGGTGAGCCAGACCTTCGGCTGACCCGCTTCGGCGAACACGGACCGGACCGACTCCGGCGAGGTCGTGCCCGCGTCGCACCCCGCGTCGAGCCCCGGCCGCACCTTCTCCGCCACCGCGAGGGTCGACGCGCGCACCTCCGGCCTGAGGGCCTTGCGCACCCGCCACGACCGGTTGTCCACGTGGTTGGGCGGCATGTCGCCCGGCAGTTCCCTCGAAGTCGCCGGCGTCGTCGTCGCGCCCGGAGTCGCGGCCTTCGCCACCTCGTCCACGTCGAACGCGACCCGGCACGCCCCGGTCTGCGGGATCTCGGTCGCAGTGGCCGGCGGAGTGGCCGGCGCAGTCGTGACCTGGACCGTCGTGACCTCGGGAACCGGTGGCAGGTCGCCGCCGCCGTCCGACGCCGTGTCCGCGCGCTGCGCGCACCCCGCCGCCGCCAGCGCCACCAGCACCAGCCCCCACCTGGAACGTGACATGCCGTCGACTGTGGCACACCCGATCCGGGCGCGTGCGCGGATCAGCGAAGATCCTCCGGCCGGTCCACGTCCGCACCGTCCGCGACGTCCTCGCACGCCACCGCCACCGCCCCGTGCGCCCGCAGGTAGTCCCGCGCGCCGGCGTCACCGGTCGCCGAAGCCGACACGGCCGCCCAGTGCTCACGGCCCAGTAGCACCGGGTGCCCCGGCGCACCGCCGTAAGACGCGCGCAGCAAGCCACCGGGCGAGGCCAGGACCACGAAACGGCGGACCGCCTCGACCGTCACACCCGGCGTGTCGACCGGCAGCACGACGACGGCGTCCGCCGAGGTGCCCAGCGCCGCCAGACCCGCTCTCAGCGACGAGCCCATGCCCGTCGCCCACGCGGGGTTCTCCACCACCAGGGCGTCGCCCAGCGTCGCCCGCGCCCTCACGTCGTCGGCGCCCGCGCCCAGCACCACGACGACCGGCGCGCAGCCCGCGTCCCGCAGCGCGGACCGGGCCGACTCGACCCAGAGCGCGCCACCGCGCCGCACCAGCGCCTTGGGCCCGCCGAACCTGCGCCCGGCCCCCGCGGCGAGCAGCAACCCGGCGACCCGCATGAGGTCACACTAAGGCCCGGTGTCCCTTCAGCTCGGCCCGGCTGGACACCGCCAGCTTGCGGTAGACCCTGGTCAGGTGCTGCTCCACGGTGCTCACGGTGATGTGCAGCCTCAGCGCGATGGCCCGGTTGCTGTGGCCACACGCGGCGAGGGTCGCGACCCGGCGCTCCGAGTAGGTCAACTCCGTCATACGGACAAACACGTGCCACGCCGAGGGTGCGGTTCAACGGTCACGGAAAAATCACGGCGCGAGGTGCTCCAGCAGCAGCGCGGTGAGCACCTCGGGCACCTGCTCGGGCACCCAGTGCGAGACGTCCTCCAGCATTTCGAAGCGGTAGGGCCCGCTGACCCACTTGGCGGTGTCGAAGGCGGCGGTGGACCCGAACGCCACGTCCTCGGTGCTCCAGACGTACATCGTCGGCACCGCCACGTGCTCGATCCGGCCGTCCGGCCGGCCCGCCCGGTACCAGTTCAGCGCGGCGGTCAGCGCGCCCGGCTCGGCCAGCCGCCGCAGGTAGTCGTCGACCCGCGACGGCGGCACCTGCCACTCGAACATCTGCCGCAACGCCGCGCCGTTGTCCGCGAGCATCCGCCGCTCGGTGGAGCTCTGCCGCCACTCGGTCATGTACGCCGACCGCATGTGCTGGTCCTCGTCGCTCTGCACCGCGTCGGCCAGCGCGCGCGGGTGCGGCGTCGACACGGCCGTCAGCGTCCGCAGGCGGTCGGGGTGCTCGTAGGCCGTCCACCACGCCACGGCCGCGCCCCAGTCGTGCCCCACCAGGTCGAACCGCGACCACCCCAGCGAGTCCGCGACCGCCAGCACGTCGCCGACCAGCGAGTCGATCCCGTACTCCAGCGCGGCCTCGGGCCGCACGCCGGGGGAGTAGCCGCGCTGGTCGAACGCCAACGCCCGGTAGCCGGCCCGCCCCAGCACCGCCACCTGGTGCTCCCACGCCACCGCCGCCTCCGGGAAGCCGTGCAGCAGCAGCACCGGCCGGCCGTCCTCGGGACCTGCCGCGATCGCGTCGAACACACCTTCGGCCGTCTGCACCCCGAGCTGTTCGGTCACTGTGATCCGAGTCCCATCCTCGATCCGGTCGTGCTGTCCGAGCGAACATTGTGCTGTGGAACCCGCCATCGACGTCCTCGCACCCACCGGACCCGTCCGCGCCGTGGTCCTGGTCCTGCACGGGGGCAGTGTCGAAGGTCACCGCCCGGTCAGCCGCCACAAGCTGCCGTACCTGCGGATGGTTCCCTTCGCGCGGTCCATCCACCGCCACGGCGAGGGCGTGGCGGTGTGGCTGCTGCGGCACACGCACAACGGCTGGAACGCGCCTCACAAGCACCCCGTGCAGGACGCGCGGTGGGCGTTGGCCAAGATCCGGCGCGAGCACCCCGCCGTGCCCGTGGTGCTGGTCGGCCACTCCATGGGTGGCCGGACCGCCCTGCACGTCGCCGACGACCCGCAGGTGGTCGCGGTGTGCGCGCTGGCCCCGTGGATCGAGGGCGGCGACCCGCACCGGGGCCTGGCCGGGCGCGCGCTGCTCATCGCCCACGGCGACCGCGACCGCACCACCAGCCCCGCCGCGTCCTACCGGTACGCCCTGCTCGCCCGGCAGGTCACCGACCGCGTGGCGCGGTTCACCGTGCCGGGCGAGGGCCACGCGATGCTGCTCCGGTTCCGCTGGTGGACCCGGTTGGTCACCGACTTCGTGCTCGGCGTGATCGACATCGAACCGCTCGCCCCCTATCTGGCGAACGCCATGCGGGAGCCCACACCGAAGGGCTTGGACGTGCCTCTGGGAGGAACGCGTGGTGGTAACCGGTGAACGGCAACGGGTAGCGGTGGTCGGCAGCGGGGTCTCCGGGCTCACCGCCGCCTACCTGTTGCAGCGCCGCTACGACGTGGTGCTGTTCGAGCAGGACGCCCGACTGGGCGGCCACGCCCACACCCACGAGCTGGCCACCGACGACGGTGGCACGACCGTGGTCGACAGCGGCTTCATCGTGCACAACGAGCGGACGTACCCCAACCTGGTGCGGCTGTTCCGCGAACTCGGCGTGTCCACCCAGGACTCCGAGATGTCCATGAGCGTCCGGTGCCTGGGCTGCGGCCTGGAGTACGCGGGCGCCCGCAAGCTGGCCGGGCTGTTCGCCCAGCCGCGCAACCTGACCCGGGCCGGCTACCTGCGGATGCTCGCGGAGGTCACCCGGTTCCACCGGCACGCGAAGCGGCTGCTGGCGATGCCCGACGAGCACGACACGACCCTGGGCGCGTTCCTGGTGATCGGCGGGTACTCGCAGTACTTCGTGGACCACTTCGCCCTGCCGCTGGTGTCCGCCGTGTGGTCGTCCGGGCCGCAGGACAGCAGGCGCTACCCGGCGCGCTACCTGTTCGAGTTCCTGTCCAACCACGGAATGCTGTCCGTGGGCGGCACGCCGCAGTGGAAGACCGTGGTCGGCGGCTCGCGCGCGTACGTCGAACGCGCCGCGAAGGGGCTGACCGCCGTACAGGTGTCCACGCCCATCCGCAGCATCCTGCGCACCGCCGACGGCGTCGAGCTGCGCGACGACGCCGACCAGCGGCACCTCGCCGACAAGGTCGTCGTCGCCACCCACCCGGACCAGGCGCTGGCCTTACTCGGCGACCCGACCGACGCCGAGCGCGAGGTGCTCGGGGCGTTCCGCTACTCCCGCAACGAGACCTGGCTGCACCACGACGCCGGCGTGCTGCCCGAGAGCCCCGGCGCGAAGGCGTCCTGGAACGTCCTCAAGCCCGCGTGCCACGAACGCGGCGGCGAGGTCCTGGTCAGCTACCACATGAACCGGCTCATGCGGCTCGTCGAGCCCCTTGACTACGTGGTGACACTGAACGCGACCGATCTCGTCGACCAGGGTTCGGTGATCGCCCGCATGGTGTACGAGCACCCCGTCTACACGCCCGAGTCGCTGGCGGCGCAACGGCGGTTGCCGGAGCTGAACACCGGGCGCACGGCGTACGCGGGCGCGTACCACGGGTGGGGTTTCCACGAGGACGGGTGCGCCTCGGGGGTGCGTGCGGCGACCGGCTTCGGGGTGGCCTGGTGAACCTGTACGAGGTCGAGATCGGCCACACGCGCCGGGAACGGCTGCACCGGTCGTTCCGGCACAAGGCGTACGTGTGGCTGGTGGACCTGGACGCGCTGCCCCGGCTGCCCCGGTGGCTGCGCCCGTTCGCCCGGTTCGAGGCGCGGGACCACCTCGGGTCCCCGCAGCGCACGATCCGGCAGAACGTCGATGCGTGGCTCGCCGAGCGCGGCATCGACCTCGGCGGCGGCCGGGTCACCATGCTCGCCAACGCCCGCCTCCTCGGTTACGTGTTCAACCCCCTGTCGCTCTTTTGGTGCCACAACGCGTCCGGGGAGCTTGAGTGCGTCATCGCCGAGGTACACAACACCTATGGGCAGCAGCACGTGTACTTGCTGCACCCGGACGCCGCAGGACGCGCGCGCGTGGACAAGAACTTTTACGTGTCGCCCTTCCTGGAGATCTCCGGGCACTACGTGATGCGCGTCCCCGAACCAGGTGAAGAACTCTCCGTGACCATCGCCCTGCGCCAAGGCGGGGCCACGCCGTTCAGCGCCACCATGAAGGGCCACCGGCGACCCGCCACCCCGCGCGAGCTGGTGCGGCTGCTGATCCGCCGGCCACTGATGACGTACCGGGTTTCCGGGCTGATCCGCCGTCATGGCATCGCGCTCTGGGCGCGGCGCGTGCCTGTAGTCCCGAGGAGTGACAAGCGATGAGCACGATCGACCTGCCCCGTCCCAACCAGGGGATCTGGCCGGGGCTGCACTACCCGCCGCGCTCGCCGTGGCGGGCCGGGATCGCCGAGGCGCTGTTCCGCCGGGCCGTGCGCACGCTGCCGATCAGGGTCGTCCTGCCCGGCGGCGTCCGGCTCGGCGCGGGCGGCACCGACGCGCCGGTCATGCGCGTGCACCGGCCCGCCGCGTTCTTCCACCGGCTCGGGGTGGACGCCAAGATCGGGTTCGGCGAGGCGTACATGGTCGGCGACTGGACCTGCCACCGGCTCGCCGACCTGCTCACGCCCTTCGCCGCGCGGCTGAGCACGCTCATCCCGCCCAAGCTGCAACTGCTGCGGCGCTGGGTGGAGCGCCGGCACCCCGCGTCGGACGCCAACGACGTGCGGGGGTCGCGGCGCAACATCCACCGGCACTACGACCTGTCCAACGACCTGTTCACCACGTTCCTGGACGAGACGATGACGTACTCGTCGGCGTGGTTCGACGGGACCGACTCGCTGCCCGAGGCGCAGCTCCGCAAGATCGACGGCGTGCTGGACTACGCCGGCGTGCGCTCGGGGTCGCGGGTGCTGGAGATCGGCACCGGCTGGGGCGCGCTCGCCATCCGGGCCGCCCAGCGCGGTGCGACCGTCACCTCCCTGACGCTGTCGGCCGAGCAGAAGGCGCTGGCCGAGCAGCGGGCGTCCGCAGCGGGCGTGTCCGACGCCGTCGACATCCGCCTGCGCGACTACCGCGAGGAGCGCGGCACCTACGACGCCGTGGTCAGCGTGGAGATGATCGAGGCCGTGGGCAGCGAGTACTGGCCCGCCTACTTCACCATGATCGACCGGTCACTGGTGCCGGGCGGCCGGGTCGGGCTCCAGGCCATCACCATGCCCCACGACCGGATGCTGGCCAGCGCCGCCAGCTACACGTGGATCCACAAGTACATCTTCCCCGGTGGCCTCATCCCGTCCGTGCGGGCGATCGAGGAGACCGTCCGCGACCACACCCGGCTCAGGGTCGAGGCGACCCGCGAGTTCGGGCTCGACTACGCCGAGACGCTGCGCCGGTGGCGGGAGCGGTTCACCGACCGGTGGGAGGACGTCGCCGCGCTCGGGTTCGACGAGACGTTCCGCCGGATGTGGGAGTTCTACCTCGCGTACTCCGAAGCGGGGTTCCGGGTGGGCTATCTGGGGGTGCGCCAGTTCGGCATGGTGAAGTAGCGCTGCGCCGACTGCGCCGAACGGCTCATCCTCTCCCTCGGTCGGGTGCTGTTCCCACCACGTGGGCCACGATCGTGGTCAGCTTTGGCGAATCCCGTATCAGGGAGCGGAGTGCTCCCTCCTCATCAATGAGCCGGGATGTGCCGGGAAGGGTTGACGAGCGTGAGGAGGTCGCCGGATGGTGCACGCATCCGTGCGGACCGACGTCGGGATCGAGGTCGGCGCGGTCGGCGACGCAGGCGCACCCGGTCGTCCCGAGGTCCGATTGGTCGCGGGCGGTGCGCCGACCGGGGTGACCACCCGGTGGCTGGCCGAGGCCGAGATGTCGGAGCTGGTCGACGCCGCGCTGGCCGGGGAGCCGCGCGCCGTCGAGCAGCTCCTGGCCCGGATCCAGCCGCTGGTGCTGCGCTACTGCCGGGCCCGGGTCGGCTCCCGGGAGCGGACGCTGGTCTCGGCCGAGGACATCGCGCAGGAGGTCTGCCTCGCCGTCGTGGCGGCGCTGGCCAAGTACCGCTACGAGCCCGGCTCGTTCCTCGCGTTCGTGTACGGCATCGCCGCGCACAAGGTCGCCGACGCGCGCAGGCGCGCGGTCCGCAGCCGGTCCGAGGTCGTCCCCGAGCTGCCCGACACGCCGACCCTGGAGGACGGGCCGGAGCAGCGCGCCATGAACGGCGAGATGATCGAGGCCGTCACCCAGCTGCTGCGCCGGCTGCCCGAGCGCCAGCGGGAGATCCTGGTGCTGCGCGTCGCGGTCGGGCTGTCCGCCGAGGAGACCGCCGCCGCCGTGGGCTCCACGCCCGGCGCGGTCCGGGTCGCCCAGCACCGCGCGCTGGCGCGGATGCGGGAGATGTTCGCGGCCGTCGAGGGCTGACCCTGGCATCGTAGGGGGATGACGACCCCCGACGAGCCCGCGTTCGACGTGGTGTTGTCCGGCACCGTGTTCCTGGACATCATCTTCACCGGCCTCCCGCGCCCGCCCGCACCGGGCACCGAGGTGTGGGCCGAGGGCCTCGGGTCGTGCCCCGGCGGCATCGCGAACCTCGCCGTGGCGCTGAGCAGGCTCCAACTGCGCACCGCGCTGTCGGCCGCGTTCGGCGAGGACGCCTACGGGGACTTCTGCTGGGAAGTCCTCTCCGAACAGGAAGGCGTCGACCTGTCCTACTGCCGCCGCTACTACGGCTGGCACTCGCCGGTCACCGTGTCGATGGCGATGGACCGCGACCGCTCCATGGTGACCCACGGGCACCGGCCGCCCGTCTCCGCCGACGAGATCCTGTCGCCGCCCCCGTCCACCCGCGCGTGCTTCGTGCACATCCAGCCGGAGGAGGAGCAGTGGGTGCAGGCCGCCAAGGCGGCCGGGGCGCTGCTGTTCGCCGACATCGGGTGGGACCGCACGGGCGTGTGGGCGCCCCAGCTGCTGCGGCGGCTGGAGGACTACGACGTGTTCCTGCCCAACGACGCGGAGGCGATGCGGTACACGCGCAGCGAGTCGGCGGAGCGCGCTGCGATCGCGTTGGCCGAACACGTGCCCGTGGTGGTCGTCACGCGCGGCGGCAAGGGGGCGGTGGCCGTCGACTCGTCCACGGGGGAGGTCGTGGACGTGCCCGGGTTGAACGTGGCACCGCTGGACTCGACCGGCGCGGGCGACGTGTTCGGTGCGGGGTTCGTGCTCGGGACGCTGGCCGGGTGGCCGCTGGCGGACCGGGTGCGGTTCGCCAACCTGTGCGCGGCGCTGTCGGTGCAGCACTTCGGCGGGTCGCTGTCGGCTCCCGGCTGGGTGGACATCGCCACGTGGTGGCGCACCGTCAGCCGGCGTGCCGACTCCGACCTGTGCGGGTACGGGTTCCTGGAGGACGTGCTGCCGCACCGCGCGGGCGTCGAGGTGAGCCGGGCGAGCGCCACCATCCGGCTCCGGGGCCCCCGATGATCACCCGATGGTGATCTTGCGCTGGTTCGAACTCCTGTTCGAGAATCTACCCGTACGGTCCGCCGCCATCCGGCGCAGGGGGTTTGGCGTCGGCCGGTAACGGGCAGGAGTAATTTCGGGTGTGCGAGCAACCTGGGGCGGTCGCCAAGCGACTTAGTGATCAGGGAGCTTTTCCCGACGGGGATCGCAGGGGCTTCGCAAGGGGATCGGAAGGGGTTGTTCGGTGTTCGCCGCGCGCGCGACGGGTCTGTTCAAATTGCTGGGGTTGTGCCTGATGGCGGGCGTGCTGCTGGCCGCTCTGCTGTTCCCCGTCGTGGGCGGGCTGGGCCTGGCGTCCAACCGCGCCGCCGACACCGTCGACCAGACCTCGGGCGAGCTGACCAAGGCGGAGCCGCCGCTGGTCACCACGGTGCTCGACAAGGACGGTGCGCCGATCGCCTACCTGTACGACCAGTACCGCATCCCGGTGCCGTCCTCCGGCATCTCCGACACCATGAAGGCCGCGATCATCGCGATCGAGGACAAGCGGTTCTTCGAGCACAAGGGCGTCGACTGGCAGGGCATCGCGCGCGCCGCGGCCAAGGCGGGCGTCGACGGCGGGGCGTCCCAGGGTGCGTCGACGCTGACCCAGCAGTACGTGAAGAACTACCTGGCGTTCGTGGTGGGCGAGGGCAAGCAGGAGGCGTACGAGAAGGCCACCGAGGCCACCCTCGGCCGCAAGATCAGCGAGGCGCGCATCGCGACCCAGCTGGAGCAGAAGCTGAGCAAGGACGAGATCCTCACCGCGTACCTGAACATCGTCCCGTTCGGCAACGGCACCTACGGCGTCGGCGCGGCCTCCAAGACCTACTTCAACACCACGCCGGACAAGCTCACCGTGCCGCAGGCCGCGATGCTCGCCGGCCTGGTCAACGAGCCCAGCCGGCTCAACCCCGGCGCGGCCGTCGAGCCCGCGATCAAGCGGCGCAACACGGTGATCGACAAGATGCGCGAGAACGGCGCGTTCGGCGCGGACGCGAAGGTCGCCGAGGAGAAGGCCAACGAGTACAAGGCGGCGGACATCGGCGTCGTGCCGGACCTCCAGCTGCTGCCCAACGGCTGCGTCGGTGCGGGCGACGGCCCGGTGTACGGCTTCTTCTGCCGCTACCTGCTCGACTACCTCGACACGGCGGGCATCCCGCCGGCGAAGCTGCGCAAGGGCGGCTACACCATTCACACCACGATGGACCCGGTCGCCACCCGCGCCGCCAAGGAGGCGGCCGAGGAGCAGGTGCCCAAGACCCAGCCGGGCGTGGCGAACGCGATGGCCGTGGTCGAGCCGGGTGACGACAAGCACCGCGTGCGGGCGCTGGCCGCGAACCGCGACTTCGGCAACAACGCCGACGCCGGGCAGAGCGCGTACTCGATCCCGGCCGAGGTGACCAAGTTCGGCGCGGGCTCCATCTACAAGGTGTTCACCGCCGCGTCCGCCCTGGAGAAGGGCGTCACCGGCATCGACAAACCGATCGACGTCCCCGCGACCTACACGTCCAAGGTGTACAAGAACGGCAGCAAGCCGTACACGGTGAAGAACGCCGGCCCGTACAAGGACAAGATGACGCTGACCGAGGCGCTGGCCCAGTCGCCGAACACCGCGTTCATCATCCTGGAGGAGAAGGCGGGCCTGAACAACGTCGTGGACATGGCGCACCGCCTCGGCCTGCGCGAGTCGATGCAGGGCGTGAACGAGGCGGGCGACCCGCTCAAGTCGGACGGCTCGAACGGTCCCAGCCAGGGCGACGTCTACAAGCGCGACAACAGCGGCTCGTTCACCCTGGGTGCCGGCCCGACCAGCATCCTGGAGCTGTCGAACGTGGCGGCGACCATCATGAGCGGCGGCAAGTGGTGCCCGCCGACCCCGGTCGAGAAGATCACCGACCGCAACGGCGTCCCGGTCCAGCTCAAGGAAGCCCCGTGCGACCAGGCCGTGGCCCCCGAGGTGGCGAACGCCCTGGCCACCGCCATGAGCCACGACACCAAGCCCGGCGGCACGGCGGCCAACGCGACCAGGGGCTGGGACCGTCCGATGATCGGCAAGACGGGCACCACCGAGAACCACTGGTCGGTGGCGTTCATCGGCGCGACCCCCCAGTTCGCGGGCGCGGTGATGACCTTCACCGACGGCGTGGCACCGCAGGTGATCTGCAACGGCTCCCCGCCCTACCTGTGCGGCACCAACGACGCGGGCGGCGTCTTCGGTGGCCAGGTGGCGGCCCCGACGTGGTTCAACGCGATGAAGACCATCCACGGTGCGGCCGAGACGAAGCCCCTCCCGCCGGTGGACCCCCGCTTCCGCTGACCCCACCGACCACTCCCGCCCACCCCACCGGACCCCGCCCGCTCCCCAGCGGGCGGGGTTCGCGCATCTCGGCCGCCGCCTCGACCCCGTGCCGGACCGCAGCCCGACCACGGCCGAGGAAGGCTTCGGGATCGCCGTAGAGGCACGCCGGGGCGGGCCGGTGCAGATGCTCGCCGGGCAGGAGGCGTCCCGCCCGGGGCGAGGCCGACCCGCACCTCTGCGTCGGGGGCGTCCGCGCCGTTCCTGTGCGGTGCCGCGTTCGCCTCGCCGCGAACTTCGCAGGTCATCGCGGTGTGTCAGGGGTCGGTTGCGAAGCGTGGGGCGATCACGGTCCGTGGCCTTCGGGGAGCCGTGGTGGTCATGGCCCTGACCTGCGATTTGTAACGGCCCAATACGAGACCTGCATGTATCTGAACACGCACTGTGACAAACAGTGGGCTATCTCACCAAATTGCCCCAGTTGGTGCGGTGTGTCTTGCCTTCCCTCGTTACGTCGGGTTACGTTCCCGGCCGCATGTCACGGTTCGGTCACCAAAAGGACACGGCGTCGCTCCCCGAAAGCGCCGCCACCCGGATCCCCCGCCGGGTGTCCTGACCGGGCTCCCCGATGCAGGAAGGCAACCCCCTTGGCACGGCACACCAAGGCCCGTGGTCGCAGCGTGTTCACCACGCCCCCGAGGACCACCGGCAAGCGCGGCTCCCACCGCGCGGACGACGAGAAACCCCTCGCCTCCGGCAAGATCACCGCAGTGGTGGCCTTCGGAGCACTGACCGCCGGCATCGGCGTGGCGGCCGGCTCGTCCGGTCCGCAGATCACGCCCCTCGCCGGCTCCGGCGACCTCGCCGCAGCGCTGGCGGGCACCACCGCCTCGCCGCAGTCCCACGCGATCCAGACCCGGCACGTCATCGAGCCCGGCCTGGAAGCGGCGAAGCTCATGCGCTCCGAGGGCATGTACGCCCGACAGCACGTCGACCAGGCCATCAAGCACGCCTCCAACGGCTACGTCGACCGCCAGGCCGAGCTCAAGCGCCAGAAGGACGCGCAGGACGCCGAGAACGCGCGCATCGCCGCCGAGAACGCCGACAAGGCACGCGCCGCCGCCGCTGAAGAGGCCGCGCGCAAGCCCAAGGTGTTCAAGCCCGCCGAGGGCACCTTCACCTCCGGCTTCGGCGCGCGGTGGGGCACCACCCACTTCGGCGTCGACATCGCCAACGCCATCGGCACGCCGATCGTCGCCCCGCTGGACGGCACGGTGGTCGAGGCGGGTCCGGCGAGCGGCTTCGGGCTGTGGGTGCGCGTCCAGCACGCCGACGGCACGATCACCGTCTACGGGCACGTCAACGAGATCCTGGTGAGCCAGGGCCAGCAGGTCGCCGCCGGTCAGCAGATCGCGACCATCGGCAACCGGGGCGAGTCCACCGGCCCGCACCTGCACTTCGAGGTGTGGATCGGCGGCTCGCAGAAGATCGACCCCATCGGGTGGCTGGGCGAGCGCGGCATCTCCCTCTGACCCACCCCGCCGCCGACGCCGCGGAGCGTCGGCGCGCTCCTCACGCCGGTCGGCGTTCGCTCGAACCGCACCCCGCTGAGCCGGACCAGTCCCCCTGGTCCGGCTCAGCGCGTGTCCGGGGTCGGCGGCGTGGGCGTGGCAGGATCGTGGGGTGGTCGATTCCCGGAGTCCGGCACTCGCGTCGCGGACCGGCGAGGTCGTCGCCGACTGGGTGTGGGGCTGGGCGCTGTCCCGTGGCACGGTGGATCCCGTCACCGAGCCCGACGGCTTCCGCGTCGACGTCGGGTTGCCCGGCCACCGGGTGCGGTACGTGCTGGTGGAGCCGAGGTCGGTGGGCGCGCGTGCCGCCGGCCTCCGCGACCCGGGCACGTGGGTGAAGGTCTGCGGGCCGCTCGACGAGGTGCGGTCCGGCCTCGGACCCGAGTGGGTCCTCGGCGAGCCGGAGTACCTGATGAGCACCGGGCTGGGGGAGCAACCGCCCCTCGCCCCGCCGGCCCCCTACGCGGTGGAACTGCGCAGCACCGGTGACGTGCACGACGTCGTGCTCCGCGCCGGCGACGGCGGGTGCGCGGCGAAGGGGCGCGTCGCGGTGCGGGGCCTCGCCGCTGTCGTGGACATGGTGGAGACCGACCCGGCGCACCGCCGGCGGGGCCTGGGCAGGGTCGTGATGTCCGAGTTGTCGCGGGTCGCGTCGGCTCGTGGTGCGGTGCGGGGCGTGCTGGTCGCCACCGAGGCCGGGCTCGCGCTCTACCGCAAGCTCGGGTGGACGGTCGAGTCGCCGATCACCGCCGCCCACCTGGAGTAGCACCCCACCTGGAGCAGTACCCGTCTGGAGACACGGAGGGCGATCGTGGGGCGTTGAGGCATCACGCTGCCGTTGACCG
This sequence comes from Actinosynnema sp. NPDC050436, assembly GCF_040655415.1. Classification (NCBI taxonomy): domain Bacteria; kingdom Bacillati; phylum Actinomycetota; class Actinomycetes; order Pseudonocardiales; family Pseudonocardiaceae; genus Actinosynnema; species Actinosynnema sp. NPDC050436. Next base: position 98,101 of record NZ_JBFAJV010000020.1, on the reverse strand, counting down.
GTGTGCCGGTGCTCGCGTTCACGCCGCTGGCACCGGCCGCCCAGTGGTCCGACCGGCTCCGGCTCGGCGGCGATCGCGCCCGTCTTCACCCGTGGGCCGGCGACGCTCGCCATGACCGCCGCCACCCTGGCCGGCGACGAGGTCACCGAGGAGTACGAGACGTTCGCCGTGCGCGGGTTCCGCCTCGAACGCGCCCCCGAGCGGCGGGTGCCGGTCATGCTCGCCGCGCTGCGGCCCGCCATGCTCCGGCTCGCCGGGCGCGAGGCCGACGGGGCGATCACGAACTGGCTGGGTGCCGGGGACGTCGCCCGGGTCCGCGCCGAACTCGGGCAGGGCGAACTCGCCGCCCGGGTCTTCGTCTGCCCGACCGAGGACGCCTCCGCCGCCCGCGCTCGGCCGGGTGCTCATCAGCACCTACCTGACCGTGCCCGCCTACGCCGCGTTTCACGAGTGGTCGGGGCGCGGCGACGCGCTGCACCCGATGCACGACGCCTGGAACGCCGGCGACCGGCGGGGCGCGGCCGCGCTCGTCCCCGACTCCGTGGTGGACGACCTGGTGGTGCACGGCAGCGTCGACCGGTGCCGCGCGCGGGTGGCCGAGTACGCCGCCGACGGTGTCGACACGCCGGTCGTCGCCGTGCTGCCCACCGGGGCGGACCAGCTCGACCTGGTGCGCGCGCTGGCACCGGGTGCCTGAGCCGGCCGGGGGCCGGTGACGCCGCGCGGCGGTCAGCGGCCGGCGCGGGTGCGGAGGGCGGCCAGGGCCTTGTCGGCGTGGGTGGTCATGGAGAACTCGGACTTGATCACGTCCAGCACCGTGCGGTCCCGGTCGATGACGAACGTGTGCCGCTTGACCGGCAGCGGGCCGAAGCGGCGCTTGACGCCGAACAGGGCCGCCACCTCGCCGGACTCGTCCGACAGCAGCGGGTAGTCGAAGGCGTGCAGGTCGGAGAACTGCTTCTGCTTCGCCACCGCGTCCGTGCTGATCCCCACGCGCCGGGCCCCCGCCTCGGTGAACTCGGCGGCCAGGTCGCGGAAGTGGCAGCTCTCCGCCGTGCACCCGCCGGTCATCGCGGCCGGGTAGAAGAACAGCACCACCGGGCCGTCCGCCAGCAGCCCGGACAGCGTGCGCGGTGCCCCGCCCTGGTCGGGGAGGGTGAATTCGGGGGCGGTGTCGCCTGGCTTCATGGTTCGGCGGGTCCTTCCGCTCGGTGCCCCACCGGCGGGCTCGCGGCCACCGGGGGTGGTGATCACTTCTCGCACGGTGTTCGCGTCGGGCCGTCCGCGCGGTTCTCGCTAATCTCGTGTCAGCCCGGGAGGTGTGTGCAGGTGACCAGCATGTCCGATGTCGCGCGGGCCGCCGGTGTGTCGGCGGCCACCGTGTCGCGCGCGCTGCGGGGCGAGCCGGGGGTGTCCGAGGCGACCCGCCGGTACGTCACCGAGGTGGCGAAGCGGATGCAGTACGCGATCGCGCGCGACGCGTCGAGCCTGGCGGGCGGGCGCAAGTACGCGGTCGCGGTGCTGACCGCCGACGTGGGGCGCGGTGACCTGCTCGCCGGCGCCGAGAGCGCGCTGCGCGGCGCCGGCTACGACGTGCTGCTGTACGTGCTGCGCGACGACGACTCGCGCGCGCGGTTCTTCGAGGGACTGCCGCCGCTCGGCCGGCGGGTGGACGGCGTGCTCGCGCTGTCCGTGGGCTTCTCCGCCGACGAGCGGCAGGCGCTCGACGCGCTGGACGTCCCGGTGGTCGCGGTGCGGCCCGACGACCTGCGCGACGCGCTGCGGCTCGCGGCCGGGCACGTGGCGGGGCTCGGCCACCGGGAGGTGGCGCTGGTGCTCGCCGAGGACGTGGACGAGTCGTGCGAGGAGCTGCTCGTCGCCGAGGGGCTGCACGTGCGTCCCGAGTGGACGCTGTGGTCGTCGTCCACGGTCGCGGGCGGCGAGCAGGTGGCGGACGCGCTGCTGGACGGCGACCGGCTGCCGACCGCCGTGATCTGCTCCGCCGGCGAGGTGGCGCTGGGGGTGTTCCTGCGGCTGCGCCGCGACGGGCGGGGCGTGCCCGAGGACGTGTCGATCGTCAGCCTGGACGGGCCGGAGCTGGCCCGCGCGGTCGGGATCACGGCCGTGGAGGGGGCTTGGCGGGAGCGCGGTGAGCACGCGGTGGCCCGACTGCTGGCCGCGGTGCGCGAGGAGCCGCGGCCCGCGTCGCAGGAGGGGTCGGCGGGCGGGGCCCGGGAGGAGCGTTCGCCGTCCGTGCACCTGGTGGTCCGGGGGTCGACCGGACCGGTGACGATCACCCCGTGATCATCGTCACCCGCCGGGCGGGGGGTTCGATGAACCTCCTGCGACCATCGGGTGACCACCGCTACCCCGCCTGGCCCCGGGGTGCCGGGAGCGACGAAGCTGTCCCACGTGGACGACGAGCTTGCCGCACTGGCCGAACTGCACGGCGTGGCCACCTGGTACGAGGACGCGAACCAGCGTCGCGCGGACGTCGACGCCGACGTCGTGGTGGCCGTGCTGGCGCAACTGGACGTGGACGCCTCGACCCCGGAGGCGGTGCGCCGGGCGCTCGCCGCGCCCCGGCCCGAGCCCCGGACCCTGGTCCTGCGGGCCGGCGACGTGCTGGGGGGACCCGGGTCGCTGCTGCTGGAGGGCGGTGGCGAGCTGGCCCTGCCGGCCGAACCGCCGCTGGGGTACCACCGGCTGGGCGACCGCACCGTTGTCGTCGCGCCGCGCGCCCTGGAACCGCCGCCGAGGGCGTGGGGCTGGATGCTCCAGCTCTACGCGATGCGCTCGGACGAGTCGTGGGGCATGGGCGACTTCGCCGACCTGGCCACGATCGCCCGGCGCAGCGCCGACGAGCTGGGGGCGGGCGTGCTGCTGGTCAACCCGGTGCAGGCGGTCGCGCCCACCACCCCGGTGGAGCGCTCGCCCTACTCGCCGTCGAGCAGGCGGTTCGCCAACCCGCTCTACCTGCGGGTCGAGGACACCGACGCCTACCGGGAGGCCGACGCCGCGACGCGCGCGGCGGTCGACGCGCTGCGCCCCGACAACGACACCGAGCTGATCGACTACGACGCCGTGTGGACGGCGAAGAGGGCCGCGCTGGAACTGCTCTGGCCCTCGGTCGAGCACCCCGCGCCGGAGGGCGACCTGCGCGACTTCGCGCGGTTCTGCGCGCTCGCCGAGGTGCACGGCCCGGACTGGCGGCAGTGGCCCGAGGCGCAGCGCGACCCCGCCACGGCGACCGCCGACCCGGAGCGGGTGGCGTTCCACGCGTGGTTGCAGGAGCTGTGCGAGCGCCAGCTCGCGGACGCCCGGCAGGCCGCCGGTGCCATGCCGGTCGGCATCGTGCACGACCTGCCGGTGGGGGTGCACCCCGGTGGCGCGGACACCTGGGCGGTCCGCGACGCGTTCGCGCCCGACGTGCGGGTGGGTGCGCCGCCGGACGCGTTCAGCCAGCTCGGCCAGGACTGGAACCTGCCGCCGTGGCGGCCCGACCGGCTCGCCGAACAGGGCTACGAACCGTTCCGCGCGGTGCTGCGCAGCGTGCTGCGGCACGGTGACGGCGTCCGCGTGGACCACGTCGCCGGGCTGTGGCGGCTGTGGTGGATCCCGCCGGGCGAGCCGGCCAAGCGCGGCACTTACGTGAACTACGACGACGACGCGATGCTCGCCGTGCTGACCCTGGAGGCCCACCGGGCCGGCGCGGTCGTGGTGGGGGAGGACCTGGGCACCGTCGAGCCGAAGGTGACCGAGGGCCTGCACGAACACGGGATGCTCAGCTCGGCCGTGCTGTGGTTCCAGCGCGACTACGACCGGCCCGGCCACCCGCTGGTCCCGCCGGGGCGGTGGACGACCTCGGCGATGGCCAGCATCTCCACCCACGACCTGCCGACGGTCGCGGGGTTCCTCGGCGCGGAACACGTTCGGCTGCGAGCCGAACTGGGGCAGTTTGCGAACGACCCGGAAGGGGAACTCCGGAACGCGGAGCGGGAGCGCGCAGAATTGATCGCGCTGCTCAAGCAGGAGGGGGTGGCTGCCGATGACCTGGTTACCGCGTTCCACGCCCTACTAGCGAAGGCACCGTCCCTGCTGCTGCTGACATCGCCACAGGACGCGCTGGGGGAGACCCGCCAGCCGAACCTGCCCGGCACCGTCGACCAGTACCCGAACTGGCGGATCCCCCTGCCGGTCCGGTTGTCCGGCCTGTTCGAGGACGCCCGCGTCCGGCGGGTGGCCGGGGCGTTCGCGCCCGGGCGTGGCCGATGACCGGGCGCACGCCCGTCCCGCAGGCCGCCCACCTGCGGAGTACCGTCGAACCGTCACCCGCGCCATGGTTTGGAGGTGGCATTCTCCCGTGAACACCGACGTGGTGTCCCGCTCCGGGCTGGTGCCCGAACAGATGATCGCCACCGCACCCGCCGACGCCCTGGAGAGCGCCGTCGAGTACGCGCTGGCCGCCGTCCGCCCGTCGAACCCCGTCGACACCGCGTCGACCGAGCCGGCGAGTTCCCGGTTGGCGGAGGAGTCCCTGGTCGACGCCCTCGGGCGGACGCGGCCGGGGGTGGACGACGCCCTCGGGCAGGCGGTGGCCTGCGCGGAGGCGGCGGCCGAGCACCTGCGCTACGGCGAGCTCCAGGAGGCCCGCCTGCTGCTGGTGGCGGCCCGTGGCCAGCTCGTCAGGTCGCACACCCGCAGATCTTGATCTAGAACAGTAGGGTCGAATGGTTTCAGCTCGTCCCGGAGGAGCATCAGTGCGGCCCTGGCCCGGAACGCCTTACCCGCTCGGTGCGGGGTACGACGGCGTTGGCACGAATTTCACCCTGTTCTCCGAGGTGGCCGATTACGTCGAGCTCTGCCTGTTCGACGACGACGGGACCGAGACCCGGGTCCGGCTGCCGGAGGTGGACGGCTTCGTCCACCACGGCTACCTGCTCGGCATCGGTCCCGGCCAGAAGTACGGCTACCGCGTGCACGGCCCGTACGACCCGGAGCAGGGTCTGCGGTGCAACCCGAACAAGCTGCTGATCGACCCGTACGCGAAGGCGATCGCGGGCGGCGTCGACTGGCACGAGTCGTTGTTCGACTACCGGTTCGACGCCCCCGACGAGCGCAACGACCAGGACTCCGCCGGTCACGTGCCGCTGTCGGTGGTGGTGAACCCGTACTTCGACTGGGCGAACGACCGCCCGCCGAAGACGCCGTACAACGAGTCGGTGGTCTACGAGACGCACGTGCGCGGGCTGACCATGCAGCACCCGGAGGTGCCCAGGTCGCTGCGCGGCACGTACGCGGGCCTCGCGCACCCCGTGGTGATCGACCACCTGAAGTCGCTGGGCGTCACGGCGGTCGAGCTGATGCCGGTGCACCAGTTCGTCAGCGATCACGCGCTGTCGGAGAAGGGGCTGCGCAACTACTGGGGTTACAACACGATCGGGTTCTTCGCCCCGCACGACGGCTACTCCGCACAGCAGGCCAACCAGGTGCAGGAGTTCAAGGGCATGGTCCGCGCCCTGCACGAGGCGGGCATCGAGGTCATCCTCGACGTCGTCTACAACCACACCGCCGAGGGCAACCACCTCGGTCCGACGCTGTCCATGCGCGGCATCGACAACCAGGCGTACTACCGGTTGGTCGAGGACGAGCCGAAGTACTACATGGACTACACCGGTACCGGGAACTCGCTCAACGTGCGCAGCCCGCACACGTTGCAGCTCATCATGGACTCGCTGCGGTACTGGGTGACCGAGATGCGGGTGGACGGCTTCCGGTTCGACCTCGCCGCGACGCTGGCCCGCGAGTTCTACGACGTGGACCGGCTGTCCACGTTCTTCGACCTGGTGCAGCAGGACCCGGTGGTGAGCCAGGTGAAGCTGATCGCCGAACCGTGGGACGTCGGGCCCGGCGGCTACCAGGTCGGCAACTTCCCGCCGCTGTGGACCGAGTGGAACGGCAAGTACCGCGACACCGTGCGGGACTTCTGGCGCGGCGAGCCCGCCACCCTGGGCGAGTTCGCCTCCCGGATCACCGGGTCGTCCGACCTCTACCAGGACGACGGCCGCCGGCCCTACGCGTCGATCAACTTCGTCACCGCGCACGACGGGTTCACGCTCACCGACCTGGTGTCCTACAACGACAAGCACAACGACGCCAACGGCGAGGACGGCCGCGACGGCGCGGACGACAACCGGTCGTGGAACTGCGGTGTCGAGGGCCCGACCGACGACCCGGAGGTCAACGACCTGCGGGCCCGCCAGCGCCGCAACCTGCTGGCCACCACGCTGCTCTCGCAGGGCGTGCCGATGCTGCTGCACGGCGACGAGCTGGGCCGCACCCAGCAGGGCAACAACAACGCCTACTGCCAGGACAACGAGCTGTCCTGGGTGGACTGGACGCTGCTGGAGAAGAACCGGGACCTGGTGGAGTTCACCGCCGCGCTGACCGACTTCCGGCGGCGGCACCCGGTGCTGCGCCGCCGCCGCTTCTTCCAGGGCAAGCCCATCCGCAAGGGCGACGAGCTGCGCGACATCGCGTGGTTCACCCCCGCCGGCGAGGAGATGACCGAGCAGAACTGGGAGGACGACTTCGGCCGCTGCGTCGTGGTCTTCCTCAACGGCGAGGGCATCCCGAGCCTGGACCAGCGCGGGATGCGGGTGCTGGACGACTCGTTCCTGATCGCCTTCAACGCCCACTACGAGGACATCGAGACCACGCTGCCCGAGGCGGGCTACGGTCCGCAGTGGACGGTGGTGGTCGACACCGCGACCGGGGTGGTGCAGGACGCCGACCGGGGCGAGCCGGTCCCGGCGGGCGGCACGGTGACGCTGACCGCGCGCTCGCTGGTCGTGCTCCAGCGGACGGGCGTCGAATGAGCCCGGCGTCGACCTACCGCATCCAGTTCACCCCCGACTTCACCTTCGCCGACGCCGAAGCGCTCGTCGACTACCTCGACGCCCTGGGCGTCGGCGCGCTCTACGCGTCGCCGCTGCTGGAGGCGGTGCCCGGGTCCACGCACGGCTACGACGTGGTGGACCCGACCCGGGCGCGCGAGGAGTTCGGCGGCGAGGCGGGCCGGCAGGCGCTGGGCAAGGCCCTGCGGCAGGCCGGGCTGGGGCTCGTGCTGGACATCGTGCCCAACCACATGGCGGTCGAGGACGGGCCGGTCAACCCGTGGTGGTGGGACGTGCTGCAGCGCGGCGGGGCGTCGCCGTACGCGGGGTACTTCGACGTGGACCGGTCCGCCGGGAAGCTGCTGCTGCCCTTCGCCGGCTCGCCCGAGGACGAGCGGGAGCACGAGCACTACGTGTCGGCGTTCTGGCGGCGCGGCAACACCGAGCTGAACTACCGGCGCTTCTTCGACATCACCACCCTCGCCGCCGTGCGCGTGGAGGACCCGGAGGTGTTCGAGGCGACGCACGGCGAGGTGCTGCGGTGGGTCGCGGCCGGCGACGTGACCGGCCTGCGGGTCGACCACCCGGACGGGCTGGCCGACCCGGGCGGGTACGTGCGGCGGCTGCGCGAGCGGGCCGGCTGCTGGCTGGTCGTGGAGAAGATCCTCGGCCCGGACGAGGCGCTGCCCGCGAGCTGGCCGGTGGACGGCACCACCGGCTACGACGCGCTGCGCGAGGTGTGCGGGCTGTTCGTCGACCCGGCGGGCGAGGCCGGCTGCACCGCGCTGGCCCGCGAGCTGGGCGTGCCGGTGGACTTCGCCGCCGTCGAGCACGAGTGCCGGGACCTGGTGACCGGCTCGATCCTGCGCGCCGAGGTGCGCCGGATCGCGGCCCTGGTCGACCACCCCGACCGCGAGGCCGCCGAACGGGCCGTGGCGCGGGTGATGGCGGCCTTCCCGGTCTACCGGTCCTACCTGCCCGAGGGCCGCGACGCCTGGGACTCGGCGGTCGCGTCGGCGCTCGCCGGGCCGGACGGCGCGGCGGTGCGGGCGCTGGACGAGCAGGTCCGCGCCGACCCGCGCGGCGAACTGGCCACCCGGGTCCAGCAGACCTCCGGCATGGTCGTGGCCAAGGGCACCGAGGACACCGCGTTCTACCGGTACACCCGGTTCGTGGCGCTCAACGAGGTGGGCGGCGCCCCGGACCGGTTCGGGGTGGCCCCGGCCGAGTTCCACCAGCGCGCGGCGGCGCGCGAGGCCGGGTCGCCGGCCGCGATGACCGCGCTGTCCACGCACGACACCAAGCGCTCCGAGGACGTGCGGGCCCGGCTGGCGGTGCTCGCCGAGATCCCCGACGAGTTCGCCTCGGCCGTGCGCCGGTGGACCGCCGCGCACCCGATCGACGAGCCGTCGCTGAACCTGCTGGCCTGGCAGTCGCTGGTGGGCGCGTGGCCGGTCACCGCCGAGCGGATGGCGGCCTACCTGGACAAGGCGGCCAAGGAGTCGAAGGTCCGCACCACGTGGGTGGACCACGACGAGCCGTTCGAGGCGGCCGTCGCGGCGTGGCCGCGCGAGGTGCTGGACGGGCCGCTGGCGGGCGACGTGGCCGCGTTCGCCGCGCGGGTCGAGGGGCCGGGCTGGTCCAACGCCCTGGGGCAGAAGCTGGTGCAGCTCACCGCCCCCGGCGTGCCGGACGTCTACCAGGGCACCGAGCTGTGGGACCTGTCGCTGGTCGACCCGGACAACCGGCGGCCGGTGGACTACGCCGTGCGGCGCGAGCTGCTCGACGCGATCGCGGACGGCTGGCTGCCTCCGGTGGACGTGACCGGCGCGGCGAAGCTCCTGGTGGTGCACAAGGCGCTGCGGCTGCGGCGCGACCGGCCGGAGCTGTTCCGGGGCTACCGGCCGCTGCCCGCCTCCGGACCGGCCTCGGCGCACGCGGTCGCGTTCGAGCGCGCCGGCCTGGTCGCGGTGGCGACCCGGCTGCCGCTGGGCCTGGCCGCCGCCGGCGGCTGGGGTGACGCGGAACTGCCCCTGCCGCCCGGCGAGTGGACCGACGTGCTCACGTCGCGGCCCGCCCGGACCCGGCTGGCCGACCTGTTGGACCACTACCCGGTGGCACTGCTGGTGCGAGGAGATCGGTGAGCTTCTCTGTGTGGGCGCCGCACCACGAGCGCGTCCGGGTGCGGGTGGACGGACAGGACCACGAGATGACCGCCGGCGACGGCGGGTGGTGGCACAGCGACGCCACGGGCGTGGACTACGCGTTCGTGCTCGACGGCGACGCGCTGCCCGACCCCCGGTCGCTGTGGCAGCCCGACGGGGTGCACGGGGCGTCGCGCGTCTACGACCACTCCGCCTTCCAGTGGGGTGACGGGGCGTGGACCGGGCGCGGGCTGCCCGGCGCGGTCCTCTACGAGCTGCACATCGGGACGTTCACCCCGGCGGGCACCTTCGACGGGGCCGTCGAACGGCTGGACCACCTGGTGGACCTCGGCATCACGCACGTCGAGGTGATGCCGGTGAACTCGTTCGACGGGGTCGCGGGCTGGGGCTACGACGGCGTGCTGTGGGGCGCGGTGCACGAGCCGTACGGCGGCCCGGACGGGTTCAAGCGGTTCGTGGACGCCTGCCACGCGCGCGGCCTGGCCGTGCTGCTGGACGTGGTCTACAACCACCTCGGGCCGTCCGGGGCGTACCTCGACCGGTTCGGCCCGTACTTCGCGGGCAGCAACGACTGGGGCCCCGGCCTGAACCTCGACGGCGCGGACTCCGACGAGGTGCGCCGGTACGTGGTCGACAACGCGGTGGGCTGGCTGCGCGACTTCCACATCGACGGGCTGCGGCTGGACGCGGTGCACGCCCTGGTCGACCGGGGCGCGGTGCACCTGCTGGAGCAGCTGGCGGTCGAGGTGGACGCGCTGTCGGCGGCCGTGGGCCGGCCGCTGTCGCTGATCGCCGAGTCGGACCTGAACGACGCGCGGCTGGTGAGCGCGCGCGAGGCCGGCGGGTACGGGCTGACCGCGCAGTGGGACGACGACCTGCACCACGCGCTGCACGTGGCGCTGAGCGGGGAGGACTTCGGCTACTACCCGGACTTCGCGGGCGCGCTGCCGGAGACGCTGCGCGGGGTGTTCTTCCACGCCGGCACGTGGTCGTCGTTCCGGCACCGCCACCACGGGCGGCCGGTCGACCGGCGCCTGCCCGGCCACCGGTTCCTGGCCTACCTGCAGAACCACGACCAGGTCGGCAACCGGGCGACCGGCGACCGGCTGTCCGCGACGGTGCCGCTCGGGCGGCTCGCGGTGGGCGCGGCGATCGTGCTGTGCTCGCCGTACACGCCGATGCTGTTCATGGGGGAGGAGTGGGCGGCGAGCACGCCCTGGCAGTTCTTCGCCTCGTTCCCGGACCCGGAACTGGCGGAGGCGGTGCGCACCGGCCGGCGGCGGGAGTTCGCCCGGCACGGGTGGGGCGAGTCGGAGGTGCCCGACCCCCTCGACCCGGCGACGGTCGAGCGGTCGACGCTGCGGTGGGACGAGCTGACCGCCGATCCGCACCGCGAGGTGGTGGAGCTGTACCGGTCGTTGATCGCGCTGCGGAGGTCCCGGCCGGAGCTGTCGGACCCCCGGCTGGACCGGTTCGGCGTGGAGCAGGACGGCGACGTGCTGGTGCTGGTGCGGGGCGGGCTGCGGGTGGCGTGCAACCTCGGCGCGACCGGTGCCGAGGTTCCGCTGGCCGGCGAGGTGCTGCTGGCGTCGGGCGGGGCGGAGGTGGTCGGGCAGGTGGTGCGCCTGCCCGCCGAGTCGTTCGCGATCGTTCAGTTGTCGGGCAGCCAGCCGACCTCGGCCAGCTTCTCGGCCAGCAGCTGACCGGCCTGGGTGACCTGGTCGGCGAGCTGTCTTCGCACCTCGGGGTGTTCCGCGCCGGCGGCGTCGACCGCGTCGTAGGCCGCGACGAGCCGCCGCGCGGCCTGCACCACGTCCACGCCGGGCCAGTCGGGCCGGTCGCCGTTGCCCTCCGACTGGTGCACCGCGCGCACGGCGCGGCGCGGTCCCAGCTCGGCGGCGAGGTCCAGCAGCTTCACGGCGATCGTGTGCAGCTTCACGTTGTGGTGCTGCGACATGGCCACCAGCAGCCGGAACCCCTGCTGCGGGGTGCAACCCTGCACGGCCGCGATCAGGCCGGTGGCCTGGCCGATGACCGTTCGGGTCTGCACCGCCTTGCGCAGCCCCGCCACCTCGGCCTCCAGGCCGGCGATCCGCGCGGACAGCGTTCCGTCCAGTCCGTTGTCCCCGACCACGGTCGGGCTCCTCTCGCACGTCGAAGACGGGTCGGCGCGCGCGAGGACGGGCGGTGCCAGCCCCGGCAAGCCCTCAGCGGACGCTGACCCTGGGACCCAGCAGGCTGGGTCCCAAGTGGCTTGCGGCTGGCTTTTCAACCGCGTGAACGATCACCGTAGTCGAGGCGGGCGGGACGTCCGGTCCCGGGGGCGAGGTTCGGGCGCGTCGGGCGGGTGGGAGCGGCCGGGGCGCGCCAAGGGTGAGCCGGGGGCTGTCAGGCGGCTTGAGCGGCCGGGGCGCGGGATCGCCCGTCCGGCGGCGGAGAAGCCCCACGGCGACCGGTGGGGGTCGGTGGCCGAGGCTGGGGGGTCGGTGGCTGAGAGGCCCTGCGGCGGCCGAGGAGGGAGATCGTCGGACCGGTGCCGGACCGGCCGTCGCGCGGGGCGGAAAGGTGCCTGGAGGCGCGGGACCGGGCGGCAGCGGAGGCCGGGGCCGCTGCGCGCGGCGGGAGGGCACTGCGCCGGGTGCGGGCGGTCGGCCGTGCGCGGAGCGTGACGGCCCGACAATGTGAAACGGCCCCCTGACCGTCTCCCGCACGGGGTGCGGGCCGAGCTGGACTGGGCTCGGGGTCACGGGGGCCGGGTGGCTGCCTGGGATTCGCCCAGACCACCTTGGGGGAGGTCCTAGCGGACAGCCACCTCACGACGAGTCCTGTAGCTATACAACTTCGGACCACCTCCTTCCTCGTGTACCGCGAACGCTATGCGGTCACCGGGGGCGTCCGCAACGGGTTTCCCCGATCTCCGCCGAGCGCCGGCGCGACGTCCGATTGCCGCCGGACTTCCGGTCGGCGGCCGGCCAGGATGGCTTCCATGGACATCGAAGGCAAGGTCGCGCTGGTCACCGGCGGTAGTCGGGGGATCGGCGCGGCGGTGGCGGAGCGGTTGGCGCGCGACGGCGCGGACATCGCGTTGACCTACCGGAACAACGCGGACGACGTGGTGGAGAGGATCAAGGGCACCGGCCGGCGGGTGGTGGCGATCCGGGCGGACAGCGGGGACCCGGCGGCCGTGGAGGCGGCGGTGGCCGAGGCGGTGGGGACGCTGGGCCGGCTGGACATCCTGGTGAACAACGCCGCCGAGTTCCTGGTGGGCCCGGTGGAGCAGCTCGGCGTCGAGGAGTTCGACCGCACCTTCGACGTGAACGTGCGGGCGCCGTTCCTGGCGGTGAAGGCGGCGCTGCCGCACCTGGGCGCGGGCGGGCGGATCGTGAGCATCGGCAGCAACGTCGCCGAGCGGGCGGCGTTCCCGGGCTTCTCGCTGTACTCGGCGAGCAAGGCGGCCCTGCTGGGGCTGACCAAGGCGCTGGGCCGCGAGCTGGGGCCGCGCGGCATCACGGCCAACCTGGTGTGCCCCGGCGCGACGGCGACCGACCTCAACCCCGAGGACCACCCGATGGCGGGCGCGATTTGCGCGCTCACCTCGGTCGGCCGGTACGGGCAGCCGGACGAGATCGCCTCGGCGGTGGCCTACCTGGTCTCCGACGAGGCCCGGTACGTGACCGGGACGCAGTTGGCCGTGGACGGCGGTTTCACCAGTTAGTGCGCCGGGCGGGACGGACAGGGGCGGGGGCGTGCCTACAGGCTGGCACGCCCCCGCCGGTATCCGGTCCTGCTTCGTCCCTCAGCCCGTCATCAGCTCACGTTGACGTCGATGCAGGCGTAGAACGCGTTCGAGGTGTCGCCGATGTTCCAGATGGCGAGCACCTTCTGCTTGCCCGTCACGCCACCGAGGTTGATGGTGTGCGACACGGACGCCGGCGGCTGCTGCATCTTGCCGTCGACGAACCCGACCCGCTTGCCCCCGATGTAGTACTCGTAGTTCGAGGTGCGGTGCCGGGCGGTGAACACCCAGTTGAACGTCACCGTCTGACCGACGTTCGTGACCTTCCAACCCTTGCTGTCGTTGTTCAGGTCGGCGAACCCGGCGACGCCGCCGTTGCAGCTGCGCAGGCCCTTCGGGCCTTCCACGCTCTGCGGCTCGTACTTGATGCTGCCGCAGCTCACGGTGCCCTTGGCGCACTGGGCCTGCCTGCTGGGCGGTGAGGACACGTAACCGTGGGCGAACGCCTGGGAGGTCGGCAGTGCGACCACCAGCAGCGGCGCGGCGAGGACGCCGGCCGCCAACGCGGCGATCCGTCGGCGGAGTGCCATGTGTCAGCTCCTTTCGGGTGGACAGGACTTCGCTGGGCCGGCCCGTTCCCGAAGCAGCCGAAACCGCTTTGGGCGGACATTTCACCCAACGCGGCGGCAGGTCTAGACCATACTCTGTGTGATTGCCGGGTGACAACTTTTATCCGGCAGGTCGGGTCCGGGAGGCCCGCCACATCGTGTGCTCCCGGCTCACCGCGTCCTCCGCGTCGGCCACCTCGGCGGCCCACGCCGCCTCGTCCTCCACCAGCGCCAACCGGCCGCGCACGATGCCCAGCTCGTTGGCCGCGAACGTGTACGCGCGGGCCAGCGTGGAGAGCTGGCGCAGGCTCATCCAGGCCGTCCCGGCGGCGATCACCGCCGCCACCACGCCCGCCAGGTCGATCGTGATCGCGCCGACCGCCTTGGCCAGCGCCGCGCCGATCCCGGCCACCTCGATCGCCAGCAGCGCGGTCCGCCACCAGCCCGCCCGCCGCTCGTTGCGCTTCGCCCGGCGGGTGTAGTAGTCCTGCTGGTCCTCGATCCGGGAGCGGAGGTAGACCTCCTTGCGGGTGTCCAGGTCCTGAGACCGCAGCAGGCGCATCGCGTCGGTCACCACCGGCCGGTCCGACGGCGTGATCGCGGTGGTGGGCGCCTCGGCCAGCAGCTCGCCCACCTGCTTGATGAACTCGCGCTCGGCGGCCTGCGGGTCGCGCACCCGGCCGGTCTTGGCGAACGGGCTGCCGCCGACGGCGAACTTCCACGCCAGGCTCTTCGCCGACTCGGCCAGCGCCCGCCCGTCGTACCAGCGGTCCTCGGGCCGGGACGACTTGAGGTTCAGCTCCGTCGCGGTCACCCCGGCCAGCGCGATCGCGGTGCCGATCGCGGCCAGGTCGACCCGGCCCACGATCAGCGGCCACACCCCGGTGGCCGCCGCCGCCACCGCCAGCACCAGCCGCAACCGCACGGCGCGCACGTACCGCCGCTGGCCGTCCAACGACGCGGCGTCGGCCGCCTCGAACAAACCGGGCAGGTCCCGGTCGGTTAACCCGCTCATACCACCCCTTCGCCGTTCAGCACGCGGGCGACGCCGGCCGCCAGCCCGTCGAGGTCCACCACCCCGGTCAGCGGCGACGCCGAGATCCGCGCCGCCTCGGGGCCCGAAGCACCCGCGATCGCGTCCGCGCTGCGCCCGGTTCCGCGCACCACCAGCAGGGGACGGCCGTGCGCCAGGCTGGCCGCCGCGTCCGCGAGCGCGACCTCGCCGCCGTTGACCAGGACGGTGACCGACGGGCGGCCCCCGGCGACGTCGGCCGCGACCGAGGCCAACCAGGGCACCTCGTCGCCCCACCGCTCGCCCGGCACCCGCACGATCGCCGTGTGGTGCGGCTCCAGGACGGGGGACACGCCCTCGACCACCACGCCCACCAACGGGAACCTGCCGGCCCACCGCGCCCGCGCCCGGCCCATCGCGCCCATGACGCCGCTGTCCGTGCCCCCGTCCACCACCGCCGCGCCCAGGTCGTCCAGCAGCGGCACCAGGTCGGCGAGCGCGTCCTCGAACAGCGCCAGGTGGGCCGGCCCCATCTTCGCCGCGCCACCCACCAGCACCAGCACCGGTCGTCCGGTCGGCAGGCCCGGCAGCGGCCGGCCGGTGGGCGAGGTGATCCGCATGATCGCCGACGCTACCGGCAGGCCGGCCCGCCGTGCCGGCCTTACCCTGCGGGGATGGACCTCCCCCGAGGGCTCGTCGTGTTGCTGGGCACGGCCGCCGCGGTGATCGCGGGCGCCGGGATCATGGCCCTGTCCTGGTTGATCGGCCCGGTGTTCCTGGCGCTCACGCTGGTCATCGCGGTCGGCCCGGTGCACGGGTGGCTGCGTAGCAGGGGGTTGCCGAACTGGGTCGCCGCCACCGCGCTGGTGGCCGGCGTCTACGCCATCCTGCTGTCGCTGGTGGTCGTGCTCGTGGTGTCGGTGGCCCAGCTCGCCACCGAGCTGCCCCGGTACGCCGACCAGGCGCGCGACCTGGTCGACGCGGCGGCGGGGGAGCTGTCCCGGTTCGGCGTCGGCGCGGCCGAACTGCGCAAGGTCGCCGACGGGCTCGACGTGGGCAGGGTCGCGGGCGTGCTCGGCACCGTGCTGAGCAGCGTGGGCGGCCTCGCCTCGAACATCGTGTTCCTGCTGTCGCTGCTGCTGTTCCTCAGCGTCGACGCGGGCAGCACCGGCGCGCGGCTGGCGGTGATCGCGGCCGACCGCCCGGAGGTCGCCTCGGCGCTGGGGCGGTTCGCCTCCGGCACGCGCAAGTACCTGGTGGTGTCGACGGTCTTCGGGCTGATCGTCGCGGTGCTGGACGGCGTCGCCCTGGCGATCATGGGCATCCCGCTGCCGGTCCTGTGGGCGCTGCTGGCCTTCATCACCAACTACATCCCCAACGTGGGGTTCGTGCTGGGCCTGGTGCCGCCGGTCCTGCTGGCGCTGCTGGAAGGCGGCTGGCAGACCGCCGCGTGGGTGGTCGTCGTCTACAGCGTGCTGAACTTCGTCGTGCAGACGCTGATCCAGCCCCGGTTCGTCGGCGACTCGGTGGGCCTGTCCACCACCGTCACGTTCCTGGCGCTGCTGTTCTGGGCGTGGCTGATCGGCCCGCTGGGCGCGGTGCTCGCGATCCCGCTCACCCTGTTGGTGAAGCTGCTGCTGGTCGACATCGATCCCCGGGCCCGGTGGGCGGACGCGTTCCTCACCGACCGGGCACGGCCGGAATAGACCTGTTGGCCGTCGGGTGAATAGCCGCCTGGGGGCAGACGTGGCCGGAGTCGTTCGGGCATCATGCGGTGAGGTGGACGAACGTGGGGAGGCGGTCGGCGTGGCAGCACTTTCTCCGACGGAACTGCCGTCGCGGGTGCTCGATCTGACCGGGATACCGTTGTCGGAGCTCAGAGACCTGCGCGAACCGTCCTTCCAGAAGGCGGTGCGCCGCACGGAGTGCCTGATCCGCGCCGGTGCTTATGGGGACGCGGTCCAGGGACAGCGTGACTAGTGGTGCGGCGAACTCGGGTCGGCTGAGGACGCACGGACTTCCGCGTTCCGTCTTCGACGAGATCTGTTCCGGCCCCGTGTCGGGCGGGGGAATCGCATTATTGCGGGAAAGCCAGCACAGCCTCCGCAGACTGCGCTTGCGGACATTCGCCGCAGCGGCGGAATCGCTCGCGGACCGGCTCGGTCCGTTCGCCGACGTGGCCCGCGCGTGGGCGCTGCTCGCCGAGGCCGAGCGGGTCGCGCCCGCCGTCGTGGAGGAGTTGTTGCTGCTGCCCTCGGTGGGCGTGTGGCTCAGCCGGGTGCTGCGCCACACCGTGGCCACCGCGCCCGACGCGACCCCGCTGCGGTCTGAGGTCGGCGGCTTCCACGCGCTGGCCGCCGCGGCGGCCGTCCGCAGCGGGCTGCCGTGCGAGGTGCCGGTGCCGGTGGTGCACGGGGTGGTCACCCTGCCCTCGGTCGGCGCGTACCGGCCGGCGACCGGCTTCCCGGTCGGGCACGCCGTCCTGCGGCACGACGCCCACGGCACCGCGCTGGTCGTGCGCGGCAAGCCCTGCGCCGCCGCCTTCGAACCCGTGAAGCGGCACCGCAGCGCGGTGCGCGGCCGGAGCGTGGAGCTGACCTTCGACGACCTCGACCCGTACCGCGAGTTCGGCGCCCCGGTCCGGCCCCGGCCGCTGGGCGAGGCCGAGTACGCCGAGTGGCGCAAGCTGATGGACGAGTCGTGGGACCTGCTCACCCACGCCCACCCGGCCTGGGCGGAGGAACTGGCCGCCTGCCTGTCCACCGTCACGCCGCTGGACGCCGGCCTCAACGTGTTCGCCGCCTCGTCCACGGCCGCGTTCGGCGCGGTGGCGATGTCGCCCAAGCGGTCGGCCGCCCAGTTCGGCGAAGCCCTGGTGCACGAGTTGCAGCACTCGAAGGTCAACGCGCTCATGGACCTCGTGGACCTCTACGAGGGCGACGACGTGGAGCGGTTCTACGCGCCGTGGCGCGACGAGCCCCGGCACGTCGCCGGGCTGCTGCACGGCGTCTACGCCTTCGTCACGGTGGTCGAGTACTGGAACGTGCAGCGCCGCCACCTGTCCTCGGACGACCTCGCCGCGCACGCCTCGTTCAGCCACGCGCTGCGCGCCCGCCAGGTCGCCGAGGTGGTCGACACCCTGCGCGGCCTGACCGAGCTGACCGACCTGGGGCGGCACTTCGCCGCCACGGCCTCGGTCCGGCTCGCCGCCGCGACGCCGACCGACCTGCCCGACGGGCTGGCGGAGGCGGTCTCGATGATCACCGACGCGCACCGCGCCACGTGGCGGCTGCGGCACGCCCACCCGGACCGGGCGGTGGTCGCCGACCTCGCCGACGCGTGGTGCCGGGGCCTGCCGCCGGGACCGGCGGCGGAGTCCCACGTCGAACCGTCCGGGGAGGCGGGCACCTCGCCGCTGGAGGCGCTGCTCAGGCTGCACGTGCTCGACCCGTACCGGGCGCGCGGGCTGGCCGGCCGGCCCGGTCCCGACGTCGCGCTGGTGCACGGCGACCGGGCGGGCGCGACCACCGGCTACCTGGCCCGGCTGCGCGCCGCGCCGGGCGACTCGGCCGCGTGGGTCGGCCTCGGCGTCGCCCTGGGCTCGCCCGCCCTGCGGCTGCGCCCGGAACTCGTCCGGGCGGTGCACCACCGGGTCGCCACCCGGTCGGGCGCGGCACCGGACCCGGCCGACCTGGCGGCCTGGTTCGACCAGGCCGCCGGGTGACCGCCGTCAGAGCTGCATCGTGTCGCTGTCGCAGTTCGCCCGCACGTGCTGGGTGGCCGCCAGCACGGCGGGGTGGTTGTCGCCCAGCACGGCGCGCAGGGCCTGCACGGTCTTGTTGTGCAGCAGGGCGGCGTCGTCGTCCTCGCCCAGCGCCGTCAGGTCCAGCGACAGGTTGAGCGCGACGGCCAGGGTCGACGGGTGGTCGGGTCCCAGCACCCGCTCCGACCGCGCCCGGGTCTCCTCGTCCAGCGCCCTCGCCGAGGCGAAGTCGCCCTTCGCGGCCAGGTCGCTGGCCAGGTTGGTCGCCGCGAGCAGGGTCGTCGGGTGGTCGGCCCCGAACACGTCGAGCAGCGCGGTGTGCGTCTGCCGGTCGAGGTCCAGCGCCTCGTCCAGCTCGCCGCGCAGGCGCAGCGTGACGGCCAGGTTGAGCGCCGCGACGAGGGTGAACAGGTGGTTCGGCACCATGAGCGCCTGGAAGCGCTCGTGGCTGCCGCGCGCCAGCCTCAGCGACTCGTCCAGGTCGCCCAGGTGGCGCAGGTCGGTGGAGACGTTCATCTCGGCGGTGACGGTGTCGACGTGGTCCTCGCCGTGCCGGCGGCGGTAGCGCGCCAGGCAGTCGTCGGAGTACTCCTTGGCCCGCTCGTGCAGGCCCGCCTTGCGCAGCGCCACCGACAGGTTCCGGGTCGCGCCGATGGACTGGGGGTTGTCCGGGCCCGCGACCTCCAGCAGGTAGTTGAGGCTGTCCTCCTGCTGCTTGGCCGCGTCCAGGTACTGGCCGCACTCGCGCAGGTCCATGCAGTAGGCGTTGCGGGAGCCGAAGGTCTGGAGGTGGTTCGCGCCCAGCACGGCCGTGCGCCGCCGCAGGATCGCCTGGTCCAGGTCCCGCGCCTGCTCGTACTGGCCCATGAGCCGGTAGCAGCCGGACAGGTTGAAGCCGTAGTTCAGCGTCTCCGGGTCGTCGTCGCCGAGGATCGTGCCCGCGCGCTCGTAGACCTCCTGCTGGAGCCGCAGCTCCTCGGCGAACCGGCCCTCGTTGCGGTGGTCGGCCGCGACGGTGTCCAGGATGCCGAGGTACTGCTCGTCGTCCTCGCCGACGACCTCGCGGACCAGTTCGAGGGTGCGCTCGTTGAGCGCGCGGGCCTCGCCCGCGAAACCGAGCCGGCGCAGCGCGATCGCGTACCGCCGGCTGATCTCCAGGGTGTCCCGGTCGCGTTCGCCCAGCGCCTCGGTCCAGAACTCGCGGGCTTGACCGGCCAGGTCACGTGCGGCACCGAAATCGCCTGTGCGGAGCAGGTAGCGGACCAGGTTGATGACCAGTACCCGGACCCATTTGTCCTTGCTCTCCACCGCGCGCGACACGAGGGCGTGCGGGAGTAGTTCGGCGTAGCGGGGCCAGTTGGCGGCGGCGTCCGGGTCACCCGGGTCGCCGTTGACCAGCAGCACGTGCACTGCGTGCCTCATCTCGTCTTGCTCGGATTGGTTCAACTTGTTCTTCAGCACCGTCTGCACCAATCGGTGCAACTGGAGCGCGTTGTTGCGGTGGTCGATCTTCGCCAGGCTGTACCGGGTGATCTCCTTGACCGCGCGACTGATTTTGATGGGGTCGCCGAACGCCTGGGCGAGCGCATCGGGGACCGGCACGTCCCGGGCACCCCGGAACAGCTTCTGGGAAATCGGCTCCGGGCCGAAGAACGCGCACACCTGGAGCAGTTGGAGGGCCGCCGGCTGCTCGGCCTCCAATTTGTTCAGCGGCACGTTCCAGGCCGCCGCCACGGGGAGCTGGTCGGTCGCCAGCGGGTCCGCTTCCAGCAGTTCGGTGCGGTTCTGCTCCAGCAGGTCGAGGTACTCCGAGACCTGCATACCGGTCTGCGCGCGCCAAGCCGCCGCCTGCTCGACCGCCAGCGGCAGGTCGCCCAGCGCCTCGGCCAGCGCGTCGGCCTCGGCGTCCTCTATCCCGCCGCCGCGCCTGCGCAGCAGCTCGATGCTCTCCCGGCGGGTGAACAGGTCGACCTCGACCGGGCGGGCGAACCCCTCCCACGCGGAGTTCCGGGAGGTGACGACGATGTGACCGGCTCCGGCCGGGAAGAACTGGCGCACGTCCTGCGGCCGGTCGGCGTTGTCGAACACCAGGATCCAGCGCTGGTGCGGCACGCCCTTGCGCAGCGCCTCCCGGACCGCCGGCACCGCCGCCTCGGTGGTGCCCGACCCGGCCACGCCGAGCTTCTTCGCCAGTTCCACGAAGCTGTTCCGGATCTGTGCCGGGTGTTCGGCCGGAATCCACCACACGACGTCGTACTCGGCGGAATGCCGGTACAGGTACTCGATTACCGTCTGCGATTTGCCCACGCCGCCGAGACCGTGCAGCGCTTCCGGGAGAACCGCCGTCGTGCCCGACTCGCTCAACCGCAGCCGGAGATCCTCCAGCAGTTGTTCCCGACCGACGAATATGGGGTTCCGCAACGGGATCTGTCCCCACACCTGGGGTTGGAGCGCGGCCGGGCGGTGCTCGGGTACCACGTCGGTCTGGATGCCGGGAGCGGTCACTGTCTCTTCTCCTCCGGGCGGCTCCACAGTCTCGTTGACTGGTGACTGCGGCTCGGTTATAGTCAACTCGTCGTTCTCCCGATTCACCGTTGTTCCGACCTGCCGACCTCCATTCGGGGCTGCCGGGGTGGTTAATCCCAGCGCTTCGCGAATGCGTTTCGACCTGGGCAGGTACGGGCCCGAGAGGGCGCGCAGAACGGCCTCCTGGACCCGGAGGAACGGTGTGGAACCGGGCGTGGCCTCCGGTGCTTCGGCAGTCGGGTCGTCCACCGCCGCGCGGTAGGTGCGCAGGGCGGGGATGGTGGAACCGGCGTAGTCGTCCAGGACCCGCGCCACCCGTGCCGTGGTGCTGCGCCGGCCGATGGCCAGCAGTTCGCTGCGGACGTCCGCGTGGAAGTCGTAGGCGACCGAGGTCGGGCCGCCCCCGTCGCCGGGCAGCTTGGTCAGCAGGCCGCCGAGCATCACCTCGGCGAGCACCGACAGGTCGGCCCCGGGCAGCAGGACGCGCTGGACGAGCGTCATCAGGCGGGGCGCGAGCGGCGTGGCGGCGAGCAGGCCCGCCAGCTCCACCGCGTCGGTCGAGGCGTAGGACCGGAACCGGCGGACCCGCTGGGCGGCCGTGACCGGCTCGTCGTCGGGCAGCTCCGAGGGCGGTATCCCGGCCTGCGGCCCGACCAGCGCGGTCGTCGTCTCCACCCACTCGGCGCCGGGCGAGGTCAGCAGCCGCGCCCAGCCCGACATCCAGCTCTCGGCGAGGGCGAGCACGGGCACCGGGATCACGTCCGCGTCGGTCTTGCCCGCCACCCGCAGCGCCCGGTTCGGGCAGCCGGGCCTGGGCGCGGACAGCCTCATCCGCCGCGTGGGCAGGCCGCCGAGCGGCCACAGGCGCTGGTTCAGCGTCTGGACCACGGCCACCGGGGCGCGGCTGCCGCACTCGTGCAGCACGTGGCCGACCGCGCCGGAGTGCCAGCCCTCGGCGATGGTGTCGGTCAGCACCAGGACGATCCGGTTGCCGGTGGGCTCCAGGAGGTGCCGCCAGTGGTGCCGGGCACCGCCCTCGCTGCGCAGCACCAGCCGCTCGGGGTCGGCGTGGGCCGAGTCGAGCCGGTAGGTGCGGACGTTGCGGAACGCGCCCTGGTGGTCGAGCAGGGCGCGGAACTCGGTGACGGTCGGCTCCCAGATGTCCGGCGCGACCACGGTGTCCACCACGAGGGCGACCTCGAAGCGGTGCCACGGCGCGGGCCGGCACTCGGGGATCCACAGCGACTCCCGCGCGGCCCGCACGGCGGTCTTCTCCTCGTCCACGACCACCCGCCACGGCGACGAGGACCGGCTGCGCGCGAGCGGCCGGAGGGCGCGGCTGATGCCGTGCCGGTCGGGCAGCCCGGGGACGGTCGGCCAGGCGGAGGCCGCCGTCGGGGCGGTGGCGGAGCGGTCGGGGAGCGGTTCGGCGGGCGGCAACGACAGGGGACCGCGTGCCCAGTCCCGCGTGGCGCGCGGCTCGGTGGCGGACTCCGTGGCTCCCGGGTCGGCGGGATCGGGTTCCGTGGCAGCCTCCTCAGAACGCGGTGGCTGTTCCTGGGTCGCCGGGTCCGGTTCCGCGTCCGGGGCGGTGAGGGGGTCGTCGGGTGGGACCGGACGCGGTGGGCGGTCGGCGGGCTCGACCAACCTGGCGGCCAGCCAGACGGCGTCCCGGACCTCGTGGAGGCTGAGGTCCGAGGCGCTCGAACGCTTCTCCCGGCCCTTGGTCGACTCCCAATGTTGGAGCAGGACGAGATCGACCGCGGCCCTTTCACGCGGTTGGGTCATCCGTGCTCCGCCGAAAGGGGATGCCAGAGCTTGAGGACCAGGTTCGCCCACTCACCGTCCGGCTCGTAGTTACCCGATGTGGTCAACCGGATCGCCATGTTGACCGCGTTGAGCAACTGGTCCGCCGCGAGTGGGCCGGCCTCGGCCGCCCGCCGCTGGAACTCGTCGATGAACTGGTACACGTCCAGGTCGTGGTCCTGGCCGAAGTGCGAGGCCACCATCGCGGCGAGCCGCTCCCGGTCGGGCGCTTCGAGCTTGAGCGTCAGGCAGCGCCGCATGAAGGCCGACGGGAACTCGCGCTCGCCGTTGCTGGTGATGATCACGACCGGGAACTCCCGGCACCGCACCCGGCCCTCGCGCACCGTCGCCGGGTGGCCGGTGTCGGAGGTCAGCACGGTCACCTCGGACTGGGTCCGGGCGAACCGGACCAGTTCCGGGATCTCGTACTCGCCCTCCTCGAAGACGTTGAGCAGGTCGTTGGGCAGGTCGATGTCGCCCTTGTCCAGCTCGTCGATCAGCAGCACCCTCGGCAGGTCGGCCGGGAGCAGGGCGGTGCCCAGCGGGCCGAGGTGCACGTAGTCGCCGATGTCGGGGGTCTCGCCCCGGGTGTTGGACGCCTGCACGCGGGCGATCGCGTCGTACAGGTAGAGGCCGTCCTGGAGCACCGTCCGGCTGGTGATCGGCCAGCGCAGCACCGGGCCGAGGCCCAGCTCGCGGGCGATGAGGTAGGCGAGCGCCGACTTGCCGGTGCCCGGGTCGCCGGTGATCAGCAGCGGCCGGCGCAGGTACAGGCAGGAGTTGACCATCTCGACCTCGTGCGGGGCCGGCGTGCGCGGCACGCCGGGCACCCGGCCGACCTTGCGCGCGCCCTCGCCGCCGTCGTCGGCCGGCCGGGTGGCGTCGCCCGCCCCGTCGAACCGCCGCCACGGCGGCGGCTCGGGCAGCGCGGCGATCGGGCGCGACGCGACCTCGCCCGTGCCCCGGTAGAGCCACCAGCGGCTCACCCGACCGCCACCTCCTCGGGCGGTGCGGCCCGGTGCGGCAGCACCCGGCGCATCGGGTCGTCGTAGAGCACCGACAGCTCGCCGCACGGGTGTGCGACGTGCCGCTCGCCGAACGCCGTCGCCCGCGCGCGGCGCACCCGTTCCAGGAAGGGGTGCTCGTCGTCCTCGTCGTGCAGCAGGTACTCGACGGCCCGGACCAGGTTCTTGTCCGGGCCGCACTTGCGGTGCCACAGGATCAGGGGCACGCCCGCCTTGACCGCCGAGGTGATCTCGTCCTGCGGCTCGGGGTCGTCCTTGGGCGGTCCGCTGAGCAGCAGGGCGACCACCTCGTGCCGGCGGCTGAGCATGGACCGCAGCTCGCGCACGCCGTCCTGGCTCGCGTCCTGGGCGCGCACGCACCCGTCGCGGTCCACCGGCCGGCATGTGCGGGCCTGGCCCGCCAGCGCGCGCCAGCGCTTGCGCCACACCCGCAGGTACTTGTCGTCGGAGTTGCGCTCCAGGCTGCGCACCACGACCTGGTAACGGCTGCCGAGCGGTTCCGGCACGGTCTCGTCGTTGTCGGCCGGCCACTGGTCGACCGCGAGGTTGATGTTGTCCCGGTCCAGGGCGAACTCCACCCTGATGTCGGGTTCGAACGCCGCCCAGTCGCGCTCGGCCTGCTCGACCAGCTCGGCGACGTGGGCCTGGATGGCCTCCAGCGAGCCCACCCGGTCGGTGCCGACCCTCGGCGACCACTGGGGCGTGACGCCGAGGTGCCTGGCCGGCGTGAGGCGGTAGAGGTCGCCGGACGGGCCCTCGCCGCGCAGCGCCATCAGCAGGTACGCGACCGTGCCGGGGCGCGGGGGCCAGTCGTCCGGCGGGTCGACCCGCAGGTTCTCCCGCAGCGCCGCGACCTCGGCCGCGATCTCCCGCTTGGCGGCCTGCTCGTCCACCCAGAGCCTCAGCTCGATCCCCAGGTCCTTGCGCACCTTCACCGCGACGTGCTCGATGAACACGATCGGGCGCGGTATGCCGTCCGGGCGTGAATTCAGGTTCTCCAGGACGGCGAAGACCTCGACGTAGGTGGTGGCCCTGCCGAGACCGGAAGCGGCGTCGCCGGCGACCGCGCGGTAGATCTCCGCGATGTCGGGCACAACGATTCCGCCGAGCAACTTCAACAACCTCGTCAGATCGTCCGGTTCGAACAGGTCGAGGGTGTGCATCATGCCAATGTGCCGACGGAGGTCCTGCATCGGCCTGGACGACTCGTCCTCCATCATCTCCAGTATCCGCAGAAGTGCGCCCCACCGCTTGGGACGTTCGGTGCAGTGCTCCGCGAGGTGGGAAAGGTGCACCACGGCGTTGGGGTGGTCGGATATCGTGAGCGGTTCTCGCAATTCGTCGGCGAGCAGGCGGGTCACCGACGACCTGGTCGTGGGATCGGCCAGCGAGGGCAGCTTGACCAGGGCCGTGACGAGGGGGAGGAGAACACCTCTTTCCACCGCGTCGTCACTCGTACGGATCATCCGACGGCCCCCTGTTCGCGTCCTCAACCCTCTACAGTCTGACAAACCTTCGTCCGTACGAGTGTCTTGTTTTCATCAAATCGCGTTACTGCGCAGCGCGTTTCACGCTGAAGTCCAACCCTGAATGGCAATGCGAACCCTCCTCATCTGAACAGTGTCTCCCTCGACCCTGCCCAGCGCTGTGCGGAGGTGGGTGAAACCGCCTTCGAACTTCTGGCACGTCAGTGCGAGACCGACGACGAAAGCCCTGGTCCTGCTGTTGCGCGGGACATCACCGGCGATCGTGGCCGGCAGCAGTTCGAGCACCGTTTCCCGGCTGTGGTGATCGCGCAGGGCGGGCACGGCCTCCAGCGCGTCGAGCAGTTCGTCGAGCAGGTCCGGCCGCTCGGTCGGCGGGTGCGGCGGGCGCAGCGGGGCCGTGGCGCGCTCCCGGGCGTCCGGCTGCGCGGCTTCGGGGAACCGGAGCGGCGAGAACTCCGAGGGCGGCTGCGGAGGCGCGGACGCCTGGGGCGGCACGGACGGGGCGGCCGGCTCCCCGGGCCCGGGCGGCCGGGGCGAGCCGGCGGGCGACCGGATCCAGGCCGTCTCCTCCATGCCCTTCACCAGCACCACGACCCTGCGGTACCGCTCGGGCTCGGTCGCCGGGTCGTGGTGCACGGCGTTGCGGTAGAACACGTCCGACACCATGATCGTCACCGGCTCGCCCGAGACCCGGTGGGCCGCGCGCAACTCGGCCGAGTCGAGTAATCGGCACACCACCGCGACGGCGGTGCCGACCTGGCCGTTGGGGACCTTGCGCACCGGCCCCTCGTGCAGCGCGAGGCGGAGCCTCATCCGCGCCTCGGTCGCCGAGACCTCGTTGTGCCGCCGCACGGCCGCCGTGATGCGCGAGGGCAGCAGGTCGATCAGCCGGCTGCCCGACACCTCGGCCGGGATGAGCACGAGCATCCCGTCGCCGGTGTTCTCGACCAGGCAGGAGTCCCAGGCGATGGCGATGTCGTCGAGGGCCTGCCGCACGGCGGCGAACAAGCCCCGGTGCATGACGCGGCGGTGCTCGTCGGTGCGGGCCGGATCGGTCCAGCGCTCGATGTCGAGCGCGAGGATCGTGTGGTGCAGGGGCGGGCTGTCCACTGACAAGGGCGATCACCCCGATCCGACGGGTGTGCCAGGGCAAGGGCCAGGGCACCAGCCACGGTAACCACCGCGACCCCTGCAGTGCAGAACCCGAAAGGGCGAAGATGGGCCGCAGTCGCGGGCGCACCCGGCACCCCGCCGCCGGAAGCACCCGCAACTGCCCCGAACCGCGCACCGGACCCGCAGACGTGCGGATCGCCCGCCGCCGTGAGGTGGTAGGGAAGCGCCTCCCGGAGGCGGTCACCCTTCGAGCAACTCCCGCACCGGACCGGCCCCGGGGTCGAGGTCGGTTGGTCAGTGGCAGACCTCGGTACGACCCCGCGATTCGCACTGCGTCCCCGGCTCGTCGGTGATCCGCCGGTCGTGAGCGCATCCGGTCGGAGCGCGACGCGTTGTTCGGCGAAGTCGGCATCGGGTGTGGCCAGTGAGCTGCGCCAGGTGTGCCACGCGGAGGGCGAGCGCGGTCCTGCCGACCCCGGCAACCCGCCCGACGCCCACACCGCGCCCGGCGAACCGGGGCGCAGGGCCGTCACCAGGTCGTGCAGCTCTCGTTCCCGGCCCCCGAAGACGGGCTGCGGCGGGATGCCCGCGACGGCGTCCGGGCGGACCGACAACGGAACGACAGCGCTCCGGTGACGATGTTCTTCCGCCGGCCCCCGTCCCCCCGGCCGGCTTCGCCCGCCACCACATCCGCCCTTCCCGGAGGGGTCGATCACCCGACTGCCGCCATTCCCGGCCGACGGCGTTCTTTCCACGACGGGGTGCAGACCGTCCGGTGGGGGACGCATCACGCCACTTCGAGCAAGCAGACGCGAAAGCTCACTTCGTGTGGCTGTCCGGTCCGGCACCCTCTCCCACGGCTTTCGATGAGCAGACAGCTCCCTGATGCGCTCGCGGCGAACTTGGAGTTGGGCCTGTCTTCAGAGCTCCACTGGCTGCCGAGCCCAGCCTCGGGTGCTGAAGGTGGCTGCGGCGCGGTAGGCGTGGATGCCTGCGGCCGGGTAGTCGATGAGCCGGTCGGGCAGGTCGTCGAGGCGGAACCAGCGGACCGCAGAGCACTTCTCGGGTTCCCGGTTGGTCGGTGTGCCGGTCCACTGGCGAGCTTCGAAGAAGAGACCGAGGCGGGGTTCGGGGCCCGAGCCCTCGACGTGGAGGGTGTGGACCAGGCGCAGGTCGGTGGGATCGAGGTGGACGCCGACTTCCTCTTCGGCCTCCCGGACGGCAGCGTCGAGGACCGACTCCCCCGCGTCGAGCTTGCCGGAAGGCAGGTGCCACAGGCCGTCGAAGACGGGATTGGTGTCGCGACGACGGGTGAGCAGAACCTCGTCGTCGCGGACGAGGAGGACGTGGACATCGATCAGGTGACGGTCGGCCATGGGTCCTCAGCAGCTGCCCACGCGGTTCAAGACCTGGCGCAGCTTACGCGGAGTGTGATCTGTCGGGCGTACTGGCTGTCAGGTGGATTGCCGGCGATGTCGCCGGACAGTGCGTTGCGCGTGCCCTCCACACCGGCAGTGTGGAGGGCACGCGGGCAGCGGCCGAGTGGGTTACAGGTCCAGGCCGGTGAGGACCAGGACGTGTTCTTCGGTCAGGTCGTTCATCGCCGAGAGCACCCCCTCGCGCCCGGTGCCGGACTCCTTCACGCCGCCGTAGGGCATCTGGTCCGCGCGGAAGCTCGGGACGTCGCCGACGATCACGCCGCCGACCTCCAGGCGCTTCGACGCCTTGAACGCCAGCCGCACGTCGTTGGTGAACAGGCCCGCCTGGAGGCCGAACCGCGAGTCGTTGACCTTGTCGAACGCCTCCTCGACCGACTCGACCCTGGTCAGCACGACCACCGGGCCGAAGACCTCCTCGTCGACCACCTTGCAGTCCGCGGGCACGTCCGCCAGCACGGTCGGCGCGTACACCGCGCCCTCGCGCGTCCCGCCGGTGAGCAGCGTCGCGCCTGCCGCGACGGCCTCGTCCACCCAGCTCTCCACGCGCGCGGCGGCGGCCTCGTTGATCAGCGGGCCGACGTCGGTGGCCGGGTCCTGGGGCGCTCCGGTGCCGAGCTTGCGCACGTGGGCCACGACCGCGTCGGCCACCTCGTCGTACACGTCGGCGTGCAGGTACACCCGCTGCACCGAGATGCACGACTGACCGCCCTGGTACATGGCGAAGGTGGCGATCCGCTGCGCCGCCCAGTCCAGGTCCGCCCAGTCGGGGCAGACCACGGCCGCCGCGTTGCCGCCCAGCTCCAGCACGACGTGCTTGCGCGGCACGCGGTCGAGGATGCCGTAGCCGACCGGGCCGGAGCCGGTGAACGACACGACCGGCAGGCGCGGGTCGGCGACCAGGTCGGCGGCGACCTCGTTGGGCACCGGGACGACCGACCACGAGCCGGCGGGCAGGTCGGTCTCGGCCAGGATCGAGCCGAGCAGCAGCGCGACCAGCGGGGTGGCGGGCGCGGGCTTGAGCACGATCGGCGCCCCGACCGCGATGGCGGGCGCGACCTTGTGCGCCACCAGGTTCAGCGGGAAGTTGAACGGCGCGATGCCCAGCACCACCCCGCGCGGGGACCGGCGGACCAGCGCCAGCCTGCCCGACGCCGCCGGGTCGGTGTCCAGCCGCTGGAGCTCGCCGGAGAACCGGCGGGCCTCCTCGGCGGCCCAGCGGAACGTGGAGACCGCGCGGGCCACCTCCATCCGGGACCACTTGACCGGCTTGCCGGACTCGGCGGTGATCAGCGCGGCCACCTCCTCGGCGCGCTCGGCCAGCCGGCGGGACACGTGGTCCAGCGCGGCGGCGCGGGCGTGCGCGGGCAGCGAGGCGAACTCCTCGGCCACGTCGGACGCGGCGGCCACGGCCCGTTCCACGTCCTGCGCCGTCGCGTTCGACGTGGTCCCGGCGAGCGCGCCGTCGTACGGGCTGCGCACCTCCAGCACGTCCTCGCTGGAGGTGGCCTGCCCGGCGACCCAGTACGGGGTGTTCATCGTCCGACTCCTTCGACAATCGCCTGTTCCAGCACCGCCACGCCCTCGTCCAGCACCCCGTCGGGGATCACCAGCGGCGGCAGGAGGCGGATGACGTTCCCGTGCGTCCCGCAGGTCAGCACGACCACACCGGCCGCGTGGCACGCCGAGGCCACCCGGCCGGCGACCTCGGGGGTGCGGTCGGCGAACTCGACGGCCAGCATCGCGCCGCGCCCGCGCACGTCGCCGTGCCCGCCCACGGCGGCGCGCAGCCGGGGCAGCACGGCGGCCTCGATGCGCCGGGCGGCGGCGTTGAGGTCGAGTTCGACCATGGTGTCGATCGCGCCGAGCGCCGCCGCGCAAGCCACCGGGTTGCCCCCGTAGGTGCCGCCGAGACCGCCTGCGTGCACCGAGTCGAGCACGTCCGCGCGGCCCGTCACGGCGGCCAGCGGCAGCCCGCCGGCGATGCCCTTGGCGGTGGTCACCAGGTCCGGCACGACGCCCTGGTGCTCGGCGGCGAACCACGCCCCGGTGCGGCAGAAGCCGGTCTGGATCTCGTCGGCCACGAGCAGCGCGCCGCGCGCCCGGCACCAGTCGGCGAGCGCGGCGAGGAACCCGGGGGCGGGCTCGATGAACCCGCCTTCGCCCTGGATCGGCTCGATCACCACGCACGCCGGGATCCCGACCTGCTTCTCGATCACGTCGACCGCCCGCGCGGCGGCTTCGGGACCGGTGAGCCCGTCGCGGTACGGGTACGACATCGGCGCGCGGTACACCTCGGGCGCGAACGGCCCGAACCCGTGCTTGTAAGGCATGTTCTTGGCGGTCAACGCCATCGTGAGGTTCGTGCGCCCGTGGTAGGCGTGGTCGAACACGACGACCGGCGCGCGCCCGGTGGCGTGGCGGGCGATCTTCACCGCGTTCTCCACCGCCTCCGCGCCGGAGTTGAACAGCACCGAGCGCTTCTCGTGCGTGCCGGGCGTCAAGGCGTTGAGCCGCTCGCACACCTCCACATAGCCCTCGTAGGGCGTGACCATGAAGCACGTGTGGCTGAACCGGTCGATCTGCTCGTGCACGGCCGCCGCCACGCGCGGGGCGGGGTTGCCGACGCCGGTCACCGCGATGCCCGACGCCAGGTCGACGAGCCGGTTGCCGTCCACGTCGACCAGCAGCCCGTCCTCGGCGCGCTCGACGTACACGGGCAGCGTGGAGCCGACCCCGGCCGCGACGGCACCCCGGCGCCGGGCGGCGAGCGCCAGCGACCGGGGGCCGGGGATCGGGGTGCGCAGTCGGGTCACCGGTCCAGCATCCGTCCCCGGGGCCGAACCGGCCAGAGGAAGGAATGGCGAAGGTGAGCAGGAACACTGTACAAAGTGTCCATGCCGCTCACGGTGGCGGGCTTGGCCCGCGAGGTGGGACTGCCCGTCCACGTCGACACGGGCCTGGACCGGCCGGTCGCCTGGGTGCACAGCACCGAGCTGGCCGACCCCACGCCGTTCCTGGAGGGCGGCGAGCTGCTGCTCACCACAGGCATCGCGCTGGGCCCGCACCGCGCCTACGTGCGCCGGCTGGTCGACGCGGGCGCGGTCGGCCTCGGCTTCGGCACCGGACTGAGCCACGCGGCGGTGCCCGCCGACCTGGTCGACGCCGCCCGCGCGGCCGGGCTGCCGCTGGTCGAGGTGCCGCGCGAGGTCCCGTTCATCGCCATCACGAAGGCCGTCTCGCGGGCCGTCGCGGCGGACGAGTACGCGGCCCTGACCCGCACCAGCGACGCCCAGCGCGCGCTCACCCGGGCCGCGCTCACCTCGCCCGAGGCCGTGGTGCGCAGGCTGGCCGCGCTGATCGGCGGCGTGGCGGCGCTGCTCGACCCGGACGGCGGGATCGCGCACGTCAGCGGCACCGCCGGTGACACCGCCGGCGGGCTGCCCGACCTGCGGGAGGAGGCCCGGCGGTTGGGCGTCGGCCCGGCGGGGTCGGCGTGGCAGGCGGGGGAGCGGCACCTGGCGATGCAGGCCCTCGGCCGGCGCGGCCACCTCGCCGTGGCCCGCGACGCGCCGCTGGACGCCGCCGACCGGCACGTCGTCAACACCGCCGCGTCCCTCCTCACGCTCGCGCTCGCCCAGTCGGACGCCGTGGACGGGGTGCGCCGTGAGCTGCGCGGCGCGCAGTTCCGGCTGCTGCTCGCCGGGCAGCCCGTCGCCGACGCGCCCGACGGGCCGTTCCGGGTCTTCGTGCTGCCGAAGGGTGTTCCGGCCGACGCCGAGGACCTCCCCGGCTTCTGGGCCGAGCACGACGGGCGGGTCGTGGTGCTCGCCCGGGAGCTCGACCGGCCGGCCCACGCCTCCGGCGAGGTCGACGCGGGCAGCGTCGCGCGCGGCTACCGCGAGGCGTCGCGGGCGGCGGAAGAACACCTGGCGAACTTCGCCGACGTGCCCGGATCCGGTTTGCTGGCAACGGATGTCGCCGCGCACGCGGCCACCCTGCTCGCCCCGCTCGACGGCCCGCTGCGGGAGTCGCTGCGGATCTGGCTGGGCTGCCACGGCCAGTGGGAGCCGGCGGCGGCGCGGCTGGGCGTGCACCGGCACACCATCCGCAACCGGATGCGGCGGGTGGAGGAGCTGCTCGGTCGGTCGCTGGACTCGCCGGGCGTGCGGGCGGAGCTCTGGTTCGCCCTGCACGCCGGGCAGTAGTCTGCCCCCGGTGCCGCCGCGACCAGCCTGGATACCAGGGGGATCGATCGTCATGGCCCGTTTACGTTTCCTGGCCCATGCCGCTGCGACGGCAACCGTGGCGGCCGGGTTGCTCACCGCCGTGCTGACCGGGACGGCGAGCGCGTGCAGTTGCTACCCGGGTGACAACGAGGTCTGGCGCTACAACCGCGCCGACCACG
This sequence comes from Actinosynnema sp. NPDC050436, assembly GCF_040655415.1. NCBI lineage: Bacteria > Bacillati > Actinomycetota > Actinomycetes > Pseudonocardiales > Pseudonocardiaceae > Actinosynnema > Actinosynnema sp. NPDC050436. Next base: position 66,120 of record NZ_JBFAJV010000020.1, on the reverse strand, counting down.
TCTTCGTCGGCCTGGTGACCGCCAAGCGGCGCGATCCGCGCGACCCGGCGAGCGGCACGGACGACCAGTACGTCTACACGGTCTGGGTGAGCCAGGAGTACAAGGGCGACGTGCCGCGCCGCGTGGACGTCGCCACCCACGTGCAGGGGTCCGCGTGCGGCCTCGGGCTCACCGTGGGCACCAAGTACCTCGTGTTCGCCAAGGGCGACAGCAGCGACCGCCGGGTGGAGTCCCACCAGTGCGACGGGACCCGGCTGGCCAGTGGCGGCCCGCCGGTCACCACCGGGCTGCCGACCTCGACGACCTTGCCGCCGCTGGCCGCCTGCGCGAAGTCCACCTCCGGCACCGCATCGATCTGAGGAGGTTCCCGTGGCACGTCTACGTTTCCTGGCCCACGCCGCAGCGGCGGCGACCGTGGTCGCGGGCTTGCTGACGGTGGTGCTCACCGGTACGGCGAGCGCGTGCAGTTGCATCCCGGGTGACACCGAGCCGCAGCGCTACGCGCGGGCCGCGCACGTGTTCACCGGAATCGTGCTCAGCGAGAAGGTGGAGCCCAACAAGCCCGACACGCCTTACGACGACCAGTACCGCTACACGATCCGGGTCGCCAAGGAGTACAAGGGCGACGTGCCGCGCCGCGTGGACGTGCTCACGTCCACCAGCGGCGCGATGTGCGGTGTACGGCTCACCGTGAACACCAAGTACCTGGTGTTCGCCCACAACGGTGCCACGGCGGGGGAGGTGGGCACCCACCTGTGCAGCGGAACCCGGCTCGCCTCCGGCGGACCGCCGAACACCGTACCCTCGCCCACGGTTACGACGACACCGCCGACAACGCCCTGTGCCACCGCGTCACCGTGACGCGGGAGCACCACGGGGACCCGGTCGCGGTTCCGGAGGATCGACGCCGGTCGACCGGCGCTGAGCTGTTCGGGTGAGTGATGCGGCGTCGGAGGACCCGGCGCGGTGTGGAGGGGGTGGCCGCCGGTCCGCGCGGGCCGGCGGTCACACCTCGTCGTGCTGGTACTCCTCGTCGGGGTCGGTGTCCGCGTCCTGGGCTTCCCTGGTGCTGTCCACCTCGCCCAACGCCTCCAGCTTGGCCTCCGGGTCGTCGATGAACTCGTCCAGGGTCGGCTCGTGTCCGCTCATACCGACCGTCTACCCGCTGGTGCGCGAACCCGAACACGGCGCGCGCCCCAGAACCGGCGGAACCCGGCGGTTTGTGGCCGCCGGGTGACCGGAACATGGACTCAAAACGGCAAACGGGGTAGCCCGCTCCGGAGCGTGACGGTAGTTTCGGCGCACGGTGACTCGGTCGGAGCAGCGGAGGTCGGCCGGATGTGGGACGGGGACCTGACCGGTGAAGTGGTCGACGGACGGTACGCGTTAGGCAACCTCTACGGCTCCGGTGGCATGGCCGAGGTCTACCGGGCGTTCGACACCAGGCTGGACCGCAAGGTCGCCATCAAGGTGTTCCAGGGCACCGCCACGCACGAGGACCAGATCCGGCTGGACCGGGAGGCCCAGGTGCTGGCCGGGCTGCGGTGCCCCGGCGTGGTCACCGTGTACGACACCGGCTCGTACCGGGGCCGGCCGTTCTACGTCATGCAGCCCGTCGAGGGCGGCACGCTGCGCCGCCGGATGCGCGAGCCGCTGCCGCCCGAGGTGGTCGGCCGGATCGGCGCGCAGGTCGCCGAGATCCTGGCCCACGTGCACCGGCACGACGTCGTGCACCGCGATGTGAAACCCTCCAACATCCTGCTCGAACCCGGCGAGCGCCGCGCCTACCTGGCCGACTTCGGGCTGGCGCTCCAGGCCCAGGTGACCCGCGTGACCAGGTCCGGGATGCTGGTCGGCACGGCCGGCTACCTCGCGCCGGAGCAGGTGCGCGGGGCCGAGGTGGGGCCCGCGTCGGACGTCTACGCGCTCGGCCTGGTGCTGCTGGAGTGCCTGACCGGGCGGCCGGAGTACCCGGGCGGCGACACCGAGGCCGCGCTCGCGCGCCTGCACCGCGACCCGCGCGTCCCGGAGGACCTGCCGCAGCCGTGGCGGGACGTGCTGACCGCGATGACCCACGCGCTGCCGTCCAAGCGGCCCACGGCCGCCGAGTGCGCCCGGCTGCTGATGGCCGCCGAACTGGCGAGCGTGGGCGCGGCCCCGCTGACGGAGGTGCAGGCCGCACCCCGCCCGGAGCCCGTCGTCCCGCCCCCGCCCGTCGAGCTGCCGCGCCCGACGCCCAAGCGGCGGGCGGCAGCGGCGTTCGGCGGGGTTGCGGTGGTGGTCGTCGCGGTCGCCCACGCGGCCGTGTTCGGCCTGCGCGAACCGGTGCCTGCCGACACCCGGGAGCAGCCGGCCACCACGACGCACACGGTGGTCGTGACGCAGTCGCCGTCCACGGTGACGGTGGTGGAGCAGGACCAGGCGGAGACGGTCGTCGTGGTCGCCCCGGACGCGGCGGAGCCGACCCGGCCGGCCCACGTCGAGCCCGTCGACGAGGTCGAGCCGACCAGCGACGTGCCGCCGCCCTCCGACGTCCAGCCGCCCGGTGCCGACCACACCGAGGCCCGGGGCAAGCCGCAGCGGCCCTCCACCGGACCGCCCACCACCCCGGGCAAGGGCAAGAACGGTTCCGGGCCGGACGAGAAGGGCTGACAGCGCCGGGCGGAGGTCGACCGGGTGGTCAGCGCAGGGCGGGCAGCAGCTCGTCCCGCGCGAAGTCGAAGAACCCGTCCTGGTGCTCCCCGCCGATCTGGACCAGCGCCAGGTCGGTGAAGCCGGCGTCGGCGAACGCCTGCGCCGCCTCGACCACCGGGCCCGGGTCCGGACCGCACGGGATGTTCCCGGCCACGTCGTCGGGCCGCACGAACTGGGTGGCCGCCGCGAACCCGGTCGGGCCGGGCAGCTCGGCGTTGACCTTCCAGCCGCCCGCGAACCAGCGGAACTGCTCGTGCGCCCGCGCGACCGCCCGGTCCCGGTCCGGGTCCCAGCAGATCGGGAGCTGCCCGATCTTGCGCGACCCGCCGCCCTGGAACACGTCCCACTCGCGGGACAGCTCGGCGTTCGGCTCGACCGCGACCATCGCGTCCGCCAGCGGCGCGAACGTGCGCACGGACTGGCCGCCGGACACCGCCACGGCGATCGGCACCCGCCGGTCGGGCAGGTCCCACAGCTTCGCCGAGTCCACCCGGAAGTGGGTGCCCGCGTAGTTGGTGTACCCGCCGTCGAACAGCAGCGAGATGATCTCCACGGCCTCCCGCAGCATCTCGTGCCGGACGTTGACCGGCGGCCACCCGCGCCCGACGACGTGCTCGTTGAGGTTCTCGCCGGCGCCCAGGCCGAGGCTGAACCGGCCGTCGCTGAGGAGCTGCACCGTGGCGGCCTTCTGCGCCACGACCGCCGGGTGGTAGCGGAACGTCGGGCAGGTCACGTAGGTCATCAGGTCGACCCGCTCGGTGACCTGGGTGACCGCCCCGAGCACGCTCCACGCGTAGGGCGCGTGGCCCTGCTCCTCCAGCCAGGGCGAGTAGTGGTCGCTGACCACCTCGAAGTCGAAACCGGCCCGCTCGGCGAGCGCGGCGTGCCGCACCAGCTCGCGCGGCCCGGCCTGCTCGGTCATCAGGGTGTAGCCGATCCGCACGGGTCCTCCTCAGGCCAGCGGCAGGTCGTGGAGGTCCGCCCGCACCAGGTCGAGCTCCTCGTACACGGCGGACGCACCGTGCTCGCGCAGCTCGGCCTCGCCGAACCCGCCGGTCCGCACCGCCACCACCGGCCGCCCGGCCTTGCGGGCCGCCTCGCAGTCCCACACAGAGTCCCCGACGACCACCGCCCGCGCATCCGGGGCCACCCGGCCGAGTGCCACCTCGATCAGGTCCGGCGCGGGCTTGGTCTCCTCCACGTCGTCGGACGAGGTGGCGTCGACGCCCTCGACCTCCAGCAGCTCCAGGTAGCGGTCCACGTGCCGGCGCTTGCCGGAGCTGGCCAGCACCACGGCGAACCCGGCGTCCACGGCGGCGGTCACCAGGCGGTGCGCGCCCTCCAGGGGCCGCACCTCGGGCAGCATCGGGTCGAACTCGTGCTCCCACGCCTCGCGCAGGGCGTCGCCGTGCGCGTCCTCCACGTGCTGCCCGGCGACGGCGGCGACCAGCTTGTCGCCGCCCATCCCGATCGCGCGGTGGATCCGCCACACCGGCACGGTCACGTCGAACCCCCGGAACGCCCGGAACCACGCCAGCGCGTGGTGGTAGTTGGAGTCGACCAGCGTTCCGTCCACGTCGAGCACCACGGCATTGGTCACCCGCGCTGGTTAGCCCGAGCGGACCAGCCGCAAACCAGCCCGGCGGGCGGTCCCCGTCACCCCCGCGCGGTGGCGCGGACGACCTCGGGTGGTGGCGCACAGCGGTCGCGCGGTCCGGTGGCCGCACGCCTGGCGCGCGCCAGGCGGGGGTTCAGGTCCGGCTCGGAGCGGTGAAGTCCGGTCCGTCCACGAACTCCGCGATCAGCCGGACCCACTCGGCGGTCGCCTCCAGGGCCGGGGCGTGGCCGCTGTCCAGCTCCGCCCACCGCGCGCCCGGGATCGCGTCGGCCAGCGCCCGCGTGGTGGCCGGCGTGATCAGCCGGTCGTGCTTGGTGCCGATCACCAGGGTGGGCACCCGCACGGCGGGCAGCTCCGCCGTCAGGTCGACCCGCTCCACCAGCTCCACCTGCTCGACCACGCCCGGCGGCGTGGTCAGCGCGACGATCTCCAGGAAGCCCTCCACCTGCTCGTCGGTCATCTCCCGGCGGAACGGCTCGCCGAGCACCACCGACATCACGAACCGGGCCAGCTCCGCCGGGTCGCCGGCGGCCAGCAGCCGCCGCCACTCGGTGGTGCGGGCCCGGGTGGCGTCGTCGATCCGGGCGCAGCCGGCGGTCAGCACCAGGCCGGTGACGCGCTCCGGGTACCGGGAGGCCGCCCGCACCGCGACCGCGCAGCCCAGCGAGTAGCCGACCACCGCGAACCGCTCGACGCCCGCCGCCGCCACCAACCGGTCGGCCAGGTCGTCCAGCTCCAGCGGCCCGTCGGCGCGCGGCGTCGCGCCGGAGCCGGGGAAGTCCGCCCAGAACACCGGGCGGGTGCGGGCCAGCAGGGGGATCACCGAGGCGAAGTTCGAGCGGGCGGTGCCACCGGCACCGTGGGCGAGCAGCAGCGCTGTGGTCACCCGGTCGATTCTGCCCGGAAGCGTGCCCCACGGGGCAGATCGACTACGGTGTGCGCCCACCCGGCCCGGCTGCCGGCGGTGCGGTCAGCGCACGTCGAGGTAGACGCGGACCGCCGTCCCGTCCTCGCGGGTGTGCACCCGGACCAGGTCGCACAGCAGGTTCACCAGCATCACGCCGTAGCCGCCGTGCGCGGACGGCCCGGGGTGCCGGCGGCCGACCATCGGGTTCGCCAGCCGGCCCCGGTCGCGCACCTCGCACACCGCTGCCGTCCCCTCGCGCCACAGCAGCACCGACCCGCGCCCGTCCGCGTGCACCACGCTGTTCGTGGCCAGCTCGTTCACCGCCAGCACCAGGTCCTCGACCCGTTCCTCGGACAGCCGGGCGTCCCGCGCGAACGCCGCCACGGCGTGCCGGGTGTCGATCAGGCTGTCGACGTCGAACCGCCGCTCCACCGCGTCCGGCGGGGGCGGTGGCAGCGGGCGGTTGAACTCCTCGACCGTGACGAACGGGTCGCGGTAGCCGGTGCTCGCCCGCCGCCGGGTGCCCTCGACCACCACCGGGTGCGTGGTCTCGGCGTCCCACAGCACCGACGGGGCCAGCGCGGCCACGTCGTAGGGGCACAGCATCCACGCCGGCCGGTCCTCGAACGCGGTGTTGACCAGCGCCTCGTGCTGGACGCAGGCGGGGTACTCCAGCTCCGTCCGACCGGACCACACCGGTTCGCCCACGATCCGCACCCGGCCGCCGCGACCGCCGTCGGTGAACGAGGCCAGCACGCCCGGGATCAGCCGGCCCGGGTTGCGCCCGGCGCGCGCCATGTCCAGGAACTCCACGCGGTCCGCGCGCGTGCCCAGCGCGCGCCGCAACAGGTCGACGTTCGCCTGGGGCACGGTCACCAGCACCGGTTCGCCCGCCGACAACCCGTCGAGCACGAACGGCACGGTGCCCGCCACGTACTCGTCCGCGTCGCGGTAGAGCAGCGCCTCGTGCACGAAATCGACCACTGGTGGAGCCTCCGAACGTCGGCCTGCGGGAGGTCTGCGCCCTCAGTATCTCCTGTGAACGCCCCCGCCGGACCTCCGGCGCAGGCACACGCGGCTGACCGGGTCCAACCCGCGTTCCGCCTCCTCGGCCACGATCGCCGCCAGGCCCGGCGAGGGCTCGATCTCCCGGAAGCCCAGGCGCTCGTAGTAGGGGGCGTTCCAGGGGATGTCGCGGAAGGTGGTGAGCGTCAGGCCGGCCAGGTCCCGACCCGCCGCCCATTCCTGGACGTGGTCGAGCAGCCGCGCGCCGATGCCGCGCCGGGCCCGGTCGGGGTGCACGCTGACCTGCTCGACGTGCGCGTACCCGTCGACCTCCCCGGCGGCGACCCAGCCGACCGGATCGGGGTCGCAGGCCACCCACACGTGCAGGCGGGCGAGCACGTCGAGGGGCATGGGGTCGTCGTCGGCGATCTCGGGCATCCCGTGCTCGCGGAACGGGGCGCCGGAGGCGTCCTCGATCTGCTGGAGGAGGGGGAACTCGTCGGGCCGGGCAGGTCGGATCTCCACCCCCGGATGATCGGACGCCGGCCGCACGCGCTCAACCCGATTGCCGCTCGGCCGGCCGCAGCGCGCCGACCGGCGCTGCCGCCGTGGCCGGTCGCGGGTGCCACCCGGCTCGCCGGCCGCGACGAGCCGTCCGCCGCCGGTCGCCGGCACCGGCCGCGAGCAGGTTCCTCGCGGCGCGTTCCGGGGCGGTCGGGGTCCGCCGGTCATCGGGGCTCGGTCGGGCCCGAGCGCTGGTCCGGGATCGCACGGCCCGCAGCGGCGGCCGTCACGTCCGGGAAGTGCGGGAACAGCCGGTCGAGGTCCATCTTGCCGAACACCCGCCGCACGTGCGGGGGCACGGCCGCGAGGCGCAGCCAGCCGCCCGCGCGCTGGGCCCGCGCCCTGGTCCGGACCAGCGCGCTCATCGCCTGCGCGCCGCAGAACGCCACGCCGGACATGTCCAGCACGATCCGGTCCTTGCCCTCGGTCACCAGGCGGTCCAGCTTGTCCAGCACCCGGCGGGCCCCCGCGAGGTCCAGCTCCCCGGTCGCCACCACCACCGCGCACCCCGTCCGGTGGGCTTCGACCGACAACGCCAGCATTCCCTGGTCCCCTCACGCCACCCGGCAGATCTCGTCGTCGCCCGCCCCGAGCAGGGTGAGCAGCAGTCCTTCCCTCGTCGACCACGGGCAGATGACCACCTCGTCGTGCCCCGCGGCCGTCATCAGCGCCTCGGCCACCACCGCGCCCGCCGCGCTCTGCCCCGCCCGGTGGCGGGAGATGCCCGGCAGGCGCGCGCGTTCCCGCTCGGTCATCGCGGCCAGCCGGCGCGCCCACTTGCGCAGGTCCGCGACGTGCAGCGACCTGCGCACCTCCGGCCCGTCGCGCTGCGGGCGCGCGCCGGAGAGCCGGGCGAGCTGCTGGAAGACCTTGGAGCAGCCGACCGCGAAGTGGTCTCGCAGGTCGCCCAGCCCGGCGAACGCGTCGAGCACCGCCGACCGCAGCTCGGCCGGTTCCACCGGGCAGCGGGACAGGGTGCGCGCGCCGCAGGGCAGCGTCGCCGACAGCACCGGCTCGCCGGCCGACCCGGCGGCCACCTCGACCGTGCCGCCGCCGATGTCGAGCACGAGCATCGGGCCGGTGTCCTCGCCGAACCAGCGCCGGGCCGCCAGGTAGGCCAACCGGGCCTCCTCGACGCCCGACAGCGATCGCAGCGCGACCCCCGTGCGGCGTTCGACCTCGGCGAACACCTCGGCGGCGTTGGGCGCGTCCCGCAGCACCGACGTGGCCCAGGGCAGCACCTCGCGCACACCCGCGCGCTCCGCGACGTGCCGCGCCTCGCTCACCGCCGCGACCACCTGGTCCACCCCCGACCTGCGAACCCCGGCGTTCCCGTCCAGACTGAGGTCGAGTCGCAGTCGGGTCTTGTGCGACAGCACGGGGTGCAACGCCGGGTCGCCCACCACGACGAGGTGCGCGCTGAAGCAGCCGACGTCGAGCACGCCGACCTGACCTGGTCCGGACATCCGTTACCGCCACCGCCCACTCTTTCGAAGCCCCGGGGTTCCCACGGTGACATCGGGTGAAACCACGCTTATTTGCGTAGCCCTACGTACTACTACCCGGATTGTTCGGGGTAGCGCGTCGCCCGAAGGTGGAAATCACAGGGCCGCCAGTCGTCACCGACCCCTGCATGGCGGCCGAGTGGAACGGAGTACACCCCATGCGACAGGATCGCTCGACCCCGCGACGGGTCGTGACCGCGTGCCTGGCGACGGCGGCGCTGATGGCAGGCGTGGGCTACGGCTACGGGTACGCGGCGGAGGGCTCCATCCGCGGCGCGGGCGCACCCGGCGCGGTCAAGGACGCCTACATCGTGGTGTTCAAGGACAGCGCGGTCGGCGCGCAGCAGGCCCCGGCCAAGGCCGGTGACCTCGCCGCGAAGTACGGCGGCAAGGTCAAGCTCACCTACACGGCCGCCCTGCGCGGCTTCTCGGTGGCGATGACCGAGGCCCAGGCGCGCAGGCTCGCCGCCGACCCGGCGGTCGACTACGTGGAGCAGGACGGCATCGCCAAGGCGTCCGGGGTGCAGGACAACCCGACCTGGGGCCTGGACCGGGTCGACCAGAAGAACCTGCCGCTGGACAAGAAGTACAACTACGCCAACACCGCGTCCAACGTGACCGCGTACGTCGTGGACACCGGCATCCACAAGGCGCACAGCGACTTCGGCGGGCGTGCGGTCGACGGTTACGACTTCATCGACAACGACTCGGTCGCCCAGGACTGCAACGGCCACGGCACGCACGTCGCCGGCACCATCGGCAGCACCACCTACGGCGTCGCCAAGGGCGTCAGGCTGGTCGCCGTCCGGGTGCTGAACTGCCAGGGCCAGGGCGAGTGGTCGCAGGTCATCGGCGGCATCGACTGGGTCGCCAAGAACGCCGTCAAGCCGGCCGTGGCGAACATGAGCCTCGGCGGCGGCGCCGACTCCTCGGTGGACAACGCGGTCAAGAAGGCCGTCGCGGCCGGTGTCACCTTCGCCGTGGCATCGGGCAACGACAACAAGGACGCGTGCTCCACCTCGCCCGCGCGGACGCCCGAGGCGATCACGGTCAACGCCACGGACAGCTCCGACACGCGGTCGACGTTCTCCAACTACGGGTCGTGCACGGACATCTTCGCGCCCGGCACGGGGATCACCTCGACGTGGAACAACGGCGGCACCAACTCCATCAGCGGCACCTCGATGGCGACGCCGCACGTGGCGGGCGCGGCTGCGCTGTACCTGTCGGGCAACACCTCGGCCACGCCGGCCCAGGTGGCCAAGGCGCTGACCGACAACGCCACCAGCGGCGCGGTGAAGAGCCCGGGTTCCGGCTCGCCGAACAAGCTGCTGTACACCGGGTTCATCGGCGACGGTGGCCCGAGCCCGTGCTCCGGTGGCTCGAACACCGATGACGTGGCGATTCCGGATGCGGGTTCGGCGGTGTCGAGCAGTGTGACGGTGTCGGGTTGTGATGGTGCGGGTTCGGTGTCGACGTCGGTGAAGGTGGACATCAACCACTCGTACACCGGTGATCTGGCGATCGATCTGGTCGGTCCGAGCGGGAATGCGATCGTGCTCCGCAAGGCCGGCGGTGTGGGTTCGGCGGGTGGGGTCCACGAGACCTTCACGGTGAACACCGGTTCGGAGAACAAGAACGGCACGTGGAAGCTGCGCGTGACCGACGTCTACTCCTACGACACCGGCACGGTCGACGGCTGGTCGATCTCCTTCTGATCCGCTCCCGCTTTACCGGTAGTCCCTCTCGATCGGGCGATCCCCGGCGACCCCGCCGGGGCTCGCACCACCCCTGTGCTCGTGGAGGAACAAGATCATGGGAACACCACTCCGGGCCGTGGCGGTCATCGCCGCCCTGGCCGCCCTCGGCCTGACGCCTCCGGCGTCGGCCCAGGCGGAAGCCGACTACGTCAAGGCGCGTCAGCCGTTCGCGGGCAGCTTCCTGGTCTCGCTCAAGGACGTGCCGCAGGGCGGTGCCACCGGCCAGGCCCAGATCCAGGCGCAGATCCAGCAGACGTCCGAACACCTCGTGGGCCGCTACGGCGGCCGGCTCAAGACCGTGTTCTCCGTCGCCATGCGCGGTTTCCTGGTGCGCGACCTGTCCGACGGCCAGGCCCGCAAGCTGGCCGCCGACCCGGCGGTCAAGCGGGTCTTCCAGGACGGCACGGCCAAGGCCGCCGACACGCAGAGCAACGCCACCTACGGCATCGACCGCGTGGACCAGAAGAACCTGCCGCTGGACACCAAGTACACCTACAACACCACCGCGTCGAACGTCACCACGTACGTGCTCGACTCGGGCATCCGCAAGTCCCACAGCGACTTCGAGGGCCGCGCGAGCTACGGCTACGACTTCGTGGACGAGGACCCGGAGGCGCAGGACTGCAACGGCCACGGCACGCACGTGTCCGGCACGATCGGCGGCAAGACCTGGGGCGTGGCCAAGAAGACCAAGCTGGTCGCGGTGCGCATCCTGGGCTGCGGCGGCAGCGCCCCGGACTCGGACGGCGTCGAGGGCATCGAGTGGATCGCCAAGAACGCGGTGAAGCCCGCCGTGGTCAACGGCAGCTTCACCTTCGACACCCCCGGCATCGGTGACGACGCGATCACCCGGCTGACGGCGGCGGGCGTCACGTTCGTGGTCGCGGCGGGCAACAGCTCGGCCGACGCGTGCAACACCGGCCCGGCCCGCAACACCAACGTCGTGTCGGTCGGCGCGACCGACAACAACGACAACCGGGCATCGTTCTCGAACTACGGTTCGTGCGTCGACATCTTCGCGCCCGGCAACAACATCACGTCGACCAGCAACTCCAGCGACACCGGCAGCACCAACATGAGCGGCACGTCCATGGCCTCGCCGCACGTGGCGGGCGGCGCGGCGCTCTACCTCGCGGGCAACCCGTCGGCCACGCCCGCGCAGGTGCTCAAGGCGCTGACCGACAAAGCGACCAACGGCGTGGTGAAGAACCCCGGCTCGGGTTCGCCGAACAAGCTGCTCTACACGGCCGACTTCGGCGGCGACGTGCCCAACCCGCCGTGCTCGGGCGGCTCGAACACCGATGACGTGGCGATTCCGGATGCGGGTTCGGCGGTGTCGAGCAGTGTGACGGTGTCGGGTTGTGATGGTGCGGGTTCGGTGTCGACGTCGGTGAAGGTGGACATCAACCACTCGTACACCGGTGATCTGGCGATCGATCTGGTCGGTCCGAGCGGGAATGCGATCGTGCTCCGCAAGGCCGGCGGTGTGGGTTCGGCGGGTGGGGTCCACGAGACCTTCACGGTGGACACGGGGTCGGAGAACAAGAACGGCACGTGGAAGTTGCGCGTGACCGACGTCTACTCCTACGACACCGGCACCGTGGACGGATGGAGCATCACCTTCTAGAAGAACCGGAGACCAACTGACAGGTGCGGGTGAGGCGGGGCGGCGTTCGGGTTGTGGACGCCGCCCCGCTGCCGCACGTCCTGCCCGTGACGCTCGCAAGCGCTTGCGGGGCACCGGTTCGCCGGCACTCCCGGCGGCAGCGGGTCACTTGGGGCAGTTGGGCACCGGTTCGTTCGCCCGCACGGCCACCGTTTCCACCCGCTGCGGCTGCGCGCCGGGACGCGGTGCCGGGATCGGGCAGATCCGCACCACGGCCGGCGGCGCACCCGTCCGGTTGCCGCTGTTGTCGAACGTGATCGGACCGCCGGCGCCCGCCACCGACTCCTGCGCCGTGGAGAAGCCGCTGATCGCCGTGTTGACCTGGCCGCGCAGCACCTGCCGGGACGCGGGCAGGGTCCGCAGGGCCGCCGCCACGGTCGCCACCGCGTCGTAGGCGTTGACCGCCCAGCCGTCGTCCACGTGGGCGACGTCGAAGCCCGCGTCGGTGAAGTGGCGCTCGAACTCGGCGAAGTCGGGGTGGTCGACGCCCGAGCCGTCCGCGCCGGACACCAGCGTGCACAGCAGCCGCACCCGGCCGCCGGTGAACGTGTCCGAGGACAGCCCGCCCAGGCGCAGGCTCTCCAGCACCGGGTCGTCCTCGGCGGTCCGCACGCGGTTGCTGTCCGAGGTGCTGAGCACGGTCACCGAGTCCGCCGCGCACTGGCCGTCGCCGAACGCGCTGTCCAGGCTGTTCAGGAACCGGCCCATGTCCCGGCCGCGCGCGATGTAGGCGACGCTGACCTCACCCGGCACCGAGCACAGCCGCTTCGCCGTCTGCGCCACCGTGCTCGGCTCGTCGGAGTCGAACTTCACCTCGACCAGGTCGTTGCCGAAGCGCTTCTGCATCAGCGGCAGGGCGGTGCAGGTGTAGGGGTCGGAGCCGCCGGTCGGCACCATGAGGAAGGTCGGCTCGGCGGCGACGGCCTTGCCCAGCTCGGCGATCTGCGCCGCCGCGCGGAACGCCACCCGGTAGTAGTAGTCCTTGCCGACGCCGCGCGGGTAGGTGCTGTCCTGGTCGCAGCCGGCGAAGCTCGGCTCGTCGGCGGCCGAACCGCTCTGGTCGAACCCCTCGGCGGTGACCAGGTCGGCGACCATCGGGATGCGGTTGCGCGCCAACAGGTCCGCCACCTCGGCGGTGTGCTGGTGGCTGAGCCCGACGCCGGCGACCGCGACCACCTCGGGCCGGTCGGCCAGCCGCCGCGCGACCTCCACGGCGGCTGTCGGGTCGGCGTACTGGCCGACGTGCCCCACCAGCAGCCGCACCGGGTGCAGGCAGCCGGGGCCGTTGGCCCGCCGCTGCCCGGCCGCCACGCCCTCCAGCTCGTGCCGGGCGCGCGACCCCGCGAACGGGTCGGTCAGGGTCAGCAGCACGCCGACGGTGACCGGCGTGCCGTTCGGCTCGCACTGGTCGGCGCTCGCGTTCTGCTCGGCGATCACCCGCATCACGGGCTCGAACCCGGGCAGCCCGAACGCGTACGGCCCCTCGCTGAGCCCGACGCACACCCCGCCGGACTCCCACCGGTCGGCGCTGGGCCACCCGTCGCGGCAGGCGAACCTCGGTCCCAGCACGGGCGCCGCGGCGAACCCCGCCACCAGCGCGGCCACCACCAGGACCGCCGCCGCGAGCCGCCACCAGTCGGTCCACCTCGGCGCGGGCCGGCCGCGCCGGGGCAGCACCAGGAACCGGTGGCGCGGTGCCACTGCGCGCGTCATCCGCGTCGCCCTCCCCGTCGCACGGCCCGCCGGATCATCGCCGCCGGGTCCTGGGCCTTGGGCGCGAGCGCCCGGTAGTCGACCTCTTCCAGGTCCTTGAGCTCGGCCAGCCGCTCGCGGGCCGAGACGCGCGGGTCGTGCTCCAGCACGGGCACCACGCCCAGCAGCCGGAACAGGTGGCCGGCCGGGGTGTCGCCCTCGCCGCGCGCGCAGACCTCGGCGAAGTCCCGGCGGCGCAGGTCGGGCGTGGCGACCACGGCGTCGAACAGCTCCAGCCACCGCGCGGTCGGCAGCGTCGGCAGCAGGTCCAGCAGCTCCCCGGCCACGCCCCGGCGGTCCCCGAGCAGCAGCCGGTGGTGCGGGTGCGCGGACGGCCCGGAGGCGAGCACGCCGACGACCTCGTCCCACGTCGGCCCGCGCCGCCCGTCGCCGGCCCGGCGGGCGTCCGGCCGCGCGTCCTCCGGCTCCGGCCGCCTGGCCGCGAGCGCCCGCAGGCCCAGGTAGCGGGCCAGCGGGTGCAGCCGGCGCGCGTCGGGCGGGGCGTCCGGCGGCGACCACAGCGTCGGCGAGGTGAACAGCGCCGACTCCAGGCCCAGCGGCGCGGGCAGCAGCGCCACCAGGGACTCCGCCTCCGCCAGGTGCCGCGCGGCCGACAGCGTGACCAGCGCCTCGCGCAGGGTCGCGTCGTCGTCCATGGTGGCCGACAGCCCGCGCGCGAACAGCCCCAGCAGGTGGTCGCCCAGCCGCCCGGCACCCGGACCCGGGCCGTCGAGCAGCCGGTCCACGTCGTGCACCAGGGCGGGTTCGTCGTGCAGCCGGTCCAGCACCGCGCGGGTGGCCTCGGGGTGACCGGCGGTCAGCCAGTGCACGGCCAGCCCGATCGTCTCGGCGATCGGCCCGGCCGCCCACAGCCGGTCCCGGGCGAGCTGGATCACGTCGTCGGAGGTCAGGTCCGCCGAGGTCACCCGCAGCCACCAGCCGGCGTCCGGCAGGTCGGCGAGCGCGGGCTCCACGGCGTGCGCGGGCGCGGGCAGCGCGCCGGTCAGCTCCGCCACCAGCGCGCCGCCGCTGGTGACCACGAGCGTCAACGGGTCGGGCAACCGCCCGTCCGGGCTGTTGCGGGTGGCCGCGAGCGCCCGCCGCACCCGCAGCACCGCGCCGACGAACGCCGTCGCGGACGGGGTGTCGCCGTCGTCGAGCAGCACCACCGCGTTGGCCGGCCGGTTGGCCATGCCGGCGAGGCTGTGCCGCAGGTCCGCCAGCAGCGCGGCCACCAGCAGGTCGTCCACGCCGCGCCGCACCACCGGGTCGTCACCGGCCGCGTGCGCGCCCAGCTCCAGCCGGACCAGCTCGGCGTCGTTGCCCAGGCCCTGCCCCCGGTGGCCGAACCAGTCCAGCGCCTCCGCGCTCCACACCCGGCGGGACAGCCACCGCGACCGCTGCAACCGGCCGACCACGTAGTCGGCGAGCTGGTTGGCGGCCGACTGGGCGATCTCCGCGCCCGGCGCGGCCAGGCCGCCGACCAGGTCGCCCGCGACGCCGATCAGCCGGCGGGTCAGGTCGGCCAGCGCGGCCCGGTCCCGGTAGGCCAGGTCGGCGGCGCGCAGCCGGGCCCGCGCGTCGTCGGGAGACAGGCCGGTGGTGTCGGTCTCGATGGCGATCTGGGCGAGCAGCACCCGCTCGAACGACAGCCGGTAGTAGGGCACCGCCTCGCTGAGCCCCAGCATGACCGCCGCGACCACCGGCCGGACCGCCCGGTCGCCGGCGCGGGCGTGCTCGCGCAGCCTCGGCCGCACCAGCACGCGCGGCGTCCGGCCGTGCCAGGTGTCGGCGACCTGGCCCAGCAGCGCCGTCCGCCCGCTGCCGCCGACCCCCTCGACGACCAGCACGGGTCTGCTCCCGGCGTCCGGCACCGCGACCAGCCGGTCCACCAGGTCGAGCAGTTCGGTCCGCCCCACGAACACCGTCGGCCCTTTCCGATAGCCCGGAGAACGCGATCCGCGCACGATGGCCGGACGCTAGCGGCCGGCGTGATCGCGGTGCTCCGTCCGGCAGCCGATTCACCCGGAACGAGTCCGCCCGCCGCCGGCGCTTCACCCGTTCGTCGGCACTGCGGCACCCTCGGTAGCCGGTGACTTCCCGCTCTATTGCGGAAAGTCCGCTGGTGGAGCCGCGTCCGCCCCTCAGGGAGCAGTGCGCCTGCGACCCCGGTGGCAGCCGCGCGCCGGCGGATTCCGACTCCACGGCGATGTCCCGCGCGGTGATCGTTCCTAGCGTCCGGGTGAACGCACGAACCCCACCACGAACGGACATCCCATGAACCGAATCGCCGAGAGGGCGGTGGCCGTGGCAGCGGTCCTCGCGGTCGGGGCACCGCCCGCCGCCGCCGACCCGGTCCGACCGACCCCGTCCGAACAGCAGGCCGTCGACTGGCACGGCTGCCGGACGGGTCCGGAGGACGAGGTCGGCGCGCGGCTGGACGCGGTGGGCGCGCGGTGCGCCGAAGTCGTCGTGCCGCTCGACTACCGCAAACCGGGCGGCCGGACGATCACCGTCGCCGTGGCCCGCCGTCCCGCCACGGACGGCGCGGCGCGGCTCGGCCCGCTGGTCGTGAACACCGGTGGACCCGGCCCGTCGCGCGACGGCGTGTCGTTCGTCGCGGAGAACTCGCCGCAGCTCGCCGCGCGCTACGACCTGATCGGCATCGACCCCCGGTTCTTCGGCCGCAGCACCCCGCTGGAGTGCGGCTGGCCCACCGGCCGGTACCTGCGCAGCGCGCAGTCCGCCAGTCCCGACCGCGCGTCGTTCGACCGCAGCGCGGCGGTGGCCGAGGACCTGGCCGCCCGCTGCGCGGGCCGGCGCGACCTGCTGCCGCACGCGTCCACCCGCAACATCGCGCGCGACCAGGACGTGGTGCGCGCCGTGCTCGGCGAGCGCCGGGTGTCGTACCTGGGCTGGTCCTACGGCACCTACCTGGGCGCGGTGTACCTCCAGATGTTCCCCGGCCGCGCCGACCGGGTCGTGCTGGACAGCGCGCTCGACCCCGACGCCTACGGCCCGGCCGTGACCCGCGAGACCGGTCCGGCCGACGCGGCGGCGCTGGAGGACTGGGCGGGTTGGGCCGCCGCCCACGATGCCGAGTACGGCCTCGGCGGCACGGCGGCGCGCGTGCTCGACACCGTGGAAGAGGTCCGCCGGGCGGCGACCCGCCGACCGCTGCGGGTCGGCGACCACCGGGTCGACGCGGCCACCCTGCCCGGTCTGCTGCTCACCGTCGACGACAGCGACGCCTCCTACGCGGCGTTCAGCGCGCGGGTGCGCGTGCTGCGCGACGCCGCCGGCGGAGCACCGGTCACGCCCACGCCGGACCTGGCGCAGATCCTCGCCCTCTACGACGACCCGGGCGTGAGCGCCGCGTTCGGCTTCAGCGCCGGCGAGGCCAACAAGTGCGCGGACCGCGCCGCGTCCCGCGACCCCGAGTCCTACTACCGCGACATCCGGGCGCACCAGGCCGCCGAACCCCTCTACGGCCCGCTCGCGCGGGACATCACGCCCTGCGCGTTCTGGCCGACCGCCCCGGTCGAGCCGCCCACCGCCGTCGGCAACGCCCACCCG
The DNA here is from genome assembly GCF_040655415.1 of Actinosynnema sp. NPDC050436. Taxonomy (NCBI): domain Bacteria; kingdom Bacillati; phylum Actinomycetota; class Actinomycetes; order Pseudonocardiales; family Pseudonocardiaceae; genus Actinosynnema; species Actinosynnema sp. NPDC050436. The sequence goes on along the minus strand of NZ_JBFAJV010000020.1, from coordinate 49,073 downwards.
GCCCTGATCGTGGGCGCGAGCGGCGACCCGGTCACGCCGTACCGGGGCCAGCTCACGCTGCACCGGGCGTTGAGCGGCTCGCGGATGGTCACGCTGGCGGGCGCGTTCCGGCACGGCGTGCACGGGTTCGCCGGTGCGGCGTGCGTGGACCGCGCGGTGGAGCGCTACCTGCTCGACGGCGTCCTCCCGGCCGCCGACGTCACCTGCCCGGCCTGACCGGGGCCGGCCCGGCCGGTTCGGCAGGACCCGGCCCGGTGGTCAGCGACCGCCGGGCCGGACCAGCCCCGCCTCGTACGCGGTCACCACCGCCTGCACCCGGTCCCGGACGTGCAGCTTGGCCAGGATGTTGCCGACGTGCGTCTTCACCGTGCCCTCGGCCACCGACAGCCGGGCGGCGATCTCCGCGTTGGGCCAGCCCCGGGCCATGGCCACCAGCACCTCCCGCTCCCGCCCGGTCAGCGCCGCGACGGCGCGCGCGGCGGCCGGGTCGAGCGCCGGGGCCAGGTGGTCGAGCAGCCGCCGGGTGGTCGACGCGGCGATCACCGCGTCCCCCGCGTGCACCGCCCGCACCGCGCGCAAGAGGTCCTCGGCCGGCGCGTCCTTGAGCAGGAAGCCGTGGGCACCGGCCCGGATCGCGGCCAGCGCGTGCTCGTCGAGGTCGTAGGTGGTCAGCACCACGACCTTCGGCGGGTGCGGCAGCGCCACCACCCGCCGGGTCGCCTCGATCCCGTCCAGCACCGGCATCCGCACGTCCACCAGGACCACGTCGGGCCGCAGCCGCCGGGCCTCCCGCACGCCGGCCAGCCCGTCGCCGGCCTCGCCGACCACCTCCAGGTCCGGCTGCGAGTCGACCACCATCCGCAGCCCGGTCCGCACCAGCTCCTGGTCCTCGACCAGCAGCACCCGCACCGGGGTCACCGCGCCACCACCGGGATGCGCGCGCACAGCGCCGCGCCGCCGGCCGGCCGCGCCGTCAACGCCACCGAGCCCCCGTGCACCGCGACCCGCTCCCGCATCCCGACGAGCCCGAGGCCGCCGCCGTCGCCCGGCGCGGGGCCCCTCCCGTCGTCCACCACGTCCACCGCCACCACGCCGGCCTCCGCCCGGACCGAGACCTCCGCCCGAGCCCCGCCGCCCGCGTGCTTCACCACGTTCGTCAACCCCTCCTGGACGATCCGGTACACCGCCGACCCGACCCCGGGCGGCACCGCGCCCGGCGGCCGGAACTCCAGCCGCACCTCCAGCCCGTTCGCGCGGACCCGCTCGACCAGCCCCGGCACGTCCTCGACGCCCGGCTGCGGCAGCACCTCCACCGGCCCGTCCCGCAGCACCCCCAGCACCCGCCGGGTCTCCGCCAGCGCCTGCCGCGCGCAGTCGCCGATCGCCACCAGCGCGGCGGCACCCGCGTCGGCCGCGTACCGGCCGCCGTCGGCCTGCGCGATCACCGCCGACAGCGAGTGCGCCACGACGTCGTGCACGTCCCGGGCGATCCGCCCCCGCTCGGCCAGCACCGCGAGCCGGTCCCGCTGCTCCCGCTCGACCTCCAGCAGCCGGGCGCGCTCGGCCAGCGCCGCCACCCGGTCGTGCCGGGCCCGGTGCAGCCCGCCGACCGCCCACGCGGCCAGCACGGTGCTCGCCAGGAACCCGCCGGTGAGCACGTGGGCGGACAGGGGCACGTCGAGCTGCGGCCACCCGACACCGCCCAGCACCGCACCGAACAGCCCGGCCCCCAACGAGAACCGCCCCCACGACGGCGGTCCGTGCGCGGTCACCGCGTGCACCGCGAGGGGGACGGCGAGGTCGGCGGGCAACGCGCCGACACCGTCCCGCACGGTCACCCACTGCGCGAACGCGACGAGGAAGACCGCACCAGCGCACCACACGGGCGCAACGCGCCGCACGGCCAGCGGCAGGCAGAGCAGCAGCGAGAACAGGAAGTACGCGAACCCCGCGCCGACGACCACCCCGAAACCGCAACACGCCGACGCGAGCACGAACGCGGCGACGCAGTCGACCACCACGGCGTTCCCGCGCATCCAGGAGTAGACCAGCGCGCCCGACACGCCGTCACTATAGGTACGCCCCGCCGGCCGGACCTCGGTCCGGAGTCGGACCTCCGACCGTCCGGCCTACGCCCGCAGGACTAGCTGTACTGCCCTGGGAGGTTGTGGTCGGTCCGACGCTAACGCACCGCTGACTCCGGCGGGCAGGCTGCGTCTTGCCCGGTGTGTCGTGGACGAGGGCTGGCCGCTGCGACGCGCGGCCGAACGGTTCCAGGTCTCGTCGACCACCGCCGGAACAGTTCGTACACGGTTTGCCAGGGGCCGTGGGCCGCAGCGACGTCCCGTCACGGGCAGCCGACCCGTGTCCGCTACCGGATGCCGTCGATGAGCTGTCGTCTGCGGGTTTTCTTGGTCGTCAGCCCCTCCACTGGAGACCTCGCTGCGTCTGTAACAACGACCCACCTGCGGTCACATCAGCTTTGAAACACGCGTTAGACGACCAACCGCACCCCGCTGGGTCGCCGGTTCAGGCCGGGCGGTCCAGATCGGCGACGATCCGGGCCAGCCGGGTGGTCCGGGCCGTCGCGGTGCGGGCCTTCATCAGGCTCAGGAGCAGGGCGTAGCGCCGGGTGCGGTCCAGGGCGGCGAACCGCTCGCGGGCGGTCGGGGCGTGGTCGAGGGCTTCGGTCAGGTCGGCCGGGACGGTGGCGGTGGCCTGCGGCTCGTACGCGGCGGCCCAGCGGCCGTCCCGTTGGGCCGCGCGGATGGCGGCCCAGCCCGCGTCGCGCATCCGGCCCGCTGCGATCAGCGCCTCCGCCTTGGCCACGTTGACCTGCGACCACGTGCTGCCCGCCCGGCGCGGTGAGTAGCGCTGGAGGTAGTGGTCGTCGTCCAGGCCGCGCCGCCGGCCGTCGATCCAGCCGTGGCACAGCGCGCCGTCCAGCGCCTCGGTGATCGTCACCGACGTCCTGCCCGAGTTCTTCTTGGCGATCTTCAGCCACACGCCGTCCGACTCGCGGTGGTGGGCGGCGAGCCACTGCTCCCACTGGGCGGCGTCGGCGAGGTCGAGGGAATCCACGGTGTCCTCCGGTGCTCGGTGTGGCACCCATCCTGCGCCGGGAAAGTGCTCATCCTCTGCGCACTTTCCCGGCGCACCGCGCATTCCCGGCGCACGCCGCACCGCCGACCGCGAGCGGCGGCGGGGAGGTCAGGCCGGCGTGATCCACCGGTCCACGATGTCGGTCAGCGCGCTCAGCGGTACGGCCCCGTTGGACAGCACCTGGTGGTGGAAGTCGCGCAGGTCGAACCGGTCGCCCAGGGCGCGTTCCGCCCGGGTCCGCAGGCCCTCGATGTGCAGCCGGCCCAGCAGGTAGGCCGGTGCCTGCCCCGGCCACGCGATGTACCGGTCGATCTCGTTGCGCACGTTGGACTCCGTCGCGGCGGTGTTGTCCCGCAGGAACGCCAGCGCCCGGTCCCGCGACCACCCGGCGTGGTGCATCCCGGTGTCCACCACGAGCCGGCACGCCCGCCAGGCGTCGAAGGACAGCATCCCCATCCGGTTCAGGTCGTCGGTGTAGAGGCCCATCTCGTCGGCCAGCCGCTCGGTGTAGAGCCCCCAGCCCTCCGCGTGCGCGGTCACGTAGGCGAACCGCCGGAAGTCCGGGATGTCCTTGAGCGACTGGGCCAGCGCGATCTGCAGGTGGTGCCCCGGCACGCTCTCGTGGAACGCCAGCGCCTCGTACTCGAACCGGGGCCGCTTGTGGGGCTCGTGCGTGTTCACCACGTGCGCGCCGGGCCGCGACCCGTCGTCGGCCGGCGGCCGGTAGTAGCCCAGCACCGAGCCCGCCGCCTCGGCCGGGTGCATCGCCTCGACCACGCACGGCGCGATCTCGTAGTGGCGGAAGTACCGGGGCAGCACGCCCTGCGCGCGTTCCAGGGCCGCGACCGCGCACGCCACGATCTCGTCGGCGGACTCGAAGCGCAGCTCCTCGTCGTCGCGCAGCCGGCGCAGCACCTCGGCCACGTCGGCCGTGCCGAACAGCCGCGAGCCCAGCTCCGCGACCTCCTCGTGCACCTCGGCCAGCCGGGCCAGCCCGATCCGGTGGATCTCCTCGGGCGGCAGCTCGGTGGTGGTGTGCGCGCGCAGCGACGCCGCGTACGCCTCCTCGCCGCCGGGCACGAAGCACATGCCGACGTGCTCGTCGTCCCGCGCGACGGGCAGCAGCGCGTCGGTGAGCGTGCCGGCCAGCCGGGCCAGCGCCGGCCGCACGGTCCGCTGCACCACCTCGGCCACCCGGGTCGCGTCGTCGCCGCGCGCGGGCCGCAGGAACGGGTCGTCCGCGAGGTCCGAGGCCAGGTAGCCGCGCAGCTGCTCCACCGCCTGGCGCACGCCCGTCGCGGTCGGGTGCCGCCCGTCCGCGCCGGCCTCCCGGTAGCGCTCGCCGGCCGCGTCGAAGTACCCGCCCAGGCCCTCCAGCCGGCGCAGGTAGTCCTCGGTGTTCCCGGCGGTGGTCAGGCGCACCACCGGCACCGAGCCGAACACCTGGCTCTGCACGCCGACCAGGCTCGCCGACACCGCGATCTCCGCCGTGCCGATGCCGAAGCCGCTCGCCAGCTCGGCCCGCTGGTCGCGCAGCAGCCGGTCCAGCATCGCGTGCGTCACCACGTCCTGGCCGGTCAGCCCCTGCGGGTCGATCGCGTCCAGCCTGCGCCGGAAGCCGTCCAGCCGGTCGACGCGCCGCCGGTCGGCGTCCCGGCTCGGATCGGGTACGTCGCCGTCGTACCCGGCGACGCCGTAGGTGGTGGCGGCGAACGGGTCGGTCTCGATGCCGTCCTGGAAGTAGTCCGCCGCCAGGTCGGCGAGCCGCTCGTCGGTCACAGTGCCCCCTCGGGGAAACGGTTCTCGTGGTCGGCAGGGTAGTGGCCGACCCCTAGGGCGGGCCGGCGTCACAAGGAGGGTCCGCCTCCACCGCTGCGATCCGCGCCACGCGCGCCAACCACCCCGGCACGGCCAGGGGGAGGAACAGCGCCAGCGCCACCGCGCCGGTGCCGCAGGGCACCTCCCCGCCGGCCCGCCACGCGGTCGGCGGGACGAGCGCGAGGACGAGGGCCAGGACCAGCAGCCGGCGCTTCGGGCGATTCCGCGTCACCGGGACTCCTTCCGCAGCAAGGGGTCCGATCGTCGCGGTGGCCGGGCGCGGTGCGCCTCGCCCGTGCCGGGTGACGCCCGCCGCCGGGCCGCCCGGCGCGGGCGAGGCCGGGTCGGCGCGGGGTCTGCCAGCATGGGTGCCGACGCTGAGGAGGCCCGGCGATGACCGAGGACGACCTGCGCCCGATCGACGTCGACGCGTACCGGGTGCTGCTCGACGAGCCGCGCACCGCGACCGACCTGGGCGAGCGGCTCGGCCTGGGCGCGGCGCGGGCGGGCGCGGTGCTGCGCCGCCTGGTCGACCTGGAACTGGTCACCCGGCTGCCCGGCCGGCCCGCCCGGTTCGCGGCGGTCGCGCCGGAGGTCGCGTTCGGCGGGCTGCTGGTGCGCAAGCAGAAGGACCTGGAGAAGGTGCGGCTGCTGCGCGCGGAGTTCCAGGAGCGGCACCGCCGCGCGGTGCGCGGCACGGACCCGGCGGCGCTGCTGGAGGTGGTGCGCGGCAGCGGCGAGATCTCCCGGCGCGCGGGCCAGCTGATGCGCTCGGCCCGGCAGGAGGTGCGGTTCGTCGACAAACCGCCGTACGCGCAGCCGCCGACCGTGCTGCACCCGGTGGAGCGCGAGCTGCTCGACCGTGGCGTCCGGTTCCGGGGCGTCTACGACCGCACGGCGCTGGAGCTGCACTCGATGGACGACGACCTGGAAGCCGGCCTGGCCCTGGGGGAGGAGGCGCGGGTGGTGCCCGACGCGCCGCTGAAGATGATCCTGGTCGACGCGCACCTGGGCCTGATCCCGCTCGACTCGGCCGCCCCCGAGCTGGGCACCGCGCTGGTGGTGCGGCCCTGCACGCTGCTCGACGCGCTCGGCGCGCTGTTCGAGAGCCTGTGGCGGCAGGCGCTCCCGCTCGCGGTGCACAACCACGGCACGCTGTCCACCCAGGACGCCCGGCTGCTGGCGCTGCTCACCACCGGGATGCCCGACCGCAGCATCGCCAAGCAGCTCGGGTTGAGCTACCGCACGTTCCAGCGCCGCCTGAGCGACCTCATGGCGGCGCTGGGCGCGCAGACCCGGTTCCAGGCCGGGCTGCGGGCGGCGGCCAAGGGGTGGGTGCGGGTCACCCCGCCCGGCTGACCGCCGCCCGGCGGGTCACGGGCTCCGGTACGCCTCCTGCACCGTCTGCCGCACCGCGTTGCCCCGGCTGTCCCGCGCTTCCGCGCGCAGCCAGACGTCGCCGGACACGGCCGGCGCGTCCACCGTCCACACGCCCTGCCCGGTGGGCGCGGTCGGCGCGTCGGTCCACGTCCTGCCGTCCGTCGACCACGAGACCCGCAGCCACACCACGGGTCCGGCACCGCGCGCCCCGGTGTGCGAGGCCGCCGCGACGTCGAACTTCCTGCCCGTCAACGTGTTCCGCACGTCCAGCGGCAGCCGGTAGTCCAGCGCGATCAGCGGCTGGAACGAGCACCGGTCGCCGTCCTGGCAGACGTAGCCGGTCGGCGGCGCCTCCGAGGACCGCGCCGAGGTGAACGACCACGACGTCTCGGTGCGCCGGGCGTGCCCGAGCAGCGGCGTGCTGGGCGCACCGGGGAAGCCGGGCCCGGCGAGCACGTCCACCACGTCCAACCGGTACGCGGCCGTCCCGGGCGCCATCGGGAACCGGGGGAACAGCGCGTACGGGCCGGTCACCGGCTGGACCTCCTGCCCGTCCCGGAACAGCCGGGCGGTGGTGGTGGCGAAGTACTTCGAGTTCTCGTGCGGGCTGACGTACGCGCCGCCGTCGACCCACTGGAGCGCCGGGGTGAACAGGTCGCCCTCCCGGCACTGGGAGCACAGCACGCCCCACCGGCCGCCCTGGTCGGCCCGGCGGCCCGGGTGGTCCGGTTCCAGCTCGACCGGGGAGGCGTGCAGCGGCGCGCGGAACCAGTGCTCCTCCGGCCGTTCCCGCTCGCCGGGCCGGTAGACCGAGAACCGGGTCAGCGACAGCGCGGCCTTCGTCGCCGACGAGGTCGCCACCCGCTTCCACACCACGGTGTCGTCACCCGGGCCGGTGTACTCGGTCCAGGAACCCGGGAACGGCAGCCGCACGCCCTGCGCGAACTGCGCCTTCCACAGCCCGTCCGGGAACGCGTACCACGTCTTCTGGCCGATCACGCCCGGCCGGTCGGCGTGGTAGGAGGTCTTCGTCGCCACGAGCTGGTCGGGCGCGTACCGGCGCACGTGGTCCGCCGGGACCCCGTCCCGGTCCACCACGTTCAGGTTGAACATCGCGTCCGGCGCGGGCCGCACGGTGATCTCCGCGTCGCCGCGCACCGCCGCCGCGTCCGCGCTGCCCAACGAGAACGCCGGGATCGGCAGGCCGGTGAGCGGCACCAGCGGCAGCGCGCCCGGCGCGTCGACGTAGGTGATCGCCGCGACCGCGCCCGCCGCCGCCGCGTTCCGCACGGCGGTGGCCGCCGCCGCGTTGACCGGGCCGACCGGGTCGGCCACCCCCGGCGGCACCGGCACCTTCACCAGCGCGACCTTGTCCCGCACGTCCGGCGCGTCGGCCGGCACCACGGCCACCCGGTGCGCGCCCGGCCACGCCACGGCCGCCGCCAGGTCGAAGACCGGCTCGAACGCGCGCCCGGCGACCGCGAGGTCCACCGCCGCCCGGCCCAGTGACGCCTGGTCCTGCAACGAGACCGCGCCCACCCGGGCGGGGGCGGACGGGGTGACCCGGACGTCCCAGCCGGTGGTGCCGGCGCTCACCCCCACCTCGGTGATCAGCCCCGGTGCGCCGGGCACCGCCGGCAGCACGCGGCGCAGCACCACCGTGCGGTCGCGCTGGTCGGTGCGCGAGGTGGTGGACAGCCCGACCGGCACCGCCGCGCGGCCGTCCAGGGTGATCGAGGTGGCGCGGTCCACCTTCACCTCGGCCGCGCTCAACCCGGTCCAGCGGCGGGTGGTGAGGGTGCGCTCCATCGTCCAGCCCAGCGCCGAGTACGACCCGGCGGGCAGCGACACCCGGCCCGCGCCGTCCACCAGGTCGACCCGGGTGGCCACCTCGCCCGCGAACGGGTCGTTGCGGTGGCCGACGCCCTGCGAGTCGTCGATGATCTGCGCCACGGCCTGCTTCGCGGGCGCTCCGGAGACGTCGAGCACCTTCAGCGACACCGGGAACAGCGGCGGCGCGTTGTAGGTGCTGACCGGGGTGCGGATCGTGCCGCCGTCCGGTGCGGTGGCGACGATCGTGCCGCCGTAGACGCCCGGCGGCCCCTCGTCCGGGTCGACCGTGACGGTCGTGGTGGACGTCGAGTGCGCCGGCACCCGCACGTCCGCGCGGGCGAGCTTCATCGCGGCGGCCGGCGGCGGGGCGCCGTCCCAGGAGTCCACCCGCAGCGCCAAGCCGAGCGACACCGGGGCGTCGCCCCCGTTGGTGTAGGTCACGTTCCGGTTCGCCGGCGCGGTGCCCTCGACCTTGCCGAAGCTCGCCGACGCCTGGCCGGTGGTCCGCTGGGAGACCGCGCGGGCCACGTCCAGCCGGCCCGCGCCCTGCTCGTACCACTTCGCGCCGACGTCCTTCGCGGTCGACGCCAGCACGTCCTTGATCGCCTGGCCGGTCCAGTCGGGGTGCTGCTGGGCCAGCAGCGCCGCCGCGCCCGCGACGTGCGGGGTGGCCATCGACGTGCCGGACGACGTGGTGTAGTTCTCGTCCACGGGCGTGCCGAGTGAGGTGCCCGCCGCCCGCGCGGCGACGATGTCCACGCCCGGCGCGACGATCTCCGGTTTCGCCAGCGCGTCCCGCAGGCGCGGGCCCCGGCTGGAGAACCAGGCCAGGTGGTCCTCGCGGTCCACCGCGCCCACGGTGAGCGCGGAGGACGCCGCGCCCGGCGTGGTGACCGAGCGGTCGGCCGGTCCCGCGTTCCCCGCTGCTACGACGAACAGCGTGCCGGTCTTCGCCGACAGGCGGTCGATCAGCCCGCTGAGCGGGTCCATGCCGTCGGTCGGCCCCGCGCCGAGGCTGAGGTTGACCACGTCCGCGCCCTGTGCCACCGCCCACTCGACGCCGGCCATCACCTGCGAGGTGTCACCCTCGCCGGACTGGCCGAACACCTTGGCGGACAACAGGGTTGCCGCCGGTGCGACACCCCGGTAGCGCCCGCCGGACGCCTTGCCGTCGCCCGCGATGGTGGACGCGACGTGCGTGCCGTGTCCGTTGTGGTCGGTGGCGTCGCCGTCGCCGCTGAAGTCCTCGGCGGCGGCGACCCGGCCCGCGAGGTCCGGGTGCCGCGCGTCGACCCCGGTGTCCACCACGGCGACCTTCACGCCCCGGCCGTCCAGCCCGCGCTCCCACGCGGCCGGTGCGCCGACCTGCTTGGTGCTGCGGTCCAACTGGACCTTCACCTTGCGGTCCAACGAGATCTTCGACAGGCCGAGCCGGCCGGCGGTCAGCGACTGCCAGAACTCCGGTGCCCGCGCCTTGTCCACGCCGACCGCGACCGCGCCCGCGCCCGGCAGCACCGCGCGCACGGCCAGGGAGGCGGACAGGGCCTGCCGGCCGTCGGGCTCGGCGATCAGCGGTATCCGGTCGGTGGCGTCGTCCTGGCGGCCGTCCGCGACCAGGGCCGTGACGTTGAACAGGGAGTGGTCGAGCTCGCCGCCGGACACCAGCGGCATCGCGTCGGACGGGTACACGAACACGCCTTCGCGGGTGGTGACCGTCCCGAAGGCGGGCGCGGCACCGTCCGCGCGGGGCGCGGGGTCGACCCGGACGGTGCCCGGGGTCTGGTGGTAGGACACGACGTCGCCGGTGATCAGGGTGACCCGGTGCACGGGTCCCGCCGCAGCGGGACCGGTCGGCCCGGGTGCGCCGGCCGCAGGGGGCGGACCGGTCTGGACCAGGGCGGCGACCAGCAGGGCCGCGCCGAAGCCCGTTCGGACACGCGTGGACATCTGGCCTCCTCGGTGGCAGGGAGTCCGAGGATGAGCCGGCTTTCAACAATGAGGAACTCTTGCGACCGGCGGCAACTCGCCGCCGGCGACTTGCCGCCACCGCCCGGCATCGTCCGCTCGCACGTCGTTTCCCGGGTTGTAGGGGCACATTTCCCGGTCGTGCCGCCGGGCGCAGACGTCGGCGGCCCGGCGGCAACGCCACGGACCCCGGCCGCCCGGTCGGCGGTCGGGGCCCTCGGCGTCCGGACGGGTCGCGTACCGGACGTGGCATCGCGGCTCAGGTCAGGTCACCCCGCGCGGTGGTAGGTCGAGCGGTCCCGCGCGGTGGTGCGGTGCGGTCAGTTCAGCGCGCCCGGCGTGCGCACGTGCAGGGAGAAGTCGCGCTGGTTGTTGTCGGTGTCGGTGCTGATGACGTCCCTGGCGGAGGAGACGGCGAGCAGCGGGTCGATCCCGGGCGGAACGATGGTCTGCGGGCGGGTGGCCGTGCCCTCGCGCGTGGCGGTCACGGGGACGGAGAACGCGACGCCGTCGACTCGCACGCCGGCCTGCGTGAAGACGCCCACGCCGCCGGTGTCCGGGATGCCCTGGCCGGTGAGCGAGATCGGCTGCACCAGCGCGCCGACGTCGACGGTGCCGGAGAACTGCGTGCCGGTCAGCACGACGACCGAGCCCGCGTTGCCGCGAGGCTCCAACACCATGCCGGGCAGGAAGTCGATCGCCGCCAGCAGCACGTTCGACGGGCTGTAGACCCGGACCTCGAAGTTCGCCAGGTCGATGTACTGGTTGCTGACGTTCAGGACCTCGATGAACTCGTCGAGCTGCCCGCTCGGCCCACGCGTCGCGACCTCGTTGACGACCAGGGACGACGAGACCATCGGTGCCACGCCGTCGCTGTCGGGCGCGGCCAGCGCGATACCGCCGGTGGTCGCGGTCGCGGTCAGCACGGCCAGGATCGCGGCGCTGCTCAGAAATCGACGCATGATAATTACCTCTCAACCACGTGTGTGAATCCTTCGACCGGGCCATCCAACTGGTCCCCGGTGTCACCAACAATGGTCCCGAGTGGTCATCAATGGAAAGGGGCCAGTTTGATCATCTGGTTATCCGTTGATTGTCGACATCTGCTTGCGGTGCTGCCTGCGCAGCCGGCGCTCAAACGCGGCGGCCCGCTCCAGCTCGTGTTCGGGGGTGTCCAGCACCTGGCCCAGCCACGCTCGCCAATAGGGGCCGGGAATGCGTTTACCCCGTTCCCAGCGCGATACCTCCTCCCGGGTGATGCTGTCGTTGCCGGAGGCGGAGTGCAGGCGTTCGGCCAGGTCGCACTGCGTCAGGCCCTGCACCCGCCGGAGTTCCGGCAGGATCTCGCTGATCGGTTCCGGTCTCGGCTCCCGCTCGTCCGCAGGCACGACAAGTACCCTCCTCTTCGCCCGTGTCGTGCAATCATCGGTCCATCATCGGAAGGTAGTACCAGGGAATTCACCCCGGTGCCACCCAGAATTTTTGGGGATCGATCTGCACGTGCGGCTGCACGTCATGGCGGCGGAGGTCGGAATTGTGAAAGCGGGGTCGTCCGGGCTAAGCCGGCGGCTCCGCGCAGTGGAAATCGCGCCGGTTGTTGTCGGTGTCGTTGCCGAACTCGTCCCGGGACAGCGCGAGCCCGCCGGGGCACGTGGCGGCGGCCTCGGCCTCGCGGCACGGGGAGTCGGCCGCGACGGCGACCCGGTCGACCAGCGCGCCGCTCCGGTCCAGCAGCGCCTGGCCGTCGCCGGAGACCTCCGGCACGGTCACCCGCCAGTCGGCGGGTCCGAGGTGGTCCGGCCCCGCGACGAGCAGCGGAGCACCCGGTCGCAGCGAGGTGCCGGCGGGCAATGTCGCCAGAATGGTCGTCGCCCGTCCGGTGCACGAGACGAGCGTCCACCCCGAGAGGTCGACCTCGGCGGTCGACGTGTTGCGCAGCTCGACGTAGCCGGTGGAACCGTGGGCGAGCACGCCGTGCACCTTGACCGGGCACTGGGCTGGGGGAAAGGACAGGCCGCACAGCACGGCCAGCGCGGCGGCCTGGTGCGGAAAAGTGATCATGGCCTCCAGTGTGGTATCGGCCCGGACGCCACGCAGGGGGCCAATGCCCCGGGGCCGCAGCGTGCGGGGGCCGTCCCACGATCGGGCGAGTGCGCGGTTTCACAGCGCAGGTGGTGTCCACAGAGGACTGTCAACGCCCGCGCCCCCGGCACCCGCCACGCCCTGCGCGAGCCCGCCACCCACCCCGCCCGTGGTACCGCCCGCTGCCCGCCGCTGCCCGCCGCCGCCCGCGCGCCGCTGCCCGTTTCCGCCTCGGCCCGCCGTCGCTGCCCACACCGCGCGTCGCCTCCCGCACTGTCGGTCGCCCCGCTGCCGTCCGCCGCTGCCGCACACCGACGCCGCAGCCCATCGCTGCCGCTGCCGTCCGCCGCTGCCATCCGCCGCCGTGTCCGCTGCCGTGGCCGTTGTGCTCGCCGACCCCGCTCGTCAGCCGCCCGCGAGGCCGCCCGTGCCCGGGGTCCAGCCGGTCGGCCCCGGGCCGGTCGGTGCCGGGCGGGCGAATAAGTGCCGTACCCCTACGGATCACGACCCTGATTGTTCCCGGACCGGTGCGGCCCGACAGTGAACCTCGCCGCCCCACCCCCTGCTGGAGCGGCTGTTCGCCTGGAAGGGAAGCACAGTGAAACGACCACGTCCCAGGGGCCTCGCACCCCTCGTCGCGGCGGCCTTGCTGCTACCGCTGCTCCCCCTGGCCGGAGCCTCCGCCGCGCCGGGCAACGCCCCTGCCGCGAACTACGAGGGCGACACCGTTCCGACCAGATCAGACGCCGGCGCGCTCTTCCACAACGGCCAGAACGCCACCGTCGACGAGTTCCCCGGGATCATCGCGGGCATCCGCGCGGGCGGCACCCGGCCGCAGGGCCAGACCTGCACCGGTTCCGTCGTCGCGCCCCGCAAGATCCTGATCGCCGCGCACTGCGCGGACGCCCAGGGCGAGAAGAGCTTCGTCTACGGCCTGGACGACCTCAACACCGGCGGCGGCTTCACCACCAAGGTCGTCGAGTACAAGAAGCACCCGAAGTACGTCAACTTCGACCAGGGCTACGACGTCGCGGTGGTCACCACCGCCGACGACATCCCGGTGCGCGGCGGCAAGTACGCGCAGTTCGCCACGTCCGCCGACTCCGGGCTGGCGACGCCGGGCAAGAGCGGCCTGGGCTTCGGCTACGGCAAGAAGGACTTCAACGACAACCAGCGCGACGTGACGCTGGACAAGGCGACGCTGCCGATCGTCAACGGCGACTCGGTGTGCCAGGGCGTCGGCGCCGGGTTCAAGTCCGCCACCATGATCTGCGCAGGGTACTCCGACGGCCGCACCACGATCCTGCCCGGTGACAGCGGCGGTCCGCTGATCGTCGAGGGCAAGATCGTCGGCGTCGCGTCGTGGAGCCGCAGCGACTTCAAGTGGTACAGCGTCTACGGGCGGCTGACCAACGACATGGGCGACTGGGTCAAGCAGGAGGTGGGCACGCCGCAGTCCGACTTCACCCTGGGCGCGTCGCCGTCGAGCCTGAAGGTCGCGGCCGGCAAGCACGCGTCCACCACGATCACGTCGGCGGCCGGCTCGGGTGGCGCGGAGAACGTGGCGCTGTCCGCGTCGGGCCTGCCGAGCGGGGCGAAGGCGGTGTTCCAGCCGACGTCGATCCAGACCGGGTCGAACGCGAAGCTGACCGTGGAGACGGCGACCACCACCCCCAACGGCACGTACACCGTGACCGTGACGGGCACCGGTTCCGGCGGCAAGACCGCCACCGCCACGGTGTCGCTGACCGTCGAGGGCGGCAACCAGGAGCCCGGCGACTTCACGCTCGGGCTGTCGCCGGCGAGCCTGAAGGTCGCGGCGGGCAAGTACGCGTCCACGACGGTCACCTCGGCGTCCGGGTCGGGCGGACCCGACACCGTGTCGCTGTCGGCGTCGGGCCTGCCGAGCGGGGCGAAGGCGGTGTTCCAGCCGACGTCGATCCAGACCGGGTCGAACGCGAAGCTGACCGTGGAGACGGCGGGCAGCACGCCGGCCGGCACGTACACCGTGACCGTGACGGGCACCGGTTCCGGCGGCAAGACCGCCACCACCACGCTGTCGCTGACCGTCGAGGGCGACGCGCCCGGCGGTGACGTGGCGGTCCGGCTCAGCCCGTCCTCGGCGTCCGTGCAGCAGGGCTTCTTCGCCCAGTTCTCGGTCACCGCGTCGGGCGGCACCGGCACCCTGTCGCTGACCGCGACCGGCAACCCGGCGGGCTCGCAGTTCCAGTTCAACCCGCGCTCGGTCGCCCAGGGCGGCACCAGCAGCGTGTTCGTGTCGACCGGCTTCCAGACGCCGCCGGGGACCTACCAGGTCACCATCAAGGCGACGGCTGCGGACGGCAAGAGCGGATCGGCCACGTTCACCCTCACCGTGACCCGGTGGGGTGGCCTCGGAGTGGTGTAGCCCCGGCGGAGGCTGACCACCGAAGCGGACCCCGGCCGACCGGCCGGGGTCCGCTCCGCCGTGTCCGCGACGGGACGCGGCGGAGCGGCGAGCGGGCGCGGCCGGTCGGCCGGGTCGGCGCAGCGCGGTCGGAAGACGGGGTCGGCGGTGGCCCTGGAGGTGGCCTGACGGGAGCGGTGCGGCCTGCGGCGGTCACGGGGTGCGCCGGGCGGCTGCGGGCGTCACAGCGGCTCTCGGCGACCGTGGCGACCCGGCACGATCGCGCCGGGCACGGGTGCCTCGGCACCGGACCGCCGCCGGCCGCCCGGCGTCAGGCGAGTTCCGCCCACACCACCTTGCCGCCCGCCGTGGGTGAGGTACCCCACTCGCGGCTCAGCGCCGCGACGATGATCAGGCCGCGCCCGCGCGCCGAGTCCACCTGCACCGGTCTGGGGTCGGGCATGGCGGGGGACTGGTCGGCCACCTCGATGCGGAGGCCCGCCTCGGTGCGGCCGACCGTCAGCTCCACAGGCCCCGACGCGTGGTCCACCGCGTTGGACACCAGCTCCGTGACCACCAGTGCCGCGTCCTCGGCCACGTCCGGGGACACGCCCCACGCCGCCACCGCCTCGCCCACGATGCGTCGGGCCTGGGCGGACGCGCCGGCGGTCGCGGGCAGCGTCACGGCCACCGGCGTCGCTGGCTCGTTGCGCACAATCCGCTCCCGTTGATCGGCCGTTACCGCATCGTCGCACATCCTGTCGCTTGGACCACCCAGTGGTCGCGTCCGACGCCCCGGTGCTGCACGATCTGTAGCGGCGCGGCACCCGCCGTGCGGGAAGGCTCGGACGCGATGGACTTGCAGGTGCGCAGTGAGGTCCGAGGCGGCTGGACGGTCGTCGCGGTGTCGGGTGAGCTGGACGCGGACACCGTGCCCGTGCTCTCCGACCACCTCGAAGGGACGCCGGGTGGGAGGGTGGTGGTCGACCTCAGCGAGGTGCCGTTCATGGACACCACCGGGCTGTCCCTGATGCTGGACTGGCACCGCCGGCTCGACGGCGCGGGCGGGCAGTTCCGGATGGCGTCGTTGCAGCCCTCGGTGCACAAGCTGTTCCGGCTGACCGAGTTGACCGAGGTCATGCACATCCACGGCACCGTGGAGGACGCGACCGCCTGACGGTCCCGTCCCGGCACCCGCGACCCCCGGCGTCACGCCTCGGCCTGCACGACCAGCAGCGTCAGGTCGTCGTGCTCGGCCGGTCCCAGCCAGGTGAACACGGTCCGCCGCACGTGCTCGGCCACCGCCTCGGCGGGCAGCCCCGCGCACTCGGCGAGGGCGGCCTTGAGCCGCGCGTCGCCGAACAGCTCCTGCCGGTCGTGGTGGGCGCGGGCCTCGGTCACGCCGTCGCTGTAGAGCAGCAGGGTCTCGCCCGGTCCGAGTGTGACGGTGGTCTGCTGGAACCGCACCTCGGACAGCACGCCGACGATCCCGCCGTGCACCGCGACCTCGTCGACCCGGCCGCCGGAGCGCAGCACCAGCGGCGCGGGGTGGCCGCCGGCTGCCAGGGCCACCCGCAGGCCGCCGGACTGCACCGGGACCAGGTTGCCGATGACCAGCGTCGTGAACAGCTTGCTGCCGGCGGCCCGCAGCGCCGCGTTGAGCAGGGTCAGCAGCTGCGCGGGCCGCTGCTCGACCACGAGCAGGGTGTGCAGGCTCGACCGCACCCGACCGGAGTGCACGGCGGCCTCCAGGCCGTTGCCGGCCACGTCGCCCAGCACGAACGCGGCGCTGCCGTCCTCGCGGGGGTGCACGTCGTAGAAGTCGCCGCCGATCGGCATCCCCCGGTGCGCGGGCTCGTAGACCCGGGCCAGCCGCACGCCCGGCACGACGGGCAGCGGGCTGGGCAGCAGGTGCGCCCGCAGCGCGGCCACGGCCCGCTCCTGGTCGTCCAGGCGGGTGCTGAGGCGGACGGCGGCGGCGGCCCGCTCCGCGTACCGGGTGAGCAGGTCGGGGTCGCGCAGGCCGCCGAAGCACACCAGCGCGCCGCCGCCGGCCAGCCGCACGGCCAGGCCGGGGCCGGTCGCGCCACCCCACGGGCCGTCACCTGGTCGGGTGATCTCGGCGTGTGGCTCGGTGCCGTCCAGCACGGCCGCCAGCGCCGGTGTGCCGCCGGCCACCTGCCGGGTGGTGCGGGCCGCCGTGATCTCGCCGTCCGGGCCGCGCCGCCACCACTCCAGGCGGCCCCGGGCGCTGGGCACGATCAGCACGGGGTGCGGCGAAGGGGCCATCTCGACCACGTTGAGCAGCGTCCCGGCGCGGTCGGTGATCGTGAGCAGGCGTCGGGACGCGTCCTCCAGGAACTCCTCGGCCCCCCGGTACCAGGCCGTCCAGCCGCCGCCGAGGTCCTGCGACCGACCGGCCACGATCGCGGGCGCACCGGGCCTGGCGTGCGGGAACAGGACGGCTGCCAGCGGGTTCGCCACCCGCACGACGCCCGCCGGGTCGAGCACCACGACGGCCTCGTGGAAGCCGTCCACGAGGCGGCGCCACGCGTCGAGGTCGAGGCCCGCCTCGGAACCTTGCCGGTAGCCCTGGGCCATCCTCGGCTCCTGTGTGTCGGGTCGTGCCCAACCTAGCGGACACGCCGCCACCGACAGTGGCAGGCTTGGCCCAGATCCGCTGACGTTGGAGGCCCCACGTGACGACCGCGCAGGACGACACGGACGTGACCCTCGCCCGGCTGCTGACCGCGATGCGCGAGATGCGCGACGGCAACTTCCGCCGCCGCCTCGTCGTGCCGCAGGGGCGCGCGGGCGAGCTCGCCGAGGTGTTCAACGAGATCGCGGAGCGCAACCAGTGGCTGGTCGGCGAGCTGGTGCGGGTGCGCCAGGCGGTGGGGCAGGAGGGCAGGCTGGCCGAGCGGCTGGCCCCCGGGGCCGGCCCCGGGGGCTGGGAGATGGCGGCCGGCTCGGTCAACGGGCTGGTCGACGACCTGACCCGGCCGACGACCGAGCTGAGCCGGGTGCTCGCGGCGGTGGCCGAGGGCGACCTGTCGCAGGAGATCACGGTGACCGGCCGGGGCGAGGTCGCCACCCTGGCGGAGAGCTTCAACTCGATGACCGCCACCCTGCGCACGTTCGCGGGTGAGGTGACCCGGGTGGCGCGGGAGGTCGGCACGGACGGCCGGCTGGGCGGTCAGGCGCAGGTCCCGGGCGTGGCGGGCACCTGGAAGGACCTCACCGACTCGGTGAACTTCATGTCCGACAACCTGACGGCGCAGGTCCGCGACATCGCCCAGGTGGCGACGGCGGTGGCGCAGGGCGACCTGTCGCAGAAGATCACCGTCACGGTGGCGGGCGAGATGCTGGAGCTGAAGGACACCGTCAACACGATGGTCGACCAGCTCTCGTCGTTCGCCGACGAGGTGACCCGGGTGGCGCGCGAGGTCGGCACGGACGGCCGGCTGGGCGGTCAGGCGCAGGTGCCGGGCGTCGGCGGCACCTGGCGCGACCTCACCGACAACGTGAACTTCATGGCGAACAACCTCACCTCGCAGGTCCGCAACATCGCCCAGGTCGCCACCGCCGTCGCGCAGGGCGACCTGTCGCAGAAGATCACCGTCGACGCGCGCGGCGAGATCCTGGAGCTCAAGGACACCATCAACACGATGGTCGACCAGCTCTCGTCGTTCGCCGACGAGGTCACGCGCGTGGCGCGCGAGGTCGGCACGGACGGCCGCCTCGGCGGCCAGGCGCAGGTGCCCGGCGTGGCCGGGACCTGGCGCGACCTGACCGACTCGGTGAACTTCATGGCGGGCAACCTCACCTCGCAGGTCCGCAACATCGCCCAGGTCACGACCGCCGTCGCGCAGGGCGACCTGTCGCAGAAGATCGACGTGGACGCGCGCGGCGAGATCCTCCAGCTCAAGACCACGATCAACACGATGGTGGACCAGCTCTCGTCGTTCGCGGCCGAGGTCACCCGGGTCGCCCGCGAGGTCGGCAGCGACGGGAGGCTGGGCGGTCAGGCGCAGGTGCCGGGTGTGGCGGGGACCTGGCGGGACCTGACCGACTCGGTGAACTTCATGGCGGGCAACCTGACCTCGCAGGTGCGCAACATCGCCCAGGTGGCGACGGCGGTGGCCCGGGGCGACCTGTCGCAGAAGATCACGGTGAACGCGCGCGGCGAGATCCTGGAGCTGAAGGACACCGTCAACACGATGGTCGACCAGCTCTCGTCGTTCGCCGACGAGGTCACGCGGGTGGCGCGGGAGGTCGGCACGGACGGCCGGCTGGGCGGTCAGGCGCAGGTGCCGGGCGTCGGCGGCACCTGGCGGGACCTGACCGACTCGGTGAACTTCATGGCCAACAACCTCACCGCGCAGGTCCGCAACATCGCCCAGGTGACCACGGCGGTCGCGGGCGGCGACCTGTCCCAGAAGATCACCGTCGACGCGCGCGGCGAGATCCTGGAACTCAAGTCGACCATCAACACCATGGTGGACCAGCTCTCCGGCTTCGCCGACGAGGTGACCCGGGTGGCGCGGGAGGTCGGCACGGACGGCCGGCTGGGCGGCCAGGCGCGGGTGCCGGGGGTGGCGGGCACCTGGAAGGACCTCACCGACAACGTCAACGTCATGGCGGACAACCTGTCCACCCAGGTCCGCAGCATCGCGGCGGTGGCCACGGCGGTCGCGGGCGGCGACCTGTCCAAGAAGATCACCGTCGAGGCCAAGGGCGAGGTCGCCGCGCTCGCCGACACGATCAACGGCATGGTCGACACGCTGCGGGCGTTCGCCGACGAGGTCACCCGGGTGTCCCGCGAGGTCGGCACCGAGGGCATCCTCGGCGGCCAGGCGCGGGTGCCGAACGTGGCCGGCACCTGGAAGGACCTCACCGAGAACGTCAACTTCATGGCGAACAACCTCACCAACCAGGTGCGCAACATCGCCCAGGTGACCACGGCGGTGGCCCGGGGCGACCTGTCGAAGAAGATCGACGTGGACGCGCGCGGCGAGATCCTGGAGCTCAAGACCACGATCAACACCATGGTCGCCCAGCTCTCGTCGTTCGCCGACGAGGTCACCCGGGTCGCCCGCGAGGTCGGCACCGAGGGCAAGCTCGGCGGCCAGGCCGAGGTCGAGGGCGTCTCGGGCACCTGGAAGCGGCTCACCGAGAACGTCAACGAGCTGGCCGGCAACCTCACCCGGCAGGTGCGCGCGATCGCCGTGGTGGCCACGGCGGTGACCGCCGGCGACCTGACCCGGCAGATCACCGTGGACGCCTCCGGCGAGGTCGCCGAGCTCAAGGACAACGTCAACCGGATGATCGGCAACCTGCGCGAGTCCACCCGCGCCAACCGGGAGCAGGACTGGCTCAAGACCAACCTGGCCCGGCTGTCCGGCCTCATGCAGGGCCACCGCGACCTGCACGCCATGGCGTCGCTGGTGATCAGCGAGCTGACCCCGCTGGTGTCCGCGCAGCACGGGGCGTTCTTCCTGGTCGACGGCGAGTCCGACGCGCTGGAGCTGACCGCGACCTACGCCTACCAGCCCACCGGCCGGCCGACCCGGTTCGCCCGGGGCGAGTCGCTGGTCGGCCAGGTCGCCGTGGAGAAGAAGACCGTCCTGGTCAACGACGTGCCGCCGGGCTACCTGGACATCGGGTCCGGGATGGGCTCCGCGCCGCCGGTCGACCTGGTGATCCTGCCGATCGTCTTCCAGGGCGAGACGCTGGGCGTGATCGAGCTGGGGTCGTTCGGCGCGTTCACCGCGACCCACCTGGACCTGCTGGACCAGTTGAAGGAGAACATCGGCGTCAACGTGAACACCATGCTCGCCAACGCCCGCACGGACAGCCTGCTGGTCGAGTCGCAGCGGCTCACCGAGGAGCTGCGGGCGGGCTCGGTCGAGCTGGAGGCGCGGGCGCGGCAGCTCTCGTCGGCGTCGAAGTACAAGTCCGAGTTCATGGCGAACATGTCGCACGAGCTGCGCACGCCGTTGAACTCGCTGCTGATCCTGGCCAAGCTGCTGGCCGACAACCTCGACGGCAACCTCAACCCCAAGCAGGTCGAGTTCGCCCGGACGATCCACTCCTCCGGCACCGACCTGCTCCAGCTCATCGACGACATCCTGGACCTGACCAAGGTCGAGTCCGGGCACATGCAGGTGCAGACCGACCCGGTGCGGGTGTCGGACGTGGTCGCCTACGTGGAGGCGCTCACCCTGCCGCTGGCCGCCGAGAAGGGCCTGGAGTTCGAGGTGGCGGTGGACGACGACGTGCCGTCCACCCTGCACACCGACGAGCACCGGTTGCAGCAGATCCTGCGCAACCTGCTGTCCAACGCGGTGAAGTTCACCCACGACGGTGAGATCCGGCTGGGCATCCGCCTCGGCGACGGCACGGTCGCGTTCGACGTGCGCGACACCGGCATCGGCATCCCGGCGGAGAAGCTGGCGGTGATCTTCGAGGCGTTCCAGCAGGCCGACGGGACCACGTCGCGCAAGTACGGCGGCACCGGCCTGGGCCTGTCGATCAGCCGTGAGCTGGCGACCCTGCTGGACGGCCGGCTGGACGTGCGCAGCGAGCCCGGCACGGGGTCGACGTTCACGCTGTACCTGCCGCTGGGCGAGCAGGGCCTGGTGCCGGCACCGGTGGATCCCGAGGTGGAGGAGCTGTCGCCGTCCGGGATGGCGGTGCTGGAGACCTCGGTCGCCGAGCCCGTGCCGCCGGCCTCGGCCCCGGCCGAGCTGCCGCCCGCGCCGATGCGCTTCCACGGCGAGAAGGTGCTGATCGTCGACGACGACCTGCGCAACGTGTTCGCGCTGACCAGCGTGCTGGAGCTGCACGGCCTGGAGGTGATCTACGCGGACAACGGGATCACCGGCGTGCGGGCGCTGGAGCAGTACGACGACGTGTCGCTGGTGCTGATGGACATCATGATGCCGGAGCTGGACGGCAACGCGACGGTGGCGGCGATCCGGGCCATGGCGCGCTACGCGGACCTGCCGGTGATCGCCGTGACGGCGAAGGCGATGAAGGGCGACCGGGAGAAGAGCCTGGCGTCGGGGGCGACGGACTACGTGACCAAGCCCGTGGACACCGAGCACCTGCTCCGCCTGATCGCCTTCTACCTGGGGCTGGACCAGGACTGAGGGCGCGGCCGGCCCCCGCTGCCGGCGGGTGGGGCGCGCGGCGTCACCCGGTTCACCGGATCGTGTGGCACCGGAGGCGGTCCACCGGGGCCGGGCGGGGCGCGCGGCGGCGTCAGCGCGGCTGGTGGCTCAGCCGGTGCACGCGGTCCAGGGCTGCTTCCGGCGAGTCGCACAGCGGCAGGTGGCGGGCCAGGCCGGTCACCTGGAGGGGGCGCAGGACGGCTCGCGCGGTGGTCGCGACGGCCAGCGCCGGGTGCGCGCGGACGGCGTCCACCAGCAGCCTGATGCCGGCCGAGCCGAAGAACGTGACGGCGTCGAGGTCGAGCACGAGGGCCGCCGCCGGTTCGCGCAGGGCGGTGCGCACCAGGGGCGCGGTGTCCTGGTCGACCTCGCCCACCACCCGCACCAGCAGGACGTCGTCGTGCCGAGAGGTGCGGACGGTGATCAGCGGCTGCTCCATACCGGCACTCCCGACGCGGTGGATGGCTGCGTCGATCGACCGTACGGGAGGGCGGGGGCGGTCACAACTTCCCGAAGGGTCCTCGGCCCAGCTTGCGGACGGTGTCCACGATCTCGGTGTTCGGCACGCCCTTCACCAGGTACTCGGTGACGCCCCAGTGGCGCATCTCGGCGATCGTCACGGGGTCGGCGTGCGCGGAGAACACCATCACCCGGGTGGTGGGGCAGCGGTGCCGCAGCTCGCGGGCGACGAGCAGGCCGCCGCCGCCGGGCATCCGGACGTCCAGCACGACCACGTCGGGGGCGTGCTGCTCGGCCTGCTCGACGGCCTCGGGCGCGGTGCGGGCGACGGCCACGACGGTGAGGTCCGGCTCGGCCTCCAGCACCTCGTGCAGGGCCTCGCCGATCATGGCGTCGTCGTCGCAGATCAGGATGCGGGTCATGGCGTCGTCGTGGGCAGCCAGAACCGGACGGCGGTGCCACCTCCGGGACGGGCGGCGAAGGTCCACCAGCCGCCCGCGGTCTCGCTGCGCTCCCGCATCTCGATCATGCCGAAGTGTTCCAGACCGGCCTGCACGTCGGCCGAGTGCGACACGCCGATGCCGTTGTCGGCGACCTCGACCAGCGTGCCGTGGTCCACAGTGGACAGCGTGATGACCACGTCCGTCGCCCGCGCGTGCTTGTGCACGTTGGTCAGCGCTTCCTGCACGACCCGGAAGATGGTGATGGAGGTGTCCTTGGGCGGCTCGCGGTCCAACCCGTCCTCCACGGTGCACGACAGCTCCGAGGACGGCGTGAAGTCGACCAGGTACGCCTCCAGCGCGTGCACCAGGCCGAAGCCGTCGATCTCGGGCGGGCGCAGCCGGAACACCAGGGCCCGCAGCCGGCTGATCGAGCCGCGCACCGCCTCGTCCAGGTCGTGCACGGTGCGGGCGTGCTCCTCGGGCAGCCTGCGCTCCAGCAGTTGCAGCCGCATCCCGACGGCGACCATGGCCTGGATCGAGTCGTCGTGCACGTCCCACGCGATCCGCCGCCGCTCCAGCTCCTGCGCCTCGACCAGGTGGCCGACCAGCCCCCGCCGCTCCAGCAGCTGCTGCTCGGCCCGCCGCCGCTCGGTCATGTCCCGGGTGACCTTGCCGAACCCGTGCAGCCGCCCGGTGTCGTCGAACAGGGCGGTGATCACCACGTTCGCCCAGAACCGGCTGCCGTCCTTGCGCAGCCGCCACCCCTCGTCCTCCAGCCGCCCGTCGGCGATGGCGGCCTCCAGCTCGCGGCCGGGCTTGTCGGTGACGATGTCCTCCGGCGGGTAGAACGCCGAGAAGTGGCGGCCGATGATCTCCTCCGCGCGGTAGCCCTTGATGCGCTCGGCACCGGAGTTCCAGCTCACGATGTGCCCGCCGGGGTCCAGCATGAAGATCGCGTAGTCGACGACGCCCTCCACGAGGAGCTGGAACGCCGAGTCGGGCATCCGGTCGGGGGGTCGGGGTGGGGTCGCCATACCCGTACTGTGCACCACGGGCGGCGCTAGCCCAGCTCGCACCACACGACCTTCCCCTGTCCGTGGGGCGTCACACCCCAGCGGAGGGCCAACCGGTCGACCAGGGGCATCCCCCAGCCGCCGTCGGTGCCCTGCGGGCGCAGCCGAGGGGGGACGGGGCTGCCGTCGGACACCTCCACCAGCACTCGCAGCGGGCCGCCGGTCAGCCGCAGCACGGCCGGGCCGAGGGCGTGCCGGCAGGCGTTGGCGACCAGCTCGGACACGACGAGCACCACGTCGTCGTGGTCGCCCCGGTAGTCCCAGCAGCTCAGCGTCCGGCGGGTGAAGTCGCGTGCGAGGGCCGCGCCGCCGGGACCGGTGGGCGGCCCGAAATCAGCCACCTGGTCGGCCACCGGTACGTCCACGCTCGCAGCGTGGGACAAGCCGGCCCCGCCGGCGAGACGCAACGGTGCCGGCGCGCGTAGTGCGGATGCACCACGCGGTCAGTCGACCAGGCCCTCCCGGCGCGCGATCGACACCGCTTCCAGCTTCGACCGGGCACCGAGCTTGTCCAGCACGCGCTGCACGTGGTTGCGCACGGTGTTGCGGGCGACGCCGAGCCGCCGGCCGATCTCGTCGGTGGACACGCCGTCCGCGAGCAGCGACAGGGTCTCGCGCTCCCGCGCGGTGAGCGACGCCCCGGCGACCGGCGTGCGCCCGGTCAGCCGGTCCAGCACGCCGGTGAGCAGGCTGCCGTCGAACACGGTCTCGCCCCGCGCGACCCGCCGCACCGCGTCGGCCAGCTCCTCCAGCCGCGCCGACTTGAGCACCAGGCCCGCGCCGCCGGCGTCGACCACCCGGGCGGCCACGCCGGCGGTGGCGTCGCCGGTCAGCACCAGGACGCGCGCCCCCACCGCGCGCAGGCCCGCGATGGCGGAGACGCCGTCGCCGTCGGGCAGCCGGCGGTCCAGCACCACCACGTCCGGCCGGTGCCGCGCGGCGGCCTGCGCGGCGGCGGCGACGGACCGGACCGACGCCACCACCAGCACGCCCGGGTCCCGCTGGAGCGCCAGCCCGATCGCCTCCGCCACCATGTCGTGGTCCTCGACCAGCAGGACCCGGATCGGGCCGGGTGGGGGTGGTTCGGCCATGTGCGACGTCCTCGGGGAGGGGAGTCCGGGACTCCGCAAGCGGGGTTGGGGCCACCCTAGACCGGGAGGGACCGGAGGGTGGGGCCGAGGCAGGCCGGCACCACCGGCTCCGAGCTGGGCACGGGCAGGGCGGTGAACCGGTCGCGGAAGCGCTCGGCGGCGGCCAGGTGGTCGCGCAGGGCAGTGCGCAGAAGGGCCGTGCCGGCCACCAGCGGGCCGGCGACCACGGCCAGCCTCGCCACCCGGTCCGGATGCACACCGCCACGGCCTCGCGGGTCCGGACGCAGGACGTCGGCGACCAGCGGGTGTCGCCTCCGCGTCCCACCCGGCCCGGTGCAGCAGGCTCGCGCACTCGTGCACCAGTGCGGCAAGGGGCGAGCGCTCCACCGGTTCCCCGGCAGGCGGTCATCGCCTCGACCCGACCACGCGCGGCGAGCACCACCGCCCTGCCCTGCAACGCCTTCACGTCTCGTGGGTCGGCGCTGCAACGCGGTTCTCCACCACCGCACCGGCGGACGGGGGCGCGCTGTCCGGGGTGGACGGTGCCGCTCGGCTATCAGCCGAGCGGCCCGCCCAGGAGCGGCGCGGTCGGCACACCCGACCCGCCCGTCGTCGGCGTGATGGTCATCCCGGCCCGAACGCAGCGGTTCGGCCTTCCGATCAGTGGAACCGGCCGTTGACCCGCCCGGCGGCCCGAACCTACGTTCCGACCACCCGCCGCGCGGTGTGCCCACCGGGGCGGCACGGCCCCCGGGACGGGGCGGACC
Source organism: Actinosynnema sp. NPDC050436 (assembly GCF_040655415.1). Taxonomy (NCBI): domain Bacteria; kingdom Bacillati; phylum Actinomycetota; class Actinomycetes; order Pseudonocardiales; family Pseudonocardiaceae; genus Actinosynnema; species Actinosynnema sp. NPDC050436. Next base: position 23,499 of record NZ_JBFAJV010000020.1, on the reverse strand, counting down.
GGGCGGGCCGGACAACCCTTGGTCGAAGGAACAGGAGGGCGCGGTGCCACTCGACACCACCACGCCGCACTACCGGCGGGACACCGGCTCCCACCCGCCGGTCCGCTGGCCGGACTACCGGTCCAACGCGGCCCGGTCGCCGCACCGGCCGTTCGCGCTGCTGCCGCAGCGGCTCGGCGAGATCACCGGGCCGCTGCTCGGCGAGGGCCGGGTGGGCCCGCACGACAACGACCTGACCCTGGGCCACGACGGCGAGCCGCAGGGCCAGCGGATCACCGTCTCCGGGCGGGTGCTCGACGGCGACGGGCGACCGGTCGCCGGCACCCTGCTGGAGGTCTGGCAGGCCAACGCGGGCGGGCGCTACCGGCACGACGGCGACCGGCACCCCGCCCCGCTGGACCCGAACTTCACCGGCGTCGGCCGCACGATCACCGACGCGGACGGGCGCTACGCGTTCACCACGATCCAGCCCGGTGCCTACCCGTGGCGCAACCACGACAACGCGTGGCGTCCCGCGCACATCCACTTCTCGCTGTTCGGCACCGCGTTCACGCAGCGGCTGATCACCCAGATGTACTTCCCGGGCGACCCGCTGTTCTTCCAGGACCCGATCTTCAACTCGGTGCGCGACCCGAAGGCGCGCGAGGCGCTGATCGCGCGGTTCGACCTGGGCAGCACGGTTCCCGAGTGGTCCCTGGGGTACCAGTGGGACATCGTGCTGCGGGGCACGAACCCGACGCCGCTGGAGGACGAGGACGACGACGATGACTGAGCTGCAGACCACGCCGTCGCAGACGGTCGGCCCGTTCTTCGCGCACGGCCTGTTCTGGGAGGACGGCCCGTTCGTGGTGCCCGAGGGCACCGAGGGCGCGTTCCGGGTCGAGGGCCGGGTGCTCGACGGCAACGGCGAACCGGTGCCGGACGCCGTGGTGGAGACCTGGCAGGCCGACCCGGGCGGCCGCTTCGACCACCCCGACGACCCGCGCGGTGCGGTGCGGTGGAAGGATTTCCGGGGCTTCGGCCGCGCGGCGACGGACGCGGAGGGGCGGTGGGGCCTGCTCACCGTGAAACCCGGCCCGCTGCCCTCGGGCGACGGCCGGGAGGCACCCCACCTGAACGTGTCGGTGTTCTGCCGGGGGATGCTGGTCCGGCTGGTCACCCGCATCTACTTCCCGGACGAGGAGGCCAACGCCGACGACCCGGTCCTGCGCTCGATCGGCGACCCGGCGGCGCGCGGCACGCTCATCGCCGCGACCACCCCGCACGGCTACCACTTCGACATCCGCTTGCAAGGGGAGCATGAAACCGTCTTCTTCGACGTCTGAGCTGTTCGGGCCGCTGTTCACCGACCCGGCCGTGGAGGCGGAGATATCCGACCGGGCGTGGCTGCGGGCCATGCTGGACTTCGAGCGCGCGCTGGCGATCGTCCAGGCGCGGGCGGGCGTGGTGCCCGAAGAGGCGGCCCGGATGGTGGTGACCGCGATCGACGTCGGCCACTACGACCCGGCCGCCCTCGGCGAGGCGGCGCGCGGCAGCGGCACCCCCGTGGTGCCGCTGGTCCGGGCCATCGGCGCGCACGTCACCGCCGAGGGGCGGGCCGCCGTGCACAACGGCGCGACCAGCCAGGACGTCCTGGACACCGCGCTGTCGCTGGTCGCGTTCCGGGCGCTGGGCCCGATCCTGGACGGGCTGGCGGGCGTGGCGGGGGAGTGCGAGCGGCTGGCCCGCAGGCACCGGGAGACGCTGATCGCCGGGCGGACGCTGGCGCAGCACGCGCTGCCCACGACGTTCGGCCTCAAGTGCGCGGGCTGGCTGGTGGCCGTGGACGAGGCCGCCGAGGTGCTGGAACGGGTGCGGGAGCGGCGGTTGGCCGTGCAGTTCGGCGGTGCGGCGGGCACCCTGGCCGCCGTCGCCGACCCCGGGCTGACCGACCAGCTCGCGGTGCAGCTGGGGCTGGTCGCGCCGCTGATCCCGTGGCACACCGACCGGACCCGGGTCGCCGAGCTGGCGTGCGCGCTGGGCGGCGCGTCGGGCGTGCTGGCCAAGATCGCGCAGGACGTGGTGCTGCTGGCCCAGACCGAGGTGGCCGAGGTCGCCGAGGCCGAGGGCGGCACGTCGTCGGCCATGCCGCACAAGCACAACCCGGTGCGGGCGGTGCTGGTCACGGCGGGCACGCGGCGGGTGCCCGCCCTGGTGTCGGCGGTGCTGTCCGCGATGCCGCAGGAGCACGAGCGCGCGGCCGGCGCGTGGCACAGCGAGTGGCAGTCGGTGACCGAGCTGCTGCGCCTGGTCGGCGGCGCGGTGCACGGGCTGCGCGAGCTGCTGTCCCGGCTGCGCGTCGACCCGGACCGGATGCGGCGCAACCTGGACCTGACCGGTGGCCTGCTGATGGCGGAGAACGTGGCGGTGCGGCTGGCCGCGCGGATCGGCCGCACCGAGGCCCAGGAGCTGGTCGCCGAGGTGTGCCGGGCGGCCGTGCTCAACGGCGGCACGCTGCGCGACGCGCTGCGGGCCGACCTGCGGATCGACCTGTCCGAACAGGAGATCGACGAGGCGCTGGACCCGGCCGGGTACGTCGGCAGCGCGGGCGTGTTCGTGGACCGGGCGCTGGCGGCGCACCGGGGGAAGGCCGAGAGATGAAGCTGCACCACGAGCTGAGCGGACCCGAGGACGCGCCGGTCGTCGTCCTGGGCAACTCGCTGGGCACCACCACCGCGCTGTGGGAGCCGCAGCTCCCGGAGCTGGAGCAGCGCTTCCGGGTGCTGCGCTACGACCACCGGGGGCACGGCGGCAGCCCCGCGTCCACCGGTCCGCTGCGGGTCGACGACCTGGCCGAGGACGTGCTGGAGCTGCTGGACGGCCTGGGCCTGCCCCGGGTGTCCTACTGCGGCGTGTCGATGGGCGCGATGGTCGGGATGTGGCTGGCCGGCCACGCGCCGGAGCGCGTCGACCGGCTGGTCCTGCTGTGCACCACCGCGTACTACGACACCGCGCGGCCGTGGCAGGAGCGCGCCTCGGCGGTGCGCGCGAACGGCACCGCCTCCATCGCGCCCGCCGTGGTGGCCCGCTGGTTCACGCCGGCGCTGGCCGAGCGGTCGCCGGCGACGGTGGACCGGTTCCGGGCGGTGCTGTCCGCAGTGGACGACGAGAGCTACGCGGCGTGCTGCGAGGCGTTGGGGGCGCTGGACCTGCGCTCGGTGCTGCCGGTGATCGAGGCGCCGACGGCGGTGGTCGCCGGCGCGCTGGACGAGGCCACCCCGCCCGACCGCCTGCGGGCGATCGCGGACGCCGTCCCGGGCGCGGAGCTGCACGTGCTGGACGGCGCCGCCCACCTGGCCAACGTCGAGGCGGCGGGCGCCGTCTCGAAGATCCTGAGGGAGCACCTGGCGTGAACGAGCACGACGAGGGGATGCGGGTCCGCCGCGAGGTGCTCGGCGACGAGCACGTCGACCGGGCGGTGGCGCGCGCGGACGGCTTCACCGCCGACTTCCAGGACCTGATCACCCGCTACGCCTGGGGCACGATCTGGACCCGGCCGGGCCTGGACCGCCGGACCCGCTCGTGCATCACGCTGGCGATGCTGGCCACCCTGGGCCACGAGGACGAGCTGGCGATGCACGTGCGCGCCGCGCTGCGCAACGGCCTGACCCGGGACGAGATCAAGGAGGTCCTGCTCCAGGTGGCGGTCTACGCGGGCGTGCCCGCCGCCAACCGCGCGTTCGCCGTCGCCCAGCCCGTCCTGGCGGAGGAGCCGGGGACTGCCTGACCGGCCGTGCCCGCCGGGCAGGTCACCACGTCGGGCGTGCGCAGATCCCGCCGTCGACCACCAGGTCGTGGCCGGTGATGAAGGAGGCCCTCGGCGAGGCCAGGAAGACGCAGGCGTCGCCGACGTCCTCCGGCGTGCCCAGCCGGCCCAGCGGTGCGGCGGCGTGCCAGCGCGCGACGCCCTCGGGCCACTCGTCGGCCAGGCCGGGCCGGTCGACCAGGCCCGGTGACACGGTGTTGACCCGCACCCCGAACCGGCCGCACTCCAGCGCCGCCGCGCGGGCGTGGGCGATCAGCGCGGCTTTCGAGGCGCTGTAGTGGGCGTGCCCGTGCGCCGGGTGGCGGCCCTCGACGGACGCGATGTGCGTGATCGAGCCGCCCGTGCCGCGCATCACCTCGACCGCCGCCTGCGTGCAGGCGAACGCGCTGGTCACGTTCGTGTCCAGGACCGAGCGCCACTCGTCGGCGGTCATCCCGTCCAGCTCGCGGACCGGTTGGACGCCCGCGCAGTTCACCACTGCGTCCAGCCGCCCCCGCCACGCCGCCGCCGCGCCCACCAGCCGCGCGCACTCCTGCGGGGAGGTCAGGTCCGCCCGCACGGCCAGTGCGCCCGGCAGCGCCACCTCGCCCCGGTGGTGGTGCGCGACGACGTGCGCGCCGGCCTGCGCGAACCGCCGGGCGACACCCGCCCCGATCCCGCCGCTCGCGCCCGTGACGAGCACGACCGCGCCGCCGAGGTCCACTAGACCGGGGCCAACGGCGTGTGCGGGGCGGCGGGCAGCTCCACGCGGATCGGGTCGCCCGGCCGGACCTCGCCGCCGACCAGCACCACGGACATGATCCCGGCCCTGCGCACCACGGCGCCGTGCTCGTCGCGGCCCACCACGTGCTTGAGCAGCCCCTCGCGGAACGCCTCGATCTGCGGGCACGGGTTGCGCAGCCCCGTCACCTCCACCACGGCCTCCGCGCCGAGCCGCAGCAGCGAGCCGGTGGGCAGGCCGAGCAGGTCCACGCCCCGGGTGGTGATGTTCTCGCCGAGCTGACCGGCGGCGACGTCGAAACCGAGGGCGTTGAGCTCCTCGTGCAGCTCGGCGTGCATCAGGTGCACCTGGCGCAGGTTCGGTTGCGCAGGGTCACGGCGCACCCGGGAGCGGTGCTTGACCAGCTCGCCCGCGTGGACGTCCCCGTCGACGCCGAGACCGGCGACCAGCCGCACGCCGTCCCGGGTGGGTTTTGTGAACGTGTACTCCGCGCTGCGGCTGACGGCCACGACGATTCCCATGTTCCGGACCCTAATCGGTAAGACTTCGGGCGGTCACGGCGATAACCGGGGTGTACACCCCTGCGGACGACGGTGAATGATCATGGACGACGACGAATTGACCCACCGGGCACGCGCGATGCTGCGTGCCGTCGCGGCCGGCCGCGCCGAGGTGACGCGCAGCCGCGAACCCGACCTCCGGGTGGACGGGCTGCTGTGCAGCGACCAGGCCACCGCACGCCAACTGGCGCACGCCGGGCTGGTCCGACCGGTCCGGCTCGACGGTCACGGCCAGTGGTCGCCGGCCGAGCTGACCCCGGCAGGCCGGGCCCTGCTCGCCTGATCCCGGGCCCGCGCCACCACCCGGCGCGCACCGCACGTCGCCTTGCCCGCGCGTGCCGCGATCAGGCGGTCACGCGGTCCAGGAACGCGGCCAGGTTGGTCGCCGTGCGCTCGATCAGCCGGTCCAGCGGCAGCGACTCGTGGAACCGGCTGCCGGGGCCGGCGTCCTTCTTGCCGCGCAGGTACAGCGAGCACGCCAGGTCGCTGCAGAAGTACGCGCCGACCGAGTTGCCGAGCTGGCCCTGCTTGCCCGACTTGCGCGCGGTCATCAGCGCCACGCCGTCGCCCAGGTGCGTGGTCAGGCACAGCGAGCACATGCTGCGCCGCGCCTGCCCGGCCCGGGGTGCGGCCCGGCGCAGCGCGACGCCCACGAACCCGTCGCCGGTCTCGGTGACCAGGTAGGAGCGCTCGGACGAGGCCGGGTCCTGCCAGCCGAGGAAGTCCAGGTCGTCCCACGGCCGCGCGTCGAGGTCCCGGGGTACGGCCAGCCGCGTCCGCTCGCCCTTGGTGCAGTTGACGAACGACGCGCGGATGTCGCGTTCGGTAGCCGGTTTCATGCCCGGCACGCTAACCTCGGCTAGAGGCCCTAGGCAACTGGATAACCCACCTAGGCGGAGGGGAGCGGGATGGCTCGCGCGGGGATCACCGCCGACCGCCTGACCAGGGCGGCGGTGGAGCTGGCCGACGAGTCCGGCTTCGCGGGCGTCACCGTGTCGGCGCTGGCCCGCCGCTTCGGCGTCAAGGACGCGAGCCTGTACTCGCACATCCGCAGCGCCCACGAGCTGCGCTCGCGGGTGGCCGGGCTGGCGCTGGCCGAGATGGCCGACCGCGCGGCCGAGGCGCTGGCCGGCCGGGCGGGCAAGGACGCGCTGGTGGCGTTCGCCAACGCCTACCGCGACTACGCCAGGCAATACCCGGGCCGGTACGCCGCCGCCCAGTACCCGCTGGACCCGGAGGCGGCCGGGGCGGGCGCGGCCCGGCGGCACTCCGACCTGACCCGGGCGATCCTGCGCGGCTACCGGCTGTCCGAACCGGACCAGACCGACGCGGTGCGGCTGCTGCACAGCGCGCTGCACGGCTACACCTCGCTGGAGGCCGCCGGCGGGTTCTCGCACCACCCGCGCGGCGCGGACGTCTCGTGGTCGCGGGCGCTGGACGCGCTGGACGCCGTGCTGGCGAACTGGCCCGCCTGACACACTCCACGGGTGCCCCACCCCGGTTCCCGCACCAGGACGACGGACCTGTGGCTGCTGCCCGAGGACGAGGCCCTCCTCGGGCAGCGGATCGGTAACGCCCTGCCCACCGGGTGGCTGTGCAGCCAACCCGGCCCGGTGGGGCTGCACCGGGTGCACCTGCACGCCACCGTCGCGGAGGCGTTCGACTGCGGGGGTGTCCAGGTGTTCCTGCCGCTGCCCGCCGGTGCCGCCGCGCCGGACGGCGTCGAGGTGGCCGGCGGGGTCGTCACCGACCCCGGACTGCGCGGCGCGGCCATCGTCCAGTTGCTGCGCTCGCACGTGCGCGGCGGCGTGTTCGGGTGCGGGAGGCTGGCCGTGCGCTGGTCCGAACCGGACGTGGGCCCCGAGCTGCACCGGCTGCTCGGCGAGCAGGTGGCCGAGGTGTGGCGGGCCCTGCGCGCGGCGACCCGGCCCGCCGCCCTGCGCGACGCCACCGGGCGCGAGCTGTCCGGGACGCGGATCGGCGCGGCGGCGCGGGAGCTGGTCGTCCGCACGGGGATTCCGCTGAGCCGCAACGGCGGCCCGCACCGGCACCTCGCGCGCTGACCCCTCGAACGTCCACAAAGGACCTCCCGAGACGGCGCACCGGGGCTGCGAGGGGTGACCGTTCGCCGCTGTTGCGCCGTTCGAGTGGTCTCCGCTCGGCGGTCGGGGGAGTGGCGACCCCGTGCGCGCCGTCGACTCCTGCTGCGGATCGACTGCGGAACCCCGGAGTGACCGGACTGCCCGCCCGCGTCGCCGGGGCCGGTTTCACCCGGCGACCGCCTTCCGCCGCCCGGCAGGTGAGGCTACCCTAACCATCGGAGAGGTCCGGATCACTCCCACGCGTGCAGAACTTAGGTTAGGGTAACCGAAGTTCGATCATTCCCTGTTGTCGCACCGATGGGACAGTCATGCCACAGCCACCTGTCTTCGACGTCCTCGGCGTCGGCTTCGGTCCGTCGAACCTGGCGCTCGCCATCGCCGTCACCGAGCACAACGCCGCCGCGCGGCCCGAAGACGTGGTCACGGCCCACTTCCTGGAGCGCCAGCCCCGGTTCGGCTGGCACCGGGGGATGCTGATCGAGGACGCCACCATGCAGGTGTCCTTCCTCAAGGACCTGGTCACCCTGCGCAACCCGAGCAGCTCGTTCAGCTTCCTGAACTACCTGCACGGCCGGGGCCGCCTGGTGGACTTCGTCAACCACAAGAACCTGTTCCCGCTGCGGGTGGAGTTCCACGACTACTTCGAGTGGGCCGCCGGCAAGGTGGACGACCTGGTGTCCTACGACCACGACGTGGTGTCGGTCGAGCCGGTGGCCGACGGCGGCCCGGTCACCCACTTCGACGTCACCTCGCGCACGCCGTCCGGCGAGGTCGAGGTCCGCCGCGCGCGCAACCTCGTGGTGGCGACCGGGTTGCGGGCCCGGCTGCCCGAGGGCGTGGTCCAGTCCGAGCGGATCTGGCACAACCGCGACTTCCTGCGCCGGGTCGAGCAGCTGGAGGACCCGCGCCGGCTGGTCGTGGTCGGCGCGGGGCAGAGCGGCGCGGAGGTGACCGCGTTCCTGCACGAGAGGTTCCGCGACGCCGAGGTGTGCGCGGTGTTCGCCCGCTACGGCTACAGCCCGGCCGACGACAGCTCGTTCGCCAACCGGATCTTCGACCCGGCCGCCGTGGACGACTTCTACACCGCGCCCGAGGACGTCAAGCGGCGGCTGATGGACTACCACGCCAACACCAACTACGCGGTGGTCGACCACGACCTGATCGCCGACCTCTACCGGCGGGTCTACCGGGAGAAGGTCGTTGGCGCGCAAAGGCTGCGGCTGCTCAACCTGTCGCAGGTCGCCGGCCTGGAGGAGCACCCGGGCGGCGTGCGGGTCACCGTCGAGTCGCTGTCCGACGGCCGCCGCGCCACGCTCGACGCGGACGTCGTCGTCTACGCCACCGGCTACCGCGAGGCCGACCCGACCGGCCTGCTGGGCACGCTGGCCGGCCGCTGCCGGCGCGACGAGCACGACCGGCTCCGGGTGCTGCGCGACTACCGCCTGGAGACCGACGACGGCATCCGGGGCGGCATCTACCTCCAGGGCGGCACCGAGCACACGCACGGCATCTCGTCGTCCCTGCTGTCCAACACCTCCGTGCGGGTGGGGGAGATCCTCCAGTCCGTCCTCGACCGCCGTGAACCGGCGGTCCCGGTGCAGCCCGCGTACGCCGTGAGTGCGCTGCACACCGCCTGACCTCCCGACCCCGGGCGCGGTCGATTTGGTCCACAGTGGACGGATGTGCGACCGTGCCTCGGTTCCGGTCCTGCCCGCTCCGGGCTCCTGGCCACGACGGCGATCGACGCCCGGAGAGCCCTGCCGGGTGATCGCGGACCCGGAGACCGACACCCCGCTGGTCGTGCCGCTGCGGGGGCAACGCATCCCGGCCGACCCGTCCGCTGACGGCACCACCGACCCGCTGACCGCCCGCCGGGGCCGAGCCGCCCGTTCGCCGATTGCCGAAAAAGGGAATTCGCGGAATAGATCGCGCCCGCCGGCATTGCCGTGGTACAAATAAGGGTTACTTCACCCGTGAAAGGGTGGAAATGGTATGACCCAGTGTATCACAGGGGGCAAGCGTGGTAACAGGGGAATTGAATTCGGAACAGGAGCGGATTGCGTCGCTCTACCGCCGGCTGGACCTGGAGCGCGCGGCGGCGAAGGCCGAGCTGGCGGCGGCGCTGCTCGACCCGCACGAGCAGCGCTGGCACCGGGAAGTGGCGGTGCGCACGCTGTCCGAGCAGGTCAGCCGCCTGTCCGTGGCCGACCGGAGCCTGTGCTTCGGGCGCACCGACCACGCCGACGGCACCCGCACCTACATCGGCCGGGTCGGTCTGCTCGACCCCGCCGACGACTACCGGCCGCTGCTCACCGACTGGCGCGCGCCGATCGCCCGCCCGTTCTACACGGCCACCGGGGCGCACCCGGAGGGGATCACCAGGCGGAGGCACTACCGCACCCGGGGACGGCGGCTGGAGAGCTTCCACGACGACGAGCTCCAGCTCGACGGGACCACCCTGCTGGAAGCGCTGAACGCGCCCCGGACGGACACCATGCGCGACATCGTGGCGACCATCCAGGCCGAGCAGGACGAGGTGATCCGGCTCGACCACCGGGGCGTCCTGGTCATCGAGGGCGGGCCGGGCACCGGGAAGACCGCCGTGGCCCTGCACCGCGTCGCCTACCTGCTGTACACGCAGCGCGAGCGGCTGTCCCGGCAGGGCGTGCTCGTCGTCGGGCCCAACCCCGGGTTCCTGCGCTACGTCGGCGACGTGCTGCCCTCGCTCGGGGAGACCGACGTGGTGTTCGCGTCGCCCGGCGAGCTGTTCCCCGGCGTGCGCACCACCCGCGAGGACCTCCCGGAGTTGCAGGGCCTCAAGGGCGGGCTGTCGGCGGTCGGGCTGGTGCGCGAGGCGCTCGCGGACCGGCAGGAGCTGCCCGACGAGCCGGTGCCGGTCGAGCTGGAGGACGTGACCGTGCTCGTGGACGCCCCGGTCGCCGCCGTGGCCCGCGAGCGGGCGCGCGCCACCGGGCTGCGGCACAACGAGGCCCGCCAGGTGTTCCGGGACGCCCTGGCCGACGCCCTGGTCGTGCCCGCGCTGACCCTGATCGGCCGGAACTGGCCCGAACTGGCCGTGGACGTCCGGCGCGAGCTGGCCGGCAGCGCCGACCTGGACGCGGTCGTGGACGCCCTGTGGCCGCCGCTGACGGCGTGCGACCTGCTGGCCGACCTCTACGAGGGCCGGTGCTTCGCGCTGGGCTACCCCGAGCTGCACCGGGAGGACGGCCGGGCGTGGACGGTCTCCGACGTCCCGCTGCTGGACGAGGCCGCCGAGCTGCTGGGCACGTCCGACGAGGCCCGGCGGGCCGCCGCGCGGCGGCGGGCGGCCGAGGTCGAGTACGCCCGGGGCGTGCTGGAGGTGATCGACACCGACGCGGCCGGGCACGAGGACGAGCTGCGGGCGGTCGACCTGGTCGACGCCGAGTGGCTGGCCGACCGGCACGAGGCGCGCGACCACCGGACGGTCGCCGAGCGCGCCGGGGCCGACCGGGAGTGGACCTACGGGCACGTCGTGGTGGACGAGGCGCAGGAGCTGTCCGAGATGGACTGGCGGGTGCTGATGCGGCGCAGCCCCAACCGGTCGATGACCGTGGTCGGCGACCTGGCCCAGCGGCAGGCCGAGGCGGGCGCGCGGTCCTGGGACGCGCTGCTCGCGCCGTACGTGGGCGCCAGGTGGGTGCACCGGAGGCTGACGGTCAACTACCGGACGCCTGCGGCGATCATGCGCTACGCCGCGCCGGCGCTGGCGGAGGTCGACCCCCGTGCCGAGCTGCCCACCTCGGTGCGGCGCGGCGAACCGCCGGTCGAGCTGGCCGTGGACGACCTGGCCGTGGTGTCGCGGCTGGTCACCGGGCCCGGGACGAGCGCGGTGATCTCGGTCGACGGGCCGGTCACCCCGCGCGCGGCCAAGGGGCTGGAGTTCGACACCGTCGTGGTGGTCGAGCCCGAGCGGATGACGGCGGCGGAGCGGTACGTGGCGCTGACCAGGGCCACCCGGCGGCTGGTCGTGGTGCGGCGGAGGACCTGACCCGTCCCCGGCCCGGCGGGCGGCGGAATGCCCCGCCGCCCGCCGGGCGTTGCACCCGGCGAGGGCCACCGCACGACCGAGGGGACCGACGTGGACGTCACCGTGTCCGACAACGCCGCCGCATCGCGCTTCGAGATCTTCCTCGACGGCGAGCGAGCCGGGTTCGCCGACTACGAGCTGGAGCCCGGCCGCATCACGTTCACCCACACCGAGGTGGCCGTGGAGGGCAGGGGCCTGGGCGGCAGGCTGGTCGAGCACGCCCTGCTGGACGCCCGCGAGCGCGGCCTCGCCGTGGTGCCGCAGTGCCCGTTCGTGGCGGGCTACCTCGACAAGCACCCCGAACTCGAGCACCCCGGGGCCTGACCCGGCCGCGAGGCGGGCCCGGCCGGCCGGGCCCGCCGTGGCCCGCCTCGCGCAGGACGGCTAGCGGGGCAGCTTCACCACGGTCACGAAGAAGTCGTCGATCTGCCGCACGACCTCGATGAACCGGTCGAAGTCCACCGGCTTGGTGACGTAGGCGTTGGCGTGCAGGTTGTAGCTGCGCAGGATGTCCTCCTCCGCCTCCGAGGTGGTCAGCACCACCACCGGGATCGACCGCAGCGCCGCGTCGGCCTTCACCTCCGCCAGCACCTCCCGCCCGTCCATCTTCGGCAGGTTCAGGTCCAGCAGGATCAACCCCGGCCGGGGCGCGTCCGCGTGCTCGCCCTCGCGCCGCAGGAACTCCAGCGCCTCGACGCCGTCGCGCACCACGTGGAGCTGGTTGCGGATCTTGTGGTGCTCGAACGCCTCCTGGGTCATCAGGGCGTCGCCGGGGTCGTCCTCGACGAGCAGGACGTCGACCACGTTCAGCGAGTCATTCATGGGTGTCCTCTGCTACCGGCAGGGTGAACTTGAAGGTGGTGCCGGCGTCGTGACCTGTGTCCAACCAGATGGTGCCGCCGTGGTACTCGATGATCTTCCGGCACATGGCCAGGCCGATGCCGGTGCCCGGGTAGTCGTCCTTGTGGTGCAGGCGCTGGAAGATGACGAAGATCCGCTCAGCGTACTCGGGTTCGATCCCGATGCCGTCGTCGCGGACGGTGAACGTCCAGAGTTCACCGGTCCGCTCCACCTCGACCCGCACCTCCGGCGGCCCCTCGCCGTGGAACTTCAGCGCGTTGCCGATCAGGTTGCCGAACACCCCGCCCAGCAGCGACGCCTCGCCGCGCACGGTCGGCAGGTCCGGCGTGACCACCGTCGCCCCGGTCCGCTCGATCACGTCGGAGTAGCTGTCCAGCACTTGGGCGACCGTCTCGTTGAGGTCGACCGCCACGTGCTCGCGGGTCATCCGCCCGACCCGGGAGAACGCCAGCAGGTCGTTGATCAGCACCTGCATCCGCTTCGCGCCGTCCACGGCGAACCGCAGGTACTGCTCGCCCCGCTCGTCGAGCTGGCCGGAGTAGCGGCGCTCCAGGAGCTGGCAGAAGCTCGCCACCTTGCGCAGCGGCTCCTGGAGGTCGTGCGAGGCCACGTAGGCGAACTGCTCCAGCTCCGAGTTCGACCGGCGCAGCTCCTCGACGTCGTTGAGGATGCGGGCCCGCATCGCGTCCACGTCCTGGCCCAGCATCACGGTCTCGCGCGGCCCGACGATCTGCACGGCGTGCTCGAAGTCACCCGACGACACCTGCCGGACCTGCGCGGCCAGGCCGGTCAGCGGCTTGATCAGGATGCGGTGCAGCACCGCGGCCACCCCGGCGATGATCACCACGAGCAGCACGCCCAGCGCGATCACCAGGTAGAGCACCTGGTCGGCGACGCCGTCCAGGCCGGAGCGCGCGGCGGCGGACTCGTCGTTGAGCACCCGCTGGAGGTCGCCGACCTCCCGGCGCACGGCGTCGAACAGCTCCTTGCCGCGCGCGGTGTCGGCCTGGTCGGCCAGCGGGCGGCCCGCCGACCGGACGGCCGTGATCACCACGTCGGCGTACCCGGCCCGCCAGCCGACCGCCAGCTCCTTGATCGAGTCCACCCGCTGCGCCAGGTCGGGCCGCACCGAGGCGATCGCGTCGCGGGCGTTGCGCAGCGCGTCCTGCTCGGCCCGCAGCCCGTCCTGGTAGGGGTCGAGGAACTCCTCGCGCGCGGTGAGCGCGAACCCGCGCACCCCGTTCTCCTGGTCGATCAGGGCGGCGTCGAGCTCCAGCGCGTGCCGCCGCGCCGGGCCGACCTGGTCCAGCAGCAGCGTGCGGGCGTTGGTGAGGCTGTTCAGCGCCACCGCCACGCCGCCGATCGCGCCGGCGCAGACGATGATCAGGATCGTCACGGACGCGATCAGCAGCCTGCTCGCCGGCCACCGGGTGCGGTAGTCCATCAGCCCTCGTCCGAGATCAGCAGCACGGCCATGTCGTCGTCCAGCTCCCCGCCGTTGAGTTCCTTCACCCGCGAGATCAGCTCGTCGAGCAAACCCTCGGGGTGGCTGCGCCAGTCCGGTCTGGTCCTGGTCACCCGGCCGATCAGCTCGATCAGCCGTTCGGAGCCGAGGCGCTCGGTGTCGCCGGTCACCCGGCCCTCCACCAGCCCGTCGGTGTAGAGCAGCAGCGACCAGCCGGGCGGCAGCGGCACGTCCAGGCCGCTCCACGTGCTGTCCGGCAGCACGCCCAGCGGCAGGCCCGCGCGGTCCCGGGGCAGCTCCACCACGCGGTCGCCGACCAGCAGCATCGGCTCCGGGTGCCCGGCCAGGTAGATCCGCGCCCAGCGGCGGTCGGGCGACACGGTGACCATGCACGCCGTGGTGAACAGGCCGGGCTGGTGGCGCTCGTGCTCCAGGATCTCGTGCAGCGTGCGCAGCACCCGCGACGGCTCCTGGTCGGCCAGCACCAGCGCCCGCCACGCGATGCGCAGGAAGACGCCCAGCGCGGCCTCGTCCGGGCCGTGCCCGCACACGTCGCCGACGATGGCCTGCAACGTGCCGTCGGGGGTGCGCACGACGTCGAAGAAGTCGCCGCCGAGCAGCATCCGGCTGCCGCCGGGCTGGTAGCGGAACTCCAGGCCCAGGCCCTGGCCGCGCTCCAGGATCGGCGAGGGCAGCAGGCCGCGTTCCAGCCGGGTCTTCTCCGAGGCGAGCAGCTGCTCGTCGCGGAGCTGACGGTGGGTCTCCTCGGCGTGCTTGCGGCCGACCGCGTAGCGGATGCCGCGCAGCAGCGCCGAGCCGTCCACCTGGCCCTTGACCAGGAAGTCCTCCGCGCCGGCGGCGACCGAGCGCTCGCCCTGCCGCTCGTCGTCCAGGCCGGTGAGCACGATGATCGCGGCCGGCGAGGACAGCGCGAGCAGCCGGTTGAGCCCGTCCAGCCCCGTGGTGTCGGGCAGGCCGAGGTCCAGCAGCACGCAGTCCGCGCGGGGCACCAGGGGCACCGCCTCGCGCAGCGTGCGCACCCGGCGCAGGTCGACGTCCGCGCCGACCTCTTCCAGCAGCGCTTCGACCAGCACCGCGTCGCCCTCGTCGTCTTCGACGAGCAGCACGGTGATGCGGCCGTCCGCCGCACGCGTTCCGTTGGACCCGGTCACGGGAAGGGACCCTAGCCGAACGGTGATCACGGCCGGTCCGCACCGGTTCGGTGGGTCGCGGGAACCACCCGGTGCGGGTGGGCGAAGATCCCGGTGTGAGTTTCACGCGGATGGTGGCGTTGACCGCGCGGTTGCCCAGGCGCGGCAGGGGGTTCTGGTACTCGGTGGCCATCGACCTGCTGTGGCCGTTGGTCGTGGTGTTCGTGCGGCTGCGGATGGCGGGCGGGCGCAACATCCCCGGTGAGGGGAAGGTGCTGCTCGCGTCCAACCACCTGTCGTTCGCCGACCCGGTGACGCTGACCGCGTTCACGCTGGCGTCCGGGCGGGTGCCGCGCTACCTGGCGAAGGCGAGCCTGTGGCGGGTGCCCGTGCTCGGGTGGGTGATGTCGGGCGGGCGGCACATCCCGGTCGACCGGGGCACGGCCCGCGCCGGCCGGGCGGTGGACGTCGCGCGCGACTCGCTGGATGACGGCCAGTGCGTGATCGTCTACCCGGAGGGCACGTTCACCAGCGACCCGGACGGCTGGCCGATGCGCGGCAAGAACGGCGTGGCGCGGCTGGCGCTGGCGTCCCGCACGCCGGTCGTGCCGGTGGCCCAGTGGGGCACCCGGCGGCTGCTGCCGCCCGGCTCCTACCTGCCCCGGCCGTGGACGAAGGTGCACGTGGTGGCCGGTGCGCCGGTCGACCTGTCGGACCTCTACGGGCTGGAGCCGACCAAGCAGGTGCTCGACGAGGCGACCGGGCGGATCATGGCCGCCATCACCACCCTGCTGGTCGGTGTCCGCGAACTCCCACATCCTGGGAGGCGGTGACGGGTCCCGTTGCCCTCGCCGGCGTTCGGGACTCTCCGCTGTCCCGCATCGTGGAGCGTGGGCGATGGGCGATCGACCTGCGCGCAGGGGTCTCGGCGAGGACTTGTGGGCGGTGATCGTCGGCCTGGCCTCGTTCGCGCCGGCCCTCACGGGCATGATCCCGCCGGGACCGGTGCCGTGATGACCGCCCCGGAGCAGACCCGGGGACCACTCCGGGACGCGGCCCTCGGCGTGGTCAACGACCTGCGCACGTGGTTCCCGGTCCTGGCGTTCGTCGGCATCGGCCTGGAGTTCCGGGTGGGCGCGCTCAAGCAGGCCGGGTGGTGACCGGTGGGCGTGTTCGCCGCGTCGACCGGGGTGAACGTGCGGGCCGCGCTAGGGTCGGCGGTCCTGCTGTTTCGACCGCTCCCAGCTCAGGTACTGGCCGGCGGCGGTGGACAGGCTGGTCAGCAGCCACACCGCCACGCCCGCGTCGTCGGTGACGCCGATCAGCGGCAGGAACTCGGGCAGGACGTCGATCGGCGAGACCAGGTAGACCAGCGCGAAGCCCCACTGGGCCAGCCGGGTCGTCGGCAGGCCGTACGCCTTGCGCGCCCGCAGCAGCCGGGGCAGCGCCTTGGCGCGGTCGACGACCGAGCCGACCGGTTCGGGCTCGCCGCGCGCGACCCGCCGGCGCTTGCGCCGGGTGACGCCCAGCGCGATCGAACCCGCGCCCAGCAGCAGCAGCGCGACGCCGACCGCGACCGGCGGCAGGCCGACCAGGTCCGCGTCGCGCCAGACCAGGGTCGACACCCCGAGCGCGGCGAGCATGATGCCGAGGAAGACCACCGGCCCATGGTATCGACTCCGGGCCGCTCCGGTCGGTGCGCCGGGCGGCCGGTCACCGCCGGCGCTCGACCACCGCCGCGTACCAGAGCCCGGCCGAGGCCACCGCGCACCCGGCCGCCGTCGCACCCCGCCACACCGCCGGCTCGGACGCCGACAGCACCCCGTTCCACACCGCCACCGCCAGGAAGACGACGGCCAGGGCCACCAACGGTCCCGACCGGACCGGACGTCGGCTGCCGCGCGATCTCATGCCCTGAACAGCGCTCCGGGCCGGCGCGGCGTTACCGGGCGGGCTCGCGGGCCGGGCGCGGCGCGGGCTCGCCGGTGAACCCCGCCCAGTGCCGCACGTCGAACCGCTCCGGCCCGCCCGCCCCGCCCAGCGGCACGCCCCGGTCCCGCACCGCCCGCGCGGTCGCCGCCGCCTGCCGGTCCAGCAGCCGGTCCACCTCGCCGCCGGTCAGCCCGTCGATCTCCTCCCAGAAGGTCAGCACCCGGTTCACGTACAGGGCCACCAGGTGGTCGCGGGCGGGTTCGAACAGGCCACCGGCCACGGCGGCGAGCGCGTCGGACAGGAGGGCCGGCCACTCGTCCGTGGTCACCCGCAGCCCCCACGGCGCGGGCCGCAGCCCGCGCGCGGAGGGGAACACCCGCGCCACCCCGTCCCGGTGCGCCGCCAGGTAGCGCGCGACCGACGCGGTCACCCGGGACACGACCTCCGGGTCCTGCCGCACCGCCGTGCCGTCCACCGCCGCCCGTGCCCCCGGTCGTCCGGGCCCGGCCGGGCGCAGCCGGTCGGTGCGCAGCACGACGTGGAACAGCGAGTCCAGCACCTGCTGCGGCAGCCGCAGGATCTTCGGGAACGGCGAGTTGTGCAGCTTGCGCCCCAACGGCACCTCCACCACCCGGATGCCCTCGCGCAGCGCGTTCGCGGTCAACCACACGTCGATGCCGTACAGCGAGGCGCTCTCCGGGCGCGGCCACCCGAGCGACCGCTCCAGCAGCGCCCGGTTGAACGCGAACTCGCCCCCGATCGGCTGCTGCACGTGCACCCCGTACACCGCCGCCAGCAGCGGGCTGGCCAGGTGGTTCGTGGTGTTCGCCTCGTACCGGTCGCGCCGGTACGAGGGCACCGCGAGCACCGGCTCGGCACCCGCCACCGCGTCCGCCAGCCGCCCCACCCAGCCGGGTTCGGCCGACCGCACGTCCGCGTCCAGCAGCAGCACCCGGTCGGCGGCCAGCGCGCGGGCCCGGTCCATGACGGCGAACACGTTCGTGCCCTTGCCGGTCCCCTCGCCGGGGGAGGAGACGACCACCTTGCGCGCCCGCAGCGGCGTCCCGGCGAACCGCGCGGCAGTCCCGTCCGTGCTGCCGTTCTCGGCGAGCACGACCACGTTCGTCCCGTGCGGGAACGCGCGGTGCAGCCCCTCGTCGGCGGCCGAGGCCACCGCGCCGACCGTGCGCGCCTCGTCCCGGGCGGGGATGCCGACGACGGTGACCGGACCGCGACCCGCTCCGGGGCCGAATTCTTCGTGCACGGTGCTACCGAAACACGACCTCCGCGAACCGGCTCACCGGGGTCGCGCGCGGGGTCCGCTCCGGACCGGCGGGCGGGGGTGCGCCCGCGTGCGCACGACCGGGCCGTGCGCGGGCGGGACGGGCAGCGGCTGGGACTCCTGCTGCTGCCGAGGCACCCCGTGCCGCTCCTGCTCGGCCCGCGCCCGGGCTTCGAACCGCACCCGGTACTCCTCGAACTGCGCCACCGCCTGCGCCCGGGGCACCTCGAACCGCCCGGACGGCCCGTCGACCCGATCTGCCGCCGGCAACGCCCTCACACCCCCACCCGCACTCCCGACCTCTACAACCCCAGCCCCCACCTCCACGTTCCCCGCTCCCACGTCCCCCACTCCAGCACTCCTCTCTCCACCCCTCTCCCCATTCCTCTCCGGCAACCGGTGTGGTGGGGCGAGGTGCTGGGGCCGCTGCCGATCCGGTCCCGCGACCCGGTTCTGCCGCCACAGCTCCGTCGACAGCTTGATCATCGCGGTCGGCGCGTCCAGCCCGACCATCCCCACCAGCCGGCCGTCGTCCACGAAGCCGGTGATCGTCCGGTGGTCCTTGCGCGACCCGGCCAGGGTCGTCGTGTCCTTGCCCATCGACGGCAGCCCGGAACCCTGGATGCGCATCCCGTACTGCTCGGTCCAGAACCTCGGGACGGGGGTGAACGGCCGCGCGGCCTCCCGGCCCGCCAACAGGTTCTCCGCCGCCGCCCGCCCCATCTCCACCGCGTTGAGCCAGTGCTCGACCCGGCGCGGTCGTCCCCCGAAGCGCAGGTTGGGCCACTGCGCCACGTCACCCGCCGCCACGACGTCGGTGCCGCCGACCACGTGGCACGTGGGCTCGCACAGCACCCCGTCCTCCAGCACCAGCCCGGAACCGCGCAGCCAGGCCACCGACGGCGACGCCCCGACCGCGATCACCACGACCGCCGCGAAGAACACCTGCCCGTCCGAGAGGTGGATCGCCACCCCGCCCGCCTGCGGCATCCAGTGCCGGATCTTGACGCCCATCGCCATCCGCACGCCCCGCGCCCGGTGCGCCTCGGTGACGGTGTCGGCGATGTTCTTGCCGACCGCGCTGCCCAGCAGCGTCGAGGACCGGCTGACGATCGCCACGTCCCGACCCATCGACTTCACCGACGCCGCCATCTCGCAGCCGATCAGGCCGCCGCCGATCACCACCACCAGCCCCTGCGTGGAGTTGATCGCCTGTTTGATGGCGATGGCGTCGTCCACCGTGCGCAGCACGTGGATGCGCTGGTCCTGGCGCGGGGCGCCCTGCAGGTGCCGGGGCTCTACGCCGGTGGCGATCACCAGCCCGTCGTAGCCGAGCTCCTCGCCGCCGGGCAGGCCGACCACCCGCCGGTCCGGCTCCAGGTGCGTCGCGGCCGTGCCCAGCCGCCAGATGGCGTTGAGCTCGCGGCTGATGGTCAGCCGCAGGTCCGACGCGTGCAGCTCGCCGTTGACGGCCTCCTTGGACAGCGCGGGCCGGTGGTAGGGCAGGTGCCGCTCCGCGCTGACGATGACGATCTCGCCCCGGAACCCCAGCTCGCGCAACCGCTCCCCGGCCCGCAGGCCGGCCAGGCCGCCGCCCGCGACGACCACCCGTTCCTCGCTCCTCACCGCACACGCTCCCGCAGCTCGATCGCGCGCATCGGGCACGCGCGCGCGGCGGCCCGCGCCTTGGCGAACAGCTCGGGTGGCGGCCGGCGCTCGTAGCGCAGCCGCTCGTCGTCGACGAGCTGGAACAGACCGGGCGCCTCGGCCTGGCAGATGCCGTAGCGGTGGCAGCGCTCGTTGTCCACGCTGATGTCCAGCGCGCTGCCGCCCGCGCCGTCCGGCTCGGGCTCGAAGCCCGGTTCGGGCTCCAACATGCCCAGCCGCACCAGGACGTGCGGCGGCAGGAAGCGGGCCAGGGCGATCGTCGCGGTGGGCACGAGGATCGTCAGGCCCGCCAGCCACAACGTGGCCAAGGTGCCGTTGGCGACCGCGCCGAACCACGAGTGCACCACGGTCAGCGCCACCGCCGCGTACGCGGCCTGGTGCAGCCGGAGCCACTTGCGGTAGTAGACCTTCTTGCGCAGCCCCGAGGTGAACGCGACGACCAGCATGAGTTCCAGGCCCACGATGCCCAGCGCGTGCCGGAACAGGCCGCCGTTGAACAGCGGCACGGAGATCTGGGAGAGCGCGAACGGGGAGAGGGTGAGCAGGGTGAACGCGAAGGCGTGCAGGCAGCCGAAGGCCAGGGCCAGCGTCGCCAGCACCATGTGGCTGTTGCGCAGCCCCTGCCGGCCGGTGACCTTGTTCGCCCAGCCGGTGGCGATCAGGACGCCCCAGCACAGGGTGGCGCACATGAATGCGTAGGCCAGGCGTGCCGAGATCTGCGCCACGTGGCGCACCCCGGCGTCGTGGTCGCCGCCGGTCGCCTGCGCGACCAGCAGCGGGACCTGGGAGAGCACGGTGGGACCTCCGAGATGGCGGGGGAGAACTCGCAGGTGTGAGGGGAAGGGTGCCCGCCCGGCGGGCCGTGCAGGAGTGGTCACGGCCACGCCGGGCGACCGGAACGCCTACCGGCAACCTCCTTTCACTTGACGTTCGCCTTGGGCCGCAACAGGCGCAGGACCACGAGGGTCACCACCGCGCCCGCCAGGCACAGGAGGAGGACGATCAGGGCGGACGGTCCGTCCGAACCGGACACTTGTGACGCGGTCCGCACCGGTGGGGCGTCCACCGCGCCGGCGGCGACCGGTTTGGACAGTCCCGCGTCGGTCACTGCGTTGGTGCTCTCCAACAGGGTCATGTGCTTGAGCACGACCTGGTTGCACACCTGGGCGAACTGCCGGATCGCCTCGTTGCGGGTGTTCGCGCGGACCGTGGACACCACGGGGAAGATCGCGCCGTGCGCGGCCCGGAGCCGGTTGGCGAACGAGTCGTCGAACGCCGCGCCGGTCCGCGACCGCATCTCGGCCATCCACGACTGCTGGTCGGCGTTGGGGGAGTCGGGCAGCGGCACGCCCATCCGGCCCGCCAACCGCACCACCCGCTCGTCCAGGAACGCGTGGTCGCTCATGAGCTGCGCGCCGACCTCCTGCACGCGCCGGCTGGAAGCCCTGGTGGTCGCCTCCTCGCCCATGGGCATCTCCCACAGGCCCGCGAGCCGGACCTTGACCAGGAGTTCCTTGTCCAGCGCGGTGATCGGCCCGAGCGGCGTCTGCTCCACGGGCCCGGACGCCGGCGGGTCGTCACCGCGCGCGGTACCCGCGAACGTCGGCCAGAACACCACCGCGAGCGCCAGCACCGACGCGCAGAAGCGCCCGAAACGCCTGCCTGCCACGGCGGAGGCCCTCAGTTGCCGCCGCCCGCGTCCGCCTGGGCCTTCTTGCCCTCCGGCGTGACCGCGAACCACGTGCCGCCCTTGCCCTGCCCGGTCAGGTCACCGGCCTTCTTGTCGCCGGTGTGCCGGTAGAGGGGCCAGCCCGCGAGCGTGACCTGCTTCGTGCCGTCGGCCCGGTCCACCGAGCCGACCACCGTCGGATCGACACCGGAGGTCATGGTGTGCTCGCCGACCAGCACCGGCGGCCAGGACTCGGCGCAGTCGCCGTCACAATTGGACGTGGGCGGTTTCGCGGTGTCCTTGTCGTAGCGGTAGAGCGCGTAGCCGCCCGCGTCGGCGACAAACCAGCCGACCTGCTCCGACTCGGTCGCCGACAGCATCTGGTGCGGCTCCCTGCCGAATTCCGGCTGCTGCCGCACAGCCGTCGTACCGGGGTCGGCCCCACCGGCACCGCCCGCGTCGCCGCCGGTCACCGCGCCACACGCGCTGACCAGTACCAACGCCACCACGGACGGGCTGGCGAACAACACACTCCGGGAACGTCGACCACGCATCGTTGGTCCTTTCTACCGCTGGCGGGATCCGCCGAAGGGACCAGCGATGGGAGGGTCGCGGTCCGGCCGAACAGGCGGATACCGGGAAGTACGGACACGATGCGGTGACGGTTCACAAACAAAACGGGGACTTTTTCTGCTCCGAAACCCTCGACTTCTCACCCGTTCGCGCGCTTGGATGCACGGCGTGGCGCGGCACAGACGCAGCACTCAACCCCCGAGAGATCACGCGTGGCCGGAACTCAGCCTGGAAGACGAGCTGATCCGCAGGCTCTACCAGGAGTTCGGCAGTGCGCTGCTGGGACATGCCATGCGGCTGACGGGCAGTGACCGGCAGTGGGCAGAGGACATCGTGCAGGAGACGCTGGTGCGGGCGTGGCGCAACGCCGAGAAGCTGGAGCGGGACCCCGTCCTGCTGCGCTCCTGGCTGTTCACCGTCGCCCGCCGCCTGGTCATCGACGACCGGCGCAAGCGCAGCGTCCGACCGCAGGAGTCGGAGTTGACCCCGTCCGATGAGGCCCCGGTGCGGGACGAAGCGGACCGCACCCTGGCGGCGATAGTGGTCGCCGAGGCGATGAACGGACTGACGGAGGAGCACCGGGAGGCTATTCTCGAAACGTACTTGCGGGACCGGACGGTCGGGGAAGCCGCGGCGGTGCTCGGGGTGCCGCCGGGCACGGTGAAGTCCAGGGTGTACTACGCACTCCGCGCCCTGCGGCGGGCACTGCAGGATCGGGGCTGACAGGTGACATCGCGGCCGGACCACGTCGACGTGGCGGCGTACGTCCTCGGGATCCTCGACGAGGACGAGGTGGACGCCTTCGAGAACCACCTCGCCCAGTGCCGTCGCTGCGCGTTGGACCTGCGCGATTTCGCCGTACTGCCAGACCTCTTGGACGAAGCCGACGCGAACGGGATGCTGCGCGCGAACGCGGGGGAGCGCCCGGACGGGCGTTCGGTCCGCGCGATGCTGGACACCGTCACCGAAGACCGAGCCCGACGACGCCGCAACACGCTGCTCCTGTCCGCCGCTGCGGCCGTGCTGCTGATCGTGCTGACCGCCGTGACAACGGTCGGCTTGTCGTCGCCGCAGGGCGACAACAACGCTCTGGTCCCGACCACGACAACTCCGACGGTGCCGGGGCCTTCCGCGGTGGCGAAGAACGCCCCCGACGGCTCCGGCACCGTCACCAGAACAGACCCGACGACGGGTGTCTGGGCAAGGCTCAACGCCACGCCGGAACCCTGGGGAACATCGGTAACCTTGGAAGTGAAGGGCACCAGGACTCCGGTCCGCTGCGAACTGGTGGCGAAGGCCAAGACGGGCGAGACCCTGGTGGTGGGCTCCTGGCTGGCCGGAACGTCCACAGCGGACAGCGAGCCGCTAGAGCTCAACTCCTCGGTGGGCCTCAGATGGCACGAAATCGCCGAGTTCCAAGTACGAACCCCCAACACCCCCACCCCTCTGGTCCGCCTACCAACGGACTAAACCCACACCCCCGCCCCTCCCACACTCCACCCACCAAGTCGTGTCATCCCCGTGTGGCCCGCGCGCAGCGAACCGCGCTTGAGTGGGGTGTGCAAGCACGCCCTTCGCTTGCACACCCCACTCAAGGGTGGTTGTCTCCGACCGGGCCACACGGGGATGACACGACGACCC
>NZ_JBFAJV010000019.1:0-133227 GCF_040655415.1 Actinosynnema sp. NPDC050436 | reverse complement strand
GGCAAAGGGTGGTTGTCTCCAGACCAGGCCACACGGGGAGAACACGACGAACCGCACTTCTCCCCCGGCGGCCTGCCCAGCGGCGAGCGCCGCTTTTGATCTTTTTTCTAGAAGAACCGCCGAGCCGCAGCAGCAATTCCCACCACATCCACATCATGCGCGGAATCGTGGTCCTCGGCAGTCCCGTACGCCCGCAATTCGGCCTCCCGGCGCACCCCCAAAGCCCGCAACCGGTGCGGCACGTCGGCCAATGCCTCAGCCACCACGTGCGCCGAGGTCCCGGCCAAATAGGGCTCCACCAACAGCACGTCAGCCCGTCTCCCGGCCACCGCCGCCCGCAACCCCGCCCCGTCGAACGGGCGGACCGTGGTCGCGTACAGCACGGTCACGTCCATCCCCTCCGTGGCCGCGAGCACCGGCTCCAGCATCGGCCCCACGGCCAGCACCACCCCGGCCGGCCCGCGCCGGACCTCCGTCAACCCCGGGCCGACCGGATAAGGCCGTGCATTCTCCCGCAACGACAACCTGATATAAACCCGGTCGTCACCGGCCAATGCCTCGCGGACCACCGATTCCACTTCCCCGCGATGGCCGGGCACGATGATCCGCCACCCCGGCAACGTGTCGAACAGCGCCACGTCCCCCGGCGCCTGGTGCGTCCGCCCCCATACCGGGTCGTCGTACGAACCACCGATGCTGACGAAAACCCCGCCCACGTCCTGGTGCCCGAAATCCAATTTTATCTGCTCGAACGGCCGTTCCACCAAGAAGGGCGCGTAGGTGTGCACCACGGGCCGCATCCCGCTCAGCGCGAGCCCGCTCCCGACCCCCACCATCGCCTGTTCCCGGATTCCCACGTTCACCACCCTCGGCGACGCGCGGAACACGTCCCGGGAAATCTCGGCCAGCACCACCGCCACGCGCGGATCGGTCTCCATCACCTCCTCCACCGTGTCCACGAACACCTGCCGCATGGAAGACGCCCCCACCCCGCTCACCCCTTCCCGACCTTCGCCACGACCACTGCCGGCCGCCCCGCGTCCGCCCGCGTGAACGCCGCGTGCAGCGCGTCCTGATCCCTTCCATCCACAGTGGACGCGTCCCAGCCCTCGACCGCGAACCGGGTGGCCACCCCTCCGGGCCACCCGTGCGTTCCGGACTCGTTGTCCACCACCACGACCGTCAGGTTCGACAGCCCCAGCCGCCCGGCCAGGGCGATCGCCTCGTGGTTGCTGCCCTCGTCCAGCTCGGCGTCGCCGACCAGCACCACCACCCGCGCGGACCGCCCCTGCAACCGCAGCCCGACCGCCATCCCGACCGCGATCGGCAGGCCGTGCCCCAACGACCCGCTGCTGATCTCCACCCCCGGCACCAGCACCCGGTCCGGGTGCTGGCCCAACGGCGAGTCCCACTGCGTCCACGTGTCCAGAGTGGACGGATCGAGGTACCCCTTCGCCGCGAGGACCGCGTAGTACGCCATCGGTCCGTGCCCCTTCGACAGCAGGAACCGGTCCCGGTCGGGGTCGTCGACCCGCTCCGGCGACACGTCCAGCACCCGGTCGTAGAGCACCCACAGCACGTGCAGCGTGGACGCCGCCGCCCACTCGTGCTTCTCGTCCCCGGACATCCGCTCGAACAACGCGGGGATGTCCGCGAAGCCCCACTCGCTCGCCACTGCCATGACCCCAGCGAACAACTTCGACTTAGGTCGAGGTCAAGCCCTAGGATGGGCCGGTGAGCAAGCTGCCGGACATGTTGACCATCGGCCAGGTCGCCGAGCGGAGCGGCGTGCCGCACACCGCCCTGCGGTTCTACGAGGAACGGGGGCTGATCGCGTCCGAGCGCACCGCCGGCAACCAGCGCCGCTACCCCCGCTCGGTGCTGCGCAGGCTGGCGTTCATCCGGACGGCGCAACGCGTCGGCCTCAGCCTGGAGGACGTGCACGACGCACTCGCCACGCTGCCCGACAACCGGACGCCGACCAAGTCCGATTGGAGCAGGCTCTCCGCCTCCTGGCAGACCGAGCTGGACGCCCGGATCGACGCGCTGATCCGCCTGCGCGACCGGCTCACGTCGTGCATCGGCTGCGGCTGCCTGTCCCTGCGGAGCTGCTTCCTGCACAACTTCGAGGACGAACAAGCCTCAGACGGCCCAGGCGCTCCCAAACTCAAGCCGGCCAGCGAGGGGGGAACCTGACCGCTTCCCCTCCCCAGATCCGCGAAACGCGCTGGCCGCACCCCCACCCAGCGTGCTGCACTGTGCGCCGTGCAAGAACAAGAACTGATCCGCCTCTCCAAGCGGATGTCGAAACACCTGCGCCACAGCCCCGAGTCGGCCGGTCTCACCCTCGACCCGTCCGGCTGGGTCGACCTGGACGCGTTCGTCCGGGCGCTGCGCACCACCCGCGAGAACGTCCTCGAAGTGGTCGCGCGCGACAACAAGCAGCGCTACGCCGTCGAGGCCGGCCGCATCCGCGCCAACCAGGGCCACACCGTCGAGGTGGACCTCGACCTCCCGGTCTCCGAACCCCCGGCCGTGCTCTACCACGGCACGGTGGCGAAGTTCCTGCCCGACATCCTCGCCGAGGGGCTGCGGCCGATGGCCCGCCACGACGTGCACCTGTCCCCGACCACCGACACCGCCGTCCGCGTGGGCGCACGCCGGGGCAGGCCCGTCGTCCTGGAGGTGGCCGCCGGCCGGATGCACGCCGACGGCCACGAGTTCCGGGTGAGCGCCAACGGCGTGTGGCTGACCCAGTCAGTGCCGCCCGAGTACCTCAGGCGGCTTCCCTAGACCCGACGACCCACCTCTCCCAGGCCCGACGATCCCACCTCGAAGCCGAACCTCAGACGAGCCAGGCGATCGCACCGCCCACGGCGACGACCACCAACACCGCCAGCACGATCGCCAACCCGCGTGCCGTCTTCCACGTGCTGTACACCCCGCCGATCAGAAAGCCCGCAAGCGCGAGCAACCCGATCACCACGTACTCCTTCGGCACTACAACACCCCTCCAGCCTCAGCACGTCTGCGCGGCGCTCTACAGCACGCCCTTCGTGGACGGCACGCCCCCCACTCGCGGGTCCGGCTCCACCGCCGCGCGCAACGCCCGCCCGACGGCCTTGAACTCCGCTTCCGTGATGTGGTGCGGGTCGCGCCCGTACTCCACCCGGACGTGCAGCGCGATCCCCGCGTGGAACGCCAGGGAGTCGAACACGTGCCGGTTGAGCACGAACGGGTAGTTGCCCCCGATCGTGAACGCGGTGAACTGCTCCGGCTCGCCCACGTGGACGCAGTACGGCCGCCCGGACACGTCCACCGCCGCGTGCGCCAGCGTCTCGTCCATCGGGATCCACGCGTCGCCGAACCGGCGGATGCCCGCCTTGTCGCCCAGCGCCTCGCGCAGCGCCTGGCCCAGCACGATCGCCACGTCCTCGACCGTGTGGTGGGCGTCGATGTCGACGTCCCCGGTCGCGCGCACCACCAGGTCCAGCGACCCGTGCACGCCCAACGCGGTCAACATGTGGTCGTAGAACGGGACCCCCGTGCCGATCTCCACGCGCCCGGTGCCGTCGAGGTCGACCTCGACGTGCACCGACGACTCCTTGGTGGTCCGCTCCACCTTGCCGACCCGGCTCACCGACCGACCTCCTTGCTAGCGGCGAGGAACGCGTCGTTCTCCTCCGGAGTGCCGACCGTCACCCGCAGATGACCCGCGATGCCGACGTCCCTGATCAGGACGCCGTGTTCCAGGTAGGACCGCCACGCGGCGCGCGCGTCCTCGAACGTGCCGAACAGCACGAAGTTCGCGTCGCTGGGCACGACGTCGAAGCCCAGGCCCGCCAGCGCTCCCGCCACCCGGTCGCGTTCGGCGGCGAGCAGCGCCACCGACCCGAGCGTCTCCGGCGCGTGCCGCAGCGAGGCCCGCGCCGCCGCCTGGGTGAGCGCCGAGAGGTGGTAGGGCAGGCGCACCAGCAGCAGCGCCTCGACCACCGCCGGCGCGGCGGCCAGGTACCCGAGCCGACCGCCCGCGAACGCGAACGCCTTGCTCATGGTGCGGCTGACGATCAGCTTGTGCGGGAACTCCTCCAGCAGGGTCACCGCGCTGATCCGCGACGAGAACTCCGCGTACGCCTCGTCCACCACGACCACGCCCGGTGCGGCGTCGATCAGCACCCGCAGCTCGTCGACCGGGATGCTCTGGCCGGTCGGGTTGTTCGGGCTCGTCACGAACACCACGTCCGGCCGCCGCTCGGCCACGATCTCCGCCGCCCGCTCCACGTCCAGCGAGAAGTCGTCCCGCCGGGGTGCGGGCGACCACTCCGTGCGCGTGCCCGCCGCGATGATCGGGTGCATCGAGTACGACGGCTCGAAGCCCAGCGCGGTGCGCCCAGGCCCGCCGAACGCTTGGAGGATCTGCTGCAAGATCTCGTTGGAACCGTTGGCGGCCCACAGGTTCGCCTCGGTCAACGGCACCCCGCAGGTGGACGCCAGGTACGCGGCCAAGTCCTCCCGCAACGCCACCGCGTCCCGGTCCGGGTACCGGTGCAGCTCCCCGGCGACCAGCGCGATCTCCGACACGACCTCCGCGACCAGCTCGGCCGACGGCGGGTACGGGTTCTCGTTGGTGTTCAGCCGGACGGGCACGTCCAGCTGCGGTGCGCCGTAGGGCGAACGCCCGCGCAGGTCCTCCCGCAGCGGCAGATCCGCCAACCCGACCTGCTCACCGACCACCTTCACCGACCCTCACCCACCGACGCCGCCGAATCCACTCCGCCTTCGACCCCGGCCCCGACCTCGACGCCGGCACCAGGTCCACGGAACCGGGCCGTCACCGCCTGCCCGTGCGCCGGCAGGTCCTCCGCCTCCGCCAACGCCACGACCTTCGCCGCGACCTCGCGCAACGCGTCCTCGCTGTAGTCCACGACGTGGATGCCGCGCAGGAAGGTCTGCACCGACAGCCCGGACGAGTGCCGCGCGCAGCCGCCCGTGGGCAGCACGTGGTTGGACCCCGCGCAGTAGTCGCCCAGCGACACCGGCGAGTGCGCCCCGACGAAGATCGCCCCGGCGGCCCGGACCCGCGCCGCAACCTCGCGCGCCGAGGCGGTCTGGATCTCCAGGTGCTCGGCGGCGTACACGTCGACCACCCGCAAGCCGTGGTCCACAGTGGACACCAGGACGACGCCGGACTGCCGCCCGGTCAGCGCCGTGCGCACCCGCTCGGAGTGCCTGGTCGCCCCGACCTGGCGCTCCAGCTCGACGTCGACCGCGTCGGCCAGCTCCTCCGACGTCGTGACCAGCACGCTCGCCGCGAGCGTGTCGTGCTCGGCCTGGCTGATCAGGTCGGCGGCGACGTGCACCGGGTCGGCGGTGGCGTCGGCCAGCACCGCGATCTCGGTCGGCCCGGCCTCGGAGTCGATCCCGATCAGGCCGCGCAGCAGCCGCTTGGCGGCCGTCAGGTAGATGTTCCCGGGTCCGGTGACCAGGTCGACCGGGTCGAGGGGGCCGCCGTCGGTGTCCACGCCGCCGTGGGCGAGCAGCGCCACGGCCTGCGCGCCGCCGACCGCCCACACCTCGGTGACCCCGAGCAGCGCGGCGGCGGCCAGGACGGTCGGGTGCGGCAGGCCGCCGAACTCGGCCTGCGGCGGCGAGCACACGACCAGCGACTCCACGCCGGCGGTCTGGGCCGGCACGACGTTCATGACCACGCTGGACGGGTACACGGCCAGGCCGCCAGGGGCGTAGAGGCCGACGCGGGCGACCGGCACCCACCGCTCGGTGACCGTCCCGCCGGGCACGACCTGCGTCGTGGTGTCGGTGCGCCGCTGGTCGGCGTGCACCTTGCGGGCGCGCGCGATGGACTCCTCCAGCGCCTCCCGCACCGCCGGGTCCAGTTCGGCCAGTGCGCGGTCCAGTTCGGCCGCCGGCACCCGGACCGATGCCGGCCGCACGTGGTCGAACCGCTCGCCGAACTCCAGCACGGCCTCGACCCCGCGCTCCCGCACCGCCTCGACGATGGGCCGCACGTGGTGCAGCACCGCGTCCACGTCCACTTCGGCGCGCGGCAGCGCGGCGCGCAGTTCAGCCGGAGACGGGACCCGACCTCGCAGGTCGATGCGGTTGAGCATGACGCCAAGGGTAAGCCGTCCGGCCCAACCTCCCGCAGGCCGCTCCCCCCACTCCCACCCCGCCTCACCCGACCGGCGACCCGCCGGCGCACAACCGGCAAACGAGACTCACGAACCCCCGAAATGCCCGGACGACCTCAGACGACCTCAGAAGACGCCGGGCGACCCCGGACGACTCCGGCTCAAGACGGCCAGGTGATCCGGTTCGACTCCACCCGCCCCTGCGGCGTGTCGACGTACACGTACACCACGGCTCCCGGCACGTCGTACCGCGTGTCGTTGCAGTCGGCTGCTCCGGACGCGTCGGTCACCGCCTCGCACGGGTCGCTGAAGTTGCGCCCGTTGCCGATCGGTTCGACGCTGACCGGCTTGTTCGCGGCGAACCCGGTGAGCCGGGTGTCGATCCAGTAGCACTTCCCCTTCTCGCACTTCGAGCTGCTGGTCGGCGCACCCCGCGAGATGACGATCGCCGGTCCCGCCACCACGGCGGCGGGCACGGCCGCAGCGGGTGCCACCGTCGTGGGCGGCACCGGTGCCGGTTCGACCGGTACCGCGCGCACCACCGTGGTCGGCTCGACCTTCGGCACCACGGGCTCCGTGGTCATCGCCGAGGTGACGACCGGCGGCGCGGTCGTCGTGCGCACGGGCGGCGCGAAACGGCCCGGCGGCAGCGCGTAGCTCCACCGGGGCTGGGCCGCCGACCAGTAGAGCAGGGACGTCAGCACCGCCAGCAGGACGCCCCACGTACCCCACCGCAGCCTCGGCGACTGCTGGAACTTGACGACGAGGTCCCGCCCGGCTTGGAAGACGACCGAGTTCCCGGACGCCTTCGCCACCTGTCGCACCCACCACTCACGCACCACGACCCACCCCGAATCACGTCCACCCCCGAACGAGCGCGACCAGTCAACCAGCCCTCCCCACTAGACCGAACACCGGCACCAGTACTACTCTGATCGGCCGCAATTCTGCGGATGCGAATATCGCCGCCCCCCGCGCGGACCGCCGGACCACCGACCGGATTGGTCTGTTAACTGTCAGGCGGGCAAAGCACCGGGAACCCGACAAACGGCGGATATGCCGAACTGTGACAAACGGGCCACGCTGCGTAGGCACAACTCCGTCGCAAACCCTGCTGATGATGGAGGCGCAATGTCCTTCAAGCGGCGCGGCCTCGTGGCCGCCGCGCTCGGTGTGTGTCTGACGCTCGTGCTGCCCTTCCACACCGTGACGGCCCAGCCGAGCACGACCGACTCACCCGAGCGGACCATGTTCGAGGTGACCGCGACGACCTCGGAGGCCCGGACCAAGGTGGCCCGGACCGGTGTCGACGTGCTCGGCCTGAGCGGGTCGACGCTCACCGTGATCGCCGAACCCCGGCAGCAGTGGCAGCTGCGCGCCACCGGCCTCCCCCTCAAGAGCCTGGGCGACGCGGACGCCCAGCTCGCGGCGCTGGGCAAGGCCGACTTCACCGACCGGACCGGGGACGCGGGCACCCAGGACTTCCCGTCCGGCTACACCGGGTACCACAACTACCAGGAGATGGTCGCCGAGCTGAACCAGACCGTCCGCGACCACCCGGACCTGGTCAAGCTCAGCAGCATCGGCAAGTCGTACGAGGGCCGCGACCTCTGGATGCTCAAGATCAGCGACAACCCCGGCGCGGACGAGGCCGAACCCGAGGTGCTGTTCACCTGCAACCAGCACGCCCGCGAGCACCTCACCGTCGAGATGTGCCTGCGCATCATCAAGCAGTACACCGACGGCTACGCCACCACCCCGGCCATCAAGAACCTGGTCGACTCCCGCGAGATCTGGGTGGTCACCAGCGTCAACCCGGACGGCGCCGAGTACGACATCGCGTCCGGCTCGTTCCGGGCGTGGCGGAAGAACCGCCAGGGCAGCGGCACCGACCCGAACCGGAACTGGGGCTACAAGTGGGGCTGCTGCGGCGGCTCCAGCGGCAGCCCGTCCAGCGAGACCTACCGGGGCCCCTCGGCGTTCTCCGCGCCGGAGACCCAGCGGGTGCGCGACTTCGTGAACGGTCGCGTGGTCGGCGGTGTGCAGCAGATCAAGTCGCACATCGACTGGCACACGTACTCGGAGCTGATCCTGTGGCCCTACGGCTACACGACCGCCGACACCGCACCCGGCCTGGACGCGACGCAGCAGAGCGCGTTCTCCACCCTCGGCCGCCGGATGGCGTCGCTGAACGGCTACACGCCCGAGCAGTCCAGCGACCTGTACATCACCGACGGCAGCGTGAACGACTGGATGTGGTTCCAGCACAAGATCTGGAGCTACACCTTCGAGATGTACCCCAGGTCCGCCGGCGGCACGTCCGGGTTCTACCCGCGTGACACCCAGATCGCGCCGCAGACGGCACGCAACGACAGCGCCGTGGAGCTGTTCTTGACCTATTCGGACTGCGTTCCGCGCATCATCGGACGCACCTGCTGACAGCCTCCACAGCCTGGTCGACCTGCGCGGGCTCGACGAAGTAGTGGGGTGATGCCCGCATCACCCCGTCGAGCCCGCGCCTGGTCATGTCCAGCAGCGTCGAGCCGACGTGGCTGGTGCTCACCACGACGCCGTGCCCGGCCAGCGCCTCGCGCAGCTCGACCACCGGCCGCCCGGCGGTGAACGTGACGATCCCCGACCGCTGCTCGCCGATGTCGCGCAGCTCCACCCCCGGCACCTGCGCGAGCCCGCGCCGCAGCCGGTCCGCGCGGTCCGCGACCTCCCGCCGGATCTCGTCCACGCCCAGGTCCAGGGCGTAGCGGGCGGCGGCGATGAGCCCGAGCCGGTCGGCGACGGCGGCCTCCCACAGCTCGAATACCCGGGCGTCCTCGCGCAGCCGGTACTCTCGGGGCCCGACCCACTCGCCGCTGCGCAGGTCGACCAGCCGGGGCCGCAGCACCTCGCGCGCCGACCGCCGCACCACCAGCACGCCGGTGCCGCGCGGCCCGCGCAGCCACTTGCGGCCGGTGCCCGAGATCAGGTCCACGCCCAGCTCGTCGGCCCGGACCGGGAGCTGGCCGATCGACTGGCAGGCGTCGAGCAGCACCAGCGCGCCGACGCCGTGCGCCGCCTCGACGACCTCCCGGACCGGGTTGACCAGGCCGCTGTTGGTCGGCACGTGCACGAGCGACACCAGCTTGACCCGCTCGTCCAGCAGCTCCTTGAGCGCCTCCACGTCGACCTGGCCGCGCGCGTCCGACGGGATGGTCTCCACGCTCGCGCCGACCTCGTGGGCCCGGTGCAGGATCGGCACCGCGTTGCCCGCGTACTCGACCTCGGTGATCAGCACCCGGTCGCCGGCGGCCAGCGGCACGGCGTCGAACGCGGCCAGCCACGACCGGGTCGCGCTGTCGGTGAACGCGATCTCGTCGGGCTCCGCGCCGAGCAGCTCCGCGAACACGCCGTAGCCCGCTTCGAGGTCGTCCTCGCGCTCCCGCGCGGCGACGTAACCGCCGACCTCGGCCTCCCGCTCCAAGTGGCCGACCACCGCGTCCAGCACCGGCCGGGGCGGCAGCGACGAGCCGGCCGAGTCGAGGAAGACCCGCCGGCTCGCGGCGGGCGTGTCGGCGCGGACGGCGTTCAGGTCGATCACAGGGCCCCCGAGGTCCGGTGCCGGCCCGCGGCCGGCTCACCCTTCCCGTCTACACCATCCACCCGCGCCACGCCGAGGGTCGATCCCGCACCCACGCGGCCGAACACCTCACACCCGCCGGCACCGCGCCCGGTACGGCGGAGCACCGCTCAGCGGGCGGCCCACTTCTCCAGGTTCCACCACGGCCCCCACGACAGCGGCCCGTGCGCGTGCGCGTCCACGACCTCCTGGTACCCGGTCCAGTTGTCGCGCAGCACGTACGTGTGCTGCACCGCCGTGAGCACCACCATCCCCGGCGCCAGCACGTACGCCTGCTGGAACTGCCGGTAGGCCGCCGCCCGCTGCGCCGGGTCCAGCAGGGTGCGGCCCGCGTCCAGCGCCGCGTCGACCTGGGAGTTGGTGTAGCCCCAGGGGTTGCCGGTGTGCAGCGGCCGGTACGCGGTGAGGTCGGGGTCGAACGGCGTGCCGCCGCCGTAGAGCAGCGCGTCCGCGCCCACCCGGGGCGTGATCGCCTCCCAGCTCAGGCCGGCCAGCTGGACGTCCACGCCGATCGCCTTGGCGTCGGCGGCGAACGCGGTGGCCAGGTCGGCGCGCACCACGTCGCCGATCGGGTACATCAGGGTGAACCGCGCCGGCACGCCGTTGCGGGCGCGGACGCCGTCGGTGCCGCGCACCCAGCCCGCCTGGTCGAGCTGGACCTCGGTCTGCACCTTGTCGTAGGCGAACGCGGCGGTCGGGTCGTAGAACTCCGGCATGGTGTCCGGCACGGGCGTCGCCGCCGGTGACCCCTTGCCGCCCAGCAGGTTGTCCACCAGGCCCTTGCGGTTGACCGCGTGGTTGAGCGCCATCCGCATCGCCGGGTCGCCGGTCACCGGGCCGGTGGGCAGGGTCACCGCGCGCAGGTCGGTGCTGCGGTGGGCGACCACGCGCATCCCGCTCGTGCCGCTGAACGGCTGCGCCAGCCGGGGCGGCAGCTCCGCGCCGTCGAACTCGCCCGCCTGCATCCGCTGCGCGCGGGTGTTGTCGTCGGGCACGAACACGGCGGTGAGCTTGCGGATCTTCGGCTCGCCCGCGAAGTGCCCGGGGTTGGACTCCAGGATCAGCCGGTCGCCCTTGCGCCACTCGACGACCCGGAACGGCCCGGTGCCCACCGGGGCCATGTCCTTGAGCGGCACGCTGAACGACTCGCTCGACAGCACGCCCAGCGTCAGCAGGTGCGGGAACGCCGCCCACGGCTTGGCCAGGGTGAACCGGACCGTGCGCACGTCGAGCTGCTCCACGCCGGTGAGCCCGTCGTAGCGGGACCGCTCGGTCGCGCCCGCCGCCGGGTCGAGCAGGGCGCGGTAGGTGGCGACGACGTCCTCCGGGCCGAACGCCGACCCGTCGGAGAACTTCACGTCACCGCGCAGCCGCACCGTCCAGGACAGGCCGTCCGCAGCGGGCTTGGGCAGGTCCTCGGCGAGCTGCGGGCGCAGCGAGCGGTCCGCGCGGTGCTCGAACAGGCCGTCGTAGATCTTGGACACGCCGTCCCGGCCGTACCCGAGCAGCGGGTTGAGCGTGGCCGGCTCGGCACCGTCGGCCAGCACGATCGCGCTGCCGTCGGCGGAGTTCTCGGCGTTCGGTGTCGTGTTCCCGGTGCACCCCGCCGCGACGAGGACGGCGGACAGGACGAGCGGGGGCAACGGGGAGCGCACGGGACCTGACACTACCTATGGTGGGTGCCATGCGTGTCGCGCTCTGCCAGATCACCTCCTCCGCCGACCCGGCGGCCAACCTCGACCTGCTGCGCGCGGGGGTGGCCCGCGCCCGGGGCGCGCGGGTGGTGCTGTTCCCCGAGGCCGCGATGTGCCGGTTCGGCGTGCCGCTCGGCCCGGTCGCCGAACCGCTGGACGGGCCGTGGGCGACGGCCGTGCGGGAGATCGCCGACGACCACGGCGTGGTGGTCGTCGCGGGCATGTTCACCCCCGCGCCGGACGGGCGGGTGGCCAACACGCTCCTGGTCACCGGCGGCGGCCTGCACGCCGGCTACGACAAGATCCACCTGTTCGACGCGTTCGGGTTCACCGAGTCGAAGACCGTCGCGCCCGGCGCGCAGCCGGTGGTGTTCACCGTGGACGGGGTCGTGTTCGGCCTGGCGACCTGCTACGACGTCCGGTTCCCCGAGCTGTTCCGGGCGCTGGCCGACCGGGGCGCGTCCGCCGTGCTGCTGGGCGCGTCGTGGGGCGCGGGGCCGGGCAAGCGGGAGCAGTGGGAGCTGCTGGTCCGCGCGCGGGCGCTGGACAGCACGTCGTGGGTCCTGGCATGCGGGCAGGCCGACCCCGACGTGCAGGGCACCGACCCGGGCGGCGCTCCGACCGGCATCGGGTGCAGCACGGTCGCGTCACCGCTGGGCGAGGTGGTCGGGTCGCTGGGCGCGGAGCCGGGCGTGCTGTTCGCGGACGTGGACGTGGCCGCCGTGGAGCAGGCACGCCGCACGCTGCCCGTGCTCGCCAACCGCCGCTTGACCACGCCCGCCTCCCCGTAGCCGCTCTCCAGGGCGGCCACTTTCTGTGACCTTCCGTACTTCCCGAATCTCTTTCGCGGGATGGCGGCCACACGTACGGGTGACCGTCGGTTTGGGTCCGTTCGGGGGGCCGGGTAGTCCGCCTTCGCAGGGAATCACAGCGGCGAAGGGGAAGCGATGATCAACCAGGCCGAAGTGGACCGGTTGTACGACTGCGACGTGATCGATCCGCACGGCGAGCGGATCGGGTCGGTGAAGCAGGTGTGGCTGGACGACCGCGACGGGCGACCGATGTGGGCTTCCGTGCACACCGGGTTGTTCGGCACGAAGGAGTCGTTCGTGCCGATCCAGGACGCGGAGGTCGCCTCCGGTCACATCACCGTCCCGGTGGACAAGAAGCAGGTCAAGGACTCGCCGAAGATCGACGTCGCCGACGAGCACATGTCCGACGAGCAGCAGGACGAGCTGTACTCGTACTACGGGCTGATCCCGTCCGCGAACACCGGTCAGCACGACCGGCTGCCCGGCGGCGGCCGGGACAAGACCCTCCGCGACCAGACGGCCAAGACCGACGCGGCGCGCGGTGACCGGACCGAGCAGTCGGTGCGCGGCGACCTGCGCGGTCAGGGGACCGAGCGCTCCGTCCGCGACAACGCCGCCGCGATGGGCACCGACCGCACCGCCACGACCGACCCCCGGCGCGACCGCGCCACCACGCGCGACGACCAGTCGGTCACCCGCTACGAGGAGCGGCTCGACGTCGGCACGCGCGAGGTCGAGGCCGGGCGCGTGCGGCTGGTCAAGCACATCGTCACCGAGGAGCGGACGGTGACCGTCCCGGTGACGCACGAAGAGGTCCGCGTGGTGCGCGAACCCGCCGACGGCACGCACGGCGGGAAGCCGTTCGCCGAGGAGGAGGCCGAGGTGACGCTGCGCCGGCAGGAGCCCGTGGTGCAGAAGCACGCCGAGGCCGTGGAGAACGTGCGCCTGGACAAGGAGACCGTCACCGAGCAGCACGAGGTCGCCGGCACCGTGCGCCGCGAGGAGGTCGACATCCAGCGGGACGACGCGGCGCGGGCAGCCGAGGCCAAGCACGCCAGGAAGGACGACCGGGCGTGAGCCGTGGGGCCGCGCCCTCCCACGCGGAGGGCGCGGGCCCGGCTTCGGCGGACCGCGCTCAGCGCAGGTCCATCCCCAGGTCGAGCGCCGGGGCGGAGTGCGTGAGGCCGCCCACGGCCAGGTAGTCCACCCCGGTGTCGGCGTACGCGCGGGCCACGTCCAGGGTCAGCCCGCCGGACGCCTCCAACCGCACGGCGTCCGCACCGGACCGCGCACCGCGCACCCGCCGCACCGCCTCGGCGCACTCGGCGACCGTGAAGTTGTCCAGCAGCACCAGTTCCGCGCCTTCGGCAACGGCTTCGTCCAGCTGCGCCAGGGAATCGACCTCCACCTCGCACGGCAGGTGCGGCGCGTGCGCCCGGACGGCCCGCAGCGCGGCGGTCACCGACCCGGCCGCCTGCACGTGGTTGTCCTTGATCAGCACGGCGTCGCCGAGCCCGAGCCGGTGGTTGACCCCGCCGCCGCAGCGCACCGCGTACTTCTCCAGCAGCCGCAGGCCGGGCAGCGTCTTGCGGGAGTCCCGCACCTGCGCACCGGTCCCGGCGACCGCGTCGACCCACGCGGCGGTCAGCGTGGCGACACCGGACAGGTGGCACAGCAGGTTCAGCGCCGTGCGCTCGGCGGTGAGCAGCCCGCGCACCGGGCCGCGCAGCACCAGCGCCGGCTCGCCGGGCACCGCCTTGTCGCCGTCCTCGCGGCGGTCGAGCACCTCGACGTCGAGCACCTCCTCGAACACCGCCAGCGCCACCGGCACCCCGGCCAGCACGCCGGCCGCGCGCGGGGTCAGCTCGGCCACCGCGACCGCGTCGGCCGGCACGGTCGCCTCGGTCGTCGCGTCCGGCCCGTACCGCAGGTCCTCGGCGAGCGCCGCGCCGATCACGCGCCGCACGTCGTCCACGTCGAGCGTCATGCCACTCCCCTCGAATCCGCCGCCGGGTCGGCCAGCACGGGCTGCCCGGTCGGCGTGAGCCGCACCACCTGGCTGCGCGACCACGCCACGTCGTCGCGCGCGGTGAAGTCGGTCCGCACGTGGCAGCCGCGCGACTCGGTGCGCTGCGCCGCCGCTGCGATCAACGCGCGCGCCGCGACGGTGAGCGCCGCGTCCTCCACCAGTTCCCGCGTGTCCAGCCTCCGGTCCACAGTGGACAGGTCGAGCACCGAGCCGACCACCGCGAGCCCCTCCGCGTCCCGGCCGATCGCCGCGTAGCGGGACATCACGCGCTGCAACGAGTCGCGGTCCGCCACCGGGGCCACCGGCAGCTCCGCCGTGCCCGTGCACCGGGTCAGCACGCCCAGCGCGAGGTCGCTCGCCACCGCCTCGGCCGCCCGCGTGCCGACCACCAGGCCCTCCAGCAGGCTGTTGGACGCCAGGCGGTTCGCGCCGTGCAAGCCGGTGCGCGCCACCTCGCCCGCCGCGTACAGGCCGGTCACGCCGGTCCGTCCGTCCACATCGGACACCACACCGCCGCACGCGAAGTGCGCCGCCGGGGCGACCGGGACGGGCTGCGCGGACGGGTCCACGCCGGCCTCGGCGCACGCCGCGTGCACCGTCGGGAAGCGGACCGCGAAGTCGGAGATGCCGGTGGCGTCCAGGAAGACGTGGTCGTCCACGCCGCCAGGGGCGCTCGCCACGTGCCGGGTGATGGCCGCCGCCACCACGTCCCGGGGCGCCAGGTCCTCCAGCGGGTGCACGCCGCGCATGACCCGCGCGCCCGTCGCGTCCACCAGGACCGCGCCCTCGCCGCGCACCGCCTCGGTCACCAGCGGGCACCGGCCGCGCGCGCCCCGCCCGGTGTAGAGGACGGTCGGGTGGAACTGCACGAACTCGACGTCCGCCGCGACCGCGCCGGCCCGCAGCGCGAGCGCCAAGCCGTCGCCGGTGGCCACCTCCGGGTTGGACGTGGCCTGGTAGAGCTGGCCCAGGCCGCCGCTGGCCAGCAGCACGGCGGGCGCGGTCAGCACGCCCGGCACGCCGTGCGCGTCCAACACCAGCAGCCCGCACACCTGACCGAGCGGCGTGCGCACGGCGTCCACCGCGACGTGCCGCTCCAGCACCGGCACCCGGCCGTCGGAGGCCGCCGCGAGCAGCGCCCGCTCCACCTCCGCGCCGGTCGCGTCACCGCCGGCGTGCACCACCCGGAACGCGCTGTGGCCGCCCTCGCGGGTGCGCGCCAGCCGACCGTCCCGCGCCGCGTCGAACACCGCGCCGCGCTCCCGCAGCCGCCGCACCGCCGCCGGCCCGTCCGCGATGATCGCGCCGACCGCGGCCTCGTCGCACAGGCCCGCGCCCGCCGTGAGCGTGTCGCGGACGTGCGCGTCGACCGTGTCGCCCTCGTCGTGCTCACCGGGCAGCACGACGGCCACGCCGCCCTGCGCCCACCGGGTGTTGCCGTCGGGCTGGTCGCCCTTGGTCACCACCAGCACCCGCAGGCCGAGCTCCCGCGCGCGCAGCGCGGCCGTCAGGCCCGCGACGCCCGTGCCGACCACCACCAGGTCGGCGCGGGCCTCCCACAGCGGGGTGCTCACTCGCCGCCGCCGGGCTTGCCGATCTCGATCATCCGCTGCACCGCGCCCCGGGCGCGCTCGGCCGTCGCCAGGTCGACGTGCACCTCGTCGCGCCCCTCGCGCAGGCAGCGCAGCAGGGCGGTCGGCGTGATCATCTTCATGTACCGGCACGACGCCCGGTCGTTCACCGCGCGGAAGTCGATCTCCGGCGCGGCCCTGCGCAACTGGTGCAGCATCCCGACCTCGGTGGCCACCAGGACCGACGTGGCGCTGGTGGCGCGGGCGGCGGTGATCATGTCGCCGGTCGAGAGGATCTTGACCTTCTCCGCCGGGACGGTGCCCTCGCCCG
This sequence comes from Actinosynnema sp. NPDC050436, assembly GCF_040655415.1. Taxonomy (NCBI): domain Bacteria; kingdom Bacillati; phylum Actinomycetota; class Actinomycetes; order Pseudonocardiales; family Pseudonocardiaceae; genus Actinosynnema; species Actinosynnema sp. NPDC050436. The sequence continues at coordinate 117,010 of NZ_JBFAJV010000019.1, read as the reverse complement.
CGAGGTAGAGCGCCGAGGTGGCGCACCCGCACTCGGGGTGGATGAACAGGTCGGCGTCCGGGTTCGCCGCCGCGCGCGCGGCCAGCTCCGGGCCGTTGATGCCCGCGTGGACGTGGCACTCGCCCGCCCAGACGTGCAGGTTCTCCCGGCCGGTCTCGCGCTTGACGTGCGCGCCGAGGAACTGGTCCGGCAGGAACAGCACCTCGCGGTCGGCGGGGATCGAGGCCACCACGTCGACCGCGTTGGACGACGTGCAGCAGATGTCCGTCTCGGCCTTCACCTCGGCGGTGGTGTTCACGTAGGACACCACGACCGCGCCCGGGTGCTCGGCCTTCCACACCCGGAGCTGCTCTCCGGTGATCGAGTCGGCCAGGGAGCACCCCGCACGTTCGTCCGGGATCAGCACGGTCTTGTGCGGGGCCAGGATCTTCGCGGTCTCGGCCATGAAGTGCACGCCGCAGAACACGATCGTCGACGCGTCGCTCGCCGCCGCGATGCGGCTGAGCGCCAGCGAGTCGCCGGTGTGGTGCGCGATGTCCTGGATCTCGGGGAGCTGGTAGTTGTGCGCGAGGATGACCGCATCCCGCCTGCGCGCCAGTTCCAGCACCTCGTCCCGCCAGGCGGCGTCCGGCGCGATGCCGTCGTACGCACCGTCAGAGGTTCGCTCCACGTAGGCGGTAGCGACCATGGTCTCCTCCTTCAGCCCAAGGTTTTCGCCTTTCGGTCGAAAACGTGGCCGATAGTATCAGCCGAGTGGGTCTCGCGGAACATGAGGTAGTGGCCGCAGTGCTCCAGGTGAGAGCCGGATCACTCCAGGTCATGCTGTGGCAGCGCGCGCGGGAACCGCACGCTCACCGCTGGTCACTGCCCGGCGGCGGGCTCGGCTCCGAAGAGGACGTCGAGGCATCGATCCGGCGTCAACTGGCGGAGAAGGTCGACGTGCGACAACTGTCACACGTCGAGCAGCTCGCCGTCTTCAGCGCACCCGACCGCGTGCCGGGACCGCGCGTGGTCGCCACCGCGTTCCTCGGCCTGGTCCCCTCCGACACCGATCCGGTCGTGCCGTCGGACACCGCGTGGCACCCCGTCGACGCGTTGCCGCCCACGGCGTTCGACCACGAGGCGATCTGCCGCCGAGCGCGCAACCGCTTGGCCTCCAAGCTCTCCTACACGAACCTGGGCTTCGCGCTGGCACCGCCGGAGTTCACGATCTCCGCCCTGCGGTCGCTGTACTCGGCGGCGCTCGGGTACGAGGTCTCGGCGACGAACCTGCAACGCGTGCTGTCCCGGCGCGGCCTGCTGGAGCCCACGGGAGCAGTCGCCCCGGTCGGCCCGTCGGGCGGCAGACCGGCCGCGTTGTTCCGGTTCGTGTCGGGACAGATGCGGGTCACCGACCCGTTCGCCGTGCTGCGGCCACCCAGCAGCCGTAATTTGGGCACGTGACCACGACGCTCCCGCTGTTCCCCCTGGGTACCGTGCTGCTGCCGGGGACGTCGCTGCCGCTGCACGTCTTCGAACCCCGCTACCGGCAGCTCGCCATCGACCTGGTGACCGAGAAGCTGCCGGACCGCAGCTTCGGCGTGGTCGCCATCCGCCAGGGGTGGGAGGTCGGGCCCGGCAACGCGACGGCGCTGCACGAGGTCGGCTGCGAAGCCCTCCTGCGCGACGCGAAACCGTTGCCCGACGGCAGGTTCGACCTCGCCACCACCGGCGGCCGGCGGTTCCGCCTGCTGGACGTGGACGAGGACAGCGCGCCGTACCTGCTGGGCCGGGTGGAGTGGCTGGACGACGTGCCGGCACCCGCCGAGGTTGCCGAAGTCCTGCCGCTGCTGGCAGAAGGAGCCGTGGCGGCCTTCCGGCGGTACCGCGAGGCGGCCTTCGAGGACGACCCGGCGGTACCGGTGGCGGACGGCCTGGCGTACCACCTGGCGAACGACTGCCTGCTGACCCTGGAAGACCGGCAGCACCTGCTGGAGGAGCGCTCGGAAGCCCGCCGCCTCCGCCTGGTCCGCAAGATGATGCACCGCGAAGCGGGGATAGTCGCGGCCCTGCACGCCGTCCCGGCCCCGATCGCCGACCTGGGCCACCTCCCCCACCGCAACTGACCCACACCCACCCCGCGCCCGCTCACGCCCGCGCGACCACCGCCGCCCACGCGCGGCCACGCCGCACTGCGCCCAGCCGTCGCCCGAGCAGGCTGCCGCCGGCCACCTCTCCCGCCCCACCCGGCAGCCCGCCCCCCCACTCGACAGCCTGCCCCCACTCGACAGCCTCCTGCCGACGCAATCGTTCGCGTGTTGATTCGCCCTATTGTCCCCTAGTCGGATTGTTCAACAATCCTCTACGGTGTGGTCCAGCGCACACCCACACCCCCGCTCCACGTCCGCGAGGTGACGAGATGAGCAGCAGCAGCACAGCCGAGAGCGCAACGAGAGGCGGCCCGTTCGCCTGGTTCCACACCCTCGGCCGCAACGGCAAGAAGGCGTTCATCGGCGCGTTCGGCGGCTACGGCCTCGACTCCTACGACTTCCAGGTCCTGCCCCTCGGGCTCGTCGCCATCACCGCCTACTTCGGCATCAGCAAGGGCGAGGCCGGCCTGCTCACCACGGTGACCCTCGTCGTCAGCGCCCTCGGCGGCGCGATCGCGGGCATCCTCGCCGACCGGATCGGCCGGGTCCGCACCCTCATGATCACGGTCGTCACCTACGCCGTGTTCACCGTCCTGTGCGGGTTCGCCACCAGCTACGAGACGCTGCTGATCTTCCGCGCCCTCCAGGGCCTCGGCTTCGGCGGCGAGTGGGCGGCCGGCGCGATCCTCGTCGCCGAGTACTGCAAACCCCGGTACCGGGGTCGCACGGTCGCGTTCATCCAGAGCTCGTGGGCGGTCGGCTGGGCGCTGTCCGTGCTGGTCTACACGCTGGTCTTCAACCTGTTCCCGCAAGAGGTCGCGTGGCGCGTCCTGTTCTGGACCGGCGCCCTGCCCGCGCTCCTGATCATCTACATCCGCCGCACCGTCGAGGACGCTCCCGAAGCCACCGAACGCCGCACCAGCAGCACCGAGAAGGGCTCCTTCACCGCGATCTTCAAAGGCGACCTGACCCGCACGACCCTGTTCGCCGCGCTGCTCGCCACAGGCGTCCAAGGCGGGTACTACACGCTCGCCACGTGGCTCCCGACGTTCCTGAAGACCGAGCGCGACCTCACCGTCATCGGCACCGGCGGGTACCTGGCGTTCCTGATCTCCGGCGCGTTCACCGGGTACGTGTGCGGTGGGTACGTCACCGACTGGTGGGGGCGCAAGAAGACGTTCGCGCTGTTCTCCGTCCTGTCGGCCGGGCTCATCCTGCTCTACACCCAGATCCCGCCCGGCGCGAACACCGCGATCCTCTTCCTCGGCTTCCCGCTCGGGTTCTGCATGTCGGCGATCTTCAGCGGCTTCGGGTCGTTCCTCGCCGAGCTCTACCCGACCGCCCTGCGCGGCACCGGCCAGGGCTTCACCTACAACTTCGGCCGCGCGGTCGGCGCGCTGTTCCCCACCCTCGTCGGGTTCATGGCGGAGCGGATGGGCGTCGGCGGCGCACTGGTCTTCGGGGCCGTCGCGTACGGCATCGCCGTCGTGGCGCTGCTGGGACTGCCCGAGACGAAGGGACGGGAACTGCTGTGACCGCACAACTCCCCGCACCGGCACACGTCCGCCGCACCGCGACCGGACCCACCACCGGCCTGGCCGACGGCTACGCGCAGGCCAACCTCATCGCCGTGACGCGCGACTGGGCGTACGACGTGCTCCTGTTCACCCAGCGCAACCCGAAACCGTGCCCGGTCCTCGACGTCACCGACGCCGGCTCGCCGCGCACGGTGCTCGCCCCCGACGCCGACCTGCGCCGCGACCTGCCCCGCTACCGGGTGTGGCGGCACGGCGAACTGGCCGCCGAGCCCACCGACGCGACCGGGTACTGGCGCGACGACCTGGTGGCATTCCTGATCGGGTGCAGCTTCACGTTCGAGTCCGCCCTCACCCGCGCCGGCGTCCCCCTGCGGCACGTCGAGCAGGGCCGCAACGTGCCGATGTACGTCACCGACCGGGAGTGCCGCCCGGCGGGCCGCCTGCGCGGCCCGGTGGTGGTCAGCATGAGGTACGTCCCCGCCGACCTGGTGGAGCGGGCCCGCGAGATCACCGCGCGGATGCCCGCCGTGCACGGTGCCCCGGTCCACGTCGGCGACCCGGCCGCGCTGGGCGTGGCCGACCTCGACCACCCCGACTTCGGCGACGCCACCACCCCGCACGACGGGGACGTCCCGGTGTTCTGGGCGTGCGGCGTCACCCCGCAGGCGGCGGTGATGGCCTCCGCGCCGCCCTTCGCCATCACGCACGCGCCGGGGCACATGTTCGTCACCGACGTCCGCGACGACGAGTACCGCGTCTGAGGTCCGCCCCCGACGTCCGGCTCCCGAGGTCGGACCACCGGAGAACGACCCCCGAGCCGCCGGCCCGGCGCGACTCAGCCGAGCCGGCGGCCCAGGTCGTCCAACCCGTTCCAGGCCGCCAGGCAGCCGTAGGCCAACGCAGCGCCCAGCGGCCACGCCAGCAGCCCCCACCAGACCTCCAGCACCGGGGCGACGGTGAGCACGTCACCCACCTCCGGCGAGTCCGGCGGCGGGTACTTGCCGGCCGCCGACCCGATTCCGGTGCGCTGCGCCAGGTAGGCGGCCACCGCGCCGCCCGCCGTCGCCGCGAGCAGCACGACCGGCCCCCGGCGTTCCCGCAGCAGCCACACCGCGACACCCGTCAGCAGACCGGCCCCGAGTCCGATCAGGACGAACAGCATCAGCCCGTCGAGCCGGTGGTAGCTCTCGCCGATCACCGGGACCAGCGACGCGTCCTGCGCGATCACGACGTTCTGCGGGGGTGCGAGCCACGCCCACAGCCACCCGGCGGGCAGCCCGAACAGCGACACCGTGGACAGCACCGCGAACGCGGGCAGCAGGTCGCGCTTCACCACCACCCGGGGGCGCGGCGGCTCGTAGCGGTAGATGAAGACGGGCGGCACGCGAACGGGCGCGGCCCGCTCGTCCACCGGTTGTTCCGCCACGCACGACCTCCCCTGCCCGGACCCGACCAGGGCAGGTTACCGCGCGGAGGCGATCTCCCCGTGCCGGCTGCACGTGGCACTCCACCCCGCCGGCGTCACCTGCACCACCATCCGCCGCGCGCACGCGGAGCAGAACCGGGGCGGGTCGATCACCCGGAGGCGCAAGGCGCACGCGGAGTGGTCCAGCCCGGCCAAGTCCTTGCCGCAGTAGCCGCAGTAGACAGCCGCCTCGGCCACGCCGCCTGAACCCCCGCCGCTCACCACGCCTCCCATCTCACTCCACGCCATCTCACGAATCTGTCTTCCGGGGCTGGTTTCCGGAGTCAGCCCTCGACGCTCTCGCCGCAACCGCGCGCCCTGCCCGTTTCCCTCGCAGAGCACGCGGTCCGTCCGGAATGCCGGGCTGCGGCGTCCCGGTCACAGCGTCTTGCTCAGCTCCTTGATCGGCATGGAGAGCTCCTGGAGCATGTCCAGGTCGTCCTGCGCCGGCCGGCCGAGGTTCGTCAGGTAGTTGCCGACGATGATCGCGTTGATGCCGCCGAGCATCCCCTGCTTCGCGCCGAGGTCGCCGAACGTCAGCTCCCGCCCGCCCGCGAACCGCAGGATCGTGCGCGGCAGCGCGAGCCGGAACGCACCCACCACGCGCAGGGCTTCCGGGCCCTCCACCACGGGGTAGTCCTCGTAGGGCGTGCCGGGGTTGGGGATCAGGAAGTTGAGCGGCACCTCGTCCGGTTCGAGCGACGCGAGCTGCACCGCGAACTCGGCGCGCTGGCCGAGCGTCTCCCCCATCCCGATGATCCCGCCGCAGCAGACCTCCATGCCGGCCTCGCGGACCATGCGCAGGGTGTCCCAGCGCTCTTCCCAGGAGTGGGTGGTGACGACGTTCGGGAAGTGCGAGCGCGCCGTCTCCAGGTTGTGGTTGTAGCGGTGCACGCCCATGGCGACCAGCTCGTCGACCTGCTCCTGCGTCAGCATCCCGAGCGAGCAGGCGATCTGGATGTCGTTGCCGTCGTCGCGGATCGCCTTGATGCCGTCGCGGACCTGCGAGAGCAGCCGCTTGTCGGGCCCGCGCACGGCGGCCACGATGCAGAACTCGGTGGCCCCGGTGTCGGCGGTCTGCCGGGCCGCGCGCACCAGCCCCGGGATGTCCAGCCACGCCGACCGCACCGGTGAGGGGAACTGGCCGGACTGCGAGCAGAAGTGGCAGTCCTCCGGGCAACCGCCGGTCTTGAGCGACACGATCCCCTCGACCTCGACCTCCGGCCCACACCACCGCATCCGGACCTGGTGGGCGAGTTCGAGCAGCTCGGGAATCCGGTCGTCGGGCAACCGGAGCACGTCGAGCACCTGCTCCTCGGACAGACCGACGCCGCGCTCCAGCACCTGCTCACGGGCAACGCCCAGGACATCGACCTGCTCGGGGGCTGCGGTCACGACTTCTCCATAGGTTGTCCGGCACTGGTCCGCCGGCCAGTCTGCCGCACCACCCAGGACGCTACTGAGCGACGTACGTCACTGATACGGTTCGGACGGCTCCGGACAGCGCCCTGACATGCGCAGACACCGCTGCATCAGGTGAAGCAAGCGGCAACGGACAACCGAGCGGCCGGGTTGGAGCATGAGCCTTGATAGGCACGGTGGCGTCTCCGGCGGTCCTGCTTCCGGCGCACAAGTCGCCCCCCACGCCACACGATGAACCACACCGCCCGGTGAGCTGGCCCAGAAGTCCCCTCGCTCGGAGGTCCGCCCGCTCGGGGGTGCGCCCCACTGAGGTGAGCGCGCTGGCCGATGCGCACTGGCCGATGCGCGCTGGGCGGTCGCGCTGGGCGGTCGCGCTGGGCGGTCGCGCTGGGCGGTGCGCATTGGGCGGTGCGCACTGGGCGGTCGCGCGGGAAGGTGCGCCTGCCGCGGGAAGCCCGCAGAGGCCCGTGGAGGTGTCGCCCACGCGCCGCGCCCGCGCTGGGAGGTGCGTCGGCCGGGGAAGGCGCTGAGTGGCTTGCCGAGGGGCGCGTGGGCATGAGTGCCGGTAGGCGGCCGGCGAGTGGGCGGGCCGATGGGCTGAGCCGGCTGGCGAGGCGAGCCGGCCGGTGGGGCCGGCGGGCTCGGCTGGCCGGTGAGGCGAGCCGGTCGGTGGGGCCGGCCGGCCGGCGCGGTGGGTGGGTCAGCAGGTGTGGGGGACGGTGAACTTGTCCGGGTCGAAGGTGCCGCCGAACCACGGGGAGAAGGAGGTTCGGGCCAGGTCCAGGAAGTCCGGGCGGGAGAGGGTTGCGGCGCCGTCCGGGAAAACTCCGAGCAGGGGGCCTCTTGCTGCTTCCGGCAGGTCCTGGAGGTTGCAGGAGGCCGCCAGGTCCGGGGTTGCCGGCCAGCGGCCGATCACCACGCCCAGGGATTCCAGACCTCGGTGTTGCAGGGCTTCGGCGGTCAGGGCCGTCATGTTCAGCGTGCCCAGGCCCGCGTGGGCCACCACCAGCACCGGGGCGTTGAGGGCCCAGGCCGCGTCGGCGATGGTGGTGCCGTCGGCGTCGAACTGGACCAGCAGGCCGCCCGCGCCCTCCACCAGGACCAGGTCGTGGGTGGCGTCCAGCTCCACGGCGGCAGCCGCCATCTCGCTCGGGCCGACGGTGGGGGCTCCGGCCCTCCTCGCGGCGGTCGCGGGGGCCAGGGGGTCGGGGTACCTGCGCAGCTCACGGGTGGTGACCTGGCCGGCCAGGCGCACCACCTCGGCCAGGTCGCCGGGCTCGCCGGGGGCGATGCCGGTCTGCGCGGGCTTGAGGACGGCCACCCGCCGGCCGTCGGCGGCTGCCAGGGCTGCCAGGGCGGCGACCACGACGGTTTTGCCGACCTCGGTTCCCGTACCGGTGATCACGAGGACGCTCACGGGCACTCACCCTACGACTACACGGAGCGTGGTTGCCGGCCACGTTCTAGCATCACCCCCATGGGTGAGATCGTTCTCTACGGTGCGGACTGGTGTGGCGACTGCCGGCGGGCGAAGGCGTGGCTGCGGGAGCACGCAGTGCCGTTCACCGACATCGACGTCGAACGCGACGACGCCGCTCGGGACAAGGCCGTCGAGATCGCGGGCGGGCGGAAGAACATCCCGGTCGTCGTGCTGCCGGATGGCTCGGTGCTCGTGGAGCCCACCAACGTCCAACTCGCGGAAGCCATCAAGCTCTGAGCGTCGGTGGGATCGGGGCCGTGACGGGAACTGCTGGTTGGGGGCGACTCCGCTCCTCGAACGGCCGGGTTCACGCCTGAGCGGCTGCCACCACGGCGGCGCAGATGGCTGCCACGTCGGCGTCCGTCGCCACGAACGGCGGCATCGTGTAGATCAGGTCGCGGAACGGCCTCAGCCACACCCCGTGCTCCACGGCCGCTGCGGTGGCCGCCGCCATGTCGACCTGGTGGTCGAGCTGCACCACGCCGATCGCCCCTTGGACGCGGACGTCGCCGGGTGCTGCGGCCAGGCCCTCGCGCAGGCCGGTCGAGATGCGGGCCACGGTGGAGCGCCAGTCCTGGGACAGCAGCAGGTCGATGGACGCCAGGGCCACGGCGGACGCGAGCGGGTTGCCCATGAACGTCGGGCCGTGGGCCAGCACCGGCACGTCGCCCCGCGAGATGCCGTCGGCCACGCGGGGGGTGCAGAGGGTGGCGGCCAGGGACAGGTAGCCGCCGGTCAGCGCCTTGCCGACGCACATGATGTCCGGGCTGACCGACGCGTGGTCTGCGGCGAACAGCTCGCCGGTGCGGCCGAAGCCGGTGGCGATCTCGTCGAAGATCAGCAGGACGTCGTGCGTCAGCGCGAGTTCGCGCAGGACGTGCAGGTACCGGGGGTCGTGGAACCTCATGCCGCCGGCACCCTGGACGACGGGTTCGACGATGATGGCGGCGAGTTCGTCGGCGTGCTCCTCGATGAGCCGCGCCAGCTCCTCGACGTACCAGGTCTCCAGGTCGCGCGGCGGGGCCGGGGCGAAGACCTGCTCGGGCAGGACGCCGCGCCACAGCGCGTGCATCCCGCCTTCGGGGTCGCACACGGCCATGGGCTGGAACGTGTCGCCGTGGTAGCCGCCGCGCCACGTGAGCAGCCGCCGCTTCTCGGGCTGCCGCCGCGACCTCCAGTACTGGAGCGCCATCTTCACCGCGACCTCGACGGACACCGAGCCGGAGTCGCACAGGAACACGTGGTGCAGCGGTTCCGGGGTGATCTCGACCAGTTTCGCGCACAGCGCCACGGCGGGTTCGTGGGTGAGGCCGCCGAACATGACGTGGCTCATCCGGCCGAGCTGGTCGCGCACGGCGGCGTCGAGCACGGGGTGGCGGTAGCCGTGGATGGCGGCCCACCAGGACGACATGCCGTCGACCAGTTCCCGCCCGTCGTCGAGCCGGAGCCGGACGCCCTCCGCCGAGGTGACGACCAGCGGCTGGTGGGTGCCCGGCATCGGTGCGTACGGGTGCCAGACGTGCGCCTGGTCCAGCTTCAGCAGCTCATCGCGGTCCACGGGCGGAGAGGCTAACCGGCAGCGTGTAGAGCCCGCGCATGAGCGTGCTGGTGCGCCAGCGGAGGGTGTCGGGTTCGGCGGCGAGGGCGATGTCGTAGCGGTCGAGGAGGGCGTTGACGGCGATCTCGCCCTCCAGTCGGGCCAGGGGCGCTCCCAGGCAGTGGTGGATGCCGTGGCCGAAGGCGAGGTGGCCGCCGGCGTGGCGGGTGATGTCGAACGCCTCACCGCCGGGGAAGCGGTTCTCGTCGCGGTTGGCGGACATGAGGGAGACGAGCACGAACTCGCCTTCGGGGAGGGTGACGTCGCCGAGGGTGACCTCTTCGGTGGTGAACCGGAAGGTGGCCTGGTTGACGGGGCCCTCGTAGCGCAGGAACTCCTCGATGGCCCCGGGCATCAGGGACCGGTCGGCGCGCAGAGCGGCGAGCTGGTCGGGGTGGCGCAGCAGGTTGTGCACGCCGGTGGCGATGAGGTTGACGGTGGTCTCGTGGCCGGCGACGAGCAGCAGGAACGCCATGGAGATCAGTTCGGTCCGGTCGAGCCGGTCGTCCTCGTCGGTGGCGTGGACGAGGGCGCTGAAGATGTCGTCGCCGGGGTCGGCGCGCACCTTGTCGACCAGGGCGGACAGGTAGCCGGCCATGGCGGCGCCGGTGCTCTCGATGAGCTGCGGGTCGCTGCCGGAGACGAGGGCGTCGGTCCAGCGGCGGAAGTCGGCGCGGTCCTCGGGCGGGACGCCGAGCATCTCGCAGATGACGGTGAGGGGCAGCGGGAAGGCGAGGGCGTCGATGAGGTCGGCTTCGCGCCGGCCGGCGACGGCGTCGAGCAGCTCGTCGGCGATCTCGCGGATGCGGGGGCGCAGCTGTTCGACGCGGCGGGCGGTGAACGCCTTGGTGACGAGCTTGCGCAGCCGGGTGTGGGTGGGCGGGTCGCTGTTGAGCATGTGCTGGACGAGCGACTGGTCGAAGCGGGTGGGTTCGTTCGTACCGACGTGGTGCCGTTCGAGCAGCGGTCGGAAGCCCGCGATGTCCTTGCTGAACCTGGGATCGGCGAGGGCGAGGCGGGCCTCGTCGTAGCGGGTGACGAGCCAGACCTTGAGGCCGCGCGGGAGCAGGACCTGCCGCGCGGCGGTTTCCTCGCGCAGTTCGGCGTGCAGGGCGTGCGGGTTGTGGAAGTACTCCTCGCCCAGGGCGATCAGGGTGGCGGTGTCGGTGTTCTCCCCCATGGGAACCCCTCCGGTCGTTGGGTTAACACTGTTTACCCAACGACCGGGGGAACGCCCGCGTGCCGCAAACCCGCCTACATCACCCGATCGGACCAGTGATCGTGTCCGGTATGCGCCCGATGCACGGCTGCCGGGCGGTTCAGCCGAGGCAGCCCGGACCCAGCAACGCCTTCAGGTCGCCCATCAACGACGGCGTCGGGCTCACCCGCAGCGCGTCGTCCAGCTTCAGCAGGGTGTTCCGACTGGCGTTGATGATCAGGTTGAGGTGCACCTCGGTCGTCCCGGGGTGCGCCTTGAGCACGTCCTTCAACGACGTCACCAGCTTCGGGTCGCAGCGCGACGCCGACACCTTGAGCTTCAACGCCTGCGCGCCCAGTTCCGACAGGTCCGGCACCACCAGGTCGTTGGCGATCAGCGAGATCCGGTCCTCGCGCTTGGCCACCCGCGCCTTGACCAGCACGATCGCGTCCTCGGCGACCGACATGCCGTGCACCATGTAGCTCTTGGGGAAGAACAGCACCTCGATGCCACCGGCCAGGTCCTCCAGCTGCGCGGACGCCCACGGCTCGCCGTTCTTGTTCACCCGCCGCGTCACCGACGCGAGGATGCCGCCGAGCGTGACCTGCGTGCCGTCGGGCACGTCGCCTTCGAGGATGCGCGCGATCGAAGCGTCCGAATAGGACTCCAGCACCTGTTCCACGCCGTTGAGCGGGTGCCCGGACACGTAGAGGCCGAGCATCTCGCGCTCCAGCGTGAGCTGGTGCTTGGGCTCCCAGTAGTCGTCGGGGATCTTCACGTCGAAGACGCTGCCCACGCCGTCGTCCCCGCCGCCGTCGCCGAACAGGTCGAACTGGCCGCGCGCCTCCTCCTTCTTGGTCAGCATGACCGCGTCGACCGCCTCGACGTGCACCATGTGCAGGCCCTTGCGCGGGTGGCCGAGCGAGTCGAACGCGCCCGCCTTGATCAGCGATTCCACGACCTTCTTGTTGCACACCGTGGCGTCGACCTTGCGCAGGAAGTCGGAGAAGTCGACGTAGTTGCCCTTCTCCTTGCGCGCCTTGATGATCCCCTCGACGACGTTCGCGCCGACGTTGCGGATCGCGCCCAGGCCGAACCGGATGTCGTCGCCGACCGCGACGAACTCGCGCTCCGACTCGTTGACGTCCGGCGGCAGCACGGTGATGCCCATGCGCCGGCACTCGGCCAGGTAGATCGCGGACTTGTCCTTGTTGTCCGAGTTCGTGGTCAGCAGCGCCGCCATGTACTCGCCCGGGTAGTTCGCCTTGAGGTAGGCGGTCCAGTACGCGATCAGGCCGTACGCGGCGGAGTGCGCCTTGTTGAACGCGTAGTCGGCGAACGGGACCAGGATGTCCCACAGCGTCTTGATGGCCGCCGCGGAGTACCCGCTGTCCAGCATCCCCTTCTCGAAGCCCTCGAACTCCTTGTCGAGGATCTCCTTCTTCTTCTTGCCCATCGCGCGGCGCAGCAGGTCGGCCTGGGCCAGCGAGTAGCCCGCGACCTTCCGCGCGATCGCCATGACCTGCTCCTGGTAGACGATCAGGCCGTAGGTCGTGTCCAGGATCTCCGCGAGCGAGTCCTTCAGCTCTTCGTGGATCGGCACGATCTCCTGCTGCTTGTTCTTGCGCAGCGCGTAGTTCGTGTGCGAGTTCGCGCCCATCGGGCCCGGCCGGTAGAGCGCGATGACCGCCGAGACGTCCTCGAAGTTGTCGGGGCGCATCAGCCGCAGCAGGTCGCGCAGCGCGCCGCCGTCGAGCTGGAACACGCCCAGCGTGTCACCCCGGCCGAGCAGCTCGTAGGTCTTCTTGTCCTCCAGCGGGACCGTGGTGATGTCGACGTCGCCCTTGCCGTTGAGGGCGATGTTCTTGAGCGCGTCGTCGATCGTGGTCAGGTTGCTCAGGCCCAGGAAGTCCATCTTCAGCAGGCCGAGCGTCTCGCAGGTCGGGTAGTCGAACTGCGTGATGATGGAGCCGTCCTGGGGCCGCTTCCACACCGGGATGTGGTCCATCAGCGGTTCGGCGGACATGATCACCGCGCAGGCGTGCACGCCGGCGTTGCGGATCAGGCCCTCCAGGCCGCGACCGGTGTCGATGATCTCCTTGACCTGCGGGTCGGTGTCGTAGAGGGCGCGCACCTCGGCGGCCTCCGAGTACCGCTTGTGGGAGGCGTCGAACACGCCCGCCAGCGGGATGTCCTTGCCCATCACGGCGGGCGGCATCGCCTTGGAGATGCGGTCGGCCACCGCGTAGCCGGGCTGGCCGTAGAGCACGCGGGCGGAGTCCTTGATCGCCGCCTTCGCCTTGATGGTGCCGAACGTGATCACCTGGGCGACCTTGTCCGAGCCCCACTTCTCGGTGACGTAGCGGATCACGTCACCGCGCCGGCGCTCGTCGAAGTCGATGTCGATGTCGGGCGGGCTGACCCGGTCCGGGTTGAGGAACCGCTCGAAGATCAGGCCGTGCGCCAGCGGGTCGAGGTCGGTGATGCCCATCGCGTAGGCGATCAGCGCGCCTGCGGCGGACCCCCGGCCGGGGCCGACCCGGATGCCGTTCTCCTTGGCCCAGTTGATGAAGTCCGCCACCACCAGGAAGTAGGACGGGAAGCCCATCTGGAGGATGACGCCGATCTCGAACTCGACCTGCTTCTCGTGGACCTCGTCCACGCCGCCCGGGAACCGGCGGCGCATCCCGGCCCACACCTCCTCGCGGAAGTAGTCGGACTCGGTCATGCCGTCGGGCGTCGGGTAGCGCGGCATCAGGTTCTGGAACGAGAACATGCCGGTGGTGTCGACCTTCTCGGCCACCAGCAGGGTGTTGCGGCACCCCTCCTGCCACGCGTCGGACGAGTCGATCGCGCGCATCTCCTCCGGCGACTTCAGGTAGTAGCCGGAGCCGTCGAACTTGAACCGGCTCGGGTCCTGGAGCGTCTTGCCGGTCTGCACGCACAGCAGCGCGTCGTGCGCCTCGCGGTCCTCCGCGTAGGTGTAGTGCGAGTCGTTGGTGACCACGAACGGGATGGCGAGCTTCCTGGCGATGTCGACCAGCCCGCCGCGCACCCGGCTCTCGATCTCGATGCCGTGGTCCATCAGCTCGACGAAGAAGTTGTCCGCGCCGTAGATGTCGCGCCACTTCGCGGCGGCCTCCAGGGCCTCCTTCTCGTGGCCCAACCTCAGCCGGGTCTGCACCTCGCCGGACGGGCAGCCGGTGGTCGCCATCAGCCCGGCCGAGTGCTCGGCGACCAGCTCTGCGTCCATCCGCGCCCACTTGCCGAGCTGGCCCTCGGTGGAGGCGCGGCTCGACAGCTTCATCAGGTTGTGCAGGCCCTCGTTGGTGCGCGCCCAGATCGTCTGGTGGGTGTACGCACCGGACGCGGACACGTCGTCGGACTTCTGGCCCGGGTCGCCCCACAGCACGCGCTTCTTGTTGAACCGCGACTCGGGCGCCATGTACGCCTCGATGCCCACCACGGGTTTGATGCCCGCCGAGGTCGCCTGCTTGTAGAAGTCGTACGCGCCGTACATGTTGCCGTGGTCGGTGATCGCGGCGGCGCTCATGCCCAGGCGCTCGCACTCGGCGAACATGTCCTTCAGCTTCGCCGCGCCGTCCAGCATCGAGTACTCGGTGTGCACGTGGAGGTGCACAAACGAGTCGGACACCCTACCCCCCAGAGGATCGACGTGGGCCCGGGATCGACGCGCGGGCGAGACCCCGCGAGCCTATAACTCCCCGGGCCCGCCGGGGGCTGGAGGGGTGAGCGCGACCCGAAGTTCTCGCGGGGTCGCCCGGTGGGGCGAACGCACGAAGATCCGCCCAGGCGGGTAGCGTTCGAGGGGTGGTAGCGCCGGATCCCGTCGACGCCCGTCTCCTGGCCATGCTCGCCGAGATGGGCCGTGCCGCCGTGCACGAGCTCGCCGCGAGGCTCGGCATGGACCCGCGCGAGGCGGCCACCCGGCTGATCACCCTGTCCGGCAGCGGCCTGCCGCTGCTGGTGGGCGTGGAGTGCGACCCCAACGGCATCCGCAAGGCGCTGGCCAACAGCGTGGCGTGGGGCAGCTACACCGGTCCGGTGCAGAGCGGCCCGGTGCCGGGCGGTCCGGTCCAGGCGGGCCCGGGGCACGCCGTGCGCGGCACCCCCTCGGGCGCGTACCCGCCCGCCCCCGGCACGGTCCGGGGCACGCCGTCGGGCTCCTACCGGCAGGGCCCGCCCAGCGGCCCGTTCCCCGCGCAGCCGCACCCGGTGCCCACCGCGCAGGAACCGCTCAACACGTGGGGCCCGCCGCAGTCGTCCAGCTGGGCGCGGGGCGACCACGCGCCCGCGCCCAAGGCCCGCACCGGCAAGATCGGCAGCACCCTGGAGACCGAGGGCCTGGAGGGCGCGCGGTTCACCATCCAGCTCGTGGAGGTCGTGGACCCGGCGGACTTCCTGTTCACCGCCGCCGGCTACAAGCTGGCCGACGGCGAGCGCGCGGTGGTCGTGCACACCGAGCTGGCCAACACCGGCACGGTGACCTTCAACGCGCTGCCGGACATGTACCTGGTGCTGATGACCGGCACCGGCGAGACGGTCGGCAAGGCGCCGGTGTCGCTGTCGTCCCGGCCGCCGCACAAGATCGGCGTGCAGCCCGGCGAGACGGCGGGCGGCCACACCGTCTACGTGCTGCCGGAGAACACGGTGGTCACCTCGGTCCGGTGGAGCTCCCGCCCGGAGACCGACCTGAACACCCTGGTCTGGACCGTCGACGACTGACCCGGCCGCCGGACGTGCGGGTCGGGTGCGGCCCGCACGCCGTCGAGCCGCAGCGGCGGGCCGGCTAGTCGGCGTCGGCGGGGCGTTGGTGGCCGGACGGGACCGGCGTGCCGGAGCGGTCGACCACCTCCGCGTCCGCGCCCGAGTTCACCCACACGGTGACGCCCTCGTCGTGGACCACGACGTTGAACGGAGACTCCTCCACCGTGGAGGTCACCACCGTGAACTCCTCCCCCGGGCGCAACCAGTGGTCGGTGCCCGCCGGTTCGACCCAGAGGCAGAGCAGACCGCCGGTCTCGTTGCTGACGCTGGTCCTCGACACGGGGTCGACGGTAGTCGAACCGGCCTACACGGTGAGCACGACCTTGCCCCGCACGTGTCCCCGCTCGAAGTACGCCAACGCCTCCCGCGCCCGCTCCAGCGGGTAGGTGCGGTCCACCACGGGCCGCACGTGCCCGGATTCGAGCAGGTCCCGCACGGTCACCAGGTCGTCGCGCCGGTTGCGGCACAGGAACGGGACCAGGCGCTCGCTGACGAACGCCGACACCACCGCCATCCCCACCGGCCGCAGCACCGGCGACACGAGCTGGTCGCGCGCCACCGCCCGGCCCACGGCGACCAGCGCGCCGCGCGGCGCGAGGATGCGCCGGAACTCGGCGAACGTCCGGTTGCCGATCATGTCCAGCACCAGGTCGTAGCGGCCGGACGCGGTGAAGTCCTCGGCCGTGTAGTCCACCACCCGGTCCGCGCCCAGCGCGCGCACCAGCTCGACGTTGCCGGTGCCGCACACCGCCGTCACGCCCGCGCCGAGCGCTTTGGCGACCTGCACCGCGAACGTGCCGACACCACCCGCCGCGCCGTTGACCAGCACGCTCTGCCCGTCGCGTAATCGCCCCGCGTCGCGCAGCCCCTGCAACGCGGTCAGCGCGGCCACCGGCACCGCCGCCGCCTGCTCGAACGTGAGGCCGGCGGGTTTGACCAGCAGCACCGCGTCCTCGCGGAAGCACGCGTACTGGGCGAACGCGGCGCTGCGGTCGTCGGTGGACGTGCCGCGCCCGCCGAAGACCTCGTCGCCCGGCTGGAACCGGGTGACCGCCCGGCCGACCGACTCGACCTGGCCGGACAGGTCCGCGCCGAGCCCGCCCTTCGGCTGGAACAGCCCGGTGGCGGCCCG
Source organism: Actinosynnema sp. NPDC050436 (assembly GCF_040655415.1). Classification (NCBI taxonomy): domain Bacteria; kingdom Bacillati; phylum Actinomycetota; class Actinomycetes; order Pseudonocardiales; family Pseudonocardiaceae; genus Actinosynnema; species Actinosynnema sp. NPDC050436. The sequence goes on along the minus strand of NZ_JBFAJV010000019.1, from coordinate 100,261 downwards.
TGCCAGGTAGGGGGTCCCGCGCAGGTAGTGGTCGTCCAGCGGGTTGATCGACGCGGCCCGCACGCGCACCAGCACGTCGTGCGGGCCCGGTACCGGTGGGTCGACCTCCAGGACCTTGAGGACGTCCGGTGGGCCGTACGCGGCGTAGCGGATAGCTCTCATGGACGACCAGGGTGGCCCGCCCGGCGGGCGTCCGCCAAGGTCCGAAAGGGCAGTGCAGCGAGCCGTCGGAGTGGCGTTCACCCGTTGCGGTTGAACAGTTTCCCCAAGAATGAGCGCTTTGTCGGGTTGGCCGGTGGCGCCGACCGCTCCACCGGCCGGGGCGGCGGCGGGGCGGGCGCGGCCTCGGGCAGGTCGCCGCCGATCACCGCCGGGGCGACGCTGCCGCCCTCCGGGTCGGGGGTGAACCCGCTGTCGTGGACCGCCTCGTCCTCGGCCGGGGCGTGCGCGGTCCGCCGGTCGGCTCGGGCGTCGGGCGGCCGGTGCGCGACCGCCTCGGGTCGCGCGGCCACCGGGCCGACCCGGGGCTCGACCGGCGGCCGGGCCCGGCGCGCGGCGAGGTGCTGCTGCTCGGCCGCCGCCCACGCGTCCGGTTGCCGGCCCCCGACCGGGAACCCCCGCGGCGGCGTGCGGTCCGGGTCGTCGTACTGCGTTGACACCCCACGTACCTCCCCATACGAGCGGGCCTTTGGCGCAACGTTACGCGAACGCGACCTTCCGGCGGGAGGGATTCTCCGGTGCCGGAGGCGGTTCCCGCGTGGCCGCCAGGCGACCGCGACACCACCCGGGCGGGTGATCGCGGCACCGGCGCGCGACCAGGACGGCACGGTCGGTGCAGGTGGCTGCGAGATCGGGGAAATCACGCGCTCCGGCGGATTCGTCACCCGGTGCCGGTGTGGCGGGCCGGCCGTCGATGTGGTCACGATGTTCGCGGAGCGTGCTCACCGGAGCACGCGGAGTAGCAAGGAGGTGTCGGCGATGACGGAGAACACGCGGCAGCCGTACCAGCGACCGCTGCTGGTGAAGGTCGGTCGGTTCCGGCGGGACACGCTGGGCTACGGCGGCTCGGGCCGTGACTTCCGGTGGCGTCGGAAGATCGGCAACTGAGTGGTGCGCGGATTCGTCGTGCTCCCCGACACCCCTGCCGCCGACCGGGCGGTGGGGGTGTCGGGCGACGGCGGGGACGTCGTCGCCCGACACCCGTCCGGCAGGGCACTGCTGGTGGTGGTCGGGCCGGCCGAGCCGGTGGTGCGGGCGCGGGCCGGGCGGGTGGTCCTGGTCGCGGTCGGGTTCTGCCCGGTGACCCCCGATCAGCTGGCCGCGCACGCCGCGCGGGTGCGGTCGGTCGCCGACCTCGACCGGGTCGCGCTGCCCGGCAGCTCCCACCTGGTCGCCTCGGTGGACGGGCGGGTGCGCGTCCAGGGGAGCCTGTCCGGGGTGCGCCGGGTCGCGCACGCCCGCGTCGGGGGCGTGCCGGTCGCCTCGGACCGGGCCGCGCTGCTGGCCCGGCTCGCCGGCACCGGGATCGACGAGGACGCGCTCGCGGTGCGGGTCGTCTGCGGGGACGCCGTCCCCCCGCCGCTGGGTGAGCGGAGCACGTGGCGGGGCGTCACCACCGTGCCCCCCGACCACTGCCTCCTGCTGGGCGACCGGGTCGTGCGGCGGTGGACCGCCCCCGAGCCCGCGCTCCCGGCGGCCGAGGGCGTCGCGGCGGTGCGGGACGCGCTGGTCGAGGCGATGGGCCACCGCCGGGGCGTGCGCTTCAGCGCGGACCTGTCCGGCGGGCTCGACTCCGGCTCGCTGTGCTTCCTCGCCGCGCACCACGGCGTCCCCGACCTGCTGACGGTCCGGGTGGCCGGCTCCGACCCGCACAACGACGACGCGGTCCACGCGGCACGGGCGGTCCGGTCCCTGCCGCACGCCGAGCACCTGGTGCTGTCGCCCGCCGACCTGCCCGCCCTGTTCACCGACCCGGCGCGGGCCACCGACACCGACGAGCCCACCACGTGCACCCGCACCGACGCCCTGGAGCGCCACGTCGTCGGCCTGCTCGCCGACCGGGGCTACCACCACCACGTCGGCGGGCACGGCGGCGACGAGCTGTTCCTCCCGGTGCACGGCCACCTCCACGGCCTGCTGCGCCGCGCCCCGGTGACCGCGCTGCGGCTGCTGCGCGCCCACCGGGCGGTCGAGCGCTGGCCGCCGGCCGAGACCCTGCGCGGTCTTCTCGCCCGGCCCGGCACCGTCTCCGGCTGGTGGCGCGACCAGGCCGCCGGCCTCACCCGGCCCGGGGCACCGCAACGCGGTCCCCTGTTCGGCTGGGGCCTGAGCCCGCTGCGCGCCTCCTCGTGCGCGACGCCGGAGGCCGTCGCCACCGCACGGGCGGCGTTGCGCCGCGCCGCCGACGACGCCGAGCCCCTGGCCGCCGACCCGGGGCAGCACCAGACGGTGCTGGTGCTGCGCACCGCTGCGGCGGGCTACCGGCACCTGGCCGCCCTGCACGCCGAGCAGCACGTCTTCCTCGACCTGCCCTACCTCGACGACCGGGTCCTCGACGCCGTCCTGTCCGTCCAGGCGCACCACCGCTCCACGCCCTGGCAGTACAAGCGGCTGCTCGCCGAGGCCATGCGCGGCATCCTGCCCGAGCCGCTGCGCCGGCGGCAGACCAAGGGCGACTTCAGCGCCGAGGCGTACGACGGGCTGCGCCGCAACGCCGCCGCCGTCCGGGACCTGTTCGCGGACTCGCTGCTCGCCGAGCGCGGGCTGGTCGACCCCGACCGGGTCCGGCGGCTCACGGAGACCGCGCACGTCGTGGAGGACCACCAGTTCGCGGTGGAGGACCTCATCGGCTGCGAGGCGTGGCTGCGCGCCGGGTCCGTCGTCGGCCCGGCGCGGTAGCGCGGTCAGCCCTCGGCGCGCAGCAGTTCCAGCGCGTCGGCCAGGTCGGCCGGGTACTCGCTGGTGAACGAGACCCACTGGCCGTCGGCCGGGTGGTAGAAGCCCAGCGTGCGCGCGTGCAGCCACTGCCGGGTCACGCCCAGCCGCTTGGCCAGCACCGGGTCCGCGCCGTAGGTCAGGTCGCCCACGCACGGGTGGCGCAGCGCGGAGAAGTGCACCCGGATCTGGTGGGTGCGCCCGGTCTCCAGGTGCACGTCGAGCAGCGACGCCGCCCGGAACGCCTCGACCACCTCGTAGTGGGTGATGCTCGGCTTGCCGTTGGCCATCACCGCGAACTTGTAGTCGTGCTTGGGGTGGCGGTCGATCGGCGCGTCGACGGTGCCCTTGATCGGGTCCGGGTGGCCCTGCACCAGCGCGTGGTACAGCTTGTCGACCGTCCGCTCCTTGAACGCCTGCTTGAGCGCCGAGTACGCGTGCTCGCTCTTGGCGACCACCATCACGCCGGTCGTGCCGACGTCCAGCCGGTGCACCACGCCCTGCCGCTCGGCCGCGCCGGACGTGGCGACCCGCACCCCGGCGGCGGCGAGCCCGCCGACCACCGTCGGGCCCGTCCAGCCGGGGCTGGGGTGCACGGCCACGCCGACCGGCTTGTCGACCACGATGATGTCGTCGTCCTCGTGCAGGACCTCCAGGCCCTCGACGGCGATCGCCTGCACCTGCACCGGGCGTTCCGGCTCGGGCAGCGCGACCTCCAGCCACGAGCCCGCGACCAGCCGGTCGGACTTGCCGGCGGGCTGGCCGTCGAGCACCACGTCGCCGGCCTCGGCCAGGGTCGCCACGACCGTGCGGGACAGGCCGAGGAGCTTGGCCAGGCCCGCGTCGACGCGCATCCCGTCCAGCCCGTCGGGCACGGGCAGCGTGCGGTAGTCGCTCATGCGTCCTCCACCGGCTTCACGTGGCGGGTCCCGTCGTAGTCGCGCTGGAGCGCGGCCATGATCACGATGATCGCGCCGCCCACGCAGATGCCGGAGTCGGCGATGTTGAACACCGGGAAGAACGTGCCGTAGGGCTCGACGACCGAGATGAAGTCGACCACGTGCCCGCGCAGCGGTCCCGGCGACCGGAACAGCCGGTCCACCAGGTTGCCCGCCGCGCCGCCCAGCACCAGCCCGAGGCCGACCGCCCAGCCGACCGACCGCAGCTTGCGGGCGATCCACAGGATGAACCCGACCACGCCCACCGCGATCAGGGCGAGGATCACCGTCCAGCCCTCGGCCAGGCCGAACGCCGCGCCGGAGTTGCGCAGGAACGACAGGTAGACCAGTCCGCCGAGCAGCTCGACGGGTTCCCGGCCCTCCAGCTGCTCGACCGCGACGACCTTGGTCGCGACGTCGAGCGCCAGCACCACCGGGGCGATCGCCGCGAGCAGCGCCACCCGGCTCTTCGGGGGTGGCGGCTCGGCGGTGCCGCCCGGGTCCGGGTCGACCGGGGCGGCCCGGTGCTCCGGACCGGTGTTGGGATCGGTGCTCACCGGGCCATTGTCCAGCATCCGTTCAGCGCAGGAACGGCGGGAGCGCCCGCTCGTCGTCCTCCGGCACCCACCGGCCGTCGACGACCCGGTACCGCCACCGCGAGCCCTCGACCACCAGCGACCGCAGCGCCGCCACGAACCGGTCGACGTGCTCGGCGGTGCTGCCCAGGCCCAGCGACGCGCGCAGCGCCCGGTCGCCCTCGGTCAGCCGGTGCACGGCGACGTGCGCGCAGAACGCGCCGTCCCGCACGCCGATGCCGTGCTCGGCGGCGAGCGCGGCGGCCAGGAAGCCGACGTCCTGCCCGTGCACCACGAAGCTCACCACGCCCACCCGGTCCTGCCCGGGGCCGAACAGCGACAGCTCGTGCGCGCCGGGCACGGTCGCCAGGCCGGCGCGCAGCCGGGCCAGCAGCTCCCGCTCGTGCGCGGTGGTCTGCTCCCAGTGCCGGCCCAGCACGTCGCAGGCCACCGCGAGGGCGTGCACGCCCACGACGTTCGGCGACCCGGCCTCGTGCCGCTCCGGCACCGCCGACCAGGCCACGCCCAGCCGGTCGCCGTGGTCGGTGACCCGCGCGGTCGCGCCGCCGCCGACCAGGTACGGGTCGGCGGCCTGGAGCCAGTCGGCCCGGCCGACCAGCACGCCGGTGCCGAACGGGGCGTAGACCTTGTGGCCGGAGAGCACCGCGTAGTCCACGTCCAGCGCCCGCAGGTCCACCGGGCGGTGCGGGGCGAGCTGCGCGGCGTCGAGCGCGACCCGGGCGCCGTGCCGGCGGGCGACGGCGGCGAGTTCGGCCACCGGCCACACCTCGCCGGTCACGTTCGACGCGCCGGTCACCACGACCAGCCGGGGGCCTTCGGGGGTGGCGCGCAGCGCGCGGTCGAGCTCCAGCACGGCCTCGGCGGGCCTAGCCGGGGTGACCAGGCGGCGCACGTTCGGGCCGCGCCACGGCAGCAGCGCCGCGTGGTGGTCGGTGTCGAACAGCACCACGGAGGTGTGCCGGGGCAGGCTGCGGGCCAGCAGGTTCAGCGAGTCGGTGGTGTTGCGGGTGAACACGACGGTGTCGGTGTCGCGGGCACCGAGGAAGCGGCGCACCGAGTCGCGGGCCTGCTCGTAGACCCGGGTGGACACCTGGGAGGCGAAGCCCGCGCCCCGGTGCACGCTGGCGTACCAGGGCAGCAGCTCGTCCACGGCGTCGCGGACCTGCTCCAGGCAGGGTGCGCTGGCGGCGTGGTCGAGGTTGGCGTACTCGACGCGCTCGCCGGTGACCAGCGGGACGCGCAGCGACGCCCCGACGACGCGGGGCAGGGCGGCGATCGATCCGGGAACTGCGACGGTCATGACAACCTCCGACGGGTCCGGCGGACTCCGTGGCATGGGAGGCCCGCGCTTGCCCGACGCCCTGCGCGCCAGGCCAGGTCCTCATCGGGGGCACCCCACCGCGGTAGGAGGGTTGCCGGCCAGCTAGCCCGAGCTTCGCGCTGGCACTCATGACCTCGGGACCGAAGTTAGCCCACGGCACCGCGCCGAGTCGAGGCCCGTTCACGATCCGGGAGCCCGCCCGCCGCTTCCGCCCGCCGTGCGGGAACCGCCAGGGCCCGGCGGCTCCCGCAGGTCACGGCGGCGATCACCGCACCGGTCCGCCCGCCCGGTACCGCCCTCCGGGCGCGACCGGGATCACAGCGGGGACCGGCGGGTCACGGCAGGCCCGCGTCGCCCTTCCACCGGGCGTAGCGGCCGGCGCGGTCGACGGCGCGGATGCGCTTCTCGGCCGCCGTGCGGGCCGCGTCCGTGCAGACCACCAGCAACTGGTCGTGCACCTGGAGGCGGGTGGTGGCCTGCGGGGTGAACCCGTCGTCGCCGCGCACCACCAGGCTCACCGCCGCGCCCGGCGGCAGCCGCAGCTCGCTGAGGTAGACGCCGTGCAGCTTGGACCCGGTCTGGATGCGCACCTGGAGCAGCTCCGCGCCCAGCTCGTCCAGCGCCGAGGAGTCGACCTGGACCTCCTGCGCCTCGCCGGAGCGCACCAGCCCGAGCCACTTCGCCATCCACGGCAGGGTCGAGCCCTGCACCACCGTCAGCAGGATGACCAGCACGAACACCACGTCCACGAGCTGCTGCGCGCCGTCGAAGCCCTGGATGAGCGGGATCAGGGCGAACACGATCGGGACCGCGCCGCGCAGCCCGGACCACGAGATGAACACCTGCTCGCGCCACGGCACCTTGAACGGCAGCGCCGCGCACAGCACCGACACCGGCCGGGCCAGCAGGACCAGCACGCCGCCCGCGACCAGCGCGGGGATCAGGGACTCGAACAGCCGGCCGGGCGAGGCGTACAGGCCCAGCAGCACGAACAGGCCGATCTGGGCGATCCAGCCCAGGCCCTCGGCGAAGGACAGCGTGTCCGACCGGTGCGGCAGGCGGGCGTTGCCCAGCACGAGGGCCGCCGTGTAGACCGCGAGGAACCCGGACGCGTGCGCCAGGTCGCCGGCCGTGTAGGCGAGCAGGCACACCGCGACCGTGGCCAGCGGGTACAGGCCGGTGGACGGGAGTGCGGCACGCCGCAGCCCGACCCCGCCCAGCCACCCGAGCGCGACGCCGATCGCGCCGCCGGCGAGCAGCTCGTAGGCCATCAGCGCGGGCGCGGTCCACGTCACCGGATCGGGGGAGGCGAGCAGCACCACGGCGATGTACACCGGGGCGTCGTTGAGGCCGGACTCCAGCTCCAGCGCGCCGATCAGGCGCTTGCCGACGCCCACCCCGCGCAGCACGCTGAACACCGCCGCCGCGTCGGTGGACGACAGCACCGCCCCCCACAGCAGGGCCGTGCGCCAGTCCAGGCCGAGCAGGTGGTGCAGGCCGAGGCCGGTCAGCCCGACGCTGACCGCGACGGACACTGTGGACAGTGCGATCCCCAGCCCCAGGGCGGGTTTCACGGCGGTCCAGCGGGTCGTCAGGCCGCCCTCGGTGAGGATCAGCACGAGCGCCACGGTGCCCAGCGAGCGGGTCAGGTCGGCGTCCTCGAACTGGATGCCGAGCACGGACTCGCCGAGCAGCACGCCGATGCCCAGGTACAGCAGGAGCGAGGGCAGACCGAGCTTGGTCGACACCCGCACCGCGATGACGGAGAGCAGCAACACCGCGGCGCCGATGCCGAGAAAGGCCGTCACACCACCCACTCGACCTCCAGTTGTTCACTCGGTGGTGTGCATTCTCCCCCGCTGACGTCGATTTGGACTAATCCGGCACCGGCTGTGCCCACCGGGGCCGCGCCGGGCGGTTGCGGTGCGGCGGGGCGGGGTCCACGGTGGACGCACCGCCGTCGACCATCCACATCGGACCGATCGTCCGCTCGGACGACCCGCCGGTCAGCCGTCGAGGAGCCGCGCGAGGCGTTCCCGGGCGTCGGCCGGGGCCGGGTCGAGCTCGACCACCTTGTCCCGGCCGCGTTCGCCCCGCACGATCCGCACGTCCCGGCTGCGCACGCCGAACGCCCCGGCCACCGCCCTGCGCACGGCCTCGTTGGCCCGGCCCTCCACGGCGGGCGCGGCGACGGCGACCACCAGCGCCGTCCCGTCCCACCGGCCGCCCACGGCGTCGCGCTTCGCGCCGGGCTTGACCCGGACGCCCAGCCGGAACGGGTCAGGCACGGGAGGTCACCGAGGCGAGGGTGTCCTCCAGCAGGTCGCGGCGGCCGTCGACCACGTGCGGCGCGGCGGACATGAGCTGGGCCTGGCCGAGGTAGACCGAGTAGGCGAGCACGGCCCGGCGGCGGGCGGCGGCGGGCGGGAACCCGATGGCGCCGAACAGCTCGACCAGGTAGCCGACCCGCCGGTCGGTGACGCGGCGCAGCACGGGCGCGACCGCCGGGTCGTCCTTGGCGGCGAGCATGGCCAGCTCCACGGCGCTGGCGCGCGGGTCCTCCAGGACCAGCCCGAACAGCTTGCGCAGCCGGCCGTCCGGCGTGGGCTCGCCCTCGACCAGCTCGATCACCGCCTCGGTGTGCTCCCGCTCCCACCGTTCGAGGGTGGCCTTGAGCAGGGCTTCGCGGTTGGGGAAGTGCCAGTAGGCGCTGCCCTTCGTCGCGCCGAGCCGCGCCGCGAGCGGTTCCACGGCCACCGCCGCCACCCCGCCCTCGGCCAGCGCCCGCAGGGCCACCTGGGTCCAGTCGTCCTTGGTCCGGCGTGCTCTCACTCCCCGTACGCTACCGTATGGTCAGTTCCATACGGCACCGTACGGAGGTTGCGATGATCGAGAACGTGCACGAGCGCCGGCTGCCCGGCGACGGCTGGGTCGACCGCGTGATCGAGCTGTGGCCGAGGGCGTGGCCGCCCCTGGTCCTGGACCGGCCGCTGGGCGTCGGGGCGGACGGCGGGCACGGGTTCGTGCGCTACCGCTGCACCGCGTACGAGCCCGGCAGACGGGTGGAGTTCACGTTCGCCCCCGGCCTCGGGCTGGTCGGCGCGCACGTGCTCGAAGCCGTCCCCGGCGGCGTCCGGCACACGCTCACCGGTCGCCCGAACGGGTGGATGTTGCTCGGCTGGCCGCTCGCCGTCCGCTGGCTGCACGACGCCCTGATCGAGGACCTGCTCGACAGCCTGAGCATCGCCGCAGGTCAGGACATCAAGCGTGCCCGCTGGTCGTGGTGGGTCCGGGTGCTGCGGGCCGGAGCGCGCCGACTGGCCTGAACCGCCGGCATCCACAACCCTCCTCGGCACCCGTCTACCGGGTAGCCGGACGCCGACCAGAGGGAGGGTTCGTGACACCGGGAGACTCCGATGACCACGCGGCCACCTTCGGCGACTTCTACCACCGGGAGCGCACCCGGCTCTTCCGGTTCGCCGCCGTCATGTCCCCGCACCTGGACCACGAGTCCGCGGTGCAGGAGGCGTTCGTCAGCGCGTGGCGCACCTGGCCCTCGATCGCCCCCGCCGCCCGCCGCGCGTGGCTGGTCAAGACGATCCGCAACCTGCTGGTCGACCAGTCGCGGCGGCGGGAGCGGCCCAGCGAGGTGACCGACGAGGTGGTCGCCCGCTCCCGGATCCTGGTGCAGCGGCACCGCGAGGCCGAGGCGTGGCACGAGCTCAACAGCACCCTCGCCGCCATCGCGCGGCTGCCCGACCAGCTGCGGACCGCCCTGGTGCTGCGGTTCTGGGACTTCACCGACGACGAGATCGCCGACGTGCTGGGATGCAGGAGGGACTCCGTCCGGCGGTACGTGTCCGAAGCGCGGGCCAGGGTCAGCGAGGTGGTCGGCAACTCCGAGCGCCGGGTGCGGGGCTCCCGGCGCGGGAAGGGGACAACATGACGGACGACGACGCGCGCCGCAACTCCCGCCCCGGGCTCTCGACCTCGGACGGCGGCGGCCTCGACCCGCTGCTGGACGAGCTGCGCGACGAGCTGACCGAGGCCATCCCCGACGACCCGGCCAGCGACGACCTGGGCGTGGCCGCGATCATCGCCCAGGGCCCGCCGCCCCGCAGCGCGCCCGAGCGGCACGCGGCGCTGCTCACCGCCGCCCGCGCCGGCGACCGGGGCGCGCTCGACGCGCTGGTCACCGAGCTGACCCCGCTGGTGTGGCACGTCGCCCGGGGCAACGGGCTGGACCAGGGCGTGGCCGAGGACGTGGTGCAGACGGTGTGGCTGAGCCTGCTGCGGCACCTGGACCGGATCGCCGAGCCGCGCGCCCTGGCGGGCTGGCTGATCGTGACCACCCGGCGCGAGGCCCAGCGCGCGTGGCGCGAGGCGAACGGCCGGGCGGCGCTGTCCTCGGACTCGGCGGTCGACGTCGCCGACACCCGCTGGCTGCCCGAGACCGAGGCGCTGCGCGACGACCGCGACCGCCGGCTGTGGCGGGCGTACTCGAACCTGCCGAGGCGCTGCCAGGAACTGCTCCGGCTGACCGTCCTGGCCGGCCGCGCCGAGTACCGCGCGGTGGCCGAGGCCCTGTCCATGCCCCGGGGCAGCATCGGCCCGACCAGGGGCCGCTGCCTGGCGACCCTGCGCACCCTGCTGGAGCGCGAGGGAGGTGCTTGACATGCCCGACGAGCTGAACACCTGGCTGAACGACCTGGTGGACGTCCTCGACCCACCGCCGCCGTACCTGGCCGACCAGGTCGGGGTGCTGCTGACGATCGCCCTGGCGTTCCGCGCCGCCTGACCGCCTGCGCCCGTCGAGGGGGCGGCGGCAGCGCGGAGGTGGCAACCGAGGCGGGGGCCTCGGGGAGCGCCCCCGGGCGGCGCAGGGGGGCGGCGGCCGGGGGTGGCAGCGGAGAGGGGGCGCGGCCGGGCGATCCCGGCCGTGCCCCCTCCCGTCGTGCGGTCAGACCTTCGTGACCGCGACCGCCACCTGGACGCCGTCGCCGACCGAGCCCGACGCGCCCCCGGCCACCTCGCCGTAGGTCACCGCGTCGGCCAGCGTCTCGGCCGCGACGAACGCCTCGAACCGCCGCACCGCGTCGGCCACCTCGCCGTCGGGCACGCCCACCACCAGCGCGATCCGGTCCGACACGTCGAGGTTCGCGTCCTTGCGCGCCTGCTGCACCACGCGGACCAGGTCGCGCGCGACCCCCTCGGCCGCCAGCTCCGGCGTGACCGAGGTGTCCAGCACGACCAGGCCGCTGTTGGCCGGCAGCGCCGCCGTGGCGCCCTGGTCGGTGGCCACGAGCCGCTGCTCGTACTCCTCCGGGAACAGCTCCACGCCCGCCGCGACGACCGTGCCGTCGACCTCGGACCAGTCGCCCGCCTTCACCGCCCGGATCACCTTCTGCACGTCCGGCCCGAGCCTCGGCCCGGCCACCCGCGCGTTGACCGCGAGCTGGAAGTGCCCGTGCGCGTCCACGTCGGAGGTCAGCTCGACCTCCTTGACGTTCACCTCGTCCCGCAGGATCTCGCTGAACGGGGCCAGCCGCTCCGCGTCCCCGGCCGCGATGACCAGCCGGGCCAGCGGCAGCCGCACCCGCAGCTTGTTCGCCTTGCGCAGCGACAGCGCCGTGGACGCCACCTGCCGCACCTGGTCCATGGCGGCCACCAGCGCGTCGTCCGCCGGCAGGTCGGCCGCCGCCGGGTAGTCCGCCAGGTGCACCGAGCGCCCGCCGGTCAGCCCGCGCCACACCACCTCGGTGGTCAGCGGCAGCAGCGGCGCGGCCACCCGGCTCACCACCTCCAGCACGGTGTGCAGCGTGTCGACGGCGTCCTGGTCGCCCGCCCAGAACCGGTCGCGGGACCGGCGGACGTACCAGTTCGTCAGCACCTCCAGGAACTCCCGGATGGACGCGCACGCCCCCGAGATGTCGTAGCCGTCCAGCCGCGCCCGCACGTCCGCGACCAGGTCGTGGGTCTTGGCCAGCGCGTACCGGTCGAGCACGTGCGGCGAGCCGGTCCGCCAGGTGCCCTCGACGCCCTCGGCGTTGGCGTAGAGCGCGAGGAAGTACCACGTGTTCCACAGCGGCAGCACGGCCTGGCGCACCGCGTCGCGGATGCCCCGCTCGGTGACGACCAGGTCGCCGCCGCGCAGGATCGGCGAGGCCATCAGGAACCACCGCATGGCGTCCGAGCCGTCGCGGTCGAACACCTCGTTGACGTCCGGGTAGTTCTTGCGGGACTTGGACATCTTCTGGCCGTCGTCGCCCAGCACGATCCCGTGCGCCACGCAGTTCTTGAACGCCGGCCGGTCGAACAGCGCCGTGGCCAGCACGTGCATGGTGTAGAACCAGCCCCGGGTCTGGCCGTTGTACTCGACGATGAAGTCGCCCGGGTAGTGGTCCTCGAACCACTGCTGGTTCTCGAACGGGTAGTGCACCTGCGCGAACGACATCGAGCCCGACTCGAACCAGCAGTCGAGGACCTCCGGCACCCGGCGCATGGTGGACTTCCCGGTCGGGTCGTCCGGGTTGGGCCGGGTGAGCTGGTCGATGTGCGGCCGGTGCAGGTCGGTCGGGCGCGCGCCGAAGTCGCGGGCCAGCTCGTCCAGCGAGCCGTAGACGTCCACCCGGGGGTGCTCGGGGTCGTCGGACACCCACACCGGGATCGGCGAGCCCCAGAACCGGTTGCGGGAGATGTTCCAGTCCCGCGCGTTCTCCAGCCACTTGCCGAACTGGCCGTCCCTGATGTGCTCGGGCACCCAGTTGATCTGCTGGTTCAGCTCGACCATCCGGTCCTTGAACTTCGACACCGCGACGAACCACGACGACACGGCCCGCTGGATCAGCGGGTTGTCGCAGCGCCAGCAGTGCGGGTACGGGTGGTCGTAGGTCTCGTGGCGCAGCAGCAGGCCCGCGTCCCGCAGGTCGCGGATGATCGCCTTGTTGGCGTCGAAGACGTGCTGCCCCTCGTACGGCGGCACCTCGGCGGTGAACCGGCCGTGCGGGTCGACCGGCACGACGACCTCGATGCCGGCGGCGTCCGTGACGACCTTGTCCTCCTCACCGAAGGCGGGGGCGATGTGCACGATGCCCGTGCCGTCCTCGGTGGTGACGTAGTCGGCGGCGAGCACCTGGTGCGCGTTCTCCCGGCCGGCGAAGAAGTCGAACGGCGGCGCGTACCGGCGGCCGACCAGGTCGGAGCCCTTGTAGCGGGCCACCACCGGCGGCTCCTCGCCCAGCTCGCGGGCGTAGGCGGGCACCCGCGCCTCGGCGAGCAGGTAGCGCTCGCCGGCGGCCTCGACCACCACGTAGTCGACGTCCGGGTGCACGGCGGCGGCGAGGTTCGACGGGAGCGTCCACGGCGTGGTCGTCCACACCAGGGCCAGCTCGCCGGACTCCAGCCGCAGCCCCACCGTGACCGCCGGGTCCTGCCGGTCGCGGTAGGTGTCGTCCATCTTGGTCTCGGTGTTGGACAGCGGCGTCTCGCAGCGCCAGCAGTACCAGAGCACCCGGAAGCCCTCGTAGACCAACCCCTTGTCCCACAGGGTCTTGAAGGCCCACATGACGCTTTCCATGTAGTCCAGGTCGAGGGTCTTGTAGTCGTTGTCGAAGTCGACCCAGCGCGCCTGGCGGGTGACGTAGTCGCGCCACTGGTCGGTGTACTGGAGCACCGACGTGCGGCAGGCGTCGTTGAACTTCTCGATCCCGAACGCCTCGATCTCGGACTTCGACGAGAACCCGAGCTGCTTCTCCGCCTCCACCTCGGCGGGCAGGCCGTGGGTGTCCCAGCCGAACCGGCGCTCGACGTGCTCGCCGCGCATGGTCCGGTAGCGCGGGACGACGTCCTTGACGTACCCGGTCAGCAGGTGCCCGTAGTGGGGGAGGCCGTTGGCGAACGGCGGGCCGTCGTAGAAGACGAACTCGTTGGCGCCCCGGTCGCCCGCCGGCCGGGCGTCGACCGAGTCCTGGAACGTCCGGTCGGACTTCCAGAAGTCGAGGACGTCCCGCTCCAGGGCGGGGAAGGACGGCTGGGAGGGCACCGCGCCCTCGCCTGCCTTCGGGTAGGCCATCGTGCTGCTCCTCGCGTGCTGCGTCATCCGGCACGCGGGGACGACGCGCCTGGCTCCGGCGCACCGCGGTACCACCCCGCTTGCCGGCGCGCGCACGCGACGGCCTCTCGTTGACGGCTGTGACGGGCCGCACCCGTCCGGTTCTACTGGGGCTCGCGCCCGTTCTTCCGGAGGCTCCCCGGTGATGGCCGGATCAACGCCGTGTGGGTCAAGCGTAGCTCGTGGCCGCAACCGGGTTGTGGCGGACGTCCCACGCGCCGGCCGGCCGTCAGGAGCCGCGCTTCTTCGCGGCGAGGGTGGCGTCCGGCCCGCACGCGGCGCACGGGGTGAAGCCCAACTGCCGGGCCTCGGAGACCGGGAGGCCCAGCGAGGCCCTGCCGCCCAGCCACGCGCACGCCGCCAGGTGGTAGCGGGGGCGTTCGTCCAGGACGCGGACCTCGTCCGCCAGGTCCGCCACGACCAGCAGGTCGGCGGCGTCCGTGTCTTCCTCGTCGGGCTCGACGGCCCGGTCCGGCGAGGTGTCGTCGCCGACCTCGTCGGCAGGCGGACCACCGGGGTCCTCCCGGTGGTCGGCCCGACGCGCGGTGGTGCCGGCGGCCGGGGCGGTTCCCCGACGACGGCGCAGCGACCAGTCCCAGACCAGGACCAGCGCCGCAGCCGCGCTCGCGCCCACGGAGAGCCACGCCCAGTACACCTGGTCCGTGGTCAACGCGGGCACGAGCAGCCCCAAGGCCGCCAGCACCAACAGCGCGACGATGTAGAGCACGTGATCAGGTCAGGACGACCGGTCAGCCCGCCTCGGCGCGCGCGCCGAACGAGTAGCCCTGCTGGCGGCCGTCGGACGGGGCGGCCGGGCCCCGGTCCTGCAGGTCGCGCAGCGAGGACTCCAGCATGGTCTTGAGCCGGGTCCGGTACTCGCGCTCGAACGTCTGGAGCTTGTCGATCTGCTTCTCCAGCGTGTTCTTCTCCTGGGTGATGTTGCCCATCACCTCGGCGTGCTTGCGCTGGGCGTCGCGGTCGAGCGCGCCGGCCTTCTCCCGGGCCTGCCGCTCCAAGGTCTCGGCACGGGTCCGCGCGTCGTTCAGCATGGTCTCGGCGCGCGTGCGCGCCTCGTTGACCATGGTGTCGGACTTGGCTCGGGCCTCGGAGAGCAGCTGCTCGGACTTCGTCCGCGCCTCCGACAGCATCCCGTCCGCCTCGGCCTTGGCCTCGCCGGTGAGCCGGTCGGCCATCTCCTGGGCCAGGCCCAGCACCTTGGCGGCCTGCACGTGGTGATCTCCACCACCACCGGGCGAGGTCTGCTCCAGCGCCGAGGGGGGCGGGACCGGCGCGAGCCTGCGGGGCTCGTCGACGACACGGCCGGGGCCGACGCCGGCGGCGACCTTCGCCCGGGCGTCCTCGAGGTCGGCGCGCGCGGTCTCGACCTGCTGGTCGAGCTGCTCGACCTGCTGGCGCAGGTCGTTGTTCTCCTCGATCAGGCGGGCGAGCTCGCCCTCAACCAGGTCGAGGAACGCGTCCACCTCGTCCTCGTTGTAGCCCCGCTTGCCAATCGGCGGCTTGCTGAACGCGACGTTGTGCACGTCCGCGGGGGTCAACGGCATCAGATCACCTCACGCACTCCTGGGCTGTGGACATCCCTGGTCCCCTCACCTGGGATCGGCTACTCGCATCAGAATGATAACGACCAGCAACAGCACAATAATGGACAAGTCCAGCCCGATGCCCCCGATCCGCACGGTGGGGATGAGCCGGCGGAGCAGTCGGACGGGGGGATCGGTCACCGTGTAGACAGTCTCCAGGGCCACCGCGACGCCGCCCGCCGGGCGCCACTCCCTGGCAAAAGACCTGACCAGCTCCACCACGACGCGAGCCGTGAGGAGCAGCCAGAACGCGAAGAGCACGTAGTAGAGGACCAGCGCGAGTGCGAACACACCCCCAACTGTGCCATCACTCACCCGTGGTTGAGGAACCCGCCCTCCGCGAGCCGCCGGCGGTCCTCCGCCGTCACGTCGATGTTGGGCGGTGAGAGCAGGAACACCTTGTTCGTGACCTTGTCGATCGACCCGCGCAGCGCGAAGGCCAGGCCGGCCGCGAAGTCCACCAGGCGCTTGGCGTCCGCGTCGTCCATGTCGGTGAGGTTCATGATCACCGGGGTGCCGTCGCGGTAGTGCTCGCCGATGGTCCGCGCCTCGTTGTAGCTGCGCGGGTTGAGCGTGGTGATGCGGCCGAGCTGGTTGCGCGCGGGCTCGGGTGCCGGGCGCGGCCGGGCGACCGGCTCGCGGGACGGGTCCACGGCCAGCGCGCCGTGCGTGGGCTCGGTGTTCCACGACCGCCGGGAGCCCCGGGAGCGGGCGTCGGGCTCGAAGTCCTCCGCGTCGTCGAGCTCGCTGCGGTAGCGGCCCGCCGGGCGGCGGCCGTTGCGCTGCTCGGGGTAGGTCTCGTAGTCGTCGGGCTCGCTGTACTCGGACCGGTAGTCGTAACGCCCCGGGCGCTCGTTGTCGTAGTCGGGGTCGTCGGCGTACTCGGCGGGAACCATCCCGAAGTAGGCCTTCAGCTTGTGAAACCCGCTCATGGTCGAGCCCTCTCTCCGCCGATCTCCCTACCCGCAAGGACGTCGCGGTCGTCCCAGAGGTTCCAGACAGTTACGGCGAGGCTAGTCTCCGGCTGCCCAGCAACGCTGTTCCGACACGCACGCACGTCGATCCGCACGAGATCGCATCTTCCAGGTCACCGGACATCCCCGCCGAGATCACGTTGGCATCGGGATGATCGTCACGCAAGCGGGTTACCGCACCATGTAGAGCGTCAAACGCCTGCTGTGGAGACATTCCGAGGGGTGCGACGGTCATCACACCGCGCAGGACAAGTTCACCCTTTCGGGCGACATGATCGGCCAGTCGCGGGAGGTCCGGCAGCGGGTGGCCGCCGCGCTTGGGGTCGCCGTCCACGCTGACCTGGATCAGCACGTCGAGCGGGTGCTCCCCCGACGCCCTGGCCAGGGCGTCGGCCAGCCGCTCCGAGTCGACCGAGTCGACCTGGTCCGCCCAGCCCACGACGGAGCGCGCCTTGTTCCGCTGGAGGCTGCCGACCATGTGCCAGCGGACCGCCGCACCGGGCCGCAGCGCGGCGAATTCGGCGACCTTCGCACCCGCCTCCTGGTCCCGGTTCTCCGCGAACTCGGTCAGGCCCAGGTCGGCCAGCAGCGCCACGTCGGCCGCCGGGAAGGTCTTGGTCACCGCGAGCAGGGTCACCTCGGCGCTGTCCCGCCCGGCCGCCGCGCACGCCCGGTCGATCCGCCCGCGCACGTCCGCCAGGTTCGCGGCCAGCTCGTCGCGCCGGTTCACGCGTCGATCCAGATCACGCCCGCGAGCCGGCCCGTGCCGGGCTCGCGCCGGTGGCTGAACAGGTCGCGCTCCTCGACCGTGCAGCGCGGGTCGACGCCGACCTTGCCGACGCCCGCGTCGGCGAGCTGCTGCCAGATGCCGGCCCGCAGGTCGAGCGCGGGCCGCCCGGTCCGGCTCTTGGTGGCGCTGCCCGGCAGGTGCCTGTCCACGTCGTCGCGCATGGCGGCGGGCACCTCGTAGCACTGGCCGCACACGGCCGGCCCGAGCAGCACCTCCACCCGCTCCGGCCGCGCACCCAGCGACTCCATGGCGCTCAGCGCGGCCGGCACCACGCCGACCCGCGCGCCGACCCGCCCGGCGTGCACTGCGGCCACCACGCCCGCCTCCGGGTCGCCCAGCAGCACCGGCACGCAGTCGGCGGTGAGCACGACCAGGGCGAGCCGCTCGGCGCGGGTGACCACGGCGTCGGTGGCCTCCAGCGGTCGCGCGACCGGGCCGTCCACGACCTGGGCGGTGCGGCCGTGCACCTGCTCCATCCAGACCAGCCGGTCCGGGGTGAGCCCGAGGCCCTCGGCGAGCCGGCGGCGGTTCGCGGCGACCGCCGCCGGGTCGTCCCCGACCTGGTCGCCGAGGTTGAAGGACTCGTACGGCGGCTGGGAGACCCCGCCCTGGCGGGTGGTCACGACACGACGGATGCGCACGCGCACAGCCTGCCATGCGCGAAGGGGGAGACCCGCCGAGGCTCGGCGGGTCTCCCCCGTGACGCGCGGAGGGCGGCCGGTCCCCCGGCCCGCCCGGTGCTCAGCGCCGCATGAACGGCGGCACGTCCACCTCGTCGTCCGGGTCGTCGGTCACCGGCACCGCCCGGCTGGGCAGCGTGCCGCTCTGCGAGAGCGGCCGGTGGATGGTCGACGGCTGCGGCGGCTGGTAGGTCGGCTGCGCGGACGCGCCGTTGGCCTGGGTGGGCTGCGGCACGCCGGCCCGCTCGACCACCGGCGGCTGGTGCTGCGCCACCGGCTGGGACACCGGCTGGTGCTGGGGCTGGTGCTGCGGCTGGTGGACGGGCTGCGGCGGGTGGTCGACCTGCCCGGAGAACTGGGTGGGCGGCGGGGGTTGGACGGGCGGCTGCGGCGCGCGCTGCACCGCCCCGGCGTCACCGGGGGCGACCGCCCCGGCGCGCTGGGCACCGGACAGCGCCTGCGGCTCCAGCTTCTTGTGCGTGGGGCCGCCGCTGTCGAACCCGGCCGCGATCACCGTGACCCGGACCTCGTCGCCGAGGGAGTCGTCGATCACCGTGCCGAAGATGATGTTCGCGTCCGGGTGCGCGGCCTCCTGGACCAGCGACGCGGACTCGTTGATCTCGAACAGCCCCAGGTCGGAGCCGCCCGCGATGGACAGCAGCACGCCGTGCGCGCCCTCCATGGACGCCTCCAGCAGCGGCGAGTTGATCGCCTTCTGCGCGGCCTGCACCGCTCTGCCCTCGCCGCGCGCCGAGCCGATGCCCATCAGCGCCGAGCCCGCCCCGGACATGACCGACTTGACGTCGGCGAAGTCCAGGTTGATCAGGCCGGGCGTGGTGATGAGGTCGGTGATGCCCTGGACACCGGACAGCAGCACCTCGTCCGCCGAGCGGAACGCGTCCATCAGGCTGACGCCGATGTCGCCGAGCTGGAGCAGCCGGTCGTTCGGGATCACGATGAGCGTGTCGCACTCGTTGCGCAGCGCCTGGATGCCCTCTTCGGCCTGCTTGGCCCGGCGCTTGCCCTCGAACGAGAACGGCCGGGTCACCACACCGATGGTGAGGGCGCCGAGCTTGCGGGCGATGGACGCCACGACCGGCGCACCGCCGGTGCCCGTGCCACCGCCCTCGCCGGCGGTCACGAACACCATGTCCGCGCCCTTGAGGACTTCCTCGATCTCCTCGCGGTGGTCCTCGGCGGCCTTGTGGCCCACCTCGGGGTTCGCGCCCGCGCCGAGGCCGCGGGTCAGTTCACGGCCGATGTCGAGCTTGACGTCCGCGTCGGACATCAACAGCGCCTGCGCGTCGGTGTTCACCGCGATGAACTCGACGCCCTTGAGCCCGACCTCGATCATCCGGTTCACGGCGTTGACACCGCCGCCGCCGATGCCGACGACCTTTATCACCGCGAGGTAGTTGTGCGGGGGCGTCATCGGATCCGCCTTCCTGATCGTGTCCGTGCTCATGTGCTGGAGTGGATGACCACCGGTGTCACACCCGGACGGAGCTCCACCCGGATTGAAACCCTCAACCAGAGGTCAAGAGTTATGTCAACCCCGTATGTTCTCTGAGGACGTTATGCATCGGGAATGCGTCGGTCCAGCAGCCACGCCGTGTCGTGTCCTGACCGGGTGAGCGACGTCTACTCGCCGGTCACCCCGTCGAGCAGCTCGCGCACCACGTCCAAGTGCCCCGCGTGCCGACCCGTTTCCTCGATCATGTGGATCAGCACCCAGCGCACGGACAACCGCTTGTCCCCCCGGAACGCGACCTCGTGGTCGAGGTCGAGCCCCGCGAGCGCCTCCCGGCTGACCGCGCACTGCGCAGCGTAGTCGCTCACGAGCCCGGCGATCGTCTCCCCCGGCCCGACCCGCCAGTCCCCGTCCGGGTCCTCCCGGCTGTAGGGGGCTTCGTCCGGGTGCCCGAGCAGCGCCACCCGGAACCAGTAGTTCTCCACCCAGCGCAGGTGCTTCACCACGCCGGCGGCCGTGGTCAGCGGCGACGGGAGCACCGCGCGGGACGCGTCCTGTTCGGACAGTCCGGCGACCTTGAGCTGCACGGTGCCGCGCAGGTAGTCCAGGAAACCGCCCAGCAGCGAGCGCTCGTCACCGGTGAACGGCAGGTCGACGCGGTGTTCGGGCGCCGTCACGATCTTCGTCACAGTCATGGCGCGCAGTATCGCCGCACGACCCGCCAGGCCGAACCGGATTTCCGCGCCGGCCGGCACGGGGCCGGCGCACCGGGGGTGGTGAGCATCACTCGCCGGAGACGGTCGGCAGCTCGGGGCTCGACACGTCGAACACCGTGCCGTCCCGGGTCATCAGCACCTGCGCCACGGCCGCCTTGCGCGGCGTGTCCGCCGACGAGCCCCACCGGATCTCGCGCCCGGCGGTCAGCGCCAGCTTCACGTCCGCGTCGGTCGTCGCCGTGACCACCTGCACCTCCCGGCGCAGCTCCTCGGGCAGGCCGGTCAGCACCACGACGGCGGCCAGGTGGCCCGCCGGCTCCGCCTTCAGCTCGGGCAGCCCGGCGGGCGGCCGGGCCAGCGTGGCGTAGTCCTTGCCGGTGCCGTCGACCAGGTGCGCGCCGTCGGGCCGCTGCACGACGGCGACCGGCGTGCGCTCGTCGACGGTCAGCCGCACGGTGCCGGGCAGCTCCCGCTCGACCCGCACGCCCGCCACCCGGGCCAGCTCGCGGACCCGCCCGACCACCGCGTCGACGTCCAGGCGGGCCAGCGGCGTGCCCTCCTCGATCGCGGCGGCGGCGCGCACCTGGTCGGCGGTCAGCTCGGTGGTGCCGCGCACCTCGACCTCCCGGACGCCCAGCAGCGGCGTGAACCACACCGCGCACACCACGGCGGTCACCGAGGCGAGCACCAGGACCGCCACCACGCGGCGGCGGACCACCGCGCGGCGCGAGGGCCCGCGCCGGGACGGGCGCCGCCGCTGCGCGGGGGCGGGGCGGCGACGCGCCGTCTTCGTGCTCATGGCCGGTGCAGCTCCCCGACGATCTCCGGGCCGAGCATCGTCACGTCGCCCGCGCCCATCGTCACCACCACGTCGCCCTCGCCGACCAGCCCGGCCACCAGCGCCGGCACCCGGTCGAACGACGGCTCGTAGTGCACCCGCCCCGCGTCCAGCGGCACCTTGCCCGCGACCAGCGCGCCGGTCACCCCCGGCTCGGGCTCCTCCCGCGCGCCGTACACGTCGAGCACGACGACGTGGTCGGCCAGTCCGAGGGCGGTGCCGAACTCGTCGGCGAACAGCCGGGTCCGCGAGTACAGGTGGGGCTGGAACACGACGACGAGCTTGCCGTCCCCGGCGACCGGCCGCGCGGCGGTGAGCTGCGCGGCCACCTCGGTCGGGTGGTGGGCGTAGTCGTCGTAGACCCGGACGCCGCCGGAGCGGCCCTTGAACTCGAACCGCCGGCGCACCCCGCCGAACGCGGCCAGGCCCTCCAGCACGCACTGCCGGTCCGCGCCCAGCTCCAGGGCGGCGACCAGCGCGGCCACGGCGTTGGCCGCCATGTGCTCGCCGGGCACCGACACCCGCACGTCCAGGGTCTGCCCGTCGACCTCGACCACGGCCAGGCCGCCGCCGTCCTCGGGCCGGTAGTCGACCAGCGTGGCCGCGCCGTCCCCGGTGGCCGCGCGGCCGTACGGGCGGACCCGGATGCCCCGGGCCGCCGCGCGCCCGGCCAGGGCCGCCGCGCCCGGGTCGTCCACGCAGACGACCAGCACGCCGCCGGGCTCGACGCGCTCCAGGAACGAGTCGAACACCGCGACGTACGCCTCCACGGTGCCGTGGTGGTCGAGGTGGTCGGCCTCGACGTTGGTGACCACCGCCACGGACGGCGCGAAGTACAGGAACGAGCCGTCGCTCTCGTCGGCCTCGGCCACGAACACGCCACCCGCGCCCTGGTGGGCGTTCGCGCCGGACTCGTTCAGGTCACCGCCGATGGCGAACGACGGGTCCATCCGGCAGTGCTGGAGGACCACGGTCAGCATCGAGGTGGTGGAGGTCTTGCCGTGGGTGCCGGCGACGCAGGCCACCCGGTGGTCGAGCATCAGCGCGGCCAGCGCCTCGGCCCGCCGCAGCACGACGACGCCGCGCTCCCGGGCGGCGACCAGCTCGGGGTTGTCCTCGCGGATCGCGGTGGACACCACGACCGCCGTGGGGCCGCCGATGAGCTGGTCGAGGTGCGCGCCGTGGTGGCCGACCGCGATGGCCGCGCCCTGCGCGCGCAGCGCGAGCACGGTCCGCGAGTCCTTGGCGTCCGAGCCGGACACCTGCGCGCCGCGCGCCAGCAGGATGCGCGCGATGCCGCTCATGCCCGCGCCGCCGATGCCGACCAGGTGCACCCGGTCCAGCACGCCCGGCGCGTCCTCGGAGCCGCTGCCCGGGGCACCGGCCGAGGTGCTGTCCGGGGCCAGGTCCTCGGGGTAGGTCTCCGCGACCACGGCCTCGTCGGCCTGCGGCTGCCCGGCCGGCGGGTGGTCGGTGCGCGCGTCCTCGGGTCGGGTGCTCACTTCTCGATCACATCCAGGACGATCCGGGCCAGCACCTCGTCGGCCTCGCGGCGGCCGGTGCCCAGCGTGGCGGACGACATCGCCGCCAGCCGCGCGCGGTCGGCGACCAGCGGGACGACGTTCTCGGCCACCCACTGCGGGGTGAGCTGGTCGTCGGGCACCAGCAGGCCACCGCCCGCCTGCACGACCGGGCCGGCGTTGAGGGACTGCTCGCCGTTGCCGATCGGCAGCGGGACGAACACCGCCGGCAGGCCCACCGCCGAGACCTCGGCGACGGTCATCGCGCCCGACCGGCACAGCACGGCGTCGGCGGCGGCGTAGGCGAGGTCCATGCGCTCCAGGTACGGCACGGGCACGTAAGGCGGCCGGACCGCCTGCACCGCGAGGGAGTTCTTCGGGCCGTGGGCGTGCAGCACGCCGATCCCGGCCTGGGCGAACGCCGCCGCCGCGCCGGACACGGCGTTGTTGATCGACCGCGCGCCCTGCGAGCCGCCGAACACCAGCAGCGTCGGGGCGTCCGGGTCGAGCCCGAAGTGGGCGCGGGCCTGGGCGCGCAGCGCGGCGCGGTCCAGGGTCGTGATGGAGTGGCGCAGCGGGATGCCGATGATCTCGGCGTCGTTCAGGCCCGAGTCGGGCACGGCGGCGGCGACCCGCTCGGCGAACTTCGCGCCGACCTTGTTCGCCAGGCCGGCCTTCGCGTTGGCCTCGTGCACCACGATCGGCAGCCGGCCGCGCGCGGCCAGGTAGGCGGGCAGCGACACGTAGCCGCCGAACCCGACCACGACGTGCGCGCCGACCCGCTCGAAGACCTCGCGGGTGCGCTTGACCGACTCGCGGACCCGCAGCGGGAGCTTGAGCAGGTCGGGCGACGGCTTGCGGGGCATCGGCACCGGCGGGATCAGCTCCAGCGGGTAGCCCCGGGCGGGCACGAGCTTGTTCTCCAACCCGCGTTCGGTGCCGAGCGCGACCACGCGCGCGTCGGGCCGCAGCCGCATGACGGCGTCGGCCAGGGCCAGGGCGGGCTCGATGTGCCCGGCGGTGCCGCCTCCGGCGACCACCACGCACGGTCCGACCTGCTGGGGAACCCCGGTCACGCACTTCCTCCTTGATTGGGTGAAACCTCGGCTATCGCCCGTCGCGACGCCGGGAACGGTCCTGGGTCGCTCTGCGGGAGTCGCGCCGACGGTACTCCGAGGGCGGAGCGTGACGACCGGCCATCCTCCGCTCGTCCAGGGGCGGCGGCGCGGCCTTGCGACCGCGCGGCGGCGTGGAGGGGCGCACCGGCTTGCGCTTGGGCGGCGGCTTGTACGCCTCGGGCGCGGGCAGCCGCAGCGCCCCGCCGACCCGGCCTGGCCCGATCGAGCGCAGCGCCGACACGGCGGCCGGCTCGTGCCGCGCGCAGTTGGCGAGGATGCCGAACACCACCATCGTGGTGACGATCGACGTGCCGCCGGAGGAGATCATCGGCAGCGTGATGCCGGTGACCGGCAGGAGCTGCACGACGTAGCCGATGTTGATCGCGGCCTGCGCGACCAGCCACACGGTCAGCGTCGCGGACACCATCCGGATCCACGGGTCGGTGTTGCGCGCGGCGATCCGCAGGCCGACCACGGCGAGCAGGCCGAACAGCCCGAGCACCAGCAGGCACCCGATGAAGCCCAGCTCCTCGCCGATCACCGCGAAGATGAAGTCGCTGTGCACGTTGGGCAGGTAGCGCCACTTCGAGCTGCCGTTGGTCAGGCCCTTGCCGAAGAAGCCGCCCTCGGCCAGCGCGAACAGCGCCTGCCGCGCCTGGAGTCCCGCGCCGAGCGGGTCCTTGTCCGGGTCGAGGTAGGTCAGCACGCGCTGGAGCCGGTAGGTCGCGCCGATCGCCAGCACCACCGCGCCGGACACCGCGCCGATGGCGATCACGCCGAACAGCCGCATCGGCGCGCCGACGAACCACAGCAGGCTGACCAGCACCACGCCGAGCGTGATCGTGCCGCCCAGGTCGGGCTGGAGCATGACGAGCGCGAACACCACCAGCGCGACCGGCACGACCGGCACCAGCAGGTGGCGGTACTGGGTGAGCAGGGCGCGCTTGGTGACCAGCACGTGCGCGCCCCACAGCGCGAGTGCGAGCTTGGCGGCCTCGATCGGCTGGAACGAGATCGGCCCGACGGTGAACCACGACTGGGCGCCGCCCCTGACCGTCCCCAGCGGCGTCAGCACCAGCCCGAGCAGGATCACGCAGACGAGCATCGCCATCGTGCTGCCGTGCCGGATCGCGCGCAGCGGGACGCGCAGCACGATCAGGAACAGCACGGCACCCACCACGACGTAGAGCAACTGCTTCTGGAACACGCTGTAGGCGGACGCGCCCTCGGCGACCTCGCCGGGCGCCGACGCCGACAGGACCATGATCAGGCCGATCGCGGTCAGCAGGCCGAACACCGCCAGCAGCAGGTGGAAATCGGCCAGCGGCCGGCCCAGCCACGCGGTGAGCGTGCTGCGGACGGCGACCGCCCGCTTGGCGCGCACGGGCTTGGGCGGCCGTTCCACGACTCTGTCCACCGCTGTCATGCGTGCATCGTCTCCCGCTTCACGCGGGGAGGGGTGACATCGCACCCGCGTGTCGCCCGGTACGACGCGGAGATCACGCCCGCCGGCAACCAGTGGACGCGCGAATCCGGTTGACGGTTGCTTCGCGTTCCCGATCGGATGGCGGTGTGCGATTCGAGGAGCGCCCGATCCCGGAGCCCCTGGTCCGGTTGCTGCTGGCGGAGTCGTTCCCCCGGTGGGCGGACCTGCCGCTGCGGCGGGTCGCGTCGTTCGGCACCGACCACGTCATGTACCGCCTCGGTGGGGACATGGTCGTCCGCCTGCCGAAGGTCGACTGGGCGGTGGAGGGGGTCCGCCACGAGAACCGCTGGCTGCCGGAACTGGCACCGCACCTGCCGGTCCCCGTACCCGAACCGCTGGGCCTGGGACGCCCGGCGGCGGGCTACCCGTGGCCGTGGGCGGTCCACCGGTGGCTGGAGGGGGCGAACCCGGAGGAGGTCGGGGAGCCGCGTGCGTTCGCCGAGGACGTCGCCGCGTTCATCGCCGCGATGCGCCGCGTCCGCCTACCGGGTGCGCCGACCACCAGGCGCGGCGACCCCTTGGCGACCCGGGACGAGGCCACCCGCCGGGCGATCGCCGACATCGCGGACCAGGTGGACGTCGCCGGGGTGACGCGCGCGTGGGAGACGGCCCTGGCCGCGCCGGCGTGGGACGGCGACCCGGTGTGGCTGCACGGAGACCTCTCGCCGGGCAACGTCCTGGTGCGCGACGGCCGGTTCGGCGCGGTCATCGACTTCAGCCTGAGCGGGGTGGGCGACCCGGCGGCCGACCTCGTGGTGGCGTGGAACCTGGTGCCCGAGGAGGGCCGCCAGGCGCTGCGCGAGGCACTGGGCGACGACGACGCGACGTGGGAGAGGGGACAGGGGCTGGCGTTGTCGATCGCGCTGGTGCAGTTGCAGTACTGGGAGCACAACCCGCTGCTGGCGGGCAACTCCCGGCACATCATCGACCAGGTGATGGCCGACGCCGCTTGAGCGAGGACAGGAACGCGGAAGCGGCCTCCTCGCTGAACCCCAACACCGGCCCACTGACGTTCTTGCTGTCCCGCACACACACGCCGGCGACCGACCGCGCAAGCTCCACGCACGCGCCGCCGCCGTTGCTGCGACTGCTCCTCCGCCACTCGGAAGGCACCGAGCACTCCTCAGCGATCAACTGTCACCCGCGCGACGGAGGAGAAGAAGGCGGCAGCAGCGCCCGCGCTGAACCCCAACACCGGACCCCCGGCGTTCTTGCTGTCCCGCACCTGAACCACCGCAGAGGACCGGGCGATCTCGACACAGTTGCCACCGCCGTTGCTACGACTGCTCTTCCGCCACATGGAGCACTCCTCAGTGATTGTCCAGCACCCGTTCGACCAGCGAAACAGAATCCTCGGGATTCAGGGCCGCCGCACGTAGATGATCCATAGCCAGGCTATACCACTCGTTCTCGGCGTCATCGTCCAAGTAGAGGCCCCCGGACAGATTTTCGATGTAGACCACGCTGGGGAAGTCGGCGAACATCAGTTGCGCGAACGCGCTGCCCATTGCGATGTGTGCACCTTTGGCGAAGGGCAGTACCTGCAACGTCACGCTCGGCAACGCCGCCAACTGCAGGAGATGGCGTAGTTGCGCCTTGTGGACCTCCACGCCGCCCACCACCCTGCGGAGTGCTGCTTCGTCCAGAATCGCCCAGACCCTCAGCAACCCGCCTTCGAGGCGCCCTTGCCGGGCTTGGCGCAGCTCGACTCGCTTGTCCACCACGGCATCGGCGGCGTGCGGGTCGAACGCCCGCACTATCTGCCGCGCGTACTCGGGTGTCTGGAACAGGCCCGGGATCAGGTCTATCTCGAAGGTGTCGACCGCGACGGCTTCCGACTCCAGGACCACGTACTCCGAGAACCAGTCGAACAGCACGTCCCCGTAGACGTGCCACCAGCCGCGCTTCTTGGCGACGCTCGCCAGCTTCAGGAGCCATTCCCGCTCCTCGGCGTCGGCCCGGTACAGTTCGGCCAGTGCGCGGGTATCCACAATGGACACCCCAGTGGCGGCGGACTCGATCCGGCTGATCTTCGACTTGGAATAACCCAACTCCTTGATCACGTCGTCGAATCCGAGTCCCGCGTCCTCGCGCAACCGGGTCAGCGCACTGGCCAGAACGCGTCGCCGGACCCCGGGCCCTTGGTTCTGCGGCATGGCTGCGACATTAGCGGCAAAATAGGCCACCGAAAGAGTGAACTTCTGCAACACAGCCATCTGCGTTATTGCATCGTCCTGCGCTCAGGACGACAGTCCTGCCATGACCACCATCAACGCCGCGCTGGCGCACGCGCTCCACCTGCTCCGGCAGGACATGCTGGGCTACCTGGACGCCGTCGAGTTCCTGACCAGCGAGGACGACACCGACGACGACACCGTCCTGGCCGTTGCCCGCACCGAGGTGCCGCGCCTGGTCGCCGCCCTGCGCGGTACCGTCACCGCGCACCGGGCCGACCACCACGGCCTGTGCCTGGGGTGCCCGGCCACCTGGATCGACGGTCGACTCGGGCGGGAAGCGTGGCCGTGCCCGACGATCGAGCGCGCTCAGCGATTCCTCAAAGACCCCGACAGCATCTACTCGGCGACGCCTTACGCGCGCCTGTGACCCGCGAGTTCCACCACCGCGTCGGCGAACGCCCTGCCCCGGTGCGCGTAGTCGCTGAACATGTCCATCGACGCCGCCGCCGGTGCCAGCACGACCGCGTCGCCCGCCCGCGCCATGGACCGCGCGGCGCGC
The DNA here is from genome assembly GCF_040655415.1 of Actinosynnema sp. NPDC050436. Lineage (NCBI taxonomy): Bacteria > Bacillati > Actinomycetota > Actinomycetes > Pseudonocardiales > Pseudonocardiaceae > Actinosynnema > Actinosynnema sp. NPDC050436. The sequence goes on along the minus strand of NZ_JBFAJV010000019.1, from coordinate 72,432 downwards.
ACCGCGTCCACCATGGTCGCGTCGTCCAACACCGCCACGGGCACGTCGGGCGCGTTGCGGGCCAGTGCCGAGGCGAGCACCTCGCGGTCCGCGCCGATCAGCACCGCGCCCCGCAGCCGGTGCGCCACGGCGTGCACCAGGTCGTCCACCGACGCGCCCTTGAGCAGACCGCCGGCGATCCAGACCGCGCTGTCGTAGGACCGCAGCGACGCCTCGGCCGCGTGCGGGTTCGTGGCCTTCGAGTCGTTCACGTACCGCACGCCACCGGACTCGGCGACGAACTCCGCCCGGTGCGCGCCGGGCCGGAAGTCCCGCAGCCCCTGCCGCACGGCCTCCGCCGACACGCCGTGCGCCCGTGCGAGCGCCGCCGCCGCCAACGCGTCCGCGATCCCGGGCGGCCCGCCGGGGCTCACGTCCGCGACCGCCGCCAGCACCGCGTCCGGGCCGAACGCCCGGTCCACCAGGTTCCCGTCCACCACCCCGAGCCGGCCCTCCTCGGGCGCGTCCAGGGTGAAGCCGACGCGCACGGGTGCCGTCGAGGCGTCCAGCAGCCCGGCGATGAACGGGTCGTCCACGCCGGCCACCGCGACCTCACCGGTCAGCACCCGGGCCTTGGCCTCCGCGTACCGCTCGAACGAGCCGTGCCAGTCGAGGTGGTCCTCGGCGAGGTTGAGCAGCACCCCCGCCGCCGGCCGCACCGACGGCGACCAGTGCAGCTGGAAGCTCGACAGCTCGACGGCCAGCACCCGGTGGCCGGCCAGCAGCGCGTCCACCACCGGCAGGCCGACGTTCCCGCACGCCACCGCGTCGATCCCGGCCGCCCGCAGGATCGACTCCAGCATCCCGACCGTCGTCGTCTTGCCGTTGGTGCCGGTCACCGCCAGCCACGCGGGCGGGTCGGCCAGCTCCAGGCCCATCCGCCAGGCGAGTTCGACCTCGCCGACCACCTCGACGCCCGCCGCCCCTGCGGCCAGCAGCAGCGGGCTGTCCGGCCGCCAGCCGGGGCTGGTCACCACCAGCTCCACCCCCGGCGGCGGCGCGACCAGGCCCGGCACCAGCGCGACGCCGGGCAGCAGCGGCTCCAGGGCCTCCAGCCGCTCGGCGCTGCCGTCGGTGACCACGACCGACGCGCCCGCCGCGAGCAGCGCCTCGGCGGCGGACCGGCCGGTCACGCCCGCGCCGGCGACCAGGACGTCGCGGCCGGCCAGGAACCCCACGCTCAGCTCCCCGCCGCCGTCAGCCACTCGCTGTAGAACAGGCCCAGGCCCAACATGCAGCACATGCCGGCCATCAACCAGAACCGGATGATCACCGTGGTTTCCGCCCACCCGGCCAGCTCGAAGTGGTGGTGGAACGGGGCCATCCGGAAGAGCCTTCGCCTCGACGTGCGGAAGACCGCGACCTGCAACACCACCGACAGCGCCTCGACCACGAAGATGCCGCCGATCACGACCATGAGCAGCTCGGTGCGGGTGGCGATCGACAGGCCGGCCACCAGGCCGCCCAGCGCCAGCGAGCCCGTGTCGCCCATGAAGATCTTGGCGGGCGCGGCGTTCCACCACAGGAAGCCGATGCAGCCGGCCATCGCGGCGGCGGCCACCAGCGCCAGGTCCAGCGGGTCGCGCACGTCGTAACAGCCAGCCACCAGCAGGTTCGAGCAGTTGTAGCGGAACTGCCAGAAGCTGATCACCACGTAGGTGCCGAGCACCATCGCGGACGTGCCGCCGGCCAGGCCGTCCAGGCCGTCGGTCAGGTTCACCGCGTTGGACCACGCGCTGATCGCGGCGTAGCAGAACACCACGAACCCGACCACGCCGAAGGAGACCACCGCGATGTCGCGGACGAACGACAGGTTCACCGACGCCGGGGTCAGGCCGTCCTTGTTCGGGAACTGCATGACCAGGACGGCGAAGATGATCGTGGCGACGAACTGGCCGACCAGCTTCGCGGTCTTGTTCAGGCCGAGGTTGCGCTGCTTGCGGATCTTGATGAAGTCGTCCAGGAAGCCGACGATGCCCAGCGACGTGGTCAGCATCAGCACCAGCAGGCCGGACGCGGTGGGCGTCTGCTCCTGCGCGGACGCGGACATCGAGTTCACCAGGTGCGCGCCGAGGTAGCCCAGCCACATCGCCACCAGGATCGCCACGCCGCCCATGGTGGGCGTGCCGCGCTTGGTCTTGTGGCTCTGCGGGCCCTCCTCGCGGATCTCCTGGCCGAAGCCCTGCCGCGAGAAGATCTTGATCAGGTACGGCGTCAGCATGATCGACGCGATCAGCGCGATGGCCGCCGCGATGAGGATGCTCTTCACTTGCCGACCGCCTCCAGAAGGGCCTCGGCAACCCGCCACAGGCCGTAAGTTTTGGATGCCTTCACCAGCACGACGTCACCGGGACGCACCTGCTCGCGGAGCAGTTCCACGGCAGCCGCCACGTCCGGCACCAGGACCGCCTCTTCGCCCCATGATCCTTCCAGGTGAGCACCCTGGTGCATCGGGCGGGCGTCCGGCCCGACCACTACCAGCTTGTTGATGTCCAAGCGGACGGCCAGGCGGCCGATTTCGTCGTGCGCGCGGACGTGGTCCGCACCGAGTTCGGCCATCGGTCCGAGCACGGCCCAGCTGCGCCGGGCCGGCGTGGTGGACCGCGAGATGGTGGCGAGCGACTTGAGGGCCGCGCGCACCGCCTCGGGGTTCGCGTTGTAGGCGTCGTTGACGACGGTCACGCCGTCCGGGCGCTCGTGGACCGCCATGCGGTGCGCGGAGACCCGCTCGGCGCTGCCGAGGGCGTCCGCGACCTGCTGCGGCGTCGCGCCGAGCTCCAGGGCGACGGCGGCGGCGGCCAGGGCGTTGCCGACCTGGTGCGGGCCGTGCACGGCCAGCCGCACGTCGGCCTCGCCGTCGGGCGTGATCAGGCGGAAGCCGGCGCGCGCCCGGTCGTCCAGCGCGGTGTCGGCGGCGCGGACCCGCGCGGCGGTGCTCTCGCCGACGAGCACGACCTTCGCGGCCGTGCGGGGGGCCATGCCGGCGACCAGCGGGTCGTCGGCGTTGAGGATCGCCACGCCGTCGGCGGGCAGCGCCTCGACCAGCTCCCCCTTGGCCTGCGCGATGCCCTCGCGGGAGCCGAACTCGCCCAGGTGCGCGCTGCCCACGTTGAGCACGACGCCCACCTTCGGCGGCGCGACCCGGCACAGGTCGGCGATGTGGCCGGTGCCGCGCGCGGACAGCTCCAGCACCAGGAACCGGGTGTCGGCGTCGGCGCGCAGCACCGTCCAGGGGTGGCCCAGCTCGTTGTTGAACGACCCGGGCGGCGCGACCGTCGCGCCCAGCGGGGCGAGCACGGCCGCGATCAGGTCCTTGGTGGTGGTCTTGCCGGACGAGCCGGTGACGCCCACGACGGTCAGGTCGGGCAGCCGGTCGACCACGTGCCGGGCCAGCTTCGCCAGCGCCGCCAGGACGGCCGCGCCCGCGCCGTCGGAGTCGTCGGCGAGCACGTAGGAGTTCCCGTGGCCGGTCTCCACCGGCGGCACGATCACCGCCGGGGCGTCGACCGGGCGTCCGGCCAGCACGCCCGCCGCGCCCTTCGCCACCACCTCGGCCGCGAAGTCGTGGCCGTCGACCCGGGCACCGGGCAGCGCCAGGTACAGCGCGCCCTCGCCCACCTGGCGGGAGTCGAACTCGACGGAGCCGGTCACCACGGGCGAGCCGTCGGTGTTGTGCAGGGTGCCGCCGACCACCTCGGCGATCTCGGCCAGGCTGAGCGGAATCATCGGCGAACCTTCCTGATGGCCTCGGCCAGGGTGTCGACATCGGAGAACGGGTGCACGACCCCCGCGACCTCCTGGCCCGTCTCGTGCCCCTTGCCGGCGACCACGACCACGTCCCCGGCGCGCGCCAGCGACACGGCGTGCCGGATCGCGTCGCCCCGGTCGCCGATCTCGACGACCTCGCCGCGCTCGGCCTCCGGCAGCGCCAGCGCGCCGCCCAGCATCGCGGCGCGGATCGCCGCCGGGTCCTCGCCCCGGGGGTTGTCGTCGGTGACGACCAGGACGTCGCTGCGCCGCGCCGCCGCCTCGCCCATCAGCGGGCGCTTGGCGGTGTCGCGGTCCCCGCCGCAGCCCAGCACGGTGATGACCCGGCCGGTCGAGCGGGCGCGGACGGCGTCCAGCGCGAGCGCCACCGCCTGCGGCTTGTGCGAGTAGTCCACGACGGCGGTGTAGTCCTGGCCCTCGTCCACCCGCTGCATCCGGCCGGGCACGCGGACCTCGGCGAGGCCGCGCCGGATCGCGTCGACCTCGACGCCCCGGGCGTGCAGGCAGGCGATCGCCAGCAGCGCGTTGGCCACGTTGAAGTCGCCGGGCAGCCGCAGCTCGACCGGGATCTCCAGGCCGTCGGGGCCCCTGGCGGTGAACCGCTGCTCGCCGGTCGGCGACACGCGCACGTCCGAGGCGGTCCAGGCGGCGTCCCCGGTGGTGGACACGGTCACCGTGTCGGGCGTGACCAGGCGCGGCCCCCACTCGCCGTCCACGCAGACCACCTCGACCGCCGCGCGGCCGTCGAACAGCAGCGCCTTGGTCCGGAAGTAGTCCTCCATGTCGGGGTGGAAGTCCAGGTGGTCCTGCGACAGGTTGGTGAACGCGCCGACCGCGAACCCGACACCGCCGACCCGGCCCAGCCGCAGCGCGTGGCTGGAGACCTCCATGGTCACGTCGGTGACGCCGCGCTCCTCCATCACCGCGAGCAGGGCGTGCAGGTCCGGGGCCTCGGGCGTGGTCAGGGCGCTGTCCAGGCGCTCGCCGGCGATCCGGGTCTCGACCGTGCCGATCAGGCCGGTCGTGCGGCCCGCCGCCCGCAGCGCGGACTCCACCAGGTAGCTGGTGGTGGTCTTGCCGGAGGTCCCGGTGATGCCGAGCATCGCCAGGCGGGTGGACGGGTCGCCGTAGACGCGCGACGCCAGCACGCCGAGCACCGCGCGCGGGTCGGGGTGGACCAGGACCGGCACGTCGGCGGCGAGCTTGGCGGCACCCACCTCGTCGGTCAGCACGGCGACCGCGCCGAGGGACAGCGCCCGGTCGGCGAAGTCGGCCCCGTGCGCGCGTGCGCCGGGCAGCGCGGCGAACAGGTCGCCGGGCCGCACGTGCTGGGCCCGCAGCGTCACACCGCCGACGAGCACGTGCGCCCGGTCGGGCGCGGTGAGGTGCGCGTCCACTGTGGAGGCGAGCTCGGACACGGGAACGGGCTGGACGCGGGAAGGGCGAGGCGGGGCGGTCGCGACCTTGCCCTCAAGCTTGGCAGGCACGCGCGGAAGGCTACCGGCGCACGGAGAGTGGCCACCCACCACGTCCACCACAGCCCCTGCGACATTCGCCCGACCACCCGCGCGGGCCACACCGGACCGTGCCGCACACCGCCGCCGACCACCGGTTCTGTGGAATTTCCGGCACGACGCGGGAGATTCGCGCCACTGCGCCCGCCGTCACGCGTGAACGTCCGGCGCAGTGGCGGGCGAACGTGGTGCCTGCACACAGCCGGAGGCGCGCGGCGGTGCCCCTTCCGGCGTGATGGCGCGCAAACGTTTTGCACGACCCCCGCGACACCACCACAGGTGCCGTGCGCACCCGGGCCGGTCAGAGGACCAGCGGCACCACCGGGCTCTGCTCCGCCGACAGCGGCACCTGGTAGCGCTGCGACAGGTACGAGGCGATGTCGTGGAACAGCGGCGCGGCGGACTGGCTGTACTTGGGGTCGCCGGTGGGCGCGTCGAGCATCAGGCCCACCACGTAGCGCGGGTTGTCCGCCGGGAAGATGCCCGCGAACGTGATCCAGTACTCGCTCTGGCTGTAGCACGCGCAGTTCTTGTCGACCTGCTGCGCGGTGCCCGTCTTGCCCGAGACCTGGTAGCCCGGCAGCGCGGCGGACGGGCCGGTGCCGGTCTGGTCCGGCTCCCCCGGCGTCTTCTGCACCACCGCGCGGAACATGTCCCGGACCGTCTTCGCCGTCTGCGGGCTGACCACGCGGGTCGTCTCGGGCTTCGGCGTTTCCTTGCGCGCGCCGTTGGCGTCCACCTCGGCCCGGATGATCCGGGGCGGGACGCGCACGCCGTCGTTGGCGATCGCCTGGTACATGCCGGTCATCTGCAGCAGGGTCACGCTCAGGCCCTGCCCGATCGGCAGGTTGCCGAACGTCGAGCCGGACCACTGGTTGCGCGGCGGCACCGAACCGGACTCCTCGCCCGGCACGCCCGACTGGGTGCGCTTGCCGAGCCCGAACTTGGTCAGCATCTCCGCGTACCGGTCCTCGCCGATCTTCTGCGCGGTCATCAGCGTGCCGACGTTGGACGACTTGGCGAACACCCCGGTGAACGTCATGTCCTGGGTGGGGTGCTCGACGGCGTCCTTGATGGTCCGGTCGGCGAACTTGATCGTGTACGGCACGGTCAGCACGTCGTCCGGCTTGGCCACGCCGTCCTCCACCGCCGTGGCGGCGGTGACGATCTTGTTCACCGAACCCGGCTCGAACAGCGACGACACGGCCGTGTTGCGGGTCTGCTCGTCGGTCGCCTGGCCGAACTTGAGCGGGTCGAACGTCTTGTCGTTGGCCATCGCCAGGATCTCGCCGGTCTTCACGTCCAGCACCACCGCCGAGCCGCTCTTCGCGCCCGACTTGGCCGTGTAGTCGGTGATCATCCGCTGCACCGCGTACTGGGTGTCCACGTCGAGGGTCAGCTCCAGGCTGCGGCCCGGTGTCGCGGCGGCCAGCTCGCGGGACCGGCCGGGGCCGGGGATCACCACGTTGCCGCCCTGCATGGTGTCCACCACCCGCTGGCCGTTGCGCCCGGCCAGCAGGTTGTCCTGCGAGTTCTCCAGGCCGAGCAGGCCGTGCGTGGCGGGCGGCTGCTGGTCCTTGCGCCAGTTCGCCGCGCCGACGATGTTGGACGCCAGCTCGCCGTTCGGGTAGACCCGCACCGCCCGGTACTCCGAGCCGATGTCGCTGTACTTCTCGGTGATCGCCGACGCCTTCCCCGGGTCGACGTTCTCCACCAGCTCGATGTAGGTGGTGTCCTTGGTGAGCATCCCATAGATCGTCTGCTCGTCGGTCTTCTGGCCCTGCACCTCGCTGCCCAGGGTCTCCTGGACGAACTTGGCGACCTCGCGCGCCCAGTCCTCGTAGGTGCCGATCTCGGGCTTCGCCTCGTACGCCTTGGCCCACTTCTCGCGGGTCATCTGCGGCACCGCGTACAGCGCGCTCGCCTCGATGCTGAACGCGAGCTGGTTGCCGTTGCGGTCGGTGATCGAGCCGCGCGCCGCCGGGATGTCGATGAAGGTGGCGCGCTGCTTCTCGGCCTGCGCGGACAGCGCCTCCGCCTGGAAGACCTGCACCTTCACCAGCTGCGCGCCCGCCAGCACCAGCGCGCCGACCAGCAGCAGCCGGCCGACGGCCATCCGCACCCGGCTGTTGCCGCGCCGCCGCTTGGCCGGGGCGCGCACCGACAGCGGTCGCCGAGCGGGCCTGCCCCGACTGGGCCCTGGCATCACGAACCTCCAGCACTAGCCGCGTACCGGCCCACGGACCGCGTGGGCGTCCACCGGGTGTCCCGCCCCGCCGGCCCGGCCGCCCGGCCCGCCCCGGCGACCCGGGCACCGGAGCGCACCGGCATCACCGGCCCCCGGCCGCCTGCTGCCCGTCCTGGCCGGGCTGCTGCGCGTTCGGGTCCGGCTGGCCGGCCTGGGTCGGGGGCTGCTGGGCGTTCGGGTCCGGTTGGCCGTCCTGGGCGGGCGGCGTCTCGGCGGGCGGCGGCTCCGGGGCCTTGGCCTCCGAGGGCTTGCCGTACAGCTCGACCGAGCCGTCCGGCAGCTGCTTGAGCCGCGCCGGGTCGCCGGCCGGCACCAGGCCGAGCTTCGCCGCCGCCTCGGCGAGCTTGAGCGGCGACTCGGCCAGCGCCACCTCCTGGCGGAGCTGCTCGACCTGCCGGGCCAGCCCGGTCTCCTCGGCCCGCGCGTCCTGGAGCCGGTAGGAGTCGGCCGCCGCCTGGGTGGACAGCCACATGATCGCCGCGATGCCCACCCCCAGCACGACCATCACCATGACCACGAACGGGGCCTTGGGCGCGACCGAGGGCCGCCGGGTGACCGCCGGCTTGCGCGCCGGGGCGGACCGCTGCGCGCGCCGGGCGTAGGCCCGCTCCGCCGCGGCCGACCTCGACCGGGCGGGGACCGACTTCAGCGCCCGCTCGCGGGGCTTCGCCGGGGACGACGGCACGCCGTTGGACCGTGCGGGTGCGGTCACGACGCCTCCCGGATGCGTTCGACGGCGCGCAGCCGAACCGGCGCGGCCCTGGGGTTGTCCTCGATCTCCTGCTCGTTGGCCACCTCGGCGCCCCTGGTCACCAGCGTCAGCTCCGGGCCGTGGCCGGGCAGCTCGACCGGGAGCCCGTGCGGGGTGCGCGAGACGGCCAGCGGCGCGAACGCGCGCTTGACCATCCGGTCCTCCAGCGACTGGTAGCTCTCCACGACCATCCGGCCGCCCACGGCCAGCACGGACAGCGCTGCCGGCAGCGCCAGCCGCAGCGACTCCAGCTCGCCGTTGACCTCGATCCGCAACGCCTGGAAGGTGCGCTTCGCCGGGTGGCCGCCGGTCCGCCTGGTCGCCGCCGGCACCACGTCGTAGAGCAGCTCGACCAGCCGGCCGCTGGTCGTGAACGGCTCGCGGACGCGCTCGCGCACCACCGCGCCGGCGATCTTGCGGGCGAACCGCTCCTCGCCGTAGTCGCGCAGGATGCGGGTCAGGTCGTCCACCGAGTACTCGTTGAGCACGTCGGCGGCCGTCATCCCGGTCCCGGCGCTCATCCGCATGTCCAGCGGGGAGTCCCGGGAGTAGGCGAAACCGCGCTCCTCGGCGTCGAGCTGGAGCGAGGAGACGCCCAGGTCCATCAGGATGCCGTCCACCGGGCCGTCGACCGCGTCCGCGATCCCGTCGTAGGTGGTCTGCACGAACGTGACCCGGTCCGCGTGCGGCGCGAGCCGCTCCCGGGACAGGGCGATCGCCTGCGGGTCGCGGTCCAGGCCGATCAGCCGGACGCGCGGGTGCGCCTCCAGCACCGCCTCCGAGTGGCCGCCGAGCCCGAGCGTGCAGTCCACGAACACCGCGTCGCGGTCGGCCAGCGCGGGTGCCAGCAGGTCCAGGACGCGGCCGAGCAGCACCGGCACGTGCCGCGCTCGCTCCACCATGTCCTCTCCCACGCACCTACCCCCACCGGCCACAAGAAAATCGGGTGTCGTCAGGTCCCCGCCCGCCCGTCGGACCTGGCGCCGGGGAAGGTGCGCCAGGGCCGAAAGCCGAGCGGACCGAGGCCTCACGGCACCCGAGAGCTCCTGCGTTCAAGCCCGTACTCAGAAGACGCCCGGCAGCACCTCCTCACGAGCCTCGGCGTAGCTGTCCTCGTGCTCGTCCAGGTAGCGCTGCCACGCCTGCGCGTCCCAGATCTCCAGCCGGTTGATCGCGCCGATGACCACGCACTCCTTGGTCAACCCCGCGTACCGGCGCAGTTCCGGTGCGATCGACACCCGGCCCTGGCCGTCCGGCCTTTGCTCGTCGGTACCCGCGAACAGGTAGCGCTGGTAGGCGCGGACGGCCTCGTTGGTGAACGGAGCATCCGCGACCTTGCGCGCCATCTGCTCGAACTCGGCCCTCGGGAACACGTAGAGGCAGTGGTCCTGGCCCTTGGTGACCATGAGACCCCCCGCTAGCGCGTCCCGGAACTTCGCAGGCAGCGTCAACCGGCCCTTGTCGTCCAGCTTGGGGTGGTGCGTGCCCAGGAACACGGCAACCCACCTCCCGCGGCCGGATGGTGAACCGGCAGTGGGGCCCCCGTCTGCCCCACCGGCCGCCACAGTACCCCACTTTTCTCCACAGTCAACGCGGAAACGGGTGGTCGCACCTCACGCCGACGAGCGTTTACGCAGGTAGAGCGAAGATGGCCGGCGTGGGGCGCGGTGGGGGACGTGGCGCACCTCCACCTCGGCGGGTGAGGCGAACCGGCCCGAATCCCACCCGAACGGCGCAGCGAAAACGGGCAAAACACGTCCGGCGGGGCCCGAGGTGGGGAATCGTGGGAGGAGGGGTGGAGCGGCTCGTCCACCAGGGGCGTGGAATCCGCCCCCGCGAAACTGTTCAATCGGTGTATGGCGCTTCGCCATGGTTTGACACACTGCGTGAAACGCTCACCGCCACCGCGAACCGGTCGCGGTGGTCTTCGGGAGGTCGAGTGACTCCGAGTACCCAGCCAGCCGCTCTGCCCGAGCACTCGTACGGCGGCGGTGGGCCCCACCACGTGAACCACGCGGCGCACCCGGCACAGGCCCCGGCGCGGCCGGACGAGGTGCTCGCCGAGCTGCACGCCGTGGTGGGCCGGATCGCGGCCAACGTCGAGAAGGTCATCGTCGGCAAGCCCGACGTGGTCCGGGTCGCCCTGGTCACCCTCCTGGCCGAGGGCCACCTGCTGGTCGAGGACGTGCCCGGGGTGGGCAAGACGTCGCTGGCCAAGGCGCTGGCCCGGTCGATCGACTGCTCGGTGAGCCGCATCCAGTTCACGCCGGACCTGCTGCCCAGCGACATCACCGGCGTGTCCATCTACAACCGGCAGGACAACGACTTCGAGTTCCGCCCCGGCCCGGTCTTCGCCAACATCGTGGTGGGCGACGAGATCAACCGCGCGTCGCCCAAGACCCAGTCGGCCCTGCTGGAGTGCATGGAAGAGCACCAGGTCACGGTGGACGGGAACACCTACCCGCTGAGCGCGCCGTTCATGGTGATCGCCACCCAGAACCCGATCGAGATGGAAGGCACCTACGCGCTGCCCGAGGCGCAGCGCGACCGGTTCACCGCGCGGGTGTCCATCGGCTACCCGGACCCGCAGGCGGAGCTGGCCATGGTCGACGAGCACGCGGGCAACGACCCGCTGGCCGACCTGCGCCCGGTGTCCGACGCCGACCAGGTGCTCAAGCTGGTGCACGCGGTCCGCCGGGTGCACCTGTCGCCGGAGATCCGCCGCTACGCCGTCGAGCTGGTCGGGGCCACCCGCCGGCTGCCCGAGCTGCGGCTCGGCGCCTCGCCGAGGTCCACGCTCCAGCTCGTGCGGGCCGCGCGGGCGCAGGCGGCGCTGTCCGGGCGCGACTTCGTGGTGCCCGACGACGTGCACGCGATCGCGGTGCCCGTGCTGGCGCACCGGCTCGTGCTGACCGCCGAGGCCCAGGCCGCCCGCCGGTCGTCCGCCGACCTGGTGCGCGCGCTGCTCCAGCGGGTCCCCGTGCCGCAGGGCGCGCTGGACCCCTCGGGCCAGTTCCTGCACAACCACCACCCCAACCGCTGACATGCGCGCAGCCCTGTCCGGGTTGACCACCAGGGGCCGCTGCCTGCTCGCCGCCGGGATCGCCGCCGGCCTGTGCGCGATCGTGCTCAACGAGCGCGACCTGCTGCGCGTCGCGGCGTTCGTGGTCGCGCTGCCGCTGCTCGCGGCCTGGCTGGCGCAGCGGGCCCGGGTCGGCCTGCACGCCGCCCGGTTCCTGTTCCCCAGCCGGGTGCAGGTCGGGTCCGCCACCGACGTGCGGGTCGAGCTGCGGTCCGCCGGCCGGCTGCCCACGGGCGGCCTGCTGCTGGAGGACGCGGTGCCCTACGCGCTCGGCTCGCGGCCCCGGTTCGTGGTCGAGCGGCTGCCGCGCAACACGGTGACCGCCCTGCGCTACCCGCTCAAGCCGGTCATGCGCGGCATCCAGCAGGTCGGGCCGCTGATGGCGCGGGTCACCGACCCGTTCGGGCTGGCCGAGTTCGACCGCGAGCTGGCCGGCCGCTCCCGGCTGGTCGTGGTGCCCCGGGTGGTCGGCCTGGCGGGCCTGCCCAGCGGTTCCGGCATGGGCTCGGGCGACGACGGCTCGATCCGGCTGCGCAGCGGTCAGGGCGAGGACGACGCCATCGTCCGGCAGTACCGGCACGGCGACGACCTGCGGAAGGTGCACTGGAAGTCGACCGCGCGGCGCGACGAGCTGATGGTCCGCGTCGAGGAGCGGCCGTGGCGCGGCGGCACGACCGTGCTGCTGGACCACCGGCTGACCGCGCACCGGGGCAGCGGCCCCGGCTCGTCGCTGGAGTGGGCCGTGTCGTTCGCCGCGTCGGTGTGCCTGCACCTGCACCGCTTCGGGCACCAGGTGCGGCTGATCGGCGACGACGGCCGGGTGCTCGCAGGCGGGACCGGCGACGGCGGGCACAGCGACGCGGTGGTGCTCGACGCGCTCGCCGCGCTCCAGCCGTCGCACCGCCGCGAACCGGCGGCGGGCCTGGACCCGGGCGCGGGCCAGGAGGTCATCGCGGTCCTGGGCGGCTCCACGCCCGCCGTGGTCGACGCGCTGGTGCGCAACCGGCCGCGCGGGATGCGCAGCCTGGCCGTGGTGCTGGACGTGCGGGCGTGGGCGGCGGCCACCGAGGACCCCGCACCCGACCCCGACGAGGCGCGCGGGCTGCTCGGCGCGGCCGGCTGGGGAGCGGTCGTGGCGCGGCCGTCGACCCCGATGGGGCAGATCTGGCAAGAGCTGTGCCACAGCGCGGGCAACCGCGGACCCGTGGTGCGCACGGAGGTGGGCTAGAGGTGACCGGCAGGACCGCCACCGGGGGCAACTGGGTGGTCAGCGCGACGCCGGCGGTGGCCGGCCTGGCGACGTTGTGCGCGGCGACCGCGCTGTCGAGCGTGATCGGCGGTGTGCTGTGGCTGGTGAACCTGGCCGTGGCGATCATCGTCGTGGTGGGCACGGGCGTGCTGCTGCGCGCGACCCGGCTGCCGTCCGGGCTGGTGGGGTTCGGCCAGGTGATCGCGCTGACGAGCCTGCTGGTGACCATCTTCACCCGCACCGGGTTCCTGGTGCTGATCCCCACCCCGCAGGCCATCGCCGACCTGGGCTCGGTGCTCGGCGACGCGTTCGCCGAGGTGCAGACCGGCGTGCCGCCGGTGGACGACAGCGACGCCATGCGCTGCCTGGTGATGGTGTCGATCGGCCTGGTGGCCGTCCTGGTCGACCTGCTCGCGGTCGGCGCGTCCGCGCCCGCCGCGTCCGGCCTGGTGCTGCTGTGTGTGTTCGCGGTGCCCGCGTCGCTGGCCGACGAGATGCTGCCGCTGTGGACGTTCGTGCTCGGCGCGGCGGCGTTCGCGCTGCTGCTCGCGGTCGACGGCCAGCACCGGCACCAGGCGTGGCGGGGCAGGCTGCCCAAGCGCGGCGCGAGCGGCTCCGGCCCGGCGGCGACCGCCGTGGCGGCGATGGCCGTGGTGATCGCGCTGGTCGCGGGCGCGAGCATCACCCTGGTCGGCACGGTCGGCAAGCTGCCCGGGACCGGTGACGCGGTCGGCGGCGGCGCGGACCGGCTCGGCCTCGACCCGATGACGCAGTTGCGCGGGATGCTCGACAAGGGCAACACCAAGGAGCTGTTCCGGGTCCGGGGCCTGAGCGAGTCGGCGTACCTGCGCGCGATGACGCTGCGCGAGTACGTCCCCGACCAGGGCTGGAAGATGGGCGACGACCTGCCGACCGGCGTGGCCGCGAACGGCGTGCTGCCCGCCCAGCCCGGCGACCCGGGCGGCGGCGAGGTCTCCCAGGTCACCATCGAGCCGGTGAGCTGGCTGGACAACTGGCTGCCGGTCTACGGCAGGCCCCGGCGGCTCCAGGACGTCGAGGACAACTGGCGCTACGACCCGGTGCGCGGGATGGTCTACAGCGTCCGGGCGCGCGAGGCGGGCGCGTACCGGCTGGACACGGTGCTGAAGACCCCGCCCGCCGAGGCGTTGCGCAAGGCGAGCGGCGCGGTCGACGTCGAGGACGTCTATCTGGAGGCCCCCGGCGTGTCGCCCGACGTGCGGAGCCTGGCGCGGGAGATCACCAAGGGCGAGAGCAACACGTTCGACAAGGCCACCGCGCTGTACAAGTACTTCACGGACGGCACGAACGGCTTCACCTACACGACGGAGACGGCGAGCGCGCAGACCAGCGACGCCCTGCGCGACTTCGTGTTCACCGGCAAGAGGGGCTACTGCGAGCAGTACGCGTCGGCGATGGCCATCATGGCCAGGTCGATCGGCCTGCCGTCCCGGGTGGCCATGGGCTTCACCGCCGGCTTCCCCACCAACGACGCCCAGACCATCACCACGCAGGACGCGCACGCGTGGGTGGAGATCTACTTCCCCGGCTACGGCTGGATGGTCTTCGACCCGACGCCGCTGTCGGACGGCCGCGCGATCGTGCCGCCGTACATCTCGGGCCAGAGCCCGGACGGCGAGGAGACCGACTCGACCGACGCCACCACGACGACGACCACCGACACCACGGCCGCCACCGCCACCAGCACCACCGCCGCCCCCGACGCCACCGGCCAGGACGGCGGGGCGGAGGAGGCCGCGCCGACGCCGACGTGGCACCTGGTGGCCCTGCTGGTCGCCGCCGGCGTGCTGGTGGTCGCGGCCCTGTCGGCGGCCCTGTCGAGCCGGGGCAGCCGGCGCGGCGCGGGCGGGGGTGGGCCGAGGTGGCTCCTGCCGGCGCTGACGGGCCTGGCGGTGGCCGCCGGGGTGGCGGCGGTGACGTTGGCGCTGGCCCTGCTGTCGTGGTGGCTCGCCGTGCCGGTGCTGGTCGCCCAGGTGGCCGCCGTGCCGGCCGCGATCCGGGCGGTGCGCCGCCGGGCGAGGTTGCAAGCCGTGGCCGACCTGGGCCCGAACGCGGCCGGGGCCGCGTGGCAGGAGCTGCTGGCGGAGTCGGTGGACCGGGGCACGCGGGTGCCGACGACGGAAACCGTCCGGGTGGCGGCCCGCCGGATGGCCCGGGTCCACAACTTGGATGAACAGGGCCGGGACGGTCTGCGCACGGTGGTGGGCGCGGTCGAGCGCTCCTGGTACAGCGCGAACGGCAACGCCGACCCGACCCTGCCGCGAGCAGTGGCCGACGTCCGCCGGAGCCTGAGCAGGAACGCCCCGCTGGCTTTGAAGGCGAAGGTCCTGCCGAGGTCGGTGCTCCAGCCGAACACCACCCCGGAGTCCGACGACTAGCCGGGCCCCGACGTCATCATCCGATGTGGCCCGCACCCGATCGGGTGCGGGCCACATCGGTGTCGAGGTGCTTCCACCCCACGGTCCCGGAGAGCGTGACGGCCCAAGGGACGGACGCTGCTCGGTGCTGGGCGGATGTTCCGGGCATACGCACGGCCCGCCTCCCGTTGATCGATCCGACCGGGGTCGGCGATCGGGCGGGCGCGGGCCGGGTGCGTCGGCAGGGGCGTCTACTCGTCCTCTAGGCGACGACGGAAACGCTCTTCCATCTTCTGGGAGAACGAGCTGCGGCTGGGCCGACTTCCCTCTTCGTTGGGTTCCTCGGCAGCCTGCTCACCACGACGGAGTGTCGTCACGGTGAGCAGCACGCCGAAGAACATCAACAGGAAGCCGACCACGCTCACCACCGGGATACCAGCGAGCTTCGGCAACATCACACCGGTCACCAGCAGTGCCACACCCACGGCGAACAAAGCGATGCCCTGGATGCGACGCCGTCGTGACGGTTTGCGCAGCTTGGCGCCGCGCACGGTGGATGCGAACTTCGGGTCCTCGGCGTAGAGCGCGCGCTCGATCTGGTCGAGCAGTCGCTGCTCGTGCTCGGAGAGTGGCATGGCTCCTCCTCCGGCACAGCGGTCGCGGGCGCCGGGTGTTCACGGTTGCCGCCGGTCCCGGCGGACGCCCCACCCTGGGGGCGTCACAACCAGGATACGATTCGCGGGGCTTGGCGACTACCCAGTCCGTGCCCCTAAGCGGTTCCTTCGGTCACCATCATCCTCACGGGTCAACGGTAGGGCCGACGTAAGGCGGCGAAAGCAGCCCGAAAGGTCATCTGTCAACCCTTCGGCCGTACCGGAACGGGCGAGGCGTGACCCTCACCACACCGCCCAAACCACGCGAACCGCCCGCTCCGCCCCAGGTTCGGACCTACGAAGCTGCCCGCCGAAAGGCGGCCAACCAGCGGTCACCCGCCGCCCGCCCACCACCAACGGTCACCGCCGGCAGCCACCAGCGCCAGCCGCCGGCGGCCACTTCGGCCGCCCGCCGCAGCCCACCACCGCCCGGCCGCTCACGCTCCCAACCCCCGGCGGCTCACCCGCCCGACCCCGCCCGACCCCCGGCCGCCCTACGCTGCCCACCGCCAGCCGCCCGCTCGGCGTCCCCTGTCGCCTGCCGGACGGGGTTGGCGCTGCGGCCGGCTGTGGTCGGCTGCGGCCGAGCTTCGGGTACACCGGCGTGCACCGGGGCAGCGCGGGCGGCCGGCAGCGGGGCACCACGCACACGCCCCTCGGCCGCGCGCCGGAGACCCGGCGAGCGGACGCGACCGGCGGGCGGTGCGGATCGACCCGTCCGCCGACGAGCCGTCCCCCGACGAGTCGTCCGCCGACGGGACGAAGGTGGTCGCGGTCGTCGGCACCCGCGTGGCCGGCCTGGCGGCGACCGCGCCGGCCGAACGCGGCGCTCGGGTGCGGAGGTCCCCGGGCGTGCAGGGCCGACCGAGGGCGTCCGAGGCGAGGGAGTGGGCGGGTCAGGGGTTGGGCGGGCTGGAGCGGGGCGGACTGGAGCGGGGCGGGTCAGGAGTTGGTGGTCATGCGGGTTCCTCTCACCAGGGGGCTGGGGCGGGTGGTGGCGTGGCGGTGGGCGTTGTGCAGGGCGGTCACGGCGGTGCTCGGGGAGTGGCGCAGTTCGTGCGGGGTCGTCCGGGCCACCACGATCCCGGCCGCGGCCAAGCGGTGGTCGTCGGGGTTCGGGGTCAGTTGCCACACCACGCCCGGGTCCGGCCACCAGGCGTCGGCGGTGCCCAGGGCGACTCCCCCGTCCGTCTCCAACTCCACGTGCCACGTCGGCGGCGGCAGCCGCAGGTCGGTCAGCAGCGCCCTGGCCCACGCCTGCGGCACGGTGCGCACGCCGCCCGCCAGGTCGGCCAGCACCCTCTGCGCCGGCTCCGCTCCCCTGGCCAGCGCTCGCGCCAGGTCGGCCACCGGCACCCCGCCCCGCCGCACGACCTCCGTCAGCACCGCGCGCACCGCCTCCAGGTCCGGCAGCAGCGCCCGGACCGCGTCAGCCGCCGCCCTGGTCAGCGGAGCGGTCAGGAAGCCCCGGCGCAGGACCGGGGGCGGCAGCACGCGGACCCTGGTCACCTTCACCTCGGGTGCCGGCTCCACCGGCCGGGCGGACAGCACCCGCACCGGGCCCGCCACCGGCACGGCGCGCAACCCGTGCAGTTGGAGGGCGTCGAGGGCGGTCAGCTGCGCCCCCGGACCGGCGTGGCGGAGGGCCGCCTGCATCAGCTGCCGGCGGTTCGGCGGTTTTCGGGTTAACAGCAGGACCCCGGGCACCAGGTGCTGCCACTGGCCGCCGGGGCGGCAGCGGGCGGTCAGCTCGTCATTGGGCAGGCCCAGGCTGATCAGCTCGGTCGCGGTGGCCACCTGGTGCGGGAACAGGCCCGCCAGGGCTTCCAGTCGGATCGTGGTGCGGGATTCGGTGTTCGTGTGCATGGGTCCACGATGGACGGTGGTGGACGGCCCGTCGACTGTGGTCGGACGATCTGTGGACAGCGAATCCGGCCTGTGGACAAGTCGAGCCCGCGACGCGCCGGACGGTCCACGCGCGAAAAAGTGAGGTCTTCCGCAGGCCCGACCGCCTGCGGAAGACCTCACCGGGAACGGCGACCACCCCTCATTGGCCGCCAGGTGGCTCTACAGCCGGACCAGGTCCTCCCTGATCCCGGCGTCCAGTTCACGTCGCCCGGCCCGCACGTCGCGCCACGCGTCGTGCACGGCGACCAGGCCGCCGGTCAGCACCAGCGCCACGGCGAGCGCGATGGGGCCCGTCGTGTCCAACTGGGTCAGGATCACGGCGGCGGCCCAGAGCTGGACGACGGTGAAGACGAGGGTGCAGGCGAGGCGCTCGGTGAACTTCCGGCGCGACCTCGCGGGTTCCTCTTTGTGGTTCATGGTCTCCCCCTCTGAGCTCGGCGTACCTCATTTGTAGGGGGGTGGAGCGGAATCTTCTGCGTCAGATGACGCACAACGCGTATCGATGTCGACGCGGGCCGTGACCGGGCCGGCAACGGCCGCCGATCACATCGTCAGGTCGTAGAGGCGGTCGACCTCCAGGATGTCGATCTTCCGCCGCCCGGTGCTGATGATGCCCTCCTCGCGCAGCGCGCGGAGCACCCTCACCAGCGATTCGCGCGAGGTGCCCGCGATGCCCGCCAGCTCCTCCTGGCTCAGCGACACCGCGCCCTGGTCGGCGATCCCGCGCTCCAGCGCCACGTCGATCAGCACCGCCGCCACGCGCTGCGTCGCGGTGCCGCTGATCTGGATGCGCTGCCGGTCGGCGTCGCGCTGCCGGGCCACGATCACGGTCAGCAGGGCCCACGCGATCCTCGGGTGCCGCTGGCACAGCGCCGCGAACCCGGACGCCGTCAGCACCAGGGCCCGCACCGCGCCCAGCGCGCGGACGGTCGCCGACCTGGGCCGGCCGTCGATCGCGGACCGCTCGCCGACGATGTCGCCCGCGCCGCGCACCGCCAGCACCTTCTCACCGCCGGCCGCGGTGGTCGCGGTGACCCGGAGCAGGCCCTTCCGCACGATCAGCACGTAGCTGGTGATCTCACCCTCGTGGCACACCACCGCGCCGGAGGCGTAGTCGCGCTCCGTCCCCGTCGTGCTGAGCACCGCGTGCTCGGCGGGCGTGAGCAAGCCCCAGAACCGGTCCACCTCGTGATGGTGCCCGGTGATCGACCCCGACGTTCGGCGGACGACGATCCACCACCCGAACGGCCCGCTGCGGACGTCGGGAGCCCGAACCGGTCAGCGGTCGGGCTTGGGCTGGGGCAGGTTGGGTTGCGACGGCGCGGGCGACAGCAGGGTCGCCGGTCGCACGGCGGTCCGGCCGAACCGGGTGCGAGCCTGGTCGGCGGCCTGCTCGGCCTCCCGCCAGCCGCGTTCCGGCGCGTCGAACATCAGCTGCTCGCCGCCCTCCCCCTCGACGAGCTGCTCGATCCGCACGCCGATCAGCCGGACCGCGCCGGGCGGCACCTGCTCGTCCAGCAGGGTCGACGCGGTCTTGTAGACCTCCTGGGTGACGTCCGTCGCCACCCGCAGCGTCTTGGAGCGGGTGATCGTGGTGAAGTCCGCGAACCGGACCTTGATCGACACCGTCCGGCCGCGCAGCCCGCGTGCGCGCAGCGCCCCGGCGGAGCGCTCGGACAGCCTCAGCAGCTCGCGCCGCAACACCTCGCGGTCGAAGTGGTCGACCTCGAACGTCTCCTCCGCACCGACCGACTTCTCCCGGGTCGACGGCACGACCGGCCGGTCGTCCAGGCCCTGGGCCAGCGCGTGCAGGTGCTCCGCGAGCGCCACCCCCAGCACCCGGCGCAGCCTCGGCAGCGGGGTCGCCGCCACGTCCGCCACGGTCTCCAGCCCGACCCGGTCGAGCTGCTCGGCGGTGCGCTTGCCGACGCCCCACAGCGCGGACACCGGCAGCGGGTGCAGGAACTCCAGCACCGACGCCCTCGGCACGACCATCATGCCGTCCGGCTTGCACAGGCCGGACGCGAGCTTGGCCAGGAACTTCGTCGGCGCGACCCCGACCGAGCAGGTGACTCCCTCGGCCTCGGCCACCTGCCGCCGGATGGTCTCGGCGACCGCACCCGGGGTCGCCCGCAGCCGCCGCAGCGCGCCGCTGACGTCCAGGAACGCCTCGTCCAGGCTCAGCGGCTCGACCAGCGGCGTGATGTCGCGGAAGATCGCCATCACACCCCGGGACACCTCCTGGTACCGGGCGTAGTTCGGCGTCACGAACACCGCGTGCGGTGCCAGCCGGCGGGCGAGCGCCGTCGGCATCGCGGAGCGCACGCCGTACTCGCGGGCCAGGTAGTTCGCCGCCGACACGACGCCCCGGTTGGCCGTGCCGCCGACGATCACCGGCTTGCCGGCCAGCTCCGGGTTGTCCCTGATCTCCACGGACGCGTAGAAGGCGTCCATGTCGACGTGCAACATCGGGCAGCCGGTGTCGTCCGGCCACCGGCCGTCCCGCGCCCGGAACCGGTCCACCAGGCCGCGCGGCAGGTTGGCGCTGCGACCCACGGACCACCTCCCGCACACGGCATCGAACGCGTGTTCGACATCCTACGCCAACCGGATGCCGGTTCAGTCCAGCCGATAGGCCCGGCGGGCGTTTTCCGACCCGATCAGGTGAGCGACGCGCACCGCGTCCGCCTCGCCGAACGCCTGCCGACGCATCCCCGCCAGCAGGAAGTCCGACAGCGCGCGCCGGAAGAACAGCGCGCCCAGGTGGTACAGCTCGGCCAGGCCGAACGCGTCGGTCGAGAACAGGAACTTCCCGAACGGAACGACCTCCAGCGCCTCGGCCAGCACCCGGCTCGCCTGGTGGCCCAGGGCGTGGGTGGCCAGGCCGAGGTCGGCGAACACGTGCGGGAAGACCTGCGCCAGGTACCCGGCCGACCGGTGGAACGGGTAGTTGTGCAGCAGCATGATCGGCACGCCCAGGTGCTCGGTCGCCCGCAGCAGGTCGGTCAGCAGCGACGGGTCGGCCCGGTGCAGCGCCAGGTCGCGGTCGCCGTAGCCGACGTGGAACTGCACCGGCAGGCCCCGGTCCAGCGCCTCCCACACCAGGAAGCGGGAGAGCACCTCGTCGGCGCACCGCCCGCCACCGGCCGCCGCCCAGCGCTCGCACGCCGCCACCACCTCGGCGTCCGACGGGCGATCCCCGGACAGCGCCAGGCCGACGCGGTAGGCCGCGATCGACTTCGCCGCCACGGCCGGCGCGCTCTCCAACGCCCGGCGCACCGAGTCCGGGAACCCCGTGACACCCTCGATGATCACCTCTTCGGCCAGGCGTTCCAAGCGGAGTACCGGGAGTTCACGGGATCCGGTGAACATCGAGGGCCCGTGCAGCCGCTCCGGCCACAGCCCGCCGTCCACCAGGAACGCCGTGATCCCCGACGCGACCAGGAACGCCCGGTTCACCTCGGCCGCGCCCAGTGACGCCCGGCGTGCCACGTACTCGTCCGGCGGGGCGTGCGCCGGCAGGTCCAGCAGGGGCGCGCACCAGCGCCGGACCGCGAACCCGAGGGACGAGTCGAACAGCGAGGTGCCCCACGGGCTGACCACGTCCGCCTCCGTGAGCATCTGCTCGAAGCCGGTCCGGTCGAGGTCGTCGCGCAGCACCCCGTGGCAGTGATGGTCCACGAGGTTCAACTCGGCCACGTAAGGCAGCAGCGGCTCCACTTGTTGAAGAGTAGTGACCTGGTGTAACCACGCACCTCATGGACACCGCAGAACGGGACCACCGCCAGGCACAGGCGACCGCGCTGCTCGACGGCCTCGCCGATCGGGACGTCGTCGCGGTCGCCATCACCTGGGTCGACCACAGCGGCATCGCCCGGGTGAAGTCGGTCCCGCTCGACAAGCTGCCCCGCGCCGCCGCGCACGGCGTCGGCGCGTCGCCGGTGTTCGACGCCTTCCTCCTCGACGACACGATCGTCGCCGGGCGCCACGCGGGCGGCCCGGTCGGCGACCTCCGCCTGCACCCCGATCTCGCCCGGATCACCGTCCTGGCCGGTCAGCCCGGCTGGGCGTGGGCACCGGCGGACCGCTTCGACCAGCACGGCGAGCCGCACCCGCAGGACGAGCGCGGCCTCGCCCGCACCATGGCCGACCGGCTGGCGGTCAACGGCTACGAGGTGCGCGCCGGGTTCGAGGTGGAGTGGGCGGTCGGCCAGGGCGGCACGGACGACTTCCGCCCGGCGACCACCGCCGCCGCGTACGGCCACGCCCGCCAGGTGGAGCTGTCGGACTACTGCGCCGACCTGATCGCCGCGCTGACCGAGCAGGGCGTGGACGTCCTCCAGTTCCACCCGGAGTACGCGCCGGGCCAGTTCGAGGTGTCCACCGCGCCGGAGGACCCCGTGCACGCGGCCGACACCGCGGTCCTGGTCCGCGAGACCGTCCGGGCGATCACGATCCGGCACGGGCTGCGCGCGTCGTTCTCGCCGAAGGTCGTGGCCGGCGGTGTCGGCAACGGCGGTCACCTGCACGTCAGCCTGTGGAAGGACGGGAAGAACCTGTTCGGCGGAGGCGTGCACCCGGACGCGGAGGCGTTCGCGGCGGGCGTCCTGCGGCACCTGCCCGGCCTGTGCGCGATCGGCTGCCCGTCCGTGGCGAGCTACCTGCGGCTGGTGCCCTCGCACTGGGCAGGCGCGTTCGCGGTGTGGGGCGTGGAGAACCGGGAAGCCGCGCTGCGCCTCGTGGAGGGCCGCGACCTGGAGGTCAAGTGCTTCGACCTGTCCGCGAACCCGTACCTGGCGGTCGCGGCGACCCTCGCGGCCGGCCTGGCGGGGATCGTGGACGGGGAGCGGCTGCCGGACCCGATGACCGTGGACCCCGCGCACGTGGAAGGCGTGCAGCGGCTGCCCACGTCGCTGGAGGACGCCGTGCGGGCGTTCGAGGAGGACGAGGTGCTGACGGAGGCGTTCGGCGTCGAGTTCGCGGCCACCATCGCGGACGTGCGGCGCGGCGAGATCGCCCGCTTCGCCGACGCCACGCCGGAGGAGGTCGCGCACGCCACGCGCTGGCGGCACTAGCCGCTCAACACCTGGCGGGACGTCCCGACCTCCCTCCGCAACCGGGACAGCGCCCGGTGCTGCGCGACCCGCACCGCACCGGGTGACGAACCCACCACCACGGCCGTCTGCTCGGCGGTCAGCCCCACCACCACGCGCAGCAACAGGATCTCCTGCTGCTTGTCGGGCAGGATCTTCAGCAGCCCGGCGACGTGGCGGGACAGTTCGGCGCGCAGCGCGCTCTGCTCCGGACCGTCGTCGTCGGACGGCGCGTCGGGCACCTCGGGTACCGGTTCGGCGCGGTTGCGCAGCGACAAGCGGTGCGCGTCGGCGACCTTGTGCGCCGCGATGCCGTACACGAACGCCAAGAACGGCCGCCCGTGGTCCTTGTACGACGGCAGCGCGGTGAGGACCGCCAAGCAGACCTCCTGCGCCACGTCGTCCGCCGAGGTGTACGACCGCTCCTGGCTGCCGACCCGTGCACGGCAGTAGCGCACGACCAGCGGGCGGATCGAGGCCAGCAGCCAGGCGATGGCGATCCGGTCGCCACCCACGGCCCGGCGCACCTCCTCGTCCGGCGGCCCGGGTTTGGCGGGCTCCGGATCGTCCGGTTCACCGGTCACCGGCGGCCCCCGGTCGACGGGACGGCCTCTGATAAGTGCGGATCTCCCATACGGGGCTCCTGGTCGGTCGGCAGCGGCTTGCCGACCCCGTTTCTACCGCAAAGTCACCCGGCGCGACGGGCCAACACGTGCAGCCGCGCCGCGACGTCGCGCAGCGGCGACCGGGTCGAGGCGGCCAGTTCCAGCTCCGCCAGCGCCTCGGCCGCACCGGGGTTGGCCTCCAGCACCGAACCCGGGACCAGGTCGGACACCACGCCGTGGCCCTGGAGCAGCTCCAGGTCCAGGCCCGCGCCCAGCACCAGCGCCTCCAGCCCGGCCACGTCGAAGCGGCGCAGCAGCGGCTCGCGGGAGCCGACGAGCTGGCCCGCCTCGTCGTCCAGCAGCCGGCGCGCGTCCACCAGCCGGCCCGCGATCGCCCGGTGCAGCACGGCCGCGAACCGGTTGGCGACCAGCACGGACACCGCGCCACCGGGTGCGACGGCCTTGGCCAGCGCGTTCAGCGCCACGGCCGCGTCGTCCACGACCTCCAGCAGCCCGTGGCCGAGCACCAGGTCGGCCGACGAGTCGGCGTCCAGCGCGTCGGTGTCGCCCTGCACGGCCGTGATGCGCTCGG
Source organism: Actinosynnema sp. NPDC050436 (assembly GCF_040655415.1). Taxonomy (NCBI): domain Bacteria; kingdom Bacillati; phylum Actinomycetota; class Actinomycetes; order Pseudonocardiales; family Pseudonocardiaceae; genus Actinosynnema; species Actinosynnema sp. NPDC050436. The sequence continues at coordinate 48,534 of NZ_JBFAJV010000019.1, read as the reverse complement.
CCACACCGGCCTCCGTCGCCCGCCGGTGCAGCGTGGCCAGCGCGTTGGGGCTGGGCTCGACCACGGTCACCACGCAGCCGGCCACAGCGAGTGGGACGGCCCACACACCGCTGCCGCCGCCCACGTCGAGCACCCTGGGCGGTTCTCCGCCCCGGCGCTCCCGCGCGGCGGCCAGCTCGGTGTCGAGCACCCTGTGTACGGCGTCCGGTCGCATGGCACTAGAGCCTAGAGACCGTAGGCTGCACCCCGTGCATACGGTGGCGGTGCTCAGCCTTAAGGGTGGCGTAGGGAAGACGACGGTCGCGTTGGGTCTCGCGTCGGCGGCGTTGCGGCGCGGGGTCCGGACGCTGGTCATCGACCTCGATCCGCAGTGCAACGCCACCTCCACGCTGGAACCCGGCGACACCGAGGCGAGCATCTACGACGTGCTCCAGAGCCCCACCGGCGACACCGTGCGGGCGGCGATCGCCCCCAGTGCCTGGGGCGAGGGCGTGGACGTGCTGGCCGGGTCCGAGGATGCCGAGCTGCTCAACCACCCCGACCCGGGCGAGTCCCGCCTCGGCCGGCTGCGCGAGGCCCTGCGCGTGCTCGCGGCCGACCACGACACCGCCGACACCCCCGAGCCCTACCAGCTCGTCCTGCTGGACTGCCCGCCGTCGCTGGGGCAGTTGACCAGGTCGGCGCTGGTGGCGGCGGACCGCGCGCTGCTGGTGACCGAACCGACCATGTTCGCGGTCGCGGGCGTGCAACGGGCGTTCGAGGCGGTGCAGTCCGAGCGTGAGCACAACGCGGACCTGCAACCGCTCGGGGTCGTGGTGAACCGTGTGCGGCCCCGCTCGCACGAGCACCAGTTCCGCATCGACGAGCTGCGGGACATCTTCGGGCCGTTGGTGATGCCTGTCGCGCTGCCGGACCGCTTGGCGGTGCAGCAGGCGCAGGGCGCTTGTATGCCGATCCACGAGTGGGGCACGCCCGGCGCGCGCGAGGTGGCGTTGGCGTTCAACCTGCTGTTGGCGCGGATACTGCGGATCAGCCGCAGCAGGCGGCGTCCGGTGCACGAGGACTTCGACGACGAGGAGATCCAGGAAGCAGTGGAGGCGTGAGCACCACGGCGCTGCTGGCGTTCACGGTCGCCGCGCTGCTCCTGACCATCACGCCCGGCCTGGACACCATGATGTTGTTGCGCATGGTGCTCGGCGGTGGCCGTAAGGCCGGCCTGGTGGGCGGGTTCGGCACAACGCTCGGGTGCGTCGTGTGGGGTGCCGCGAGCATCGCGGGGCTGACGGCGCTGTTGGTCGCCTCCCGCGTCGCCTATGACGTCGTGCGGTACGCGGGCGCTGCCTACCTGCTCTGGCTGGGCGGCTCGGCGTTGTGGAAGTCGTGGCGCGGCGCACGCGCGGAACAGCCCGTCGCAGCGCCCCGGATCACGCCGGCGCAGGCGTTGCGGGTGGGGTTCACCACGAACCTGCTCAACCCCAAGATCGGCGTCTTCTACCTGAGCCTGCTGCCCCAGTTCCTGCCGACGTCCGGCGATTCGACGGTGTGGGCGGCGCTGCTGGTGGGCATCCACGTGGGCATCGGGCAGGTGTGGCAGATCGTCGTCGTGTGGCTCGCGGGCCGTGCGGCGGTGGCGCTGACCACGCCGCGCGTCAAGCGGTGGACGGAGCGCCTCACGGCGTCCGTGCTGGTCGGTTTCGGACTGAAGGTGGCTTTCGACAGCGGTGCCCGAGGGTGACACGGTCTTCCTGACCGGCCGGCGACTGGACGAGGCGCTGGCCGGGCGCACGCTGCTGCGCACGGACTTCCGGCACCCCAGGCTGGCCACCGCCGACCTGGCCGGGCGGGACGTGCTGGAGGTCGCCACTGCCGGCAAGCACATCCTGACCCGGTTCTCCGGAGACCTGACGCTGCGCAGCCACCTCCGGATGGACGGTTCGTGGCACCTCTACCGGCCGGGTGACCGGTGGCGTCGGCCCGGCCACCAGGTCAGGGTCGTGCTGGAGGTGCCCGACCGGGTGGCCGTGGGGTTCGCTCTGCACGACCTGGAGCTGGTGCCGACCGGCGAGGAGTCCCGGCTCGTCGGGCACCTGGGGCCGGACCTGCTGGGGCCGTGGACGGCGGAGGACGAGGCGGAGGCCGTGGCGCGGCTCACCGCCGACCCGAGGCGTGAGGTTGGTCTCGCGCTGCTCGACCAGCGGGTGATGGCGGGCGTGGGCAACGTGTACAAGTCCGAGGTGTGCTTCCTGCTCGGCGTGTCGCCGTGGACGCCGGTGTCCGATGTGGACAGCAAGCGCGCGGTGGCGTTGTCGCGGCGGTTGTTGCTGGCCAACGCCATGAAGCCGGTGCGGAACACCACGGGGCTCATGGGGCGCGGGCAGGAGTCCTGGGTGTACGAGCGCGCGGGGCGGCCGTGCCGGCGGTGCGGGACGCGCATCCGGGTGGGGATGCAGGGCCCGGGGGTCCAGGAGCGCAGTTCGTACTGGTGTCCGCGCTGCCAGCCAGGGCCGATCGCTTAGGGTTGCCGCCGTGGTCTACAAGAGCGTGGTGCGCAAGACGTTGTTCCGGATGCACGGCGGGGACGCGGAGCGCATCCACGAGACCACCTTGCGCGCCATGACGGCGTTGAGCCCGGCGGCGCGGCTCGTGCGGCGTAAGGCCGTCGGTGGGCGCACGGTGTTCGGCGTGCGGTTCCCCAACCCGGTGGGGCTCGCTGCGGGACTGGACAAGAACGGGCGCGCGCTGCCGTCGTGGGCCGCGTTGGGGTTCGGGTTCGTGGAGGTCGGCACGGTCACCCGGCACGCGCAGCCGGGCAACCCCCGGCCGAGGCTGTTCCGCCTGCGCGACAGCGAGGCGATCATCAACCGGATGGGTTTCAACAACGAGGGCGCGCTGCACCTGGCGAACCGCCTCGACCGGCTGGGGCCGCTGGCCGTGCCGCTCGGGATCAGCCTGGGCAAGTCGAAGGTCACGCCGGTCGAGGAGGCCGTGGAGGACTACCAGGCGTCTTTGCGTGCCCTGTACCGGCACGGCGACTACTTCGCGGTGAACATCAGCTCGCCGAACACGCCGGGCCTGCGCAGCCTCCAGGACCGCAAGGCGCTCGCCGAGCTGCTGGCGGCGCTGAACGAGACGTCCGCCGAGCTGGCCGGGGCGTCCCCGCGCACCCCGCTGCTGGTGAAGATCGCGCCCGACCTGACCGACGAGGCGATCGGGGAGCTGCTGGAGGTGTGCGCGGAGCACCAGGTGGCCGGGCTGATCGCCACCAACACCACCCTGTCGAGGGACGGGCTGGCCCCGGCCGACCAGGCGCTCGCGGCCGAGGCCGGCGGGCTGAGCGGTCGACCGCTGGCCGCCCGTGCCCGCGAGGTCGTGCGGTTCGTCAGCCGGGAGACCGACGGGAAGCTGCCGATCATCGGCGTCGGCGGCATCGCGTCCGTGGACGACGCGAAGCGCATGGTGGACGCCGGCGCGAGCCTCCTCCAGCTCTACACGGGCTTCATCTACGAGGGGCCGGGGCTGGTGCACCGGATCGCCCGCTCACTCGCTTAGGTCCTCTCACGCGGTCACGGGCGGCGGGCGGCGCGGAGCCAGCGCATGACCGGGTGCAGGATGACCACCAGCAGCGAGCCCCAGACCAGGCCGCCGAGTTCCATCGGCCCGAGCGTCAACGTCAGGTCACCGACGCCCGCGACCAGCGCTGCGCCGCCCACCAGCGCGTTGCCGGGGTTGGCGAGGTCGACCCGGTTGTCCATCCAGATGCGCACGCCGACCAGCGTGATCAGGCCGAGCAGGACCAGCGTCGCGCCGCCGACCACGCCCGGCGGGATGGTGCCCAGCGCGGCGGTGGCCTTCGGCGAGAACGCGAGCAGGATCGCCATCACCCCGGTCACCGCGTACGCGGCGGTGGAGTACACCTTCGTCACGCCCATCACGCCGATGTTCTCGGAGTAGGTGGTGGTGCCGGGTGCGCCGCCGAAGCCCGCGAGGGTGGTGGACAGGCCGTTGGCGATGATCGAGTCGCCGACGCTGCCGTCCAGGTTGCGCCCGGTGAGGCCGGCGACGGCCTTGACGTGGCCGACGTTCTCCGCGACCAGGACGATCACCACCGGCAGGACCAGGATGGTGACCGACGGGCGCAACTCCGGCGCGTGCAGCAGCGGGAGGCCGAACCAGGCCGCGTCGGCGACCGGCGCGGTGTCCACCAGGCCGAGGACGAAGCCGAGGACCCAGCCCACGACCACGCCGAGCAGCACGGAGAAGCGGAAGAACAGCTTCCGGCCGAGCACCCCGCACAGCAGGATGATGCCCATCGTGACGACGGCGGGCAGGGGCTGCTCGGAGAACGAGGTCGTCGCGCGGTGCGAGAGGTTCAGCCCTATCAGGATGACGACCGCGCCGGTGACCACCGGCGGCATCACCGATTCGAGCAGCCGGACCCCGAGCGCCTTGACCGCGACGCCGATGATGATGACCAGCAGGCCCGCCGCGACGACGCCGCCGAGCTGCGCGGCGATGCCCTCGCTGCGGGCGGCTCCGAGCGGGGCGATGAACGCGAAGGACGCCCCGAGGTAGCTGGGGACGCGGTTGCGCGTGATGACCAGGAACAGCAGCGTGCCGACGCCGGAGAACAGCAGGGTGGTGCCGACGGGCAGGCCGGTGGAGGCGGGGACGAGGATCGCCGCGCCGGCCATCGCGATGAGGTGCTGCGCGCCGAAGCCGATGGTGAGTGGCCAGCTGAGTCGTTCCTGCGGGCTGACCGCGTCACCGTCGGTGGTGCGGCCATCACCGTGCACGGTCCACAACGCCACTCAATGCCCTCCCGGCGACCCAGCCGGACGGCGCTGCCCGACTCAGGGATCCTGCCACGCCATGTAGTGGGCGCGGCCAGATAACGGTCTGATAATCACACGATTGCAGCAAGGAATACCAGACCAACGAGCGCATCGGCGCAGCACGGCTACGCAACGTGAAGTAAGACGCGTTCGTGCGGATGGCCTCAACGCGGCAGCCGACCGGCCTGCTCGTCGAGCAGCGGATTTGCCTCAGCGGCGACTACGCGCTGTCGCACTACGGGTGCGACAGCGCTGCTGGGACACGATGGTGGAACGTCGCCGGGGCGGTCGGTCAGGGAGCTTCCGGCCGGGTCCAGCGCGACAGCTCGCGCAGGGCGGAGGCCAGCCCCGCCAGGTGGTCCGTCGCCTCGCCGAGCAGTTGGCGCGGGTTGCTCGCCGTGCTCTCCGCCAGCGTCCGGCCCGCTGCGGCCACCAGGCCGCAGTAGCCGTCCACGCCCTCGTCGAGCTGGGCCCGCAGGCGGTGGACTCCGTCCACCAGCGGCCCCCGGTCGAGCGGCGGCGCGGTGTCCCGGGCCCGCTCGACCGCCTGCAACTGGTGCGACACCGCCCGGATCGCGCCGGCCGCCTCGGCTCCCGTCGCCCTGGCCTGGGCCACCGAGTCCGCCGGGATCGACGTCAACGCCGCCGAGTCGAGCTGCCGGAGCAGCTCCCGGAGGGTGTCCTCGGCCTCCTCCAGGCGCTCCATCGGCTGCCTGGCCGCCGAGCTGCGCGCGGGCAGCGGGGTGCGGACCGGGGCCTCGGCCAGGTGTTGGCGGGCCGTGTCGATCGCGCGCATCTTGGACTTCGTGCGCACGGCCAGCACCCCCGTGCCGGCCAGGCCGATCGCCGCCACCACCCCCGGCGCGGTCGCCAACACGCCGACCAGGGCCAGGGTGCCGACCACCGCGAGGATGGCCAGGACGATCAGCCAGAAGGTGAGCACCCGGCTCGACCGGCGGTACCGCCGGTCGAGCTTGGCACGCGGGTCGTTCCAGGCGGAGATCCGCCGTTTGACCTGGTCCGCGACCTGACCTTGGAGCCGGGCCTGGACCGCACCGCCGACGAGTTGGGCGATCTCCCCCGCCACCCGGCGACGGGGGTCCGTGCTCGGTCCATCCATCGCGGACCTGCCCCTCAGCCCTGGCTCGCGGGCGGGTTCTGCTGCGGGAGCTGCTGGGTCTGCTGCGGCGTGCTCGCCGCCTGCTGCTGGACGCGCTGCTGGATCTCCTGCTGGATGCTCGCCGCCGCGCTGCCGGGCTTGGCACCCGCGACCTCGCCGGCGACGTTGCCGCCGCGCATGGACGCGCGGATCTGCTCCAGGCGCGACGAGCCGGCCATCTGGGTGGTCGACTGCTGGACCTCCAGCATCCGGCCCTGCACCGAGTTCTGGGCCAGCTCCGCCGAGCCGAGGGCGGTGGTGTACCGCTTCTCGATCTTGTCGCGGACCTCTTCCAGGGACGGCGTGTTGGCCGGCGCGGCCAGCTCGGACATCTGGCGCAGCGACGCGGAGACCTGCTCCTGCATCTTGGCCTGCTCCAGTTGGCTGAGCAGCTTCGTGCGCTCGGCGAGCTTCTGCTGCAGGACCATCGCGTTGCGCTCGACGGCCTGCTTGGCCTGGGTGGCCGCCTGGAGCGACTGGTCGTGCAGGGTCTTGAGGTCCTCGATGCTCTGCTCGGCGGTCACGAGCTGGGTGGCGAACGACGTGGCCGCGTTCTCGAACTCCTGGGCGCGCGCCTCGTCGCCCTTGGCCCGCGCCTCGTCGGCGAGCACGAGCGCCTGGCGTGCGGACGCCTGGAGCTTCTCGACCTCACCGAGCTGCCGGTTGAGCTTCATCTCCAGCTGCCGCTGGTTGCCGATCACCGCGGCGGCCTGCTGCGACAGCGCCTGGTGCTGCCGCTGCGCCTCCTCGATGGCCTGCTGGATCTGCACCTTCGGGTCGGCGTGCTCGTCGATCTTGGACGAAAAAGCCGCCATGAAGTACTTCCACGCCTTCACGAAAGGGTTGGCCATCTCCTACGCCTGCCTTCTCCGCACTATCCCTGGCTCGCGCTCGTGATTGGCAACGACCCGGTGCCGGTGTTGGTTCCATCGTGTCAGTTGTCCCGTGCCGCTTCCACCGACCACGGGAGATCTCCGGGTTCACCCTGAGTCACCCCTGAAACTTCGGTCGGCACGGTCATCCTGCCCGCCCGTCGACCGGGTGGACGCGGCGACCCCGCGCGCGGTTGCCAACTCGTTGCAGTGTGGTGCAGCTCGCAGCGGGGTGGGCTCATGCCAGGAAGCCGAGCCGGACGGACCGGCTCGGCTTCGGACGTCTGCCGCTCGGGCTATGCCGCCACCACGGCGCCGCGCGGTTTGCCGATCGAGGTGGCCAGCCGGTGCGTGAGCATCGGCTGGAGCCGCAGGTCGGACAGGTCGTTGCCGATGACGGCGGGCACGAGCGTGCCCCCTTCGAGGCTCGGCGCGGGCTGGGTGCGCTCGGCGAGCTCGGCCGGGCTGGGCACCGGCTGCTGGACCGCGCCGATGTCCGAGGCGACCAGGTGGAGTAGTTCGAACAGGGGCAGGTCCAACGCCTCGCAGATGGCGGCCAGCAGCTCGCTGGACGCCTCCTTGCGGCCACGCTCCACCTCGGACAGGTACCCCAGGCTGACGCGGGCGGTCCTGGAGACCTCGCGCAGCGTGCGGCGTTGGGTGGTGCGGGCATGGCGGAGCCGATCACCGATCGCCTCGCGTAGCAGCACGGTCATCGCGCGCCTCCTTCCGGCCGGCCGTGCCACCACGTTACCGACCCGTCCCGTCGACGGGCAGTGACTTCCGGACACGTCCGCCCAGGGCGAACGAGCGAACTCGCCGGTAAGTTCCCGGGCGGGCGGCGCGGCGTGACCGGGATTGCCCTGTTCACGTCACCCGATCGGGATCTTGAGCCGATCCAGGAGCAGGTCGAGGGCGGACGCCGCCGCCGCGTGCCGGACCGCGCTCCGATCGCCACCGACAGTGATCGTCCGGACGATCGAACCGGACGGACCGGACAAACCGATGTGGACGGTGCCGGGTGCGACGCCGTCCTGCGGGTCCGGGCCGGCCACCCCGGTCAGACCGAGGCCCCAGGTGGCCCCGCAGCGCGCCCGTGCGCCCTCGGCGAGCTGCCGGGCCACCTCGGGGTGCACTGCTCCGTGCGCGGCCAGCAGGGCGGCTTCCACGCCCGCGAGCGACGTCTTCAGCTCCGTCGCGTAGACGACCAGCCCGCCGCGCAGCACCGCGCTGGCACCCGGCACGGTGGTGATCTCGACCGCGACGAGCCCGGCCGTGAGCGACTCGGCGGTGGCGACCGTCTCGCCGCGCGCCCGCAGCCGGGCGACGACCTCGGCCGCCGTCACGCCGGCCGTCACGTCCCGGCCACCGCGCGCTTGCCGCGCGCCCGCAGCTTGAACGCCCGGATCACGTAGTCGACGCCGGTGACGACGGTCAGCACGACCGCCAGGTACATGCACACCCAGGCCACGACGTGCAGGCCGGTCGGCAGCGGCAGCAGGTACAGGCCGATGGCGAACACCTGGACCAGGGTCTTGGCCTTGCCGCCCCGGCTGGCCGGGATCACGCCGTGCCGGATCACCCAGAACCGCAGGGCGGTGACGCCCAGCTCGCGCACCGCGATCACCAGCGTGATCCACCACGGCAGCTCGCCCAGCACGCTCAGCCCGACCAGCGCCGCCCCGGTGAGCGCCTTGTCCGCGATCGGGTCGGCGATCTTGCCGAAGTCGGTGATCAGGCCGTGCTTGCGGGCCAGGTTGCCGTCCACGTGGTCGGTGACCGACGCGACGGCGAACACCGCGAACGCCGCCAGCCGCCACCACTGGTCGCGGCCGTCCTCGGCGAGCAGCAGGTAGAGGAACACCGGCACGAGCACCAGCCGGGACATCGTCAGCACGTTGGCGATGTTCAGCACCGGCACGCGCGGCGGTTCGGTCACCTCCGGAGCACCTCGATCGCGGTGACGACCAGGTCCACGCCCTCGGCGGCGTCGACCCGGCAGCGCACCAGGTCGCCGACGGACAGCCCCTCGGCGTTGGTGATGACGCACTCGCCGTCGACCTCGGGGGCCTGGTGGCCGGCGCGGCCGACGCAGTCGGTGTCGTCGTCCTCCTCGGACTCGACCAGCACGACCACCTCCTCGCCGACGCGGTCCTCCGCGCGCTGCGAGGTCAGCTCCTCGACCAGGTTGGACAGCCGGGTCACGCGGGCGGCGACGGTGTCGGCGTCGAGCTTGCCGCCCAGGCCCTCGGCCTCGGTGCCGTCCTCGTCGGAGTAGCCGAACACGCCGACCGCGTCGAGGCGGGCCTCGGTGAGGAACCGCTCCAGCTCCGCCACGTCCTCCTCGGTCTCGCCGGGGAAGCCGACGATGACGTTGCTGCGGATGCCGGCGTCCGGCGCGAGGGCGCGGATCTGCTCGACCAGCCCCAGGAACGACTCGGTCGACCCGAACCGGCGCATCCGGCGCAGCACGGGCTCGCTGGAGTGCTGGAAGGACATGTCGAAGTACCGGGCGACGTTCGGCGTGGTGGCGATCGCCCGGACCAGGCTCGGCTTGGTCTCGGCGGGCTGGAGGTAGGAGACGCGGACCCGGTCGACCACCTTGGACAGCCGTTCCAGCAGGTTCTCCAGGCCGCCCAGCTCGCGCGGCAGGTCCTTGGCGTAGGAGGTGGAGTTCTCGCTGACCAGGAACACCTCCCGGACGCCCTGCTCGGCCAGCCACACCGCCTCGGCCACGATCTCGTCGGGGTGGCGGGAGACGAACGCGCCCCGGAAGCTCGGGATCGCGCAGAACGAGCAGCGGCGGTCGCAGCCGGAAGCGATCTTCAACGGCGCGACCGGGGTGTCCTCCAGGCGGGTGCGCAGCACGCGCGGCCCCCACCCGTGACCGGGCACCTGCACGTCGGCGACGGCCTGCGGGCGCTGCACGGGCGTGAGCGGCAGCAGGGTGCGGCGGTCGACCGGCTTGTGCGACTCGACGGCCTGACCCGCGAGCACGTCGTCCAGCCGGTCGCCGAGCTTCTCGTAGTGGTCGAACCCGAGCACCGCGTCGGCCTCGGGGAGGCTGTCGGCCAGCTCGGCGCCGTACCGCTCGGCCATGCAGCCGACCGCGACCACCTTGGCCCCGGAGTCGGAGGCGGCGAGCAGCGTGTCGACGGAGTCCTTCTTGGCGGACTCGACGAAGCCGCACGTGTTGACCACGATCACGTCGGCGTCGCCGTCCACCAGCTCCCAGCCGCTCGCGGTGAGCCGGCCGGCCAGCTCCTCGGAGTCGACCTCGTTGCGGGCGCACCCGAGGGTCAGCATGGAGACGCGCTTGGACGTGGTGGGGGAAGACACGGTGCTCAGCGTAACCGGCGTGCGGGGCGTGCCCCGACATCAGCGGGGGGTGCCGGCCCGCGCGGTCGCGGCGCCCGCGCCCGGAATCGGGCGGCACCGACAATTCCCGACCGGCCGGGGGCGGCGTTTACCGGGTCACCCCACCGCTCCGGCCGCGTTCGCCGAGGCGACCGTTTCCGCCGATGGCCGAAAACGCGCTGCCGTGCCTGCCGGTCGGGACCACCGCATCGACGGCCGATGATGTCGCAGGTCACAGCGATGCGCCGTGCCGGGCACCAGGCGTCGGGGTAAAGCGCGGACCATGCTCCGGGAAACCTGTCACGCGCTATTACCGATAGCCGCGTCACCTTTCGCCGGAGCACAGGTGCGATAAAGTTCGGCCGGTGAACGACCCGATCAACGTCCGGCGGGCCCGGACCGGTGATGTGCGGGCCATGAAGGCCCTCATCGACCACTACGCGGGGCAGGTGCTGCTGGCCAAGCCGCTGGTCACGTTGTTCGAGGACATCCAGGAGTTCTGGGTGGCCGAGGAGGGCGGCGTGGTGCTGGGGTGCGGTGCGCTGCACGTGTTGTGGGAGGACCTCGCCGAGATCCGCACGGTCGCCGTGTCGCCGCAGGCGCTCGGGCGCGGGATCGGGCACCGGCTGGTGCAGCGGCTGGTGGCGACCGCGCGAGAACTCCAACTGTCCCGGGTCTTCGTGCTGACGTTCGAGACGTCCTTCTTCGGCCGGCACGGGTTCGTGGAGATCGACGGGACGCCGGTCTCGCCCGAGGTCTACGAGGAGATCATGCGGTCGGCCGACGAGGGGGTCGCCGAATTCCTCGACCTGTCCTACGTGAAGCCGAACACGCTGGGCAACTCGAGGATGCTGCTTCACCTCTGACTATTCGAGCAATAACTCGAATAGTCTTGACTCCACCATCTGCCGCGCACGAGGATGGGGGTCGTGGAGCAGTTGACGGTCGATGAACTCGCCGTCCGGGTGGGCGTGCCGGGCAGCACGATCCGCATGTACCAGACCAAGGGCGTGCTGCACCCGCCCAAGCGGCAGGGGCGGCAGGCGTTCTACGACGAGACCCACATCGAGCGGCTCACCCTCGTGCAGCGGCTCCAGGCCCGGGGGTTCTCGCTGCCCGCGATCGCCGAGCTGGTCAAGGCCCGCGAGGAGGGCGCGACCGTCGCCGCCGTGCTCGGCGTCGGGGACACCGAGGGGCCCGACGACTGGGTCCGCGTCCGGGTGCGGGACATCAGGCGGCTGGTGCCCATGGGCGACGTCCGCCCCAAGGTGCTGCGGCGGGCCATCCAGCTCGGGTTGGTGCGCTGGCGGCGCGGCTGGCCGCACACCCGGCGCTGGGCGCTCGAAGCCGGCAACCGGCTCGCGGTGCTGACCGTGCCCGCCGACGACGTGCTGGCCAAGTTCTCGAACCTGCGCACCGCCACGGACGGCATCGCCGCCGACTTCGTCGAGATCTTCGAGCGCCGGCTGTGGCCGCAGCTCGCGGACCAGTCCGAGCAGGACGACCAGCTCGACCGGATCCGGGCGCTGCTGGTGGAGCTGACCTACACGGCCGAGACGGTCGTCGTCGGCACGCTGCGCGAGTCCATCCGGGAGGCCGCCGAGGAGTTCGCCCGCCGCCACGGCCTGCTGCCCGGCGGGGACTTCCACCCGAGGTGGGCCGAGGAACCGCTGCCCATCGCCGAACGTCTCATCGACAACGAGACCGAGATCCCGGACGAGCCCGCGATCCGGCGGTTCCTCGACCAGGGCGACGACTCCTAGCGCCCAGACCAGTCCGTGCCCGGACGCCGACCGCGTCCCGGGTGATCGAGCCGGTGCGGAGGGGTACGGCTCGCCCACCCGGGGCGCCGCGCCCCGGGACGCCCGCGCCCGGCGGGTCGCGCGTGGTCCGCCGGGCACGCGGACCGGCGCTGGTCAGGACCGGTCACGAACCTCCGGGACCCCGTAGCGGTACTGCGACGTTCACCCGTTGTTGCCGTGCCGGGAGCCCGCCGGGTCTGTCGGAAGTCACCGGCGACTCGGTATGAACCTCCTCACGCCCGTTCGACCGAGGGGGAACCACCGTGACATCCCTGCGCACCGCGTTCGCCGTCGTCCTCACGTCGCTCGCCCTGCTGGGCGGCGCGAACACCGCCCAGGCCGCGATCAACGCGCCCGCCGTGACCGACGACTACCTGTTCTCCAAGTCCCTGTCCCAGTTCAGCGCGATCAAGGCGACCGCGCCGCACGCGAGCCAGCTCGACTGGTCGTCGGACGGCTGCTCGTGGTCGCCCGACAACCCGTTCGGCTTCAAGTTCCTGCCCGCGTGCCACCGGCACGACTTCGGCTACCGCAACTACAAGCGGCAGGGCCGGTTCACCGAGACCACCCGGCTGAAGATCGACAACAAGTTCAAGTCCGACCTCTACGGCCAGTGCGCGGGCAACTGGTCCTGCAACCGGACCGCCGACCTGTACTACAAGGCGGTCCGCGAGTTCGGCGCGAGCTGAGCCACCCGCCGGAGCGGCTCAGCCCTCGTCGTCGGGGGCCGAGCCGCCCCGGATCAGGTACACCACCGAGTCCAGCTCGTCCGGCTTGATCAGCACCTCGCGGGCCTTCGAGCCCTCGGACGGGCCGACCACGCCGCGCGTCTCCAGCAGGTCCATCAGCCGGCCCGCCTTGGCGAACCCGACCCGCAGCTTGCGCTGGAGCATCGACGTCGAGCCGAACTGCGAGGTGACGATCAGCTCCGCCGCCTGCAACAGCAGTTCCAGGTCGTCGCCGATGTCGGCGTCGATCTCCTTCTTCTCGCCCGCCTTCGCCGCGGTGACGCCGTCGGTGTACTCCGGCTGCGCCTGGTCCTTGGTGAAGTTGACGATCTCGGCGATCTCCTCGTCGCCGACGAACGCGCCCTGCACGCGCACCGGTTTCGACGCGCCCATCGGCAGGTAGAGCCCGTCGCCCATGCCGATCAGCTTCTCCGCGCCCGGCTGGTCCAGGATGACCCGCGAGTCGGTCAGCGACGACGTGGCGAACGCCAGCCGCGACGGCACGTTCGTCTTGATCAGGCCGGTCACCACGTCCACCGAGGGCCGCTGGGTGGCCAGCACCAGGTGGATGCCCGCCGCGCGCGCCTTCTGGGTGATCCGGACGATGGCGTCCTCGACGTCGCGCGGCGCGGTCATCATCAGGTCGGCCAGCTCGTCCACGATCGCCATGATGTAGGGGTAGGGCCGGTACTCGCGCTCGCTGCCGGGCGGCGCGGTGATCTCGCCGGACTTCACCTTGCGGTTGAAGTCGTCGATGTGGCGCACCCGGTTGACCTGCATGTCCTGGTAGCGCTGCTCCATCTCCTCGACCAGCCAGGCGAGCGCGGCGGCGGCCTTCTTCGGCTGGGTGATGATGGGCGTGATCAGGTGCGGGATGCCCTCGTACGGGGTCAGCTCGACCATCTTCGGGTCGATCAGGATCATCCGGACCTCGTCCGGGGTGGCCCGCGCCAGCAGCGACACCAGCATCGAGTTCACGAAGCTCGACTTGCCCGAACCGGTGGAGCCCGCGACCAGCAGGTGCGGCATCTTGGTCAGGTTCGCGGTGACGAAGTGGCCCTCGATGTCCTTGCCCAGCCCGATGACCATCGGGTGGTTGTCCTTGACCGTGGACGGCGAGCGCAGCACGTCGCCCAGCCGCACCATCTCCCGGTCGCTGTTGGGCACCTCGATGCCCACCGCCGACTTGCCGGGGATCGGTGCGAGCAGCCGCACGTTGTCGGTGGCGACGGCGTAGGCGATGTTCTTGGTCAGCGCGGTGATCTTCTCGACCTTCACGCCGGGGCCGAGCTCCACCTCGTACCGGGTGACCGTGGGGCCCCGGGTGAACCCGGTGACCTGGGCGTCGATCGAGAACTGGTCGAGGACGCCGGTGATCGCCTCGATCATCTGGTCGTTGGCCTTGCTGCGGGCCTTCGGCGCGTCGCCGTCCTTGAGGATGGTCGGCGGCGGCAGCTTGTAGTCGCCCTCGACGGCCCGCACCGCCATGTCGGGCCTGGGCTTCTCGGCCGGTTCGGCGGCCTTCGGCTTCGGCGCGGCGCGCGGCGCGGGTGCCGGTGGCGGCGGCTCCTCGTCCAGCGGCAGCTCCGGCTGCTCCTCGGCCGCTGCGGCCTGCCTGCGCCGGGAGGGCCGGCGCAGCTTGGCGGGCTTCGGCTCCTCCTCCACGTCGTCGTCCTCGCGGCCGAAGCCCTCCAACTGGTCTTCGGTGCGCCGGCCCTGCAACAGCGACCCGAGCTTCGCGGGCACGTCCCGGACCGGCAGGTGCGCCAGCACCAGCAGGCCGTAGCCGAAGATCAGCACCAGCAGCGGGCCCGCGACCCACGGGGTGAGGCCCTGCGCGAGGAACCCGCCCGCCAGGTAGCCCAGTGCGCCGCCCGCCGAGCGCCGCTCCACCGCGTCGGTCGGCAGACCGCCGATCAGGTGGAACATGCCGAGGAACCCGACGGTGACCAGCACGCCGCCGATCACCAGGCGGGGCCGGGCCTCCTGGTTCGGGTCGGTCCGCATCAGCGTGATGCCGACGCCCAGCAGCACCAGCGGCAGGATCAGCGCGGGCGTGCCCACCGAGCTGCGCACCGCCACGTCGACCCACTGCCCGATCGGGCCGCCCGCCTGCCACCACACGCCCGCGCCGGTGATCACCGCGAGCGCGATCAGCACCAGGCCGAGGCCGTCGCGGCGGTGCGCCGGGTCCAGTTCCTTGCCCCGGCCGACCGCCCGCACCACACCGCCGACACCCCGGCCGAGCAGGCCCCACGCCTTGCCGACGGAGCCCGACTTCTTCCTGGCGGCGGGCCTCGACGCCGCCCGCGACCTGGGTTTGGCCGCGGCAGCCCGTGGCTTCGACCCGGATCTGGAGCCACGGGTCGTGCCCTTGCCGCGCGAGGTTCCGGTTCGGCCAGCCATGGTGTATACGGTAGTCCCTGGAGTCCCACCAGCCACAACGTTCACGCGGGACGTGACGTGCGGCGCTCGACAGCCATAGTTGCCCCGTTCCGGTCCCGCTCACACCTCGACACGCCGTAGCCTTCCCCGCTGTGTCCACACCACTGCTGTGGCGCGTGCTGACCACCGTCGACCGCGGGTTCGTCGGTCTCAGCGGCCGTCTCAAGGTCACCGGCGACATCCCGTCGCACCTCAAGGGCCGTCCGCTGCTGCTCGCGTCCAACCACATCGGCAACCTCGACCCGTTCGTGCTCATCGCGGCGTGCCACAAGATCGGCGTCGCGCCGCGCTTCCTGCTCGCGGGCGGGCTGCTCGACGCGCCGGTCATGGGTCCCGCGCTGAAGGCGTCCGGGCACCTGCGGGTGGACCGGGCGTCCGCCTCGGTCGGCGAGGCGTACCACCGGGCCGTCGAGGCGCTGCGGGCGAGCGGCGACCCGCTGGCCGTGTACCCGGAGGGCGGGATCAGCAAGGACCCCGGCCTGTGGCCCGAGCGCGGCAAGACCGGCGCGGCGCGGCTCGCGCTCAGCGGCCGGGTGCCGGTGGTGCCGGTCAGCCAGTGGGGCGCCCACGAGGCCGTGCACTGGGGCAACACCCGGGTCGACGGCTGGGCGGACCTCAAGCCCTACCTCACCTCGTACGCGCGCGGCGTGCTCCGGCGGCCCACGTTCCAGGTGCACTTCGGCACGCCCGTCGACCTGGCCGACCTGGAGGACGGGCGTCCCGGCGACGCGCGGCGCGCGCACGAGCGGATCATGCGCGCCATCACGGCCGGGCTGGTGCCGTTGCGGGCCGACGAGCCGGACCGCCCGAGGTTCCACGACCCGACCCGGCCCACCACGGGGCACAGCCCGTGGCGCCCGGAAGCCGCTTGAGCACCAGGGGTCTGGCGCTCGCGCTGCTGTCGTCGCTGACGTTCGGAGCGTCCGGTGTGCTGGCGAAGCCCGTGATGGGGGTCGGGGTCACCCCGGTGCAGGTGACCAGCGTGCGGATCGGCCTGGCGGCGGTGCTGCTGGTCGGGTTCGTGGCGGTGGCCCGGCCCCGCGCGCTGCGGTTCGGCCGCCGCGACTGGTGGCTGCCGGTCGGCTTCGGGCTGTTCGGGGTGATCGGCGCACCGCTGCTGTTCTTCGTGGCGGCGGCGCGCATCCCGGTCGGCATCGCGATGCTGCTGGAGTTCACCGCGCCGCTGCTGGTCGCGCTGTGGGTGCGGTTCGCGCGCGGGACCCGGCTGGCGGGTGCGGTGTGGTGGGGCATGGCGGTGGCGCTGGCCGGTCTCGGCGTGGTCGGCGAGGTGTGGCGGACGCTCCAGCTCGACACGGTGGGCGTGCTGGCCGGGCTGGGGTCGGCGGTGTGCACGGCGGCGTACTACCTGCTGGGCGAGAAGGCCGCCGGCGAGCACGACCCGCTCGGCGTCCTGGCGGTGGGGATGCTGGTCGGCGCGGTGGTGCTGGCGGTGGTGAGCCCGCCGTGGCTGATCCCGGCGGGCCGGGGCACCGACCTCGGACCGGTGTGGGTGCTGGTGCTGTGCCTGGCCTTCTTCGCCACCGCCGTGTCCTACCTGACCGGGATCTTCTCGCTGCGGCACCTGCCGTCGTCGGCGGCCAGCGTGTTCGGGCTGCTGGAGCCGGTGGTGGCGACCGGGCTGGCGTGGTGGCTGCTCGGCGAGCGGCTGACCGCCGTGCAGGTCGCGGGGGCGGTGGTGCTGCTGGCCGGCGCGACCGTCGTCCAGGTGGCGAGCAGCCGCGCCGCGCCCGTGGTGGAGCCGCTGCCCACGACTTCAGGTCGGTGACGGAGGCACTCCACGCGTTGGCGGAGAACCGGGTCGTCCCACCGGCGCGGTGCTCGGTGGCCCGCACGACCGCGCCGGCCACCACGGGCGCGCCTCGACGTACTCGATGCCCGGGCTTCCTCGGAATCCGGCATCTCCAGGTGGTTGATCTTCGGCCGCCTGGACCCGCCGGGAGCGCGTTGCCCGCCTTCGGGGTGGGCAGCCGCAGTCACGTCCGGGCCCGGCCGGTCCGGCCGGGCCCGTGCGGCGGCTAGTTCACCGGGATGATCGTCGGCACGATCATCGGGCGGCGGCGGTAGGTCTCGGCCACCCAGCGGCCCACCACGCGGCGGACGGCCTGGGCGATGCGGTGCGAGTCGGTGATGCCCTCCACCTCGGTGCGGGACAGCTCCATCTCCACCAGGGAGATCGCCTGGTCCAGCGCCTTCGGGTCGTCCGAGAAGCCCCGGCCGGACACCGTGGGCGGGGCCACCGCGCGGCCCGAGCCGGAGTCGATCGCCACCGTGATGGCGATGAAGCCGCCCTCGCCGAGCACCAGGCGGTCGGACAGGGTCGACTCGCCGACGTCGCCGACCGAGAGGCCGTCGACGTAGACGTGCCCGACCTCGACCTTGCCGCTGATCGCCGCCTTGCCGTCGACCAGGTCCACGACCACGCCGTCCTCGGCGATCACGACGCGCTCCTCCGCCACGCCCGTGGCCACGGCCAGCGCGGCGTTGGCGCGCAGGTGCCGCCACTCGCCGTGCACCGGCATGACGTTGGACGGCCGGACCGCGTTGTAGAGGAACAGCAGCTCGCCGGCCGGGGAGTGGCCGGAGACGTGCACCTTGGCGTTGCCCTGGTGGATGACCGTCGCACCCAGCCGGGCCAGGCCGTTGACCACGCCGAACACCGCGTTCTCGTTGCCCGGGATGAGCGAGCTGGCCAGCACGATCGTGTCGCCCGCCTGGATGGAGATCTGGCGGTGCTCGCCGCGCGCCATCCGGGACAGCGCCGACAGCGGCTCGCCCTGCGAGCCGGTCGAGACGAACAGCACCTCGTTCTCCGGCATGTCCATGGCCTCGTTGAGGTCCACGAACAGGCCGTCCGGCACGTGCAGGAAGCCCAGCTCGGCGGCGATGCCCATGTTGCGCACCATCGACCGGCCGACCAGCGCCACCCGGCGCTTGTACTGCACGGCCACGTCGAGCACCTGCTGCACGCGGTGCACGTGCGAGGCGAAGCAGGCCACGATCACCCGCTGGTTGGCCTTGCGGATGACGTTGTCCAGCACCGGCCCGATCTCCCGCTCCGGTGCCACGAAACCGGGCACCTCGGCGTTGGTGGAGTCGACCAGGAACAGGTCCACGCCCTCGTCGCCCAGCCGGGAGAAGCCGGCCAGGTCGGTCAGCCGGCCGTCCAGCGGGAGCTGGTCGAGCTTGATGTCGCCGGTGTGCAGCACCAGGCCGGCGGCGGTGCGGATGGCGACCGCGACCGCGTCCGGGATCGAGTGGTTGACCGCGAAGAACTCCAGCTCGTACGGGCCGAACGCGCGGCGCTCGCCGTCCGAGATCTCCACCAGGGTGGGGTGCTGCCGGTGTTCCTTGCACTTGGCCGCGAGCAGCGCGAGCGTGAACCGCGAGCCGACGACGGGCAGGTCCGGGCGCAGCTTGAGCAGGAACGGCACCGCGCCGATGTGGTCCTCGTGGCCGTGCGTCAGGACCAGCGCGTCGATGTCGTCCAGCCGGTCCTCGATGGCCCGGAAGTCCGGCAGGATCAGGTCCACGCCGGGCTGGTCGTCCTCGGGGAAGAGCACGCCGCAGTCCACGACCAGCAGGCGGCCGGCGTGCTCGAACACGGTCATGTTGCGGCCGACCTCGCCGATCCCTCCCAGTGCGACGACGCGCAGACCTCCGTCGGGCAGTGCGGGCGGGGGTGAGCTCGGGTTGATCACGCGTTGACTCCCAGTTCGGCCGTGATGGCCTCGATGTCCTCGGTTGACGCCGGTACCAGGGGCAGCCTCGGCTCGCCCGCGTCCACGCCCCTCAGGCGCAGCGCGGCCTTCGTGTAGACGACTCCCGGCATCCGGTTGAACGGCCGCAGCAGCGGCAGCAAATCGTGGTGGATCGCGGTCGCGCGGGCCACCTCGCCCGCCTCGAACGCGTCGAGCAGCTCGCGCAGGCGGTCGCCGGCGAGGTGCGAGATGACGCTGACGAAACCGACCGCGCCCACCGACAGCCAGGGCAGGTTCAGCGGGTCGTCGCCGGAGTAGTAGGCCAGGTCGGTGGCCGCGATGACCTTGCTCCCGGCGAGCAGGTCGCCCTTGGCGTCCTTCACCGCGAGGATACGCGGGTGCTCGGCCAGCCGCAGCAGGGTGTCGACTTCGATCGGGACGACCGTGCGCGGCGGGATGTCGTAGAGCATCACCGGCAGGCCCACGACGTCGGCGACGGCGCGGAAGTGCGCCTCGACGCCGGCCTGCGACGGCCGCGAGTAGTACGGGGTGACCAGCAGCAGGCCGTGCGCGCCGGCGGCCTCCGCCTGCTGCGACAGGTGCACGCTGTGCGCGGTGTCGTACGTGCCGGCACCGCTGACCACGGTCGCGCGGTCGCCCACGGCCTCCACCACGGCGCGGATCAGGTCCGCCTTCTCCGCGTCCGTCGTGGTCGGGCTCTCCCCCGTCGTCCCGTTCACCACCAGACCGTCGCTGCCCCGCTCGACCAGGTGCTTCGCGAGGTGCTGCGCCTTGTCCAGGTCCACCGCCCCGGAGGCGTCGAACGGGGTCACCATGGCGGTGAGCACGCGGCCGAAAGGGCGGCCCGGCGAAGCGGTAGGGCATCCGGTCATGGCCAAACGCTACCGCCTGACCTGCGCGCGGTCCGTGATGGGCCGGTGTTCACAGACTCCGGTTCACGGTTTTCACAGCGGCGACGGCGTCCGGGTCGCCGTCGAATTCCACCTCGGCGCGCTCCCGGCCGAACGCGTGCATCAGCAGTTCCGAGACCTGGCCGGTCAGCACGACGGGGTCGGGCCCCGCCTTCGCGGTGACCGCCTCGCCGTCGGGGCGGCGCAGCACCACGCCGACCGGGCTGGACCGGTAGGTGAGCTTGCCGGCGCGGCGCAGCCCGTTCCACAGCACGTCGTCCCGCCGGGGGTCGGGCGAGCGGGGCCGCCAGCCGTCCGAGGCGCGGCGCACGTCCTCGTGGTGCACGAAGAACTCGACGCTGTTGACCAGCTCGTCCAGCAGCGCGTACGGCGACCACTTCGGCGGGCCGGTGCGCACCAGTGCGACCAGTTCGTCCCACGGCTTGGCCGCGTAGGTGTCCTGCACCTTCCGGGTGTGCGCGGCCAGCGGCTTGACCAGGATGCCCACGGCCGCGTCGAGGCGGCGTTCGCGCAGCACGAGGTGCGCGGCCAGGTCTCTGGTGCGCCACGGGTCGCACAGGGTCGGCGCGTCCGGCCCGACCTCGGCGAACAGCTCGGTCAACAGCCTGCGTTCGTCCTGCGCGACACCCATGGCACCCAGGTTACTTCTCCGCGTAGACCTGCCGGTTGAGCAGCGCCCGGTCCTTGTTCCACAGCACGCAGGTGATCTCGCGGGTGCCCTTGGACGCGGAGTAGGACTCCTTCCACTCCGCAGCGGTCGGCACCACGGCCGCGTAGCGCAGCTTGGTGTTCTTGTCCTGGAGCGGGACGCGCGCGGAGCCGAAAACCAACGTGCAGTAGTCCTCGGCGAACGCTTTCAGGTTCTCGTCACCCGGGTAGGGGACGGAGGCCAGCGACCCGAACGCGTCGGCCTGCGCGTACACCTCGATGTTGTGCTCGCCGTCGCAGTCGGCGCTGCCCACCCGGACCGAGTCGGCCAGGAAGTTGTCGCCGCACTGGTTGGCGCTGAGCTTGAAGTCGGGGAGCTGCCCGCCGCCGCCGAACGTGATGGTCTCCGCCATCGCGGCGGGCGGCTTGTCGCTGAACAGCCACCGGTCGACCAGGATGCCGCCGAGGAAGAACGCCACGGCCGCGACCGCGACGCCGACCGCGAGCAGGTTGCGCAGCCACGGCTTGCGGGGCGCGCGCAGGGCCTGCTGGGGCTGGTAGTGCACGGTCGGGTTGGGGCCGGTGAAGCCCTGCGGCGGGGTCGGCTGGGCGATCGCGCGCTCCAGCATGGCGCGGGCCTGCGGGCCGGTCAGCCGGGCGTTCGGGTCGGGCATCATCAGGCCGGTGATGACCGCGCCCAGCACGCCGTGCGCCCTGGTCAGCCGGGGCATCTCGTTCATGATGGCGTGCAGCGTGGACGCCGTGGTGGACCGCTCGTAGGGGTTGGCGCCCTCGACCGCGTAGCAGAGCGTCGCGCCCAGCGCCCACAGGTCGGAGGCCGGCGACGCCTCGTGGCCGTGGATGCGCTCGGGCGACATGTAGGCGGGCGAGCCGATGAGGCTGCCGCTGGTGGTCAGCCTGGGGTCGTCCATCGCCTGGGCGATGCCGAAGTCGGTCAGCTTCACCCGGCCGTTCGGCTGGACCATCAGGTTGCCCGGCTTCACGTCCCGGTGCACGATCCCCGCCTGGTGGGCGGTGTCGAGCGCGGACAGCGCCTGCACCGCGATCGGGATCACCCGGTCCTGCGGCAGCGGGCCGCCCTGGGCGACGATCGTGGACAGCGTGGCCGCCTCGACCAGCTCCATCACGATGTAGGTCGTGCCGTGCTCGGCGACCACGTCGAAGACGGTGACCACGCCGGGGTCGTTGAGCCGGCCGGCGGTGCGCGCCTCGCGCAGCACCCGCTCCTCCAGCACCCGCCGCTCCTCGTGCGCGATGCCGTCGGGCAGGTGCAGCTCTTTGATGGCGACTTGGCGCCCGATCACGTTGTCCTGAGCGCGCCACACGACGCCCATGCCGCCTCGGCCGAGTTCGCCGAGCAACGCGTACCTGCCCGCGATCACCCTCGGTTGGGTGTTGACGCCTTGTGGACCTGTCACCGTTCGTACTCCCTCGACCCTGGACGGGCGAACGCTACTTCAGACCACAGAGGACGCCGCCCGGTTTCACGGATTCGTGATCGGGTTGGTCGCGCCGGTCACGCGGGCAGGTGCACCTCGTGACCGGACGAGCGCAGCGCGGTGACCGCGCGGCCCAGGTCCGAGCCCTTCACCAGCAGGTGGTCGGTGTCGTAGGTGGACAGTGCGAACAGGCTCACGCCCGCCGCCGCCAGCTCGCCGGACAGGGCCGCCATGATGCCGGTGAGCGTGAACTCCAGCGGTCCCCGCACGGTGAGCAGCCGCCACCCGGCCTGGAGCTGCCCGGTCGTCGGGGCGTGCTCGCTGGGGCAGACGACGGACAGCTCGTCGGGCGTCCGGGTGACCGAGACCAGCGCGTGGTCCAGCAGGCCGGCCGGGACCGGCGCGTCGGCGGCGAGCCGGGCGACCGCGTACTCCCCCGGCCGGACGTCGACGATCAGTCGCTTCACGCGCTACCCCTCGGTGACCAGCGGGCTGGAGGCGATCTCGGTGCCGTCGGGCAGCGTCGAGACGGCGAAGTCGGCGAAGGCGTTGCCGGCGGCCTTCTGGAGCTGGCGCAGGCACTCCACGGCCAGGGCGCGGATCTCCACGTCGGCGGCCTCGGTGGCGCGCATGGCGATGAAGTGCCGCCACGCGCGGTAGTTGCCCGTCACCACGATCCGGGTCTCGGTGGCGTTGGGCAGGATCGCGCGGGCCGCCTGGCGGGCCTGCTTGCGGCGCAGGGTGGCGCTGGGGACGTCGGAGAACTTCCGCTCCAGCCCCTTGAGCAGTTCGTCGTAGGTGTCGACGCTCGCCTGCGCGGCCTTGAGGAACAGCTCGTGCAGCTCGGGGTCCTCGGCGATGACGGCCGGCTCGACCACGGCGGCGTCGCGCTCGGGCACGTACCGCTGGGAGAGCTGCGAGTAGGAGAAGTGCCGGTGCCGGATCAGCTCGTGGGTGAGCGAGCGGGAGATGCCGGTCAGGTAGAAGGTGACCGTGCCGTGCTCCAGGACGGACAGGTGGCCGACCTCGATGATGTGCTTGAGGTAGCCGGAGTTGGTGGCCGTCGCCGGGTTGGGCTTGGTCCACGACTGGTAGCAGGCCCGGCCCGCGAACTCGGCGAGCGCTTCACCGCCGTCCGCGTCGGTGCTCCACGGGACGTCGTCCGGGGGGATGAACTCCGTCTTCGCTATCAACTGCACCTTTGGCGACGCGGTCTCGGCCATGGTCGAAACCCTAACCGATCGGCTGTTCGGCCCACCTGATCGCGCCGGCCGTTGGACCGGCTGCCGGTGAGGGCGTTCGGCCGGGATGTCCCGTGGTCGACATCTCCGGGTCGGCGGGCTGCGTCACCTTGGTGTCGAATCGATGGTTGCGTGATGTCAGAAGTGACGCCATAGTGGTGTCATGGATCTGTCGCCGTACATCTCCCAGCTGCGCGAGGACCTGGCCACGGCCGCGTCCGCCGGGGACGAGGACACCCGGCGCACCGCTGCCGTCCTGTCCGCCGCGCTGGAGCCCGCCGTCCGGCTGGCCCTCATGAACGCGCTGTCCGACCTGGCCTCCGAGGTGACCGCCGCGCTCGACGGCCCCGTCGTCGACGTCCGGCTGGACGGCCGGGACGTGCGGGTGGTCGTCTCCGGCTCGTCGCCCACCCGGGAAGAGCACGAACCGGAGCCCCGGGAAGTTCCCCGGCCCACCGCCGGCAGCGAGGCCACCCGCATCACGCTGCGGCTGCTGGACGAGCTGAAGTCGAAGGCCGAGCAGGCCGCGGCGTCCCAGGGCATGTCGTTGAACACGTTCGTCGCCCAGGCCGTACAGGGCGCGGTGGGCGGACGCCGGGGCCACCACAAGGGCCACCGGCAGGAGTCCGGTCCGAAGCCGCCCGAGGACGGCTCCCGCGTCAGCGGCTGGGTCCGGGGTTGAGGGAGGGGGACGTCGTGGAGTCCGATGTCGTGCGGCAGCAGAGCTTCGAGGCCGAGGGCGTGGTGGAGGTCGACGTCGCGCTGATCTCGGGGCAGGTCCGGGTGCACCTGGTGGACGAGCCGGGCGTGCACGTCGAGGTCCGGCACGAGCCGTCGCTCGGGGAGAGCTGGACGGCCGGCCTGAACACCCTGCTGGGCTGGGTCAACGACCAGTTCGGGTCGAACCGGGGGCAGCCCCCGGGCCCGTCCGAGGCGGTGCGCGACGCCCGCCTGGAACTGGTCGGGCAGCGGCTGCGGGTGCGGTCGTCGGACTCGCCGGCGCTGCGCGCGGTGCCGCTGGGCGTGGTGGTGCGCGCGCCGAGCGGTTCGCACGTCACCGCCAAGACCGGCGGGGCCGAGATCACCGTGACCGGTGCGGCGGGCAGGCTCGACCTCAAGACCGGGACCGGTGACATCAGCGCGGAGCGCGCCGACTCGCCGGCGCAGGTGGCCTCGGCGTCCGGCAAGGTCCGGATGGGGCCGATGCCGGGCGGGCTGCGGGCCAAGACCGGTCGCGGCGACATCGAGGTGTCGTCGGTCGGCGGGGACACCGTGCTGGTCACCGGCACGGGCGACGTCTGGTTGGGCGCGGTGCACGGCGACGTGGAGGTGCGCACCGGCAGCGGTGACGTGACGGTCGCCGATGCCGCCGCCGGCCGGATCCGGATGGGCACCGGTTCCGGCGACGTGCGGGTCGGGGTGCGACCGGGGGTGTCCGCGAAGGTCGACCTGGTGTCCTCCTCGGGGTCGGCCCGCAGCGACCTGGAGGTGTCGCACACACCGCCGGAGTCCGAGCCGGCCCTGGTCGTGACGGGGCGGACCGCCGGCGGCGACGCGCTCGTGACGACCTCCACCAGCTGACCCGACCGCCGCGCGGCTACCTGCGCACCACCGCCGCCAACGCGGGTGCCAGGTCGCCGCGCCCGGCCACGTGCACCTCCTCCAGGCCCAGCCAGTCCGCCATGTGCCGCAGCTCCGCCGCCAGCTCGACGGCGACCCGGCCGTGGTCCGCCGCCGGTTCCGCGTGGGCGGCCTGGACCCGCAGGACGCCCGCCGCCCGGTCGGCCTTGAGGTCGACGCGGCCGACCAGCTCGCCGTCCAGCAGGAACGGGAAGACGTAGTAGCCGTGCACGCGCTTCTCCTGCGGCACGTAGATCTCGATGCGGTAGTGGAAGTCGAAGATGCGCTCGGTGCGGGCCCGCTCCCAGATCAGCGGGTCGAACGGGCACAGCAGGGCGCGGCCGGTGATCGCGCGCGGGACGCGGGCCTCGACGTGGCGGTAGGCCGGTGCCGCCCAGCCCCGGACCGCGACCGGGTCGAGCACGCCCTCCTCCACCAGCTCCCCGACCGCCTGCCGGCTGCGCGCGGGGGCCAGCCGGTAGTAGTCGCGCAGGTCCGGTTCGGTGGCCACGCCCAGGGCCGCCGCCGCGCGGGCCACCAGCTCGCGCGCACCCTCCTCGGGGGTGACCCGGCGGGCCAGCACCTCGGGCGGCAGGACCCGCTCGGTCAGGTCGTAGAGGCGCTCGAAGCCCCGGCGGGTGCCCGTCGTCAGGGCCCCGGAGCCGAACAGGTACTCGCAGACCTTCTTGACCTCGGACCAGTTCCAGCCCCAGTGCTCCTTCGCGCGCGGGCCGCCGCCGGCGAGGGCCTTCTCGATCGCGCCCGCGCCCATCGGGCCCGATTCCTTCACCACGGCCAGCACGTCGTCCACCAACTGCGGTTGGCGCCGCACGGCGGGCTCGTGGTTCTGCCACCAGCCGCGCTTCTTCGCCCCGGAGTGGAACAGCGGCCAGTCCTCCACCGGCACCAGGCTGGCCTCGTGCGCCCAGTACTCGACCAGCAGCCGGGGCCGGCGCGCGCTGTGCGACCACGCCGCCTCGTCCACCAGCGACGGCGCGTACGCCCCCAGCCGGCTGAACACGGGCATGTAGTGCGCGCGCACCGCCACGTTCACCGAGTCGAGCTGGAGCAGGCGCACGCGCGAGAGCACCCGCTGGAGGTGCCGCCTGGTGGGCGGCGCGGCGGGCCGGGGATCGGCGAAGCCCTGCGCGGCCAACGCGATCCGGCGGGCGACGTCTGCGCTCATCGTCTGCACAGCTCGGATACTCCCACCTCGGTACGACATTTCCGCTCGGCCCGGACCACGAGCACCACCGCCACGACCACCAGCAGCCCGCCGCCCAGTTGCCACGCGCTGAAGTGCTCGCCCGCCAGCCACACGCCCAGCAGCACGGCGATGACGGGATTCACGTACGCGTAGGTGGCGACCGTCGACACGGGCAACTGCCCCAGCGCGTACGCGTAGGAGCTGAACGCCAGCAACGACCCGAACACCACGAGGTAGCCCCACGCGAGCCACGACGTCGTGGACACCTCCGACACCGTGAACCGCTCGCCCGCGACCAGGCCCACCACCGACATCACCCCACCGCCGACGAGCATCTCCACGGCGGACATGGCGAACGGGTCGGCGGTCGGCAGCCTGCCGTTGAGGTAGGACCCGAACGCCCAACTGAACGCCGCCAGCAGCACCACCCACGGACCCCACCACGACGAGCCGCCCACGTCGTGCAGCAGCAGCACGGCCAACCCGACCAGCCCGACGACGACACCCACGTACGTCACGCGAGGCGGCCGTTCACCCCCGATGCGGCGGAACAGCACCACGTACAGCGGCAGAGACGCCACCAGCAGCGCGGCCAACCCCGAGGGCACCGACTGCTCCGCCACGACCACCAACCCGTTGCCGCACGCGGGCAGCAGCAAGCCCAGCAACGCGGCCGTGCGGAACTGCGGCCACGTCATGCGCAACCTGCGCCCCAGTCCCAGCACCAGCGCGAGCACGAGCCCGGCGGCGAGGAACCGCGTCCCGGCCGACAGCAGCGGCGGCATGGTCTCGATGGAGAACTTGATCCCGACGTACGTCGAGCCCCACACCACGTACACAACACCCAACGCAGCCCAACGCATGGACCGCACGCTTCCACGGGACCACCCGTCCGATCACGCGAGTTTCGGCCACTAGGGTGCCCGCATGGCCGATGCCGCAGTGCGGACCGCGAAGCTCGAAGACGTGCCGGAGATCGCCCGGATCCACCGCGAGACCTGGCGCACCGCCTACCGGGAACTGCTCCCGGACGCGGTCCTCGACAGCCTCGACGACACCACCGGCACCTGGGCCGAGGCGGTGGCGCACGCGCGGGTCTTCGTGGCGACCGAGGGGCGGTGGCTGGTCGGGTTCTGCGTGGCCGGCCGCGCGCCGGACGCGGAGGTCGCGCGCGCCGACGGCACGCTGCCCGACAACGCCGCCACGACCGCGCTGGTGAGCGTCCTGGTCGAGCCGAGGTGGGGTCGGCGCGGCCACGGCGGGCGGCTGCTCGCCACCGCAGGGCAGGCGCTGGCCGAGGGCGGGTGCACGCGCGGGATCGCCTGGGTGCCCGAGGCGGACAAGGCGTCCGGCGGCTTCTACGCGAAGGCCGGCTGGGCCGGTGACGGCACCGTGCGAACCCTCGACGCCGGTGGGCGACCGGTGCGCGAAATCAGGGTTTCCGGGGGGTTGACCCTACCGCTCACGGCCTGACCGGTTGCTAGCCTCGAAGAGGTGTGGGCACTGCTGGGGTGGATCGGCCTGACGTTCGGCGTGGCGTTCGGCTCGGCGATCCTGCCCCTCATCAGCATCGAGGTCTTCGTCATCGGCCTCGTCACGCAGCAACCCCACATCTCGTGGTGGTGGATCGGGCTCGCCGTCGCGGTGGGCCAGGTGCTGGGCAAGATGTTCTACTTCCTGGCCGCGCGCGGGGACTGGCACCTCCCGGCGTGGCTCAAGCGCAAGGAGAAGCCGGTCCGGCCGGTGTCGCCGTTCCGGGCGAGGTGGAAGGCGCGGCTGGAGTGGGTGCGGGAGCGGTGCCACCGGCACCCGCACTGGATGTTCGGCACGCACGCGGTGAGTTCCGTGGTCGGTCTGCCGCCGTTCATGTTCACGACGGTGCTCGCGGGGCTCGCCGGCATGTCGTCGTGGCTGTTCATCGCCACCGGCATGGTCGGTCGGTTCGCGCGGTTCAGCGTGCTCGCTGCGTCACCGGCCCTGATGACGGGGTGGCTGCTGCACTGACGCCCGCGCGCCTAACGCCGTTCGTGGCGCACGAGGCGCTGCGACGGCACGACGAGCCCGTAGTGGTCGTGCAGTTCCACGTGTTCGAGGTCGGACAGCTCCGCGCCGATCTGGGGCGCGTCCTCGACCTCGCTCTTGTCCACCGGCAGGACCAGCCGCCGGTCGCGCACCTGGGCACCCCGGATGGGCACCAGGGTCTTGGCGTCCCGGGTGGGCACCCCGGCCCACAGCGGGCGGCCGTCGTCGAGCCACAGTTCGCGCACCGGCCCGATGTGCTTGCCGTGCCGGTCGAGGAGGTCGTAGTCGTAGGGCAGGTCTGCGTCCATGCCCTCGCGGCTACCCGAGCCGGGGTGTGCCCGCACCTGAAGACACCCGGTCGAGTGACCCGAACGGGGCGGCCGGCCTACGTGAGGGCGAAGGCCGCGCTGAACGCGGTGACGATGACCAGGCAGGCGATGGTGATCCGCAGGTTCTGGTAGGTGTTGGTCACCCCACCACGGTATCTACGCGATACCGGACAAACCAAGGTGAAAGTGCGTTAAGACCGGATGAACTGAGTCTCACCCGAATGCTTCACGCCTGATTCTTCGGCGCTTGGAATAGGTCGATGGCCGTGCGCATGGTCTCCCTCGCCCGGCCCCGGTCACCGGCCAGGTCGTACGCCTGGGCGAGCCCGAACCACCGCCGCCACTCCTCGGGGTCGGCCTCCACCTCGGCCCGCCGCTGCTCGAACCAGGCGTCCGCCGCCTCGCGGTCCACCCGCCCGGACGGCCGGCGCGGCAGGCCGGACACGTCCGGCAGCGCGCCCTCGGCCGCCAACTGCCGGGCCATCCGCTCGGTGGTGAACCCGAACCGCAGGTTCGTCCACGCGATCCACACCCCGATCAGCGGCAGCACGAGCACGCCGACGCCCAGCCCGATGCCGACCGCGTCCCCCGTGCCGATCAGCACCACCGCGCGCCCGCCGAGCAGCACGAAGTACACCGCGAGCGCGGCGGTGATGACGAAGGCGGTGGTACGGGTGCTCACAGGTCCATGTACCGGTCGAGGCCCACGGACAGACCGGGGTGCGCGGACACCGAGCGCACCGCGAGCAGCACGCCCGGCATGAACGACGTGCGGTCCATCGAGTCGTGCCGCAGGGTCAGCGTCTCGCCCTCGGTGCCGAACACGACCTCCTGGTGGGCGATCATCCCGGCGATCCGCAGCGAGTGCACGCGCACGTCGCCGACGAGGTTCCCGCGCGCCC
This sequence comes from Actinosynnema sp. NPDC050436, assembly GCF_040655415.1. Lineage (NCBI taxonomy): Bacteria > Bacillati > Actinomycetota > Actinomycetes > Pseudonocardiales > Pseudonocardiaceae > Actinosynnema > Actinosynnema sp. NPDC050436. Next base: position 19,259 of record NZ_JBFAJV010000019.1, on the reverse strand, counting down.
CCGGCGCCTCCTGGGTGGTGGCGTCCGGCATCGGCGCCACCCCGGCCGCCTCGCGGGCCCGGGTGATCAGCCGGGCGGTGTGCGCGGCGGTGCCCGACGGGGCGTCCACCTTGCGCGGGTGGTGCAGCTCGATGACCTCGGCCGAGTCGTAGTACCGCGCGGCCAGCTCCGCGAACCGCATCGACAGCACCGCGCCGATGGCGAAGTTCGGCGCGACCAGCACGCCCACCCCGTCCGCCGAACCCAGCCAGCCCTCCACGGCGGACAGCCGCTCCGCGTCGAACCCGGACGTGCCGACCACCGCGTGGATGCCGTTCCGCACGCAGAACCGGACGTTGTCCAGCACCACGTCCGGGTTGGTGAAGTCGACCACGACCTCCGCCCGCGCGTCGGTCAGCGCCGACAGCTCGTCGTCGGCGTCCAGCGCGGCCACGATCACCGCGTCGTCCGCCGCCTCGACCGCGCGGACGACCTCCGAACCCATCCGGCCGCGCGCGCCCAGCACGCCGACGCGGATGGGGTCGGCCGAAGACCTGCCCACGGGGTCGGGCGAAGGCGTGCCGGCATCCGAAGAACGCTTGCTCAAGAGATCACCTCGTGCACCTGGGACGGCAGATCGTCGGCGTGAGCGTAAGGGCCCACCACGGCGGCGGCGACGGGGCGTCGCAGCAACTCGCGCGCCAGGGCGGCGACGTCCTCGCCCGTCACCTCGTCGATGCGCGCCAGGGTCTGCTCCACCGACAGGTAGTCGCCGTAGTTCAGCTCGCCCTTGCCCACCCGCGACATCCGGGAGCTGGTGTCCTCCAGGCCCAGCACCAGACCGCCGCGCAGCTGGCCCTTGCCCCGCGCCACCTCCGCGTCGGTCAGCCCGCCCGACGCCACGACCGACAGCACGTCGCGCACCACTCCCGCGACGTCGCCCAACCGGTCGGGCTGGCAGCCCGCGTACACCGACCACGTGCCGGTGTCGGCGTACAGGCCCACCGACGAGTACACCTGGTAGGCCAGGCCGCGCCGCTCCCGCACCTCCTGGAACAGCCGGGAGCTCATGCCGCCGCCCAGCGCGGCGTTGAGCACGTTGAGCGCGAACCGGCGCTCGTCGTGCCGGTCCACCGCCCGCACGCCCAGCATGAGGTGCGCCTGCTCGGTGTCGTCGGAGTGCAGCACGAGCTTGCGCGCGCCGGGGATGCGGGCCCGGCCCACGCGCGGCGCGACCGGCGTCCCGGTGCGACCCAGCCGCTCCCCGATCTGCTTGCGCGCCAAGCGCATCACGTGGGTGTGGTCCACGTTGCCGGCCACCGCGAGCACCATCCTGGGCATCGTGTAGCGGCGCTTGTAGAAGCTGAACAGCGCCGAGCGCTCCATGTCCTGGATGGACCGCTCGGAGCCCAGCACCGACCGGCCCAGCGGGTGCTCGCCGAGCATCGCGTCCAGGAACGCGTCGTGCAGCAGGTCCTCGGGGTCGTCGTCGCGCATGGCGATCTCTTCCAGCACCACGCCGCGCTCGGTCTCGAAGTCGCGCGGCTCGCACAGCGCCTCGAACACCACGTCGCACACCAGGTCCAGCGCCAGCGGCAGGTCCTCGTCCAGGACGTGCGCGTAGTAGCAGGTGTGCTCCTTGGCGGTGAACGCGTTCAGCTCGCCGCCGACCGCGTCGATCTCCTCGGCGATGGCCGCCGCCGAGCGGTTCGCGGTGCCCTTGAACAGCAGGTGCTCCAGGTAGTGCGCCGCCCCCGCCACCTCGGCGCGCTCGTCGCGCGACCCGACCTGCACCCACAGCCCGACCGACGCCGACCGCACGCCGGGGATCTGCTCGGTGATCACCCGCAGGCCGGAGGGCAGCACGCTGCGGCGCACGGTCACGCCCGTCGCGCTCTGCTCCAGCACGCGGGTGCTGCCGGGCCGCTGGAGGTGCCCGAGCCTGCTGGGAAGCGGACGGCCGCGGGTGCCCGAGGCACCCGCGGCCGTCCCGTTGACGCTCGTGGTCACTGCGCCGAGGACTCGGCCGGGGCGGTGTCCTGCGCCGGGGCCGCGTCCTGCGCGGGAGCGGAGTCCTGCGCCGGGGCGGCGTCCGCGTCCTCGTTCACCAGGACGAGGCTGATCTTGCCGCGCTGGTCGATGTCGGCGATCTCGACCCGGAGCTTGTCGCCGACCTTGACGACGTCCTCCACCTTGCCGATGCGCTTGCCGTTGCCCAGCTTGGAGATGTGGATCAGGCCGTCCTTGCCCGGCAGCAGCGAGACGAACGCGCCGAACGCCGCGGTCTTCACCACGGTGCCCAGGAAGCGCTCGCCCACCTTCGGCAGCTGCGGGTTGGCGATCGCGTTGATCAGGCCGATCGCGGCCTCGGCCGACGGGCCGTCCGCCGCACCGACGTAGATCGTGCCGTCGTCCTCGATGGAGATGTCGGCACCGGTCTGCTCGGTGATCGAGTTGATCATCTTGCCCTTGGGCCCGATCACCTCGCCGATCTTGTCGGTCGGGATCTTCACCGAGGTCACGCGCGGCGCGAACGGGCTCATCTCGTCCGGGCGATCGATGGCCTCGGCCATGACCTCCAGGATGGTCAGGCGCGCGTCGCGGGCCTGGTTCAGGGCCGCGCCGAGCACCTCCGAGGGGATGCCGTCGAGCTTGGTGTCGAGCTGGAGCGCGGTCACGAACTCCTTGGTGCCGGCGACCTTGAAGTCCATGTCGCCGAACGCGTCCTCCGCGCCCAGGATGTCGGTCAGCGCCACGTACTCGGTCTTGCCGTCGACCTCGTCGGAGACCAGGCCCATGGCGATGCCGGAGACCGGGGCCTTCAGCGGGACGCCGGCGTTGAGCAGCGACATCGTGGACGCGCAGACCGAGCCCATCGAGGTCGAGCCGTTGGAGCCCAGCGCCTCGGAGACCTGGCGGATCGCGTACGGGAACTCGTCGCGCTTGGGCAGCACGGGCACCAGGGCACGCTCCGCCAGCGCGCCGTGGCCGATCTCGCGGCGCTTGGGCGAGCCCACCCGACCGGTCTCACCGGTGGAGTACGGCGGGAAGTTGTAGTGGTGCAGGTAGCGCTTGTGCGTCTCGGGGGACAGCGAGTCGATCTGCTGCTCCATGCGCAGCATGTTCAGCGTGGTGACACCCAGGATCTGGGTCTCGCCGCGCTCGAACAGCGCCGAGCCGTGCGCCCTCGGGATCAGCTCGACCTCGGCGGACAGCGACCGGATCTCGGTCAGGCCGCGACCGTCGATGCGGACCTTGTCGCGCAGGATGCGCCCGCGCACCAACTTCTTGGTCAGCGAGCGGAACGCGGCGCCGACCTCCTTCTCCCTGCCCTCGAACTGCGCGGCCAGCTTCTCCAGCACCGACGCCTTGATCTCGTCGATCCGGGACTCGCGCTCCTGCTTGCCGCCGATCGTCAGCGCCTGCGCCAGGTCGGCCGAACCGGCCTGCTCGACGGCCTCGAAGGCGTCGGCCTGGTAGGCGGGGTAGGTCGGGAACTCGCCGGTCGCCTTCGCGGCGTGCGCGGCGAGCTGGGCCTGCGCCTCGCACAGCGCCTTGATGAACGGCTTGGACGCCTCCAGGCCCGCCGCCACGACCTCTTCGGTCGGGGCCTGCGCGCCCTCGGCGACCAGGTCGATCACGCGCTCGGTGGCCTCGGCCTCGACCATCATGATCGCCACGTCGTCACCGACCGTGCGGCCGGCGACGACCATGTCGAACACGGCCTTCTCCAACTGCTCGTGGGTGGGGAACGCCACCCACTGGCCCTCGATCAGCGCCACCCGGACGCCGCCGATGGGGCCGGAGAACGGCAGGCCCGCGAGCTGCGTGGACGCGGACGCGGCGTTGATCGCCACGACGTCGTACAGGTCGGCCGGGTTCAGGCTCATCACCGTGATGACGACCTGGATCTCGTTGCGCAGACCGTCCACGAAGGAGGGGCGCAGCGGCCGGTCGATCAGCCGGCAGGTCAGGATCGCGTCGGTCGACGGGCGACCCTCGCGGCGGAAGAACGAGCCGGGGATGCGGCCCGCCGCGTACATGCGCTCCTCGACGTCCACCGTGAGGGGGAAGAAGTCGAAGTGCTCCTTCGGGTGCTTCGACGCCGTCGTGGCGGACAGCAGCATGGTCTCGTCGTCGAGGTAGGCGACGACGGTGCCGGCCGCCTGGCGGGCCAGCCGGCCGGTCTCGAAGCGGATGGTGCGGGTGCCGAACCGACCGTTGTCGATCACGGCTGAAGTCTCGTGGACCTCGTTTTCGGTCATGTGTGTCAGAACTCCTCGTCATGCGGGCCGCAGCGCGCACGGGCGCGGGATCGCGGGTCGGACGAGGCCGGTCTTCGATCGAAGTCCCCTGGTTGTCGTCTCGGGCCAGGGGGCCACTACCGAGGACCGGCGATCAAGTCGTCCCGGTGCGCCGCGCGTGCGTCCCTCGTCTTTTCTCTTGTCCTGCTCGACGCGCGTCGACGCGCGTCGCGGTGCTGCGCCGAGGGGGAGCGACCGGACCGGTCGCTCCCCCTCGGCGGTGGTCAGCGGCGCAGGCCGAGCCGCTGGATCAGCGACCGGTAGCGCTGGATGTCCACCTTCTGGAGGTAGTTGAGCAGCCGGCGACGGCGGCCCACCAGCAGCAGCAGACCACGACGCGAGTGGTGGTCGTGCTTGTGCTGCTTGAGGTGCTCGGTCAGGTCCGCGATGCGCTTGCTGAGCAGCGCGACCTGCGCCTCGGCGGAGCCGGTGTCCGAGTCGTGGACGCCGTACTCGGCGAGGATCGTCTTCTTCTGCTCGGTGGTCAGTGCCACGGTTCCGCTACTCCTTGTACCCGATGTGATGTTCCGTGCGGCCCCGTTGCCGGGGGTAGACGGTCGTGGCCGCCACGGACCGCAGCCAGACCCAACTGTCGAGGTTACCAGTAGTCGCCGACGACTACCCGTTTGGCGTGGTCAAGGGCACCCGCTCCAGCACCTCGTACCCCACCGACGGGCGGCTGCGCACCAGTGCGACCTCCGTCACGGTCCACTCGCGACCGTCGAAACCCACCTGCGGCAGCGGATCCGCGCGCCGGCGCGCGCGGGCCACCGTCAGATGTGGACGCCAGTCGCCCGCCGCCCCGGCCGCCTCCGCCAGCGGTCGGAGCGGGCCGCGCACCCCCATCCACAGCACGCCCGGGAACGTGCCGGAGGAGGTGAGGCGCAGGGTCGGCGCGGGCAGGCCGCGCAGCGCGTCGAGCAGGCCGGCCGGTTCGGCGGCGTCGCCGTGGAAGCGCAGCGTCACGTGCCAGCGGTCCGGGGCGGTCCAGCCCAGCCCGGGGTGAGCGGCGCGCAGCGGACTCAGGTGCGCGTCCAGCTCGGCGACGGCGTCGGCGGGCGGGAACACGCCGGTGAACAGCCTCAGGAGTCGCGGCCCTTGCCCGCGCGGCGCAGCAGGTCGGCCAGCGCCGGGAAGTCCTCGCCCAGCACGTCGGCCGCCTGGGACAGCTCCCGGCGGTCGGCGACGCGGCGCAGGAACGGGATGACGGCGGCCTCGTCGTCGGCGCCGTTGACCGGCAGCGAGTCGCGGCTCACCGTGGGCTTGGAGTCGCGCACCTCGTCCAGCGCGCGCTGCAACGCCTCGGGTGCGCCCGTCGCCACGTCGGGGGTGAGGACCTTGCGCTCCAACATGATCATCCGGGCGAGCACCGACGGGTTGCCGATCTTGGCCCGACGTCCGCTCATCACCTGGCTGAGCATCGGCGCGCTGATCCCCAGCACGTCCGCGAGCTGGGCCTGGGACACGTTGAAGGCCACCACCAGCCGGCGCACCCGGTCCCCCAGGGGCTCTCCGTACCACTCCCGCTGCAACGCGAGGTTGCGCTGGACGATCTTGTGGTCCTCCACCTTCGCCTCTCCCCTGACCGGCTTGGACGTGACAGGCATCTTGCCAGGTAAGTGGCGGGCGTACGCCCCGTTCCACCCAGGTGGTTCAACGCGTCACGCACCGGCCCCCGGCAGGATGTCCCGCGTTTCCGCCACGTCCTTGTGCATCTGGTCCAGCAGCGCTTCGACGGTGTCGTAGCGCTCCATGGCGCGCAGGCGTGCCACGAAGTCCAGCGCGACCCGCTGGCCGTAGAAGTCCTCGTCCACGTCGAGCACGTACGCCTCCACCCGGCGTTCGCGCCCGGAGAACGTCGGGTTCGTGCCGACCGACACGGCCGCGCGCAGCCGGCGACCGCCGGCGTGGATGAACCAGCAGGAGTACACGCCGTCGGCGGGCACGGCCGCGAAGCGCGTGGTGGACAGGTTCGCGGTCGGGAACCCCAGCTCCTTGCCGCGACCGTCGCCGCGCACCACGATCCCCTCCAGCCGGTGCGGCCGGCCCAGCGCGTGGGCGGCGGCCTCCACGTCGCCGGCGTCGATGCACGCCCGGATGTAGGTCGAGGAGTACGTGACCCCGTCGTCGGTCACCAGGTCCGCCCCCTCGGTCCCGAACCCGAACCGCTGCCCCAAGGCGCGCAACAGGTCGACGTTGCCCGCCGCCTTGCTGCCGAACGTGAAGTTCTGGCCCACCACGACCGACGCGACGTGCAGCCGGTCCACCAGGATCTCGTGCACGAACTCGGCCGCCGGCATCCGGGACACCTCGGCGGTGAACGGCACCACGCAGAACACGTCCACGCCCAGGCCCTCGACCAGCTCGGCGCGCTGCCGCAGGCTGGTGAGCTGGGCGGGGTGGCTGCCCGGCCGCACCACCTCGGAGGGGTGCGGGTCGAACGTCATCAGGACCGACGGCACGCCCTTCTCCGCCGCCAGCTCGACGGCCCGGCCGACCAGCGCCTGGTGGCCCCGGTGCACCCCGTCGAACACGCCGATCGTCACCACGCACCGACCCCACCCGCCGGGCAGGTGGTCCAAGCCTCGCCACCGTTGCACGGGGTGCAGCCTACGGGGACGGGCCCGCCGGGAGCCGGCCGGAGGTGACCGCCGGCGGTGGGGCGCGTCACGGCCCCCGGTCGTGGCGGGTGTCCTGCCCGAACCCGGGCCCGGTCTCGTGCCGGACGTCCCGACCGGCCTGGTGGACCGTGCTGCCGTCGCGGGCGGTCGCGGTCTGGCTGACGGTGGAGCCGGCGCTCACCGCGCCGGAGTTCAGCGTGACCGCGCCGAGCGTGCCGGCCTGCACGGCGCTGCCGTGGACGGTCCCGGTGATGGTGTTGTGCACCTCGCCGGGCGGCGCGGCGTCCGCGCGCTGCGCGGCCAGGCCGACGAACACGCCCGCTGCGGTGAGCAGCACCACCGCGATCCAGGTCCAGGGGTTGCCGACCTGGTCGGTGGCCAGGTTGATCACGACGCCGGTCGCCGAGGTCACCACGCCGGCGGCGGTCGGCCACACCCATCTCGCCATGCGGCCCACGGTAGGGCGGCCGGCGGCGGCGTGGGTACCTCCGTCAGGGGCCTCCGCAGCCCGGCCGGGTGACACCGCCCGGCCTGCCGAGGTCAGCCGGCGGGGGTCAGCACCACCAGGGGCTTGGCGACCGGGCCCTCGTCCTTCGCCAGCGCGACCACGTGGCCGTCCGGGCCGAACACGCCGTAGGTCCCCTCGAAGCCGCCCGCCGCGAGGCGCCGGCCGTGGGACAGGGCGACGGCCTCGCGCGGCGCGATCTCCCGGCGCGGGAACGCCTTCGACACCGCCTCGTCCAGGTCCAGCGACAGGCCCGGCGCACCCTCCAACTGGGCCAGCGTCTTCGCCACCCGCAGGTCGAACGGCCCCACCCGGGTCCGGCGCAGGGCCGCCAGGTGGCCGCCCACGCCCAGGTCCGCCCCCAGGTCGCGGGCCAGCGCCCGGACGTAGGTGCCGGACGAGCACTCCACCATCACGTCCAGCTCCGTCGCCGCGCCCTCGCGCCGGACGGACAGCACGTCGAACCGGTGCACGGTCACCGGGCGGGCCGGGATCTCCACGGTCTCCCCGTCGCGCACCCGCGCGTACGCCCGCTTGCCGTCGATCTTCACCGCGCTCACGGCGCTGGGCACCTGCTGGATCGGGCCGGTGAGCTTCGCCACGCCCGCGCGGATCGCCTCCTCCGGCACGCCCGAGGCGTCCGAAGTGGACAGCACCTCGCCCTCGGCGTCGTCGGTGGTGGTCGAGGAGCCCAGGCGGATCGTGGACAGGTACGCCTTGCTGTCCAGCGCCAGGTGGCCCAGCAGCTTGGTGGCCCGCTCGACCCCGAGCACGAGCACGCCGGTCGCCATCGGGTCCAGCGTGCCCGCGTGCCCGACCTTGCGGGTGCCGAGGATGCGGCGGACCTTGGCCACCACGTCGTGGGAGGTCATGCCGTCCGGCTTGTCGACGACGACCAGACCTGGCTGCACAGCGGAAGATGAGGCGGACACGACCGCACATCCTAAGCCTCGGCCAGGACGTCCCAACGCCGGCGACGCAACTGGACCGGCACCTGCTCCCCGCGCCGCTGCGCCGCGAACACCTCGGCGCGGGCCCGGCGCCACCACACGGCGGTCCGCCACACACCCAGCACCAGCACGGAGACCACGGTCAGGAACGCGATCCGGTACGCCTGCGCGACCGGCAGGCCGTCCACCAGGTCCAGCACCACGCCGACCGCGAACGCGGTGAACGTGATCGCGGCGAACCCGCCGACGTTCGCCACGCCGGTCGCCGTCGACACCCGGTGCAGCGGGTTGTAGTCGCGCACCAGCGCGAACGCCACGCCGGACGTCGGCCCGCCGACCGCCAGCACGCCGAAGACCACCGCGAGCACGCCCGGCGGCAGCACCCCGCCGGGCCAGCCGAGCAGCACCGCCCAACCGACCAGCGCGGCGGCGAGGAACCAGCCGACGATCGGCATCCGCCACTCCGGCCGGCGCGCGATCACCGCGCCGATCAGCGGCCCGGCCACGATCCCGACCACCACCAGCAGGCTGAGCACCGCCGACGCGTCGGGGCGGCTCATCCCCTGCGCCTCCACCAGGTACGGGAAGCCCCACAGCAGGCCGAGCATCGCTGGCGTGGACATGGACGCGAAGTGCACCCAGAACCCCAGCCGCGTGCCGGGCACGGACCAGGCCGCGACCACCCGCCTGGCCACGGTGCGCAGCGGCACCGGTTCGACGGGCGGCGGCACGACGCCGTCGGGCACCTCGCGGACCCGCCACGCGACCACGGCCGAGTAGGCGGCGGTGGCCGCGCCCGCGATGAGGAAGGTCACCGTCCAGCCGGTGCCCGCCAGCAGCAGCGTCAGCGGCACGGTGGCCACCAGGTTGCCCGCGCCGCCGAGCGCGGCGGACAGCGACATCACGACGGTGAACCGGCGCGGCGGGAAGTGGGCGGCGGCCAAGCGCAGCACGCTCACCCACGTCATCGCGTCGCCGACCCCGAGCACGGCGCGCGCGGCCAGGCCCAGCGGGTAGGAGGAGGCGAGCGCGAACATCACCTGCCCCAGGCCCATCAGCAGCGCGGCGGCGACCAGCACCCGGCGCGGGCCGAACCGGTCGACGAGCAGGCCGGTGGGGATCTGCATCAGGGCGTAGAGGCCGATCTGCAGCACGGTGAACGTGCCGAGCGCGGCGGGCCCGACGTGGAAGCGGTCGGCGGCCTCCAGCCCGGCGACGCCGAGCGAGGTGCGGTGGAAGAGGGCGGCGACGTAGACGACGACGGCGGTCGACCAGATCAGCCACGCTCGTCTGGTGGCACGGTCGACCGGCACGGCGAAGCTCCTCGTGTTCCTGCGGCGGCACTACGTCCATCGGGAACACTTGCCTTCTGTTAACAATTCCGCACAGTGCGCCTCACCACATCGCGCCCACCCGCGCCCACCTGCCCGAACGGGTCCGCGCGAGCAGCGTGACCAGGCGCAGCACCATGAACGCGGACAGCCCGGTCCAGATCCCGACCAGCCCCCACCCGTACACGTGGGACGCCCAGATCAGCGGCAGGAACCCGACGCCCGCCGACAGCAGGGTGGCGGTGCGCAGGAACCCGGCGTCGCCCGCGCCGAGCAGCACGCCGTCCAGCGCGAACACCACCCCGGCCACCGGTTGCAGCGCCACGAAGAACCACCACGCGTGCGGCACCTCGCCGAGCACCGCCGGGTCGGAGGTGAACAGCGGCGGGATCACCCCGGCCAACGCCGCGAACAGCCCGCCCAGCACCACGCCGAACACCAGCCCGTAACCGGTCACCTGCCGGGCGAACCGCTTCGCCTGCTCCGGCCGGTGCGCGCCCAGCGCCTGCCCCACGATGGCCTGCGCCGCGATCGCCAGCGAGTCGAGCACCAGCGCGAGGAACGTCCAGAGCTGCAACACGACCTGGTGCGCGCCGACCGCACCCACCGACGTGCGCGCGGCGACCGACGCGGCCGAGAGGAAGCACGCCTGGAACGCCAGGCTGCGCAGCACCAGGTCGCGCCCGAGCCCGAGCTGCGCGCGCACCAGTTCCGGCCGGGGCCGCAGCGGCACCCGCTCGGCGGCCAGCGCGCGGAGGAAGAACCCGGCCGACACGACCTGCGCGACCACGTTGGCGACCGCGCTGCCCTCCAGCCCCCACCCGGCCCCGTACACCAGCACCGGGCACAGCACGGCCGACAACCCGTTGCCCAGCAGCACGTACCGCAGCGGCCGGACGGTGTCCTGCACGCCGCGCATCCACCCGTTGCCGGCCATCGTGACCAGCACGAACGGTGCGCCGAACAGGGCGATCCGCAGCCACGCCACGGCCTGCCCCGCCACCTCGTCGCCCGCGAGCAGGCGGGCGGCCGGCCCGGCCAGCAACTGGCCCAGCCCGATCACCACCAGGCCGACGACGAGCGCCAGCCACGTCGCCTGCACGCCCTCCTGCACCGCGTCCGCCCGGCGGCCCGCGCCGAACAGCCGGGACGTGCGCGCCGTCGTCCCGTAGGACAGGAACGTCAACTGGGTCGCCACCTGGGTGAACAGCACGCCGCCGACCGCGAGCCCGGCCAGCGGCAGCGCGCCCAGGTGGCCCACCACGGCCGTGTCGACCAGCACGTAGAGCGGCTCGGCCGCCAACACGCCCAGGGCGGGCGCGGCCAGCCCGACCACCCGCCGCGCGGGCACCCGCTCGTCCACGCCCCACACCCCCCGTGCCGCACCCGGCGTGGACCGTTCGGCCCAGCCGGGGACCACTCTCGCACGGGGCACCGACACTCCCGCCCGGCGGGAACCGGCCTCAGCCGGCGACGGTCTCCAGCGCGGCCCGCAGCCGGGCCAGCACGTCCGCCGCGTCGCCCTCGGCGGTGAACCCGGCGGCCAGGCGGTGCCCGCCGCCGCCCAGCAGTTGCGCGACCTCGCGCACGTCCACCGCGCCCACCGCGCGCAGCGACACCGACCACGACGACGGCCGCAGCTCCTTGAGCACCGCCGCCACCTCGGCCTCGGCGGCCGTGCGCACCAGGTCGACCACGCTCTCGACCTCCTCCGGGCGCAACCCGGCGGCGTCGTCCAGGGTCACCACGGCGTGCACGAACCCGCGCCCGCCGGCGGCGTCGGCGACCAGCTCGGCGCGCGCCAGCACCTTGGCCAGCATCCCGAGGTAGCCGAACGGGTGGGAGTCCATCAGCGGCCGGGCGACCGCCTCGGCGTCCACCCCCGCCTCCAGCAGCCGCGCCGCCACCCGGTGGGTCGCCGCGCTCGCGTGCCGGAACGACCGGGTGTCGGTCACCAGCCCCGCGTACACGCAGCGGGCGACCGGCTCGTCCAGCTCGACGCCGAGCACGTCGAGCAGCCGCAGCACCACCAGCGCGGTGGCCTCGGCGGCGGGGTCGACCACGTTCACCGTGCCGTAGCCGGGGTTGGACACGTGGTGGTCCAGCACGACCACCGCGCCCGCCGCCGGCACCCGGTCGGCGAGCGGGCCCAGCCGGCCCACGGACCCCGTGTCCAGCGCCACCAGCACCTCGGGCGCGGCGGGCACCGCCGACGCGGGCACCAGCAGCCCGGCCACGTCCAGGTCGCGCAACGTCTCCGGCACCTCGTCCGGGGCGCCGAACGACACCCGGACGGACTTGCCGAGGCGGTGCAGCACCAGCCCGAGCGCCAACGCGCTGCCCAGCGCGTCCGCGTCCGGGTTCACGTGGGCCAGCAGGGTCACGTCGGACGCGGCGCGCAGGACGTCGGCGGCGGAGTGCAGCGGCGCGTTCAGGTCGTTGGGCACACCCGGAACGCTAGTCGGCTTCGTCGGCTTCACGCGGAGGCTTGTACGGGTCCGCCTCGCCGGCGGGTTCGGCACCGTGCGCGATCCGCGCCACCTCGGCGTCCGCCTCGCGGGCGCGGGCCAGCAGCTCGTCCATCCGCCGCGCCTCGTCCGGCACGGTGTCGGTGACGAACGCCAGGGTCGGCGTGAAGCGGACCCCGGTCTGCTGCCCCACCATGGTGCGCAGCACGCCCTTCGCCTTCTCCAACGCCGCAGCGGCACCCGCGAAGTCCGGCTCGGCGTCCAGCTTCTCGCCGAGCACGGTGTAGTAGACCGTCGCGTCGTGCAGGTCGCCGGTCACCCGCGTGTCGGTGATCGTCACCCGCGCCAGTCGCGGGTCCTTCACCTCGTGTTCCAGCGCGGAGGCCACGATCTGCGAGATCCGCTTGGCCAGCTTGCGCGCCCGAGCCTGGTCGGCCACGGCGCTCCCTCCTCCATGTGCACAGCCGCCGCGAACGGCGGCTCAGTCGTCCTCCGGCCCCACCAGGCGGTGGCGGGCGGAGAGCAGTTCCAGTTCGGGACGTCCGGCCACCAGCCGCTCGCACGCGGCCAGCACGTCCCTGACATGCTCGGCGTCGGCGGCCACCGCCGCCACTCCGATCAGCGCGCGGCGGTGCAGGTCCAGGTGCCCGGCCTCGGCGACCGACACCTCGAACCGGCGTCGCAGCTCCGCCACGACGGGCTTCACCACGGACCGCTTCTGCTTCAACGAGTGGACGTCGCCGAGCAGCACGTCCAGCTCAAGGGCACCCACGTACACAGGTCATCACCCGGGGGTTCGGGAGGGGGCCGCCGCCGAAGCGACGGCCCCCCACGTCCGACACGACGATCAGGCGCGCGGCTTCTCGCGCATCTCGAACGTCTCGATGACGTCGCCGACCTTGAGGTCGCCGTAGTTGCCGAGCGTCAGACCGCACTCGAAGCCCTCGCGGACCTCGGTCGCGTCGTCCTTGAACCGCCGCAGCGAGCTGATCGGCAGGTTCTCCTGGACGACGTTGTTGTCGCGCAGCAGCCGGGCCCGCGCGTTGCGGCGGATCTCGCCCGACAGGACCATGCAACCGGCGATCGTGCCGACCTTGGAGGACTTGAAGACCTCGCGGACCTCCGCGCGGCCCAGCTGGACCTCTTCGTACTCCGGCTTGAGCATCCCCTTGAGGGCCTGCTCGATCTCGTCGATCGCCTGGTAGATGACCGTGTAGTAGCGGACGTCCACGCCTTCGCGGTTCGCCAGCTCGGTCGCCTTGCCCTCGGCCCGGACGTTGAAGCCCAGGACGATCGCGCTACCCGCGACGGCCAGGTTGATGTCGCCCTCGGTGATCGAGCCGACGCCCCGGTGGATGACCCGCAGCTCGACGTCGTCGCCGACCTCGATCTTCATCAGCGCGTCTTCCAGTGCCTCGACGGTACCGGAGTTGTCGCCCTTGATGATCAGGGTGAGCTGGCTGGTCTCCTTCAGCGCGGCGTCCAGGTCCTCCAGGCTGACCCGCTTGCGACGCGCCGCGTTGAGCGCGTTGCGGGTGCGGGCCTGGCGGCGCTCGGCGATCTGCCGGGCCACCCGGTCCTCGTCCACGACGAGGAACGAGTCGCCCGCACCGGGCACCGAGGTCAGACCGATGACCTGCACCGGCCGCGACGGGGTCGCCTCGGTGACGTCGTCGCCGTGCTCGTCCACCATGCGGCGGACGCGGCCGTACGCGTCGCCGGCGACGATCGAGTCGCCGACCCGCAGCGTGCCGCGCTGCACCAGCACCGTGGCCACCGGACCGCGACCCCGGTCGAGGTGCGCCTCGATGGCGACGCCCTGGGCCTCCATGGCCGGGTTGGCCCGCAGGTCCAGCGAGGCGTCGGCGGTCAGCAGGATCGCCTCCAGCAGGCCGTCGATGTTGATGCCCTGCTTGGCCGAGATGTCCACGAACATGGTGTCGCCGCCGTACTCCTCGGCGACCAGCCCGTACTCGGTGAGCTGCTGGCGGATCTTGGCGGGGTTGGCCCCCTCCTTGTCGATCTTGTTGACCGCGACCACGATCGGCGCGTTGGCCGCCTGGGCGTGGTTGATCGCCTCCACCGTCTGCGGCATGACGCCGTCGTCGGCCGCCACCACGATGACCGCGATGTCGGTCGAGTTCGCACCTCGGGCCCGCATGGCGGTGAACGCCTCGTGACCCGGGGTGTCGATGAAGGTGATGAGGCGCGGGTTGCCCTCCAGCTCGGTCTGCACCTGGTAGGCGCCGATGTGCTGGGTGATGCCGCCCGCCTCGCCCTCGGCGACCTTCGCCTTGCGGATCGTGTCCAACAGGCGCGTCTTGCCGTGGTCGACGTGACCCATGACGGTCACCACCGGCGGCCGGACCTGGAGGTCGTCCTCGTCACCCGCGTCCTCGCCGTAGGTGATGTCGAACGTCTCCAGCAGCTCGCGGTCCTCCTCCTCGGGGGACACGACCTGCACGACGTAGTTCATCTCGGAGCCGAGCAGCTCCAGGATCTCGTCGGACACCGACTGCGTCGCGGTGACCATCTCGCCGAGGTGGAACAGCACCTGCACCAGCGAGGCCGGGTTGGCGTTGATCTTGTCGGCGAAGTCGGTCAACGAGGCGCCGCGCGGGAGCCGGATGGTCTCGCCGCTGCCCTTGGGCAGGCGGACGCCACCGACCGACGGCGCCTGCATGTTGTCCATGTACTCCTGGCGCTTCTGGCGCTTGGACTTGCGCCCGCGCCGCGCCGGACCGCCGGGACGGCCGAACGCGCCGGCCGCGCCACCGCGACCACCGGGGCCACCGCCACCGGGACGACCGCCGCCGCCGCGGAAGCCACCACCGCCGGCCGGGGCACCGCCACCGCCACCGGGCCGGAAGCCGCCACCGCCGCCGCCCCCACCGGGACCGCCGCGGAAGCCGCCACCGCCGCCACCGCCACCGGGACCGCCGCGGAAGCCACCGCCACCGCCGCCGCCACCGGGACGACCGCCGCCACCACCAGGACCGCGACCGCCACCGCCGGGGCCGCCGCCGGGACGGCCACCGCCGCCACCGCCACCGGGCCGGGGACCGGCCGGGCGGCCGGGCATCATGCCCGGGTTGGGCCGGGGCGGCATGTTGCCGGGGTTGGGACGCGGGCCGCCGGAACCGGCGGAGCCGCCGGGACGCGGACCGGCCGGACGCGGGTCGCCGGGCTTGGGCGAGCCACCCCGGTCGCCACCGCGCTCGGGACGGTCACCGCCACCGGGTGCCTGCGGACGAGGTGCCTGCGGGCGGGGCGAGGGAGCGCCGCCGCCGACACCGAACGGGTTGTTGCCCGGACGCGGCGGACGCGCGCCGGCGGGCTTGGGCGCCTGCGGCTTCGGCGGCACCACGGACGGGCTGTGCTGCGCCGCGGCCGGCTGCTGCTGGGGCGCGCGCGGACCGGGCCGGGGCCCGGACGGCCGCGCACCCTGCTGGCCGGACTGGCCGCCCTGACCGGACTGACCGCCCTGCCCCTGCTGCGGGGCCGGAGCCGGCGCGGCGGAGGGGGCGGGAGCCGAGGGCACCGCCGGCGCCGCCGGAGCGGCCTGGGCTGCCGGGGCAACCGGAGCCGGGGCCTTCGGCGCGGGCGCGGCGGGCTTCGGCGCGGCCGGCTTGGGACCGGGCACCGGACGCGGACCCGGCTTGCCGACCGGAGCGGCCGGCCGGGCGGGCGACGCGTCGCCGGCCGGCGCGGGCGCGGCGGGCTTCGGGGGTGCCGGACGGGCACCGGACGACTTGGACTTGGCGTCGGACTTCGACGCGTAGGCGTCACGGAGCCGCCGGGCAACGGGTGCCTCGACGGTGCTGGACGCGGACTTCACGTACTCGCCCTGGTCGGCGAGCTTGGTCAACAGTTCCTTACTCGTGACACCGAGCTCTTTCGCGAGCTCGTGCACGCGGGCCTTGCCTGCCACTGCACTCCTCTGGTGATGAGGCCGGCGGCAGTCCCGTCGACCTCGTCTTAACGTCGCGCGTTCATGTCTTCAGCTTCACGGCTGACTCATGACGGGTCGACCTGCTTCCTTGCTTCCTGCGGGCCGTGAGGCGATCCCACGACCTGTTTCCCGAGCTGTTCGAGGTGCCCGCGAACCCGGTCCGCGTCGAGCGGCCCCTGGACCCGGAAGGCCCTGGGGAACGCCCGTCGCTTCTCGGCGTCGCGGAGGCAACCACCGTCGGGGTGCAGCCAAGCACCCCGACCGGGCAACCTCCGGCGAGTGTCCGGGACCACCGCCCCGTCCACGACCACCACGCGCAGCAACTCGGAGGGCAACGCCCGAGTGCGGCATCCGATGCACGTACGAACCGGGCCGTTGTGCGTGAAAACCGATCCCCGACGTCGAACCACTGAGAAGTCTATCTCCTGCCGCTCAATCAGCCGAACCGGATGTCGCCGCGCCTGCGGGAGCGGACCCGCCGGCGTCGGCGTCACTGCGGATGTCGATGCGCCACCCGGTCAGCCGCGCGGCCAGCCGGGCGTTCTGGCCCTCCTTGCCGATGGCGAGGGAGAGCTGGAAGTCCGGCACCACCACGCGGGCCGTCTTGGCCCGCTCGTCGAGCACCCGAACCGACACAACCTTGGCCGGTGACAAGGCATTCCCGACGAACGTGGCCGGGTCGTCGGAGTGGTCGATGATGTCGATCTTCTCGCCGGCCAGCTCGCTCATGACGTTGCGCACCCGGGCGCCCATGGGCCCGATGCACGCACCCTTGGCGTTCACGCCGGACACCGAGGAGCGCACCGCGATCTTCGAACGGTGACCTGCCTCACGTGCCACGGCGGGGATCTCGACGGTGCCGTCGGCGATCTCCGGGACCTCCAGCGCGAACAGCTTGCGCACGAGGTTCGGGTGCGTCCGCGACAACGTGATCTGCGGGCCGCGCGCACCGCGCGACACGCCGACGACGTAGCACTTGAGCCGGGACCCGTGCTCGTACGACTCACCCGGCACCTGCTCGGCCGGCGGGAGGACGCCCTCGGTGTCACCGATCTGGACGACGACCATGCCCCGCGCGTTGGCGCGCGCGTCGCGCTGCACCACGCCGCCGATGATCTCGCCCTCCTTGGCGGAGAACTCGCCGAAGGTCCGCTCGTGCTCGGCGTCGCGCAGGCGCTGGAGGATGACCTGGCGCGCGGTGGTCGCGGCGATGCGGCCGAACCCCTCCGGCGTGTCGTCCCACTCCTCGCTGACGACGCCGTCCTGCCCGACCTCCTGGGCGAGCACCCGGACCACGCCCGTCTTGCGGTCGATCTCGACGCGCGAGTGCGAGTGGTGGCCGTCGGTGTGCTTGTAGGCGGTCAGCAGCGCGGTCTCGATGGCTTCCAGAACGGTGTCGAAGGGGATGTCCTTGTCCCGTTCGATCGCCCGCAGTGCGGCGATGTCGACGTTCACTCCGACTCCTCCTTCGGGGCAGAGCCCTCCAGGAGCGCGAGCTCCTCGACGGGCGGTTGCTTGAACTCGATCTCGACCACGGCCCGCTCGATCGAGCGGTACTCCACCCGCGTGAGCTCACCCTTGACCAGCAGCGTCACGCCGCTGTCGTCGGCGGCACCGACCCGGCCGAACCACTCGACCCGGTCGGGCTGCTTGACCTTGACCAGCCGCAGCCGGGCACGCCGCCAGTGGCGGGGCCGGGTGAGCGGCCGGTCGGCACCGGGCGAGGTGACTTCAAGCGTGTACGGGCCTGCGATGAGGTGCTCGTTCGCGTCGAGCGCGGCGGACACGGCACGACTGGCCAGGGCGACCTCGTCGAGCCCGATCCCGTCGTCGCCGTCCACGACCACCTTCACCAGCCTGCGACGCCCAGCCTGGTTCACGTCGAGCGTTTCGAGGTCGAAGCCGATGGCCTCCACCGCTTCCCGCACGACGGGTGCTAGCTGCGCGGCGAGTTCTCCGCGCGGCGGGCTGGACACGTGGTGACTCCTTTCAGGTGCAGAAGGGCACGGCAACCCCGGCCGACGCTGCACTCGCCGGCCGTTGGTCGCCCAGACTATCTCGTCCCGGAGACCCCGCACGCCCCCAGCCGATCACCGGCGCTCTGGCAGGATCGGGACACGTGATCGGAAGAACGGCGCTCAGCAGGCGCGCACTCCTGGTGGCGGCCACCACCGCGCCCCTGGCAGTAGCGTGCACCACACCCCCGCCGGAGCCACCCCCACCGGACCCGCTGGCGGACCTGGTGAGCGCGGCCAGGGCCGACGCCGCCCTGGCAACGGCCCTGGGAGCACCGGAGACCGCCGCCGCGAGGACGCAGCAGGCGGACAAGCTCCAGGCGGAGGTGGACCGGGCCACCCCCAAAGTCCCCGGCACCCCCACCTCGCAGCCCCCACCCCCGTCGACGCCCCAGCCACCGGCGAACCCGACAAGAGAAGCCCTGGTCACCAGTTTGCAAACCGCGCAGAAGCAGGCCGCCGACCTCACCCTGACCGCCCCGGCGCACCGGGCGGGCCTCCTGGCCTCGGTCTCGGCGGGCTGCGCGGCGCTGCTGGAGGCACTCGCGTGAACCAGCCCAACCCGGCCGTGGACGCCCTGCAAGAAGCCCTGGCCGCCGAACACGCCGCCGTCTGGACCTACGGCCTGGTCAGCGCGTTCATCGACCAACAGGGCCCAGCGGTGGCAGAAGGCGCAAACGCCCACCGAGCCCGCCGGGACACCACGGAACGAGCACTGCGCGACGCAGGGGCACAACCCAGGCCACCGGCCCCGGCCTACCTGCCACCCCAACCGGTGGACAGCGCCGCATCCGCGATCGCCGCGCTGATCGCCGTGGAAACGGACGCCTGCGCAGCCTGGCGCGGCGTACTGGAAAGAACAGACGACCAGCCCCAGAGAAAATCGGCCCTGGACGCCCTCACCCAATCAGCGGTCCGCGCCACTCGCTGGCGCAAAACAGCAGGGATAACCCCCGCCACCACCCCCCTGCCCGGCACAGCAATGGGCTGACTCCACACCGGCAACCGACTCACACCCACATACGACCGCCCACACTCACAAGGGTCCCGCAGAGTCGTGTTCTCCCCGTGTGGCCTGCGCGCAGCGAACCGCGCTTTGCCAGGGTGTGCAAGCACGCCCTTCGCTTGCACACC
>NZ_JBFAJV010000018.1:0-138817 GCF_040655415.1 Actinosynnema sp. NPDC050436 | reverse complement strand
GCAAGCACGCCCTTCGCTTGCACTACCCACTCAAGGGTGGTTGTCTCCGACCGGGCCACACGGGGATGACACGACGACCCGCACTTCCGTCATCCCTGGCGGCTCGCCCGTCCGGCGAGGACTCTTTCGCGCTTGCAGTTCATTAGCAACCCGAACGAACCGCCACTAGACTCGGTGGCATGGAGTTCCGACGCCTCGGCCGCAGCGGCCTGAACATCAGCGAGATCTCGTACGGCAACTGGCTCACCCACGGCTCGCAGGTCGAGGAGGACCAGGCCACCGCCTGCGTCCGCGCCGCGCTCGACGCCGGCATCACCACCTTCGACACCGCCGACGTGTACGCGAACACCAAGGCCGAGGCAGTCCTGGGCCGCGCCCTCAAGGACGAGCGCCGCGAGTCGCTCGAGATCTTCACCAAGGTCTTCTGGCCCACCGGCCCCGGCGGTCCCAACGACAAGGGGCTGGGCCGCAAGCACATCCACGAGTCGATCAACGGTTCGCTCAAGCGCCTCCAGACCGACTACGTCGACCTCTACCAGGCGCACCGCTACGACCGCACGGTGCCGCTGGAAGAGACCATGCAGGCGTTCGCGGACATCGTGCGCCAGGGCAAGGCCCTCTACATCGGCGTCTCGGAGTGGAACGCCGAGCAGATCGCCCGGGGTGCCGCGCTCGCCCGCGAGCTGAAGGTCCCGTTCGTCTCCAACCAGCCCCAGTACTCCATGCTGTGGCGGATCATCGAACCCCAGGTCGTCCCGACCTCGGAGCGCGAGGGCATCAGCCAGATCGTCTGGTCCCCGATCGCGCAGGGCGTGCTCACCGGCAAGTACCTGCCCGGTCAGCCCGTTCCGGCCGGCTCCCGCGCCACCGACGAGAACGGGTCGAAGTTCGTCGCGCGCTTCCTCAACGATGACGTGCTCACCCGCGTGCAGAACCTCAAGCCCATCGCCGAGGAGGCCGGTCTCTCGCTGGCCCAGCTCGCCGTCGCGTGGGTCCTGCAGAACCCGAACGTCGCCTCCGCGATCATCGGCGCGTCCCGCCCCGAGCAGGTGACCGAGAACGTCAAGGCCGCCGGCGTGAAGCTCGACCCCGAGCTGCTCAAGAAGATCGACGACGTCCTCGACGGCGTCGTCGAGACCGACCCCCGCCAGACCATCACCCCCTGACCAGGGAAAGGCCCCCGCCACCAGCGGGGGCCTTCCACCCCGCTCAACCGCTCCCGCTCAACCCACGCCCGCACTCACTCCACGGGCGACAACGACATCGGCCCGTACACCTCGGACTCGCTGCGCAGCAAGGTCACCTGCGACACCCCGGCCGCCGCCAATGCCTCCCACGAGGCGCTGAACCAGTCCTCTGCCTCGCCCTGGTCCGCGAACAGCTCAGCCGGCCCGTCCATCTCCCGGCCCTGCTCGTCCTGGTACCGCCAGCGGTACTCCACGACGGCCTCCCGCGCTCCCTCGATCATGCCGGGCCACGCCCGATCATGCCCGCCCGACGACGTCCGGCGGGTAACGTTCCCTGGTCAGGCCACGTTCGGCCTACTCGGATGCTAGGTCCTCCCAACCCGGATGGAGTGCGGTGTGACGCGTCGGACACTGGTCCTGGGCGGTGCGCGGTCGGGCAAGTCGGCCCACGCCGAAGGTCTCGTCGCCGACGACGTCGTCACCTACGTGGCGACCGCCCGCCGCTACCCCGACGACGCGGACTGGGAGCAGCGCATCGCCCGGCACGTGGCCCGCCGCCCGACCTCCTGGCACACCGTCGAGGCACCCGCGCCCGACGACCTGACCGCCCTGCTCACCGCCACCGCCGAGAGCGACCCGCCGATCCTGGTGGACGACCTGGCGACGTGGCTGGCCGGCGCGCTGGACGACGCGGGCGCGTGGGAGGGCCGGGGTGCCGACCAGGTCGAGCGGCAGTGCGGCGCGCTCGTGGACGCGGTGGCCCAGACCCGGGCCCGGCTGGTGCTGGTGTCGGCGGAGGTCGGGCTGGGCGTCGTGCCGGGCACGCGCTCTGGCAGGCTCTTCCGCGATCACCTCGGCTCGCTCAACGCGCGGCTGGCCGAGGTCTGCGACGAGGTGCTGCTGGTCGTCGCCGGAATCCCACTGCGACTGCGCGAAGCCGGAGGTAGTCGGTGACCATCGTGTTCCCGCCCGTCGACCCGCCGAACGAAGACGCCCGCCGGGAGGCCGTCGCCCGGCACGGCGTGCTGACGAAGCCCTCGGGCTCGCTGGGCAAGCTGGAGGAGCTGGGCGTCTGGGTGGCGGCGTGCCAGGGCACGTGCCCGCCGCGCCCGTTCACCCGGCCGCGCGTGGTCGTCTTCGCGGGCGACCACGGCGTGGCGCAGCACGGCGTGTCCGCCTACCCCAGCGAGGTCACCGGCCAGATGGTGGCCAACATCCTGACCGGTGGCGCGGCGGTGAACGTGCTGGCCACGGTCGCCGGCGCGACCGTCCGGGTGGTCGACGTGGCGGTCGACTCGGACACCCCGGTCGGCGACGGCAGGGTCCGCCGGGGCTCGGGTTCCATCGACCGCGAGGACGCGCTGACCCGCGAGGAGGCCGAACGAGCCGTCGAACTCGGCCGCAAGCTGGTGGACGACGAGGTCGACGGCGGCGCGGACCTGCTGATCGCCGGCGACATGGGCATCGGCAACACCACCCCGTCCGCCGTGCTGATCGCCGCGCTCACCGGCTCCGAGCCGGTGGCCGTGGTCGGCCGGGGCACGGGCGTGGACGACCGGGGCTGGATGCGCAAGACCGCCGCCATCCGGGACGCGCTGCGCCGCGCCCGCCCGGTGATCAACGACCCGGTGCAGCTCCTGGCCACCTCGGCGGGCGCGGACATCGCCGCCATGACCGGTTTCCTGGCGCAGGCCGCCGTCCGCCGCACCCCGGTGATCCTGGACGGCGTGGTGGTGGGCGCGGCGGCGATCGTCGCCGAGGAGCTCGCGCCGGGCGCCCGGGAGTGGTGGGTGGCCGGGCACCGGTCCGCCGAGCCCGCGCACGCCCTGGCGCTCAACCACCTCGGCCTGGAGCCGCTGCTCGACTTCGACCTGCGCCTGGGCGAGGGTTCCGGCGCGGTCGCCGCGCTCCCGCTGGTCGCCATGGCCACGAGGGTCCTCGCCGAGATGGCCACCTTCGACGGCGCGGGCGTGTCCGGGCCCGTCTGATGCGCCTGGCCCTGTCCTGGCTGACCGTGCTGCCCGTCCACGTCGCCGACGTGGACGCGCGGTCGGCCGGACGTGCCGTCCTGTGCTCACCGCTGGTCGGCACGCTGCTGGGCCTGGTCGCCGCAGCGGCGCTGCAGGGGCTCGCGGCCCTGCACGCCCCGCCGCTCCTGGCCGGCTTCCTCGTGGTCGGCGGGCTCGCACTGGCCACCCGGGGCATGCACCTGGACGGCCTGGCCGACACCGCCGACGGCCTGGGCTGCTACGGCCCGCCCGAACGCGCCCTGGAGGTCATGAAGCAGGGCGGCGCGGGCCCGTTCGGCGTGGTCGCCCTGATCGTCGTCCTGGGCGGTCAGGCCGCGACCCTCCCCGAGGTCCCCTGGCCCGCCGTGGTCCTGGCCCTCACCACCGGCCGTGCCGCATTCGTCCTGTGCTGCTCGAAGGGCGTCCCGGCGGCACGCCCGACCGGCCTCGGCGCGCTCGTGGCGGGCACCCAGTCCCGCCCGACCGCCCTCGCGTGGTGGCTGGTGCTCGCCGCGGCGGGCTACCTCGTGCACCCGTGGCACGGCCCGGTCGCCGTCGCGCTGGCCGCCGCCCTCGTCCTCCTGCTGATCCGGCACACCCGCCGCAGGTTCGGCGGCATCACCGGCGACGTCCTCGGCGCAGCGTGCGAAACGGCGAGCCTCACCGTGCTCGCCGTCTGCTCGCTCTCCTGATCCGGACCAGCCCCACCACCCGGGCCGGCCTCACCCCACGGCTGGACCAGCCTCACCGAGGGGCTGATCCAGCCTCACCCCACGGACATCAGCCCAACGGGGTCATCCAGCCGTGCGGGTCCTCGACCAACCCCTGCTGGATCGACGTCAGCCGCTCCCGCAGCCGCAGCGTCACCTCGCCGGTCGCCCCGCCCGACACGCTGAACTCGCCGCCCGCGTGCTTCACGTGCCCGACCGGCGTGATCACCGCCGCCGTGCCGCAGGCGAACACCTCGGTCAGCTCACCGGACTCGGCCTTCTTCTCCCACTCCTCGGTGGAGAACCGGCGCTCCTCGACCCCGTAGCCGAAGTCGGCGGCCAGCCGCAGCAGCGAGTCGCGGGTGATGCCGGGCAGCAGCGCGCCGGACAGCTCCGGCGTCACCACGCGCGCGTCGGCACCGGAGCCGAGGACGAAGAACAGGTTCATCCCGCCCATCTCCTCGACCCAGCGGCGCTCCACCGCGTCCAGCCAGACCACCTGGTCGCAGCCCTGCTCGGCGGCCTGGGCCTGCGCCACCAGCGACGCCGCGTAGTTGCCCGCGAACTTGGCCGCGCCGGTGCCGCCCGGCGACGCGCGCACGTACTCGGCGGACAGCCACACCGTCACCGGCTTGAGGCCACCGGAGAAGTACGAGCCGGCGGGCGAGGCGATGAGCACGTAGACGTACTCGGACGAGGGCCGCACGCCGAGGCCCTTCTCCGACGAGTACATGAACGGCCGCAGGTACAGCGACTCCTCGGCCGCCTCGGGCACCCACCGGCTGTCGACCGCGAGCAGCTCCCGGACCGACTCCAGGAACAGCTCGTCGGGCAGCTCGGGCATGGCGAGCCTCCGGGCGGACGCGCGGAAGCGCTCGGCGTTCGCCTCGGGGCGGAAGGACGCGATCGACCCGTCGGGCCGGCGGTACGCCTTGAGCCCTTCGAAGATCGCCTGGCCGTAGTGCAGCACCATTGCCGCCGGGTCCAGCTCCAGCGAGTGGTAGGGCTCGACTGCGGCGTCGTGCCAGCCCTGTTCGCGGTTCCAGCGGATCGTCACCATGTGGTCGGTGAAGTGCTGCCCGAAGCCCGGCTTGGCAAGTACCTCCGCGACCCGTTCCGGGGTCGCCGGCCGGGGGTTGGTGGTCCGGGAGAAAGGCAACGCGGTCGTCATGACAGCACACTAGCTCCCGTTGCGACTCCGGAAAATCGCCATCCCGACGCTCGGACGTGGAACTCCGGCCGGCAACCGCCACCACCGACCGGCGGCATCCGATATCCGAGGCCACCTCGGTTACCGGCGGCCTCGGATATCAATAGCCACCATTTCCACGCGGGTGATCACACAGGTGATCAAGCGGGCGATCACGGGAGTGCTCACGCGGGTGATCGCAACTCATCCCACGCGCTGCCTGATCCTCGCCAGGCCCAGCAACCCCGTGCCCACCACGACCCCCGCCACGGTGGTGATCAACGCGTCGGCCGGCGCGCTCATCGCCAGCAGGACCGACAGGCCCAACCCCAGGCACGCCGTGCGCATCGGCCACGTCCGGTCCTCCTGGAGCAGCACCCGCGCCGACGCGTTGGTGAACCCGTAGTAGAACGCCGTGCCGCACGCGCCGACCGCGAACGCCGTCGAGGTCGGCAGCCACAGGAACGCCGACGCGGCCAGCGCGACCGACACCACCTCCAGCGGCCACCGAGCCCGCACGTTCGGCAGGTCGCCGCTCTCCACCAACCCGACCAGCGTGCGCCGCGCGCCGCCGAGCACGAACACCAGCACCGACACCGACGCCACCACCGCACCCACGGTCACCACCGGCACCAGCGCGCGCCCGTCCGCCGCGACCAGCGCGTCCCTCAGCGGTGCCGGCGACAGCGCCAGCCGCGCCGGGCCGAGCTGGTGCAGCACCGCCGCGCCGACCGCCAGCAGCACCACCAGCACCGCCCCGACCAGCACCGGGATGGACACCTTCAGCACCCGGGCCGGGAAGACCCGGTCTCCGCGCGCCGGCGCGGTGACCCGCTCGAACCCGGTGAACGCCGCGAACATCAGCGCCGCCCCACCCATGATCCCGTCGAACCGGGCCGGTCCGACCGGGTCCGGCGGCGACGCGGGCGGCACCGAGAAGCAGACCAGGACCACCACCACCAGCACCGCGACGACGACCAGCACCGCCGCCCACGCGACGTACCCGGCCAGGTGGCGCCCGACCGCCGCCGTCACCACCAGCAGCCCGAGCCCGGCCACCACGCGGTCCGACGGGAAGGCGTAGGCGCCGAACGCCCCGGCCACCGCCGCCGCGAGCCCGGCGCGGCCGACCAGGTGCGCGCTCGCGCCGATCCGGGCGGGCCACGGCCCGAGCTGGTTGTGGATGTAGGCGTAGCCGCCGGCCGCGTCCGGGTAGGCCCGGTGCTGGTCCGCGGTCGAGTACGCGCAGCACAGCGCGGTGAGCGCGGCCAGGGCGACGGCGGGGAGGAACCAGGGGCCCGCGACGGCGGCGGCGGGGGCGGATCCGACCAGGATTCCGGCACCGAGGGTTGCGCCGAGGGCGAGCACCACGGCCCCGGCACGGGGCGTGACAGTCACCGCTACACGGTCCCACACGGACCGGTCACCGACTAACGGCCGGCCGATCGACCCACGATCGTGTTAATTGTTACTCCGCGCTGTCGAAGGTGCGGCGGTCCGGTCTGTGAACAAGACCTTTAGCATTCTTCACGATCCACCCACGTTCCCGCCGCACGACCAGGAAGTGCCGGGAGGACCCCGTCAAGGAGCCGCAGTGACCGCCCCCAAATTGGCCATCACCGACAGTGACCTGACCACCACGGCCGTCGACGCGGTGGTGGTGGGCACCGTCCAGGGACCGGACGGGCTCGCCCTCGCGGGTGCCGCCGAGGCGGTGAACCAGGGGTTCGACGGCGGGCTGCTGGACGTCCTCGCCACCCTGGGCGCCACCGGCAAGGCCGAGGAGATCGTCACCGTCCCCACGTTCGGCAAGCTCGCCGCGCCCCTCGTGGTCGCCGTGGGCCTGGGCAAGCCGACCGGTGACGGCGTGAGCGAGGAGCAGGTGCGCCGCGCGTCGGGTGCCGCCGCCCGCGCCCTGACCGGCAAGAAGCGCGCCACGTCCACGCTGTCCGCGATCCACCTCGGCGCGGCCGTCGAGGGCACGCTGCTCGGCGCGTACCAGTTCACCGCCTACAAGTCGTCGGCCGGCGAGGCCCCGGTGGCCCGCGTCGACCTGGTCGCGCCCGCCGGGGGCACGGTCAAGGCGCACCGCGCGGCGGTGAAGGCGTCGACCGCGATCGCGGAGGCCGTCGCCGCCACCCGCGACCTGATCAACACCCCGCCGAACGACCTGTTCCCGGCGTCCTTCGCGGAGCGGGCGACCGCGCTGGCCAAGGGCATCGACGGGCTGGAGGTCGAGGTGCTCGACGAGAAGGCGCTGCGCAAGCAGGGCTTCGGCGGCATCCTCGGCGTCGGCGTCGGCTCCTCGCGCCCGCCGCGCCTGGTCCGGGTGACCTACCGGGGCCCGAAGGCGGGCAAGAAGGTCGCCCTGGTCGGCAAGGGCATCACCTTCGACACCGGCGGCATCTCCATCAAGCCGGCCGCCGGCATGGACGAGATGACCTCGGACATGAGCGGCGCGGCGGCGGTCGTGGCGACCGTCGTGCTGGCGGCCAAGCTGAAGTACCCGCTGGAGGTCACCGCGTGGGCCCCGCTGGCGGAGAACATGCCGTCCGGCACCGCCTACCGGCCCGGTGACGTGCTCACCATGTACGGCGGCAAGACCGTCGAGGTGCTCAACACCGACGCCGAGGGCCGCCTGGTGCTGTCCGACGCGATCGCGCGGGCGTGCGAGGACAACCCGGACTACCTGATCGAGACCTCCACGCTGACCGGCGCGCAGGTCGTGTCGCTGGGCAAGCGGACGGCCGGCGTGATGGGCTCCGACGAGTTCCGCGACCGGGTCGCCGCGCTCGGCCGCGCGGTGGGCGAGAACGCCTGGGCCATGCCGCTGCCCGAGGAACTGCGGGGCGACCTGGACTCGCGGGTCGCGGACCTGGCGAACGTCGCCGGGCACCGGTTCGGCGGGATGCTCGTGGCGGGGATCTTCCTGCGCGAGTTCGTGGCCGACGGCGTGCCGTGGGCCCACGTCGACATCGCCGGCCCGTCGTTCCACTCCGGTGCGCCCCACGGGTACACCACCAAGGGCGGTACCGGCGTGCCGGTCCGCACGCTGGCCGCCGTGCTGGCGGACATCGCGGCGAACGGCTGACCAGAGCCGTCGCGAACCACGAAGGGGCCCCCGCCGCGGGCCCCTTCGTGGTCTCCGCACCCGACCAGCACCCGTCCCGCGCCCGACCACGCGGTCGCGCGACCGCCCCCGACCGCGCGACCGCCCCGCCGGTCGCTCAGTACCCGACCGCGATGGCCTGGCCCGCCGTCGCCGGGTTCTCGGCGCAGGCCACGATCAGGTCCGCCAGGTCGGCGCGCGAGATGGTGTCGCCCCGGCGCAGGTTCTTGTCCACCGCCGTGCGGTACCTGCCGGTGTGCGGGCCGTCGGTCAGCCGGGGCGGCCGGACGATCGTCCACTCCAGACCGCTCGCCCGGATCACCCGCTCCATCTCGGCCATGTCCTCCCACGGGCCCTTCAGGACGCGCCGCAGGATGGGTTTGACCAGGTAGCGGCTCGGCAGCGTGTCCTGGTCGTCCACCACCATGCCGCTGTTGCTGACCACGACCAGCCGGCGCACGCCCCGCGCGCCCATCGCCGCCACGATGTTCTCCGCGCTGTCGGTCTGCACGGTGGTCGGCCCGCGCCCCCGCGACCCGATCGCCGAGACGACCACGTCCGCGCCGGCGATCACCGACCCGATCGACTCGACGTCGCCGACGTCGGCGACCGCGTCCTTCCCGTTCGGCCTGCGCACGACGGCCGTGACGTCGTGCCCGGCGGCCCGCGCGCGGGTCACGACCTGGATTCCGGTGCCGCCGCTCGACCCGAAGACGGTGATCTTCACGGGTTCCCCCCTGTGTGGTTGGTGAGCACTCACTAACCACTAGGATTACCACATGAGCACACGCGACCGCATCCTTGACGCCGCAGCCCACGTCATGCGGACCAAGGGTCTCGCGCGGGCGACGACCAAGGAGATCGCCAAGGCGGCGGAGCTGTCCGAAGCAGCGCTGTACAAGCATTTCCAGGACAAGACCGGGATGTTCCTCGCCGTGCTCAGGGAACGCGTGCCCAGCGACCTCGGCGCGCTCGTGGCCGGCCTGCGCGCGGGTGAGGGAGAAGTCCGGGAGAACCTCGAAGCGGTCGCCCGCACCGCGATCGGCTTCTACTCGGAAACGTTCCCGATCGCCGCGTCGGTGTTCTCCGAACCCACCCTGCTGGCCGCGCACAGCGAACTGCTCCGGCAGCGCGGCGCGGGACCGCACGCGGAGGTCGAGGCCCTGGCCCGGTACCTCGCCGGAGAGCAGCGGATCGGCAGGCTGGCGGCGTCGGCCGACCCGTGCGCGACCGCCGGCATGTTGCTCGGCGCGTGCCACTACCACGTGTTCCTGGGGTTCTTCACCGAATGGCCGGCCGACCCGCGCGCGATCGTTTCCGCGCTGTGGACCGGCCTGAACTGAAATCTCCCCACGCCCGATCCTCAAGACCCGCTAGGCGTGGAATTCCCAGCGCAACGACGACCCTTCCTGCGAACCAGGTGGTCAGCCGTTCTGGTTCTTGCGGCGGGAGTACTCACGCATCCGCTTCGGGTAGCCCACGATGCCCGCGTCGTAGATCGGGATGCCCAGTTTCTTCGCCAGCTTCTTCGCGCCGTCGACGCCGTCGATGCGCCGCCGGGTCCACTCGCCGTCGTGCGCGACCAGCACCACCGTGGTTTCCGTCACGGTGGTCTTGGGCTCGACGTACGCCTCGACCCCGCGTCGTTCCGCCGCCCACTTCTCCAGGTGGCCGGTGTCCGTGGACGTCGACGTCCGCAGCACTCCCGGGCGCTGCTTCCTGCGAAAACGGTCGAACAGGCCCACCGGGCCACCTCCTGGTGCGACTCGTGCGGACCATGGTGCCGGCGTCGGTGTGAAGGTGTGGGCAAATCCTCCCAAGAGGACACCGCGTCGCCGCCTCCCGCGAAGTAGTGACAAGATGGCAAGCACCCGCGCGCACCCGCGCGATGTAAGGCACCAAGCTCTCCAGGGAGATCCCGTGACCGACACCTCCGCCGACCTTGTGATCCTCGGTGGCGGCTCGGGCGGCTACGCCTGCGCGTTCCGCGCGGCCGAGCTCGGCCTGTCCGTCGTCCTGGTCGAGAAGGACAAGCTGGGTGGCACCTGCCTGCACCGCGGCTGCATCCCGACCAAGGCGCTGCTGCACGCGGCGGAGGTCGCGGACAACGCCCGCGAAGGCGACCAGTTCGGCGTGAAGTCCTCCCTGGAGGGCATCGACATGGCCGGCGTGAACTCCTACAAGGACGGTGTGGTCAGCCGCCTCTACAAGGGCTTGCAGGGCCTGGCGAAGGCGAACAAGGTCACCCTCGTGGAGGGCGCGGGCACGTTCGTCGGCCCGAACACCGTCGAGGTGAACGGCGACCGGTACACCGGCAAGAACGTCGTGCTGGCCACCGGCTCCTACGCGCGCAGCCTGCCCGGCCTGGAGATCGGCGGCCGGATCATCACCAGCGACCAGGCGCTGAACCTGGACCACGTGCCGGACAAGGTCGTGGTGCTCGGCGGCGGCGTGATCGGCGTGGAGTTCGCCAGCGTGTGGTCCTCGTTCGGCGCGGACGTGACCATCGTGGAGGCGCTGCCCCGCCTGGTCCCCGCCGAGGACGAGTACGCGTCCAAGCAGTTGGAGCGCGCGTTCCGCCGGCGCGGCATCAAGTTCAAGACCGGCGTCAAGTTCACCGGCGCGACCCAGACCGACTCGGGCGTCTCGGTGACCCTGGAGTCCGGCGACGTGCTGGAGGCCGACCTGCTGCTGGTCGCCGTCGGCCGGGGCCCGAACACGGCGGGCCACGGCTACGAGGAGGCCGGCGTCGCGATCGAGCGCGGCTTCGTGATCACCGACGAGCGGCTGCGCACCTCGCTGCCGAACGTGTTCGCCGTCGGCGACATCGTGCCCGGCCTCCAGCTCGCGCACCGGGGGTTCCAGCAGGGCATCTTCGTCGCGGAGGAGATCGCCGGGCAGAACCCGAAGGTGATCGACGAGGCGGGCATCCCCCGGGTCACCTACTGCAAGCCCGAGGTCGCCTCGGTGGGCCTCTCCGAAGCCTCGGCCAAGGAGAAGTACGGTTCGGTGGAGACGTTCGTCTACGACCTCGCCGGCAACGGCAAGTCGCAGATCCTCAAGACCGCCGGCGGCGTGAAGCTGGTCAAGGCGCCCGACGGCCCGGTGGTCGGCATCACCCTGGTCGGCGAGCGGGTCGGCGAGCTGATCGGCGAGGCCCAGCTCATCTACAGCTGGGAGGCCCACCCCGAGGACGTGGCCCCGCTCATCCACGCCCACCCGACCCAGACAGAAGCCCTCGGCGAGGCGTTCCTCGCCCTGGCCGGCAAGCCGCTGCACGTGCACGGCTGACCGTCGCACCCCAGTCAGCCGATCCCCGACCCACGCACGAGGAGTCAGCGAACGATGGCCTTCTCCGTCCAAATGCCCGCACTCGGCGAAAGCGTCACCGAGGGCACGGTCACCCGCTGGTTGAAGCAGGAGGGTGACCGCGTCGAGGTCGACGAGCCGTTGCTGGAGGTGTCCACCGACAAGGTCGACACCGAGATCCCGTCCCCGGCGGCGGGCGTCCTGCAGAAGATCGTCGCCCAGGAGGACGAGACCGTCGAGGTCGGCGCGGAGCTCGCCGTCATCGGCGACGGCGACTCGGCCCCCGCGCAGGAGTCCGACCCGGAGCCCGCGCAGCAGTCCGCGCCGGAACCGCAGGCCGACCCGGAGCCCGAGGCACCCGCCGAGCAGTCCGCCCCGGCCGAGGAGTCCGAGCAGGCCGCGCCGCAGCAGTCCGGCGGTTCCGCCGAGGGCACCCCGGTGACCATGCCGGCCCTCGGCGAGAGCGTCACCGAGGGCACCGTCACCCGCTGGCTCAAGCAGGTCGGCGACTCGGTCGAGGTCGACGAGCCGCTGCTGGAGGTGTCCACCGACAAGGTCGACACCGAGATCCCGTCCCCGGTCGCCGGCACCCTGCTGGAGATCACCGCCGGCGAGGACGAGACCGTGGAGGTCGGCGGTCAGCTCGCCGTCGTCGGCTCGGGCTCGCCCGCGCCGGCCGCCGCCCCGGCCCCGAAGCCCGCGCCCGCCGAGGAGGCCCCGAAGCCCGCCCCGGCCCAGGAGGCGCCGAAGCCCGCGCAGGAAGCGCCGAAGCAGGAGCAGCAGGCACCGGCCCAGGCGCCGGCGCCGAAGCCGGCCCCGCAGGAGCAGGAGCGGCAGGGCCAGCACGCGAAGGCCGAGCCCGCGTCGTCCGACGACGCCAACGGCGCCCCGTACGTGACGCCGCTGGTGCGCAAGCTGGCCTCGGAGAACGGCATCGACCTCGGTTCCCTCAAGGGCACCGGCGTCGGCGGTCGCATCCGCAAGCAGGACGTGCTGGCCGCCGTCGAGGCCGCCAAGGCCCCGGCTCCCGCGCCGGCCGCCCCGTCGGCCCCCTCCGCCCCGGCGCAGCGGGTCGCGGCCACGCCCGCCCCGGACTCCAGCGGCAAGCGCGGCACCGTGCAGAAGCTGCCCCGCCTGCGGCAGATCGTGGCGCAGCGCACCCGCGAGTCGTTGCAGGTGTCGGCGCAGCTCACCCAGGTGTTCGAGGTGGACGTCACCAAGATCGCCCGGCTGCGCAACCGCGCGAAGGCGGCGTTCGAGCAGCGCGAGGGCACCAAGCTCACGTTCCTGCCGTTCTTCGCCAAGGCCGCCGTCGAGGCGCTCAAGCAGCACCCGGTGCTCAACGCGTCCATCGACGAGGAGAAGAAGGAGGTCGTCTACCACGGTGCCGAGCACCTGGGCATCGCGATCGACACCGAGCGCGGCCTGCTCAACGCGGTGATCGCCAACGCGGGCGACCTGAACCTGGCCGGCCTGTCGCACAAGATCGGCGACCTGGCGGCGCGGGCGCGCTCGAACAAGCTGACCCCGGACGAGCTGACCGGCGGCACGTTCTCGCTGACCAACCTGGGCAGCAACGGCGCGCTGTTCGACACCCCGATCATCCAGCAGCCGCAGGTCGGCATCCTGGGCGTCGGCGTGGTGAAGAAGCGCGCCGTGGTGATCACCGACGAGAACGGCGACGACACCATCGCCATCCGCTCGATGGCCTACCTGGCCCTCACCTACGACCACCGCCTGGTGGACGGCGCGGACGCGGGCCGGTTCCTCACCACCGTCAAGAACCGCCTCGAAGAGGGCGCGTTCGAGGCCGACCTCGGCCTCTGACCCACCTCGCCGGAGCCGCCCCGCGCCACGCGCGCGGGGCGGCTCCGGCCGTTCCGCACCCGGTGCGCCGGGCAGCCCCCGCCGTCCGGCACCACCCTCCCGAGGACGGCTCCCCGCCGTTCGGCGGAGCCCGCCCGAAGCGGTCCGAACCCGGTGGCACGCGCGACACCGGACCCGTTGTGCACCGCGCGGGCCGCTGCGAGACGATCAACCCATGCGGGTAGTGGTCGCGGGTTCGTCCGGGTTCATCGGCACCAGTCTGGTAGCCGCGCTGCGCGGCGCGGGGCACGAGGTCGTCCGCCTGGTCCGCCGCAGGCCGACCGCGCCCGACGAGCGCGGCTGGGACCCGCCCGCCGGGCTGCTGGACCCCGGCGCGCTGGACGGCGCGGACGCCGTGGTCAACCTGTGCGGGGCGGGGGTGGCGGACAAGCGCTGGGACCACGCCCGCAAGCAGGTGCTGCTGGACAGCCGGACCGTGCCCACCGAGGTGCTGGCGGCGGCGGTGGCCGAGCACGGCGTGCCGACCCTGGTGAACGCGAGCGCGGTCGGCTACTACGGCGACACCGGTGACGCGGTGGTGGACGAGTCCACGCCGTCCGGCACGGGCTTCCTGGCCGACATGTGCCGGCAGTGGGAGGCGGCGACCGGTGCGGCGGCGTCCCAGCGCGTGGTGCGGTTGCGCACCGGCCTGGTGATCAGCCCGTCGGGCGGCCTGTTCGGCCGGGTCAAGCCGCTGTTCCAGTTCTTCCTGGGCGGGCGGCTGGGCGACGGCCGGCAGTACATGCCGTGGATCTCGCTGGACGACGTGGTCGCGGCCATCCGGTTCGTCCTGGAGCACGACACCGTGGAGGGCCCGGTGAACCTGACCGCGCCCAGCCCGGTGACCAACGCCGAGTTCACCCGCACGGTCGGCCACGCGCTGCACCGGCCGACGCCGTGGGTGGTGCCCGGGTTCGCGCTCAAGGCGGTGCTCGGCGAGATCGCCGAGGAGGGCGTCCTCGCGGGTCAGCGGGCGGTGCCCAAGGCGTTGGAGCGCAACGGCTTCCACTTCCTGCACCCGGCGCTGGGCGCGGCGGTGGCGGCGGCCGTCGCCGGATGACCGGCGGTTCCCGGGCGGTGCCGGCGGTGCTGGGCGCGCTGCTGGTCCTGGCGTCCGTCGCGCTCGGGATCGCGGTGCGCGGGACCCCGCCGGGGCCGGACGTCGCCCTGCGCGACCGGGCCCGGGGCCTGGGGCCGGGGTTCGTGCAGGCGGCCGAACTGGTCAGCTTCGTGCTCAGCCCCGGCCTGGCGGTGATCGCGGTGGTGTCGCTGGGGCTGCGGGCGGTCCTGGCCCGCGAGGTGCTGGTGCTCAAGGCCGCGCTGCTGCTCGGTGTCTCGTGGTGCACGATCCTGGCCCGGTTCGGCTACGACCGGGTCCGGCCGGTCGTGTTCGACCTGCCGTCCTACCCGAGCGGGCACGTGACGGCGGTGACCTCGGTGGCGTTCACCGGGGTCGTGCTGTGCGCGCACCTCGCCCGCCGCCACCTGCGCACGGCCGTCGTGCTGGCGGTCGCCGCGGTGGCCCTGTGCGCGGCCGGCCGGGTGGTGCTGACGGTGCACTGGCTCACCGACACGGTCGGCGCGGCGCTCGCCACGACCGGCGTCGGGCTGCTCGCGGCCCTGGCCCTGCGGCTGCTGCCCGCAGGCGTAGGGTCGAGGGGTGAGCAGTCCTGACCTCTCCTGCCGCACCTCGACGGACCCGGTCGACGTGCGCGAGCTGGGCACCATCGACTACCTGGCCGCCTGGGACCTGCAACGCGAGCTGAACGACGCCCGCGCGGACGGCGACATCGGCGACACGATGCTGTTGCTGGAGCACCCTCCGATCTACACCTGCGGCCGGCGCACCGAGGACGAGGAGCGCCCCCGGGGCGGCGACGTCCCGGTCATCGACGTCGACCGGGGCGGCAAGATCACCTGGCACGGACCGGGCCAGCTCGTGGGCTACCCGATCGTCGCGCTGGCGGAGCCGATGGACGTGGTGCAGTACGTGCGCCGCCTGGAGCAGGCGCTGATCCACGTGTGCGACCAGTTCGGCGTGCGCACCGGCCGGGTCGAGGGCCGCAGCGGCGTGTGGATCGCGGCGGACGACCGGGGCCCGGAGCGCAAGATCGCGGCGATCGGCATCCGGGTGCAGCGGGGCGTGACCATGCACGGCTTCGAGATCAACTGCGACGCCGACCTGGCCGGGTTCGGCGCGATCATCCCGTGCGGCATCCGGGACGCGGGCGTGGCGTCGCTCTCGCGGGAGCTGGACCGCACCGTCACGGTCGCCGAGGTGCTGCCGGTGGCCCGGCAGGCGGTGCTCGACGCGCTCGACGGCGACCTGCCGTTGACCGAGCGCACGCTCATCCGTGAACAACCGGTGGCCGCCGGCGTCACGTTCGCGGTGCAGACCCCCTGACAACACCGAGATCTCCCCTCTAGCATTCCGGAATTACGGACTACCAGAGGGGAGATCTCGTCGTGCACCTGACTCGACGGCACCTGCTCTCCGCCTGCGGTGTGGCGGGCAGCGCCCTGCTGCTGCCCGCGATGCCCGCGGCGGCCGATCCCGGACCCGAGAACTGGCTGGACCACTTACGCGCGAACCGCGAGCACTTCGCGGCGGTGGTCGACGACGGCAAGGGCCGCCGGTTCGCCCACCGACCCCACGAACGGCACCTGCTCGCGTCGGCGGTGAAGGTCGTGCACCTCGTCGGCTACGACCTCGCGGTGCGGCGCGGCCAGGTCGACGCGCGCGAACCCGTCCGCGTCGGCGACTGGGAGCAGTACTACCTCCCCCTGGACGGCGGGGCGCACCCGCAGGCGCTGCGAGCGCTGGACCTCGAGTGCTCCAACGGTTTCACCGCCGACGACCCCAACGCCCTGGTCACCCTGGACGACCTGGCGTCGGTGATGATCCGGTACAGCGACAACGCGGCGACGGACTACCTGCTGCACCGGCTGGGCGAGCCGGTCGTGCGCACGGCCGCCGTCCGGGCCGGCTGGCCGGACGCGCCGATCCCGTCGGTCCTCGGCCACTGGCTGCGGATCGTGCTGGGGCGCGAGGTCGACGTCCGGGAGTACCTGGACGACCCGAGGCTGCGGCTGGAGGTCATCGGCCGGCTGCCGGACGTGCCCCGGGAGTACGAGCGGGTGCGACCGCTGATGCACACCACCTGGCGCGGCACGGCGGCCGGCCTGCACCGGCTGCACCGCACCCTCGACCGGTTCCCGCGCGCGCTGAGCCACCTGGAGCGCGGGCAGGTCCCGCCGGACGGCGTCGCCGGGATCGGGCTGAAGGGCGGTTCCGTGCCCGGCGTGCTCACCCTCGGGTGCCGGGTCCGGTGGCAGGACGGCCGGGTCGGCACGGCGGTCGTCCTCGTCGAGGAGGTCGACGAGACCTGGTACGGGCGGGCAGCCGGGCTGGTCGAGCTGGTGCTCGACACCCTCCTGGACCGCGCCGGTCCGGGGCTGTTCCAGGTGGGCCTCTCGTAGGATGGCCACGGTGGACCTGGTGCAGCGACTTGCCGAGCTGGAGCAGCGCGTGGCGGCCCTGGAGAGCGGCGCGCACGAGCCCGCGCCGGCCGAGGACGCGGACGGCGGCGGCGCGGTCGGCTACGGCGGGCTGGTGTCGCTGGGCGGCGGGCAGGTGACGTGGCGGATCGACGTCACGCCGGAACGCGCGCTGTCGCTGGCCGACCGGCCCCGGATCGAGGTGCTGGCCGCGCTGGCGCACCCCGTGCGGGTGGACATCGTGCGGTTCCTGCTCGCCCGGGGCCCGCAGCCGGCGGCGGCGCTCCAGGAGGCCGCCCACCTCGGCTCGACCGGCCGGCTGTACCACCACCTCAAGGCGCTCACCGGCTCCGGCGTGGTCGAGCAGGACAAGCGCGGGAGCTACCGGCTGCGCGGCGCGGCCACCATCCCCGTGCTCGTCCTGCTCACCGCCGCGTCCGACGTGGCGGGCCAGCTCCGGACCTGACGCCCGGCGCGTCCCCCGCCGTCACGTCGGCCGGTCACCCGACGCCGGTCAGCCGGTGCCGGTTACCCGGTGCCGGTCACCCGACGCCGGTCAGCCGCGCACCTGCGGCGCGACCTCGGCCGCCACCAGCTCCAGGTGGTCGAGGTCGGCCAGGTCCAGCACCTGGAGGTAGACCCGGCTGATGCCGGTGCGCTCGCGCCACCCGCCGAGCCGCTCGACCACCTCGGCGGGCGTGCCGGCCAGGCCGTTCTCCTTCAGCTCCGCCACGTCCCGCCCGATCGCCGCCGCCCGGCGGGCGACCTCGGCGTCGTCCCGGCCGACGCACAGCACGAGACCGGCCGACCGGGTCATCGTCGCCGGGTCGCGGCCGATCTCCCGGCACGCCGCGTCGACCCGCTCGAACTGCCCGGCGGCGAACTCCGGGTCCACGAACGGGAGGTTGAACTCGGTGGCGTACCGCGCGGCCAGCGCGGGCGTGCGCTTCGCGCCCTTGCCGCCGATCACCACCGGCACCCGGGACTGGGCGGGCTTGGGCAGCGCGGGCGAGTCGGTGAGCGTGTAGTGCTTGCCCTCGAAGGAGAACTTCTCGCCGACCGGCGTACCCCACAGCCCGGTGATGACGGCGAGCTGCTCCTCGAACAGCTCGAACCGCTCGCCCAGCGACGGGAAGCGCAGCCCGTAGGCGGCGTGCTCCTCCTCGAACCAGCCGGACCCCAGCCCGAAGTCGACCCGGCCGCCGGACATCACGTCCACCTGGGCCACCGAGATCGCCAGCGGCCCGGGGTGGCGGAAGGTCGCGGCGGTGACCAGCGTGCCCAGCCGGATGGTCGTCGTGTCGCGGGCCAGGCCGGCCAGCGTGATCCACGCGTCGGTCGGGCCGGGCAGCCCGTCGCCCGGTCCCATCCGGAGGTAGTGGTCGGACCGGAAGAACGCGCCGTAGCCCGCGTCCTCGGCGGTGCGGGCGACGCGCAGCAGGTCGTCGTAGGAAGCCCCCTGCTGGGGCTCGGTGAAGATGCGCAGCTCCAGTTCCACGGCACAACGCTAAACGCCGCCCCCACGAGCCCGCGATCCGACGCCGGCTTCCCCGCGCCCCGGACTTGGCAGCAGCCCACCCGGGACGGCCCGCCGAGCGCACGAGGCCGGCCGGCACCGGGCAGCGCGGTGGGCGCGCCAACGGCCCCGGCTCGGCAGGCGCGGCAACGGCCGGGTCGACCCGGCGGGCACAGCAACGGCCGGGTGGACCCCAGCAGGCGCGGCAACGGCCGGGTCAGCGCCTGCGGGAGCGGGAACGGGGTTCGGGGGTGATGCGGGGCGGGGGCTCGGTGACCCGCAGGCCCTCGACCACGCGGACGATGGTGCGCTCCACCTCCGCACTCGCCTTGCGCGGGTCGGCCGCGCCGGCGATCGTGCTCGCCCCCGCCGACAGCGCGCCGAACAGCAGCCGGGCCATGGTCTCGACCGGGAGCTGCTCCAGCTCGCCGGTGGTGATCAGCACCTCGATGGTCGAGCGCAGCAGGCCGTAGCTGAAGTGCTCCTCGGCCTCGCGCCACCGCTCCCAGCCCATCACGACCGGCGCCTCGTGGATCACGATCCGCTGGTAGGACGGCTCCAGGCAGACCCGCACGTACGCCCGCAGGCCCGCGATCGCGGTGTCCCACGGGTCGCCGGGCGCGCTGACGATCTCGCCGAGCTTGCGCATGAACGCGTTCTCGACCGAGTCGAACGCGGCCTCGAACAGCGCCTGCTTGCCGCTGAAGTGGTGGTACAGCGCGCCTTTCGTGAGCCGGGCGCGCTTGACCACCTCGTCCAGCGACGTGCCCGCGTACCCGCGCTTGGTGAACAGCTCCACGGCGCTGTCCACGAGGGCCTGCCTCGTGGACTCGGAGTAGTCGACCCGCCTCGACCGCACTGTCACCACGTTCACAACCGTACGACATACCGCCGGTACGTACCCGTGGTATGTTCGCCTCATCGGCCATACCGCCGGTATGCGACAGACCCGGGGTACGACTCCGGTCACGAGAGAGGGAGGCGTGATCATGAGCTGGGACGACTTCTACCGACGGCGCGACGCCCTGGACGCCGTGCTCCGCACCGCGACCCCCGCTGCTCCGCTGACCTTCGACCACGAGGTGTTCGCCACCGAGGAAGAACTGCTGCTCGCCCTGCACCACCGGTGGATGCAGCAGCTCACCGGCCGCCTCGGCGTCGCGCTGGAGGACGAGGACGACGACCGCGTCGAGATCGTCACCCGGACGTGGCGCGCGCTGGCCGCCCAGCAGCCCGTGCTGCGGGCCGTGCTGGACGAGCACCTGACCTCGCCCGAGGCGGTCGGGCGCGAGCAGCGCCTGCTGGCGCTCACCTCCGGCCTCGCCGAGCTGTCCGAGAGCAGCGACGAGATCACCCGCGTCGGCGCGGCCTTCGCCACGCTGATCCGCACCGGCCCGGCCGCTCCGGACCGGTCCCGGAAACTCGCCAAGAGCGCCTGACGCCGGTTAGCTGGTCACCATGAAGTGGACCGAAGCGGACATCCCCGACCAGAGCGGCCGGACCGCGCTGGTGACCGGGGCGAACTCGGGCCTCGGCCTGCGGACCGCCGAGGTGCTCGGCGCCAAGGGGGCGCGGGTGCTGCTGGCGTGCCGGTCCGCCGAGCGCGGGCAGCACGCGGTGCAGCGGGTGCTCGCCGCCGGCGGGAAGGCCGAACTCGTCCCGCTCGACCTGGCCGACCTCGCCTCGGTGCGCGCGGCCTCGGCCGAGGTGCGCGAGCGCACCGACCGGCTGGACGTGCTGATCAACAACGCGGGCGTGATGGCGTGCCCGCCGGAGCGCACGGTCGACGGCTTCGAGCGCCAGTTCGGCACCAACCACCTGGGTCACGCCGCGCTGACGTGGCTGCTCATGCCGCTGCTGCGAGCGACACCGGGTGCCCGCGTGGTGACCGTGTCCAGCCTCGCCCACCAGCAGGGCACGGTGGACCTGGCCGACCCGAACTACGAGGTGCGCAAGTACTCCGCCTGGCGGGCCTACGGGCAGTCGAAGCTGGCCAACCTGCTGTTCAGCCGGGAACTCCAGCGGCGCTGCCGCAAGTCCGGCG
Organism: Actinosynnema sp. NPDC050436; assembly: GCF_040655415.1. Classification (NCBI taxonomy): domain Bacteria; kingdom Bacillati; phylum Actinomycetota; class Actinomycetes; order Pseudonocardiales; family Pseudonocardiaceae; genus Actinosynnema; species Actinosynnema sp. NPDC050436. The sequence continues at coordinate 118,380 of NZ_JBFAJV010000018.1, read as the reverse complement.
CGGACGTGACGTCCGTCGCCGCGCACCCCGGCCTGACCGTCACCGAACTCAGCTCCACGATGGCCCGCGCGCAGCGCAACCCGCTGCTGGCCGTGGGCGCGAAGCTGACCGAGCTGGTGTCCCAGGACGTCGCCATGGGCGCGTTGCCGCAGCTCTACGCCGCGACGGCACCCGGTGTCGAGGGCGGCGGCTACTACGGGCCCGGCGGGTTCCGGGGCACCAGGGGCCACCCGACCCGCGCCGGTTCCACCCCGGCGGCCCGCGACGAGCTCGCGGCAGGCCGGCTGTGGGACCTGACCGCCGAGCTCACGGGCGTCACGCCCGACCCCTCGTGACGTAGGGTTGGCAGGTGACCGTCGTACCTGAGGGTCGGAAGCTGCTGCGACTGGAAGTCCGCAACAGTCAAACGCCCATCGAGAAGAAGCCCTCGTGGATCAAGACCAAGGCGAAGATGGGCCCCGAGTACCGGGAGCTCAAGGGCCTGGTCAAACGCGAGGGCCTGCACACGGTGTGCGAAGAGGCCGGCTGCCCCAACATCTACGAGTGCTGGGAAGACCGCGAAGCCACCTTCCTGATCGGTGGTGAGCAGTGCACCCGCCGCTGCGACTTCTGCCAGATCGACACCGGCAAGCCCGCCGACCTGGACCGCGACGAACCGCGCCGGGTGGCCGAGTCCGTGCAGGCGATGGGCCTGCGGTACTCCACGGTGACCGGTGTGGCGCGCGACGACCTGGCCGACGGCGGCGCGTGGCTGTACGCGGAGACCGTGCGGCAGATCCACGCGCTCAACCCGGGCACGGGCGTCGAGCTGCTGATCCCGGACTTCAACGCGGTCCCGGAGCAGCTCGCCGAGGTGTTCGAGTCCCGGCCCGAGGTGCTGGCGCACAACCTGGAGACCGTGCCGAGGATCTTCAAGCGCATCCGCCCGGCGTTCCGCTACGAGCGGTCGCTGGAGGTGATCACGAAGGCCCGCGAAGCCGGTCTGGTCACCAAGTCGAACCTGATCCTGGGCATGGGCGAGACCCCGGACGAGGTCACCGAGGCGCTGCGCGACCTGCACCAGGCGGGCTGCGAGATCATCACGATCACCCAGTACCTGCGCCCGTCGCCCCGGCACCACCCGGTGGAGCGCTGGGTGAAGCCCGAGGAGTTCGTGACCCACAAGGAGACCGCCGAGGGCATCGGCTTCTCCGGCGTCATGGCGGGCCCGCTGGTCCGCTCGTCGTACCGCGCGGGCCGGCTGTACGCGCAGGCCGTGCAGAAGCGGGGTGACGTGCTGCCGGAGAACCTCCACCACCTGCTGGAGGCGGGCGGCGCGGCCCAGGAGATCACCTCCCTGCTGGCCCGCTAGACCGCTGTCCGCGAACGCCCGGCCTCCGATCAGGCCGGGCGTTCGCGCTGTCCGGGGCTTTCTCCGCGCTGACGCGCTCGGGCAGGCCGCAGCTAGTCGACGGCGTCGAACGACAGGCGCTTCGCCAGCTCGGGTAATTCGACGTCCAGGTCCGGTACCTCCAGCCCCCACCGGGCCAGCCTCGCGTGCACCTCGGTGACCGGCACCTCCAGCCACAGCGAGATGGACAGCAGCGACGCAAGCGTGACCGGCTCGACGGGTTTGATCTCTTCCAGGACGTCGAGAGACGTCTGGTCGACCTCCTCGTCCGGCACGCCGGCACCGCGCACCGAGTGACCGATCCCGGACACAGCGGCCACCACCTCGGCGATGGGCCAGCCACCCGACCGGGCGACCTGGAGAACGTGCGCGAAGGGCACCTCACCGCCCGGCGGGGCCGCCGCCAGGTCGTCGTCCCACACGTCGAACAGCCGGTACTCGATCTGGGTCAGCGGCTCCGCCAGGTGCGACAGCGCGGGCACGGAATAGCCGAGCCGGGTCAGTCGCTTCGCCACGTAGGAGGGTGCCAGGTCGTAGTCGTGGGCGAAGTCGACCACCTGGTACGCGTTGTAGTCGTTCCTGGCGAGCAGCCCTCCCGAGCTGGAGTAGTCGGGCTCTTGGAGCTGCCTGTCGAAGCCGTCGAACGGCTGGTCGTCGAACGCGCACGGCGGGACCTCGTACCCCAACTCGACCAGCCGGGCGGCCACCTCGCGGGGCTCCTGCCCCACCCGGTCGGCGACGGTGAGCAGGTAGCGGACGTCCACGACCAACGGCTCGTCCAGCGCTCCCTGCACAACCGCCGGCGGCAGCAGCACCCGGTCACCCGGGTCGAAGTCGGCCGGCTGGGTCGCCGGGCGCCCCAGGTCGGCGAACCTGCGCACCGCCTCGGCCGGCGGGACCAGCCACAACTGAGCTGCGTTGACCAGTTGGGACATCGGCACGGTCGCGGTGTCCGGGAGTCCCGACTCGGCCAGCAGGAGCCCCTCGACGGCCGGGCCGACCCGGTCCAGCCAGTCCGGCCGCAGGTTTCCGGGCCTGGTGGTGAAGCCGAGCACGGTCAAGCGCTCCGCCACCGCCTCGACCTCCCGGTTGAACAGGTGGGCCGCGTAGTAGACGTGGCCGAGCCCGACCCGGTCGGCCTGCTCCAGCCAGGGTGCTCGACCGTTGAGGTTCCGACTGACCAGTACCTGGTCGAAGTGGGACAGCACCCCCACGTCGCCGGCCGACCGCGCCGGGTCGAGGGAGTACCGCCGCATTCGGTCGACCACCTCCTCGAACACCCGGCCGGTGGTAATCTGCACGGCGATCAGGTGCCCCAGCGGCACGGTGGCCCCGGCGTCGTACCAGGGAACCGGGCCGTCCACGCGCCCTCGGCTCAGCAGGGTCACATCGACGTGGTCGAACTCGTCCCGGTCCGGGAAACGCGTCACGTCGCCCACGTCGAAGCCGAGCACCGCCAAGCGCGCCGCGACGGAACGCGGGTCCCGGTTCGAGGCCACCGCCTTCGACACGACGTGCCCCGGGGGTACCACCTGGTCGCTCCCGGCGCCGAGCGGGGTGATGAGGAACTGGTCGCTGGGCAGCGCGAGCGGCGGCCGGCCGCAGTCCGGCAGACGACCGGCGAGCAGTCCGGGAGCAGACACGACCAGCCGCCACAGGGTGATGTTGGCGGCCTGCACGCGCCTGTCCAGACGACCGCTCCTGATCTGCCCGTGGTTGCTCAGGCTCGCGCGCCGGGTGAGGAAAGGGTCGAGCGGGAAGCACCCGGTGACCGCCGCGTCGACCGGGCCGCTCAGCGAGTGCAGCCGGTCGCCGCGCCGTGCCGCCGCGAGGGCGACCACGTCCGCGACCTCGGGGGACTCCGCCGCCACCTCGCAGAGCCAGTCGAAGTCGAACGCGGGGTGGCGGGCGTCGAGGAGGTCGTCGGCCGCGCTGTCCAGCAGCGCCCGCACGTGCCCGGACACGTCGCCCAGCACCGACGTCCGGTCCACGGTCAGCGAGGGTGCCCGGTGGCCGGTCAGGTTGACGACCGCCCCGCGCAGCCCGTGGCCGCCATCCACGCCGACCGCACTCCTGGGCAACTGGACGTGGATGCCGTCGACCAGGACCGCGCCACCCACCTGGCACCAGACGACCTGCCCTTCGGCGTGCCTGCTCGGCACCAAGGCGCCGCCGGCGAAGATGCCCTCCGCACCGCCGCGCACCGACCGGGAGCTGAACGCCGCCGGCTCCCACTCGACCGGGGGCACGCCGTCCTGCCGGGCAGTGGTCCGGAACTCGGCGATGCCGAGGAGGCGTTGCAGCACCTCGACGCACGACGGGGCCGGCACGCCGTCCCGCAGGTACAGCTTGACCGTCGTGCCCTGCATGACGCGCTCGTCCGGCTCGATGCGGAACAGGTGGCCGGGCCCCGCGATCGACACCCGCAGCGTCGAACCGGTGCTCTCGCCCCGGTCGTTCATCCGGGAGGTGACCACCTCGATCTCGTCGGCGAGCATGAAGTAGCTCATGACGCCGATGCCGAACTTGCTATTGGGGTGGAACGGCACGCCCTCCTCGGCCCAGCGCGCCTTCTCCTCCAGGAACTCCGGCTGGTCGGCGAACCGGGTACCCGCCTGCGAGAACACCTCGCGCAGCTGGGACTCCCCCATGCCGATGCCGTTGTCGGTGCAGCTCAGGTAGGGGCGACCGGCCTCGACCCCCTGCCGGAAGAGGATCTCGCCCTCCCAGCGGGACAGCAGGTTGGACGTGCGCTCCAGGTACTCCAGGCGAGCTTTGGCGTAGCGGCAGGCGTCTAACGCGTTCTGGTACAGCTCCCGGATCGCCAGTGAGCGGTCACCGTAGAGCTGCACGCCCATCAGCAGCTCCCGCACCCGCGACTCGTCCAGCCGCAGTTTCGTCACGGGCACGACGAACACCGGGCGGCCGTCCTCCTCGGCGGGTTCCACCTGGTCGGCGGACGCCCGCGCCGGCAGATCGCGCAGCGGCTCCAGGTGCGGGCCGTACTCGGCGGCGGCCCGGACGGCACCGAGCAGCAGGTCGGTCCGCACCACGTGCTCGCGCAGGGCCTCCAGCACGGCCTCGTGCCGGCACGAGGCCACCAGCGCCAGTCGGCGGGTCACCGGCGAGTGGTCCCAGTGCGCGTCGGAGAGCGTCACCCGGAGCTGGGTCAGGTACACCGGTTTCGGGATGCCGATGTGCTCCACCAGCGTCGACGACAGCCGCAGCAGCTCGACCGACTGCGCGTGGGCCACGGCCAGCAGCAGGCCGATCCGGTCCTCCCGGACGTGCTGCTGGGCGGTGGTGACCCTCGGGTAGGAGATGCGGGGCTTGAGGCGCCGCCGCTGGTCGTCCCGCAGGGCCTCGGGTTCCAGCCGGAACAGCCGGACCAGGCGGTCGAGCGAGTCGCCCAGCATCCGCCGCAGGGGCGGGTCGTCCACCGGCAACTCGTCGAGCACACCGGACGCGGTGACGTCGGCGGCCCGGGTCTCCGCCCAGCGGTGGAACAGCCACCACGCGATGTCGGCGTCCTCGGGCGCGGCTGCCTGCGCGGCGCGGGCGACCAGCCGGCCCTGCTCGGGACCGTCGAGGAACTGCTGGTAGCTCCTGCGCAGCGGGTCCGGGTCGGGTCGGCGGCCCAGGTCGGTCGGGCGCACCTCGACCAGCCGCTCGGCCAGCACCGCCGTCCGGGTCTGGTGCACGTAGGGGGCGAGCACCAGCAGCGCCGCCTCACCGGCGGTGCAGTCCAGGTCGGAGTCCCGCAACGTGGTCTCCAGCAGTTCGGTGACGTGGCCGGTCATCCGTTCGGCGAAGTCGTCCTCCAGCCACCGGTCCCCCGCCGGCACCGCCGCGTGCCACCGCTCGAACAGGTGGCCCGCGATCTCCACGACCCTCGGCCGGAGCTGGTCCGCGTCCGGCACCCGCCACCACACCGCGTGCGAGTCGGCCTCCGCCCGCCACGGGTTGGGGGTGATCGGCCGGGCGCGGACCAGCGCGGCGGTGTCGAGTTCGCGGTGCCGCCGGCGCCAGTCCTCCGGGTCGGTGCTCAGCACGGGCCGGTGGTCGTGCTTCTCGGCGTGCTCGGCGCAGGTGGTGACGAACGCGGCGACGAACTCCCAGTCCGGGACCTTCGTCCGGTACTTGCCGTTGAGGATGTCGGAGATGGTGCTCACCGCGCGACCGATGCGGTCGGCGACCACGCGCAGCTTGGGCCGGCCGCACTCGACGTGCAGCCGGGCCAGGTCGGCGCAGAACTGGCCCAGCCCGGGTACGGCCTCGGCGGTCATCCGGTGACTCCCTCCCCCGGACCGTCCGGGGCGGACGGCACCGGAACGCACCGCGAGCAGCGCCGATCCCCCCGCCGAGGAGCCGTTGTCCGGGGCCGTCCGGAAGCTGTGACGGCACGCGGCCCCGTCGGCACCGTTCCTCCCGTCGACCAGGAGAGGGAGGACAACGATGAACCTGTGGCTGGCACTGGCCACCGCCGCGCTCCAGACGGCTTCGGCGGGTCTGGCCGTCGTCGCGGCGGTCGTGGAGGCGCGGCGGGCACGGCGGGGGGATCGGGACTGACCGGGGTGCCCGTGCGGCACGAGCGCGGACAGCTTAGGCACGGCTGCGGCGGTCGTCGCGCTTTTCGGCGGCGACCGCCGCCCGGCCGGCCGCGGATCACCCGTACGGCCGAGTTTCCGCTACTCGCCGGTGCCGATTCTCCCGATCGCCTCGGAATCGGCTTCGGCGCTGATCAATTGCGCCCCCGCGTCCGGGACGCCCCAGAGTTCCAGCAGGCTGGAGACCGCTTGGCGGATGCCCTCGTAGCTCTCGCTCGGCAGGTCCGGCGGGAGCTTGACGTGGAGCTCCGCGTTGTGCATGAGTCCAGCGTCCCGGCAGGCAGACGGTCACGCAATGCCCTGATAGTGGATCCCCGAATGATTGACCCGACAATAAAGAAAACGTCCCCGGTGACCTGCGAAGGACGATAACGGGCGAATTTCGGTCCTATTCGGGAAAAATGTGAAACCGCACACAGCGACGTGGACCGGTGGTGGGCGCGACAGGATTCGAACCTGCGACCGCTCGGGTGTAAACCGAGTGCTCTTCCGCTGAGCTACACGCCCGGGGACGCCGGCCCCGAGCGGGGCGGCGCCGGGAACGCTATCAGGACTTCAGCGCGGCCACTGCCTTCTTCCACGCCTCCTGGTCGCGCGCCTCGCCGGGCGCGTTGACCTCGGCGTAGCGCACCACGCCCGCCGTGTCGATCAGGAACGTGCCCCGGTTGGCCAGGCCGGCCGCCTCGTTGAACACGCCGTACTTCGCGGCGACCTCGCCGTGCGGCCAGAAGTCCGACAGCAGCGGGAACGAGTAGCGCTGCTGCTCGGCCCACGCCTTGAGGCTGAACGGCGTGTCCACCGACACCCCGAGGACCTGGACGTTCTCGTCCTCGTAGGCCGCCAGCTCGTCGCGCACCTGGCACAGCTCGCCGGTGCAGATGCCGCTGAACGCGAACGGGTAGAACACCAGCAGCACGTTGCGCCCACCCCGGAACGACGACAGCGCCACCGGCTGCTTGTTGTAGTCGTCCAGCGTGAAGTCCGGAGCCTCCGAACCGACCTCGACCGCCATCCCACACCCTTCCGCGAACCAGCCCGAGAAGACGGGCCCCACCCCTGTGGAGCCCGCCGTCGAGCCTAGCGGCAGCGCGGTCGGGCCGTGGTCAGCGCTTGGACTTGGCCGACTTCGGGGACACCAGCCTGGTGGCCGTCCAGTCGGCGCTCGCGGTGATGTTGGAGGTCTGGGCGAGCCCCGCGGTGGACACGCTCTCGGCGATGTCACTCGGCTCCACGTGGCCCTCGCGCCCGGTCTTGGGCGTCAGGACCCAGATCACGCCCTCGTCGGCGAGCGCCGTGGTGGCGTTGATCAGGGCGTCGGCCAGGTCCCCGTCGTCGTCGCGCCACCACAGCACGACCACGTCGACGACCTCGTCGGAGTCCTCGTCGATCAGATCACTGCCGATGCGTTCTTCGATCGCGGCACGCAGGTCGTCGTCGACGTCCTCGTCCCAGCCGATCTCCTGGACCACGTTGCCCGGTGCGAACCCGAGCCTGTCGGCGACACCGATCTTGCCGGCGTCTTCCGCGGCGACCACGGCTTCCACTCCTCCAAGTACACAAGAGCGGCAGCCGGGTTCGACTGCCGCGCGATGTCACTACCAGTCGCGGTTAGCGAACACTGTCGGGCCTGCTAAGCGCAACCGTAACAGGCGGGACACGCCGCATCGGGTACCCCGGGATGCGTTCCTCCATCCGGATGAGGCACGCTGTGCACACCTCCTATTCGCGCGCGCGAGGGGCACGATCCGGAACTACCCGCGGGTAGCACTGCCCGGATCGGGCACCTCGGGTGACGATGGGAGTCAGAGACCCCGGAACGAGGAGATCCCTTGAGCCCCCAGAACACTCCCGAACGGGTGCACGTCATCCGTGACGGCCTGGCCGCCCACCTCCCGGACATCGACCCGGAGGAGACCGCGGAGTGGCTGGAGTCCTTCGACGCCGCGCTCAAGGGCGGCGGGCAGCAGCGCGCCCGCTACCTGATGCTGCGGCTGCTCGAGCGGGCCAGGGAGAGCCACGTCGGCGTGCCGTCGCTGACCAGCACGGACTACGTCAACACCATCCCCACCGAGCGCGAGCCGTGGTTTCCCGGCGACGAGGAGGTGGAGCGCCGCTACCGGGCGTGGATCCGGTGGAACGCGGCGATGACGGTGCACCGCGCGCAGCGGCCGGGGGTGGGTGTCGGGGGCCACATCTCGACCTACGCCTCCTCCGCGAGCCTCTACGAGGTCGGCTTCAACCACTTCTTCCGGGGCAAGGACCACCCCGGCGGCGGCGACCACGTGTTCATCCAGGGCCACGCGTCCCCCGGGGTCTACGCGCGGGCGTTCCTGGAGGGTCGGCTGTCCGCCGAGCAGCTCGACGGGTTCCGCCAGGAGTACTCGCACGCGGGCCCCGGCGGCGGCCTGCCGTCGTACCCGCACCCGAGGTTGATGCCGGACTTCTGGGAGTTCCCGACCGTCTCCATGGGCCTGGGCCCGATGAACGCGATCTACCAGGCCCGGTTCAACCGGTACCTGCGCGACCGGGGCATCAAGGACACCTCCGACCAGCACGTGTGGGCGTTCCTCGGCGACGGCGAGATGGACGAGCCCGAGTCGCGCGGCCTGCTCCAGATCGCCGCCAACGAGCAGCTGGACAACCTGACCTTCGTGGTCAACTGCAACCTCCAGCGCCTCGACGGGCCGGTGCGCGGCAACGGCAAGATCATCCAGGAGCTGGAGGCGTTCTTCCGGGGCGCCGGCTGGAACGTCATCAAGGTCATCTGGGGCCGCGAGTGGGACTCGCTGCTGCACGCGGACCGCGACGGCGCGCTGGTCAACCTGATGAACCAGACGCCGGACGGCGACTACCAGACGTACAAGGCCAACGACGGGGCCTACGTCAAGGAGCACTTCTTCGGCCGCGACCCGCGGACGAAGGAGCTCGTCACGCCGATGTCCGACGACGAGGTGTGGAACCTCAAGCGCGGCGGCCACGACTACCGCAAGGTCTACGCGGCGTACAAGGCGGCCACCGAGCACCACGGGCAGCCGACGGTCATCCTCGCCAAGACCATCAAGGGCTACGGCCTGGGCCCGCACTTCGCCGGGCGCAACGCCACGCACCAGATGAAGAAGATGACCCACGAGGACCTGAAGCTGTTCCGGGACAGCCTGCGCATCCCGATCGCGGACGCGGACCTCGACCCGTACCTGCCGCCGTACTACCACCCCGGCGAGGACTCGCCGGAGATCCAGTACCTGATGGAGCGCCGCAAGCAGCTCGGCGGCTTCGTGCCGGAGCGCCGCACGAAGTCCAAGGCGCTGGTGCTGCCCGGTGACAAGGTCTACGACGTGGTCCGGCGCGGCTCGGGCAAGCAGGAGGTCGCCACCACCATGGCGTTCGTCCGGCTGGTCCGCGACCTGGCCAAGGACCCGGAGATCGGGCACCGGATCGTGCCGGTCATCCCGGACGAGGCGCGCACGTTCGGCATGGACTCGATGTTCCCGGCGCAGAAGATCTACAACCCGAACGGCCAGCTCTACACGTCCGTGGACGCCCAGCTCATGCTGGCGTACAAGGAGTCCGAGCAGGGCCAGATCCTGCACGAGGGCATCAACGAGGCGGGCTCGACGGCGTCGTTCACGGCGGCGGGCACGTCTTACGCCACGCACGGCGAGCCGATGATCCCGATCTACATCTTCTACTCGATGTTCGGCTTCCAGCGGACCGGCGACGGCCTGTGGGCGGCGGCCGACCAGATGGCGCGCGGCTTCGTGCTGGGCGCGACGGCGGGCCGCACCACGCTGACCGGCGAGGGCCTCCAGCACGCCGACGGGCACTCGCTGCTGCTCGCGCACACCAACCCGGCGGTGATCGCCTACGACCCGGCGTGGTCGTTCGAGGTGGCGCACATCGTGCGGGACGGCCTGCGGCGGATGTACGGCGAGGACGCCGAGAACGTCTTCTACTACATGACCGTCTACAACGAGCCCTACCAGCAGCCGGCCGAGCCGGAGGGGCTGGACGTGGACGGCCTGCTCAAGGGCCTGTACCGGTACCAGGCGGCGCCGGGGACGGGTCCGCGCGCCCAGGTGCTGGCGTCGGGCGTGGCGATGCCGTGGGCGCTCAAGGCGCAGCGGCTGCTGGCCGAGGAGTGGGGCGTGCACGCCGACGTCTGGTCCGCGACGTCGTACTCCGAGCTGCGCCGCGAGGCGGTCGAGGTGGACCGGCACAACCTGCTCAACCCCGACCAGGAGCCGAAGGTGCCTTACGTCACCCAGGCGCTGTCCGAGGCGGCCGGGCCCGTGGTCGCGGTGTCGGACTGGATGACGGCGGTACCGGACCTGATCCGGCCTTACGTGCCGACCGACATGACGACGCTGGGCACGGACGGGTTCGGCTTCTCCGACACCCGCCCGGCGGCGCGGCGGCACTTCCTGGTGGACGCCGAGTCGATCACGGTCGCCACGCTGGCGGCGCTGGCCAAGCGCGGCGAGGTCCAGCAGTCGCTGGTGGTGCAGGCGGCGCGCAAGTACCGGATCGACGACGTGAACGCGGCCGGCCCGTCTACCTCGGACGCGGGTCTGGCGTAGCGGTCGCGCCGGCGGCCCGGTGGACCGGGCTCGTGCGGCGACGTGCGGAGGCGTGTGGGGCTCACCCGAACGGGTCGAGCCCCACACGCCTTTTGCGGTAGAGCGTGCGGTGGTCGCTCCTACGATCGGCGTCACGGATCGCGGCGGAGGCGGGCGCGACCGCGCGATGCCCGTAAGAGCCCCTGGGAGGGCGCTCAGGCCCCGCGCGGCCGTGACAGCGGGCCCGGGGAGGGGTCGGCGGTCACGAGCGCCTCAGCGGCGATCAGACACGCGTGCGGCGGGTGTTGCGCATCGCCGCGTCGCACGCGACTGTGATCTGCACCATGGAACCGGCGGAACAGGTCCGACGAGGGGGGCAATGGGGACGCCGCGGCCCGCGGTCCACCGGACGATGCTGGCGGTGGACGTCTCCGGTTTCGGCGCGCTCGACCTGAGCCAGCAGCAGGCCGTGCGGCACGGTCTGTACGGGGCGCTGGAGGCCGCGTTCGCCGAGTGCGGCGTGCCGTGGACCGACGACTGGGACGGCACCTACCACGAGGACCGGGGCGACGGGCTGTTCGTGCTGGTGCCCGCCGGCGTGCCGAACAGCCGCGTGGTCAGCGCCCTGCCCCACGCCCTGGTGGGCCAGCTCCGCCGGTACAACGCGATGTTCCGGCCGCAGACCGGGATCAGGCTGCGGGCCGCGATCACCGCCGGCGAGGTGCTCAACGACGGCAACGGCGTGATGGGCGACGGCCTGGTGCTGGCGTTCCGGCTGCTGGACTGCGCCCCGCTGCGCGAGGAGCTGAAGCGGCGGCCGGGCGAGCTGGCGCTGATCGTGTCCGACCGGTTCTACCGGGACGTGGTCCGCGAGGACGCCGGCTGCGACCCGGACTCGTTCCGGCGGGTCGCGGTGGACGTGAAGGAGGTGCGCGGCACGGCGTGGATCGGCCGTCCCGACCACCCCCGCGCGCCGACCCGGCCGCGTCCGGCGCTGCCCCGCGTGCGGTGGGCGGTGCCGGTGCTGGTCGCCCTGCTCGTCGCGCCGCTGTCCTGCGACGCGCTGCTGGCCGCGCCCGCGCCGGAACCGCCGTGCCCGGACCCGGTGCAGCTCAACGTGCTCACCTCGGCCGAGAAGGCGGACGTCGTGCGGACGCTGGCGGCCGAGTTCGAGGACCGGTCGCGCTCCTTCGACGACACCGGGTGCAAGCAGGTCGACGTGCACGTGGCGGTCGGCGCGTCCGAACCGAGCGCGGCGGCGCTGGGCCGGGGCTGGCCGGACGGCGACACGGCGGCGATGAGCCCCGAGCCGCACGTGTGGCTGCCGGACACCCGCTGGGAGCTGGACGAGGTGCGCGCGGTGCTGGAGGGCAGCGGGCGCAGCGACGTCGAGCTGGTCGACCGGGAGCCGGTCGCGTACTCGCCGCTGGTGCTGGGTGTCGCCCCGGGCCGGGCGCGGGACGGCGCGTTCCAGTGGCGCGACCTGGCCGCGTTCCGGACCCTCGCGCCGGTCGACCCGGCCGGGTCGGGCGCGGACCTGGCGGCGGCCGTCGCGCTGGAGCGGGCCGAGCTGGGCGGCGAGGTGCTCGACGCGCGGGTGCTGGGCGGCGCGGACGTGGCGCGGCGGCTGCGGGACGTGGCGCTGCGCACCGCCCCGGAACCCGCCGCCGTGTGCCCGGCGGGGGACCGCGCGGTGCTCGGCTCGGAGAAGGCGATCCGCGACCTGACCTGCCTGCGGGTGCTCTACCCGGCCGAGGGCACCGTCCACCTGAACCACCCGTTCGTGGCGGTGGTGCGGCACGACCGGCCGCCGAACCGGCGGCGCGACGCCGTGGTCGAGCGGTTCCTCGGCCACCTGCGGGACGGGCCGGCGCAGGAGGCGTTCCGGCACGCCGGCTTCCGCGACCGGGACTGGGTGCCCGAGCCGCACGAGGGCATCCGGCCGGAGCGCCCGGCCGAGCTGCCGCTGCGGGTGGACGCGGCGGCCGTGCGCGCGGCGTGGCGGGCGGCCGACCCGCCGACCCGGGTGGTGCTCGCGGTGGACGGGTCGGAGCGCGCCGAGCAGCTCGCCGTCCGGCTCACCGAGCTGGTCGGGCCGCGCGGGCGGGTGCTGCGGCTGGACTTCGCGCCCGACGAGCTGGCGGGCGTGGTGGAGCGCGGCGTCGCCGAGTTCGGCGCGGACCAGCCGATCGTGATCCTCAGCGGCGGTGCGCCGGCGGCTGCGGCGGTGCGGCCCGCCGTGCTGGACTCGCCGGTCACCGTGTTCGGCGTCGGGTTCGCCGACCGGGCGTGCTCGGCGGTCAGCCAGCTCGGGGTCTTCCAGGCCGCCTACCGGGGGGACTGCTTCGAGGAGCGGGACGTGGACGGGGCGCTGGACCGCGTCGCGGACGGGCTGTGGGGTGCGGGTGGCTAGGTGGCTGGTGCTGGTGGCGGTGCTGCTCGCGGGGTGCGTCGCGCCGACCGCCGACCCCGCGCGCGACGGCCAGGGGCGGATCACCTTCGTGGACAGCTGGGACCTGTCCAAGCGGCAGATCAAGCAGCGGGTGGACGAGTGGAACGCCCGTGCGGGGCGGCACGAGCAGGTGACGTACGTGCCGCTGCCGTCGCCCACGGACGCCTACCGCGCCCAGCTCATGGCCCGCGCGCAGGACCTGGTGGGCGCGCGGGGCGACTACCAGGCGCAGTGCTACGACGTGATGACGTTGGACGTGGTGTGGACGGCGGAGTTCGCCGAGGCCGGCTACCTGGCCCCGCTCACGCCCGCCGAGTTCGACGTGGACCGGTTCCTGCCGGCGGCGGTGGAGTCCTCCACGACCGGGGACGGGCGGCTGTGGGCGGTGCCGTGGCGGGCCGACGCCGGGGTGCTCTACTACCGGTCCGACCTGCTGTCCGCCGCGCACGAGGTGTCGCCGCCGACCTGGTCGGACCTGGAGCGGATCGCCGAATCGCTCGGGCCGGCGAACGGGATGGCCGGGTACGTCGGCCAGCTCGACCGGTACGAGGGGCTGACCGTGAACGCCCTGGAGGCCGTGTGGGCGCACGGCGGCGGCCCGGTCCCGCAGTGGGACTCGGCGGAGGCGCGGGCCGGGATCGGGGCGCTGGCGCGGGGTGTCGAGGAGGGGTGGATCCCCCGCGACGCGCTGACCTACGACGAGTCGGACAGCCTGCGGGAGTTCGCGGAGGGCCGGGCGGTGTTCCTGCGCAACTGGCCGTACGCGCGGGCGCTGCTGGAGGCGTCGCCGCTCAAGGGCCGGTTCGGCATGGCGGCGCTGCCCGGCCCGGCGGCGCTGGGCGGGTGGAACGTGGCGGTGTCGAGGTGCTCGAAGCACCAGGCGACGGCGCGCAAGTTCATCCGGTTCCTGACCGGCGAGGACAGCCAGCGGGCGCTGCTGGAGCAGGCGGGCTACCCGCCGACCCTGCGGGCGCTGTACCGGGAGCCCGCCCTCAACGCCCGCCTTCCCCACCTGGGCGTGCTGAGGGGCGCGCTGGTCACCGCCCGCAACCGCCCGCCGACGGCGCACTACGACGAGGTGTCGCGGGTCGTGCAGGGCGCGGTGCACGCGTCCCTGCGCAACCCGGGCTCGCTGGACGCGGAGCTGGGACAGCTCACGAGCGACGTGACCCGGGCCCTGAGCGGGCGCTGACCGCTGCGCGCAGCCGACCGGTGCGGGCGGGTCGAGGGCGAGGCGGGTCGGGGGGTCAGTGGGTCGGTGCGAGGGCGGCGGCTCGTTTCGCCTCGCGGTTCCAGCCGATCCAGCCCCGGACCACCAGGGCGGCGAACACCGTGTAGACCGCCGCACTGAAGTACAGGCCCGCCTGGAGCTGCAACGGCACGCCGATCGCGTCCACCACCAGCCAGACCAGCCAGAACTCCACCAGGCCGAGCCCCTGCAGCGCGAACGCCAGGACCGTGCCGACGAAGATCGCCGCGTCCGGCAGCGGGGCCCGGGACGCGTCGAGCGCGGACAGGGCCAGCGCGAACACCGCCGTGCCGACCGCGAACGCCGCCACCACCGCGATCCGCTCCCGCAGCGTGCCCCGGCGGACCACGACGCCGAACACCGGGTCGCGCCGCCGCGTCCACGCCCACCAGCCGTACACCGTGATCAGCGCGATCACGACCTGCCGCGCGGCGGTGCCGCCGAGGTGCGCGGACAGGTAGACCACGAACAGCAGCGTGACCGAGACGAGCTGCACGGGCCACGTCCAGAGCGTCCGGCGCTGCGCCAGGTACACCACGACCAGCGCGAACACCTGGCCGATGAACTCGGCGTAGGACACGAACTCGCCGAACACCGTGAAACCGTGGTCCATCAGGGCCCGCATCGCGCTCTCCCATCGTCTCTTCGGCGGGAACACCGGACCGCGCCGGCGGATTCCCGGCGTAACGCCGGCCACAGCTCTCGTGGACACCTCGACTCCGGCCGGACCACGCCTCACGCCCACCTTCCCACCGCACGGGACCGTCGTCTTGCCCCTGATTGCTCTCTTCGCCGCCGCCACGCGGGCGGCGCGGTCGTGCCCGTGCCGGCTCGCGGGCGACCCGGCCGGCGGTCGGGAGCGACCTCGGGCCGCCGGCGACCGGCAGGCGGCCCGGGTGTACGAAGTGGACGGTGGCTGGTCTCGTCCACTGTGGAAAGAAGTCCGGACGCGAAGGAGCCCCGCCTGGGTGAAGGCGGGGCTCCTGTTCTTCCGCTGTTCGGGTGGTTCCGCGCGACGTCGAACGGGGCGCGAGCCGGGGGTCCGGGCCGTCGGTGGACCCTCTGCGACCCGGCGGTTCCGCCCGGACGGGCGGGCGGAACCCGGGGTGCTCAGCGGTCCGTCGGGGGGATCTGCATCCCGGCGGGCGGGGTCGGGGCGTCCGGCTGCACCGGGTGGGTGGAGCGGGTCGTGGCCGAGGCGGACGCCGTCGCGCGGGGCGGCGAGGACATCGGGTCCTGGGACTGGCGCGGCGCGGGGGTGCGGTTGGCGGTCTCCTGCTGCATCCGCTGGAGCCAGCCCTCCCACCGCTGCTGCATCGGCCGCACCAGGCCGCCGCCGACGCCGACCACGATCACGCCCGCCACGGTGGCCAGCACGGTGATCAGCACCGGCAGGGTCACCGAGACGGCGATGCCGAGCTGGTTGAGGGCCGCGATCACGCCCAGCGCCAGGATGAAGCCGTAGGTGATGCCGCCGAGCACCCTGGTGTACGGGCGGTTGCCGAGGGCACCGGTGACCAGGCCGCGCAGCGCCTTGCCGATCGCCGCCGCGACCAGCACGAGCACCATCGCCACCACGATCCGGGGCAGGTACGCGATCACGTCGTTGAGCAGCGCGCTCACCGCGTTGTCGGTGCCGAACACGCCGAACGCCAGTTGCAGCGCGATCAGCAGCACGAAGTAGTAGACGATCTTGACGATCAGGCCGGACGCGTCGATCGGCGACTGCGCCATCGCACCGCCCAGGCCCGACTTCTCCACGAGGCGGTCGAAGCCCACCCGCTTGAGCAGGAAGCCGACCCCCTTCGCGAGCGCCTTGGCGATGAGCCAGCCGACCAACAGCACCAGCAGGAAGCCGAGGAGTTTCGGTACGAACGTGGCGATCATCGCCCACGCCTGTCCGAGTCCATCGGTGATCTGGGAGCCCACGACGCCCCTCCTCGATTGTCGTTCGATGTCGCTTGGAGAGATCGTTTCCCAGCCCGCTTCACCCGGCAACCTGAAGTGGTGGCACGAAAGAGTGACTGACGTGGCGCGTTCGGCCGGAACAGTCCAGAGTGGAATCACCGGTGGGGACCGGGGAGAGGGAAACGCCCGATGCGCTTCGTGCGCGTCGGGCGTTTCCGGTTTCCGGGCCCTGGCTCCGAGCCCTGGCTCCGAGCCCTGGTTCCGAGCCGGTCCGGAACCCGGTTTCGCCGGGCCGGTGTGCCGCTCCCCGGTCCGGCGGCGTTCCGGGCCACCGGGCCGTGGGACGACGACGCCCCGGGGGTGGTGCCCCGGGGCGTCGGTGAGCGCGCGTCAGGGGCGGGGGCGGGGTGGGCGCGGTGCGCCCGGCCTGGTCCACCCGGCGACGCCGGCCCCGTCCAGGTAGGACCGCACGTCGACGCGCGCGCCGACCGCCGGGCGGGGGTCGCCGGGGCAGGTCGAGCTGCTGTCCGGCAGGACGCCGTCGACCAGGTAGCGGTCGACGGCCGCGTTCACGCACCGGTTGCCGCTGCCGTACACGCCGTGCTTGCCCTCGTCCTTCACGGTGACCAGGCTGTGGCCCAGCCGCGACGCCATCGCCGGGCCGCTCTCGTACTGGGTCTGGGTGTCGCCCTCGGCCTGCACCACCACCCCGATCGGGTAGCCGTCGCGGCGCAGCTCCACCGGGGGTTCCGGCGGGGTGAACGAGCGGTACGTGCAGGTGGTCGGGGCCGCGCGGACCACGCCGAAGCCGTACGGGTAGCGGTCGCGGAAGATCCGCATGTCCTCGTAGTAGGTCTCGACGTCGGTCGGCCAGTCGATCTCGCAGACCACCGTGTTGAACACCCCGGAGACCAGCTCGGGCTGCTCGGCGCGGGCCATCTCCTCCAGGGCGGGCACCGACGCGCGGGCCGCCTCGCCCGGGGTGGTGCCCAGCAGCCGGCTCACGTTGTCGGCGAGTTCGGCCCACAGCGGCCGGTAGCGGGTGCCCACGCCGAGGGCGGAGTCGAACGTGGTGCGGGTCTGCTTGGCGGTCGGCTCGGCGGCGAGGCGGGCGGCGATCCGCTCGACGGCGGCCACGACGGCGGTGGCCGACTTGCCCAGGCCGTACTTCTGGTCGCGCGCGGCGGCCCACTCGGCCCACTGGTCGACGTTGCGCCGCAACGCGATCGCCTGCGCGCGGAACTGCCCGCGCCACACCCAGTCCGGGTGGACGGAGGAGTCCAGGACGCTGCGGTCGAGGCGCTCGGGGAACAGGCTGCCGTACACCGCGCCGAGGTAGGTGCCGTAGGAGTAGCCGAGGTAGTTCAGCTTCTCCTCGCCCAGCACCGCGCGGATGACGTCGAGGTCGCGCGCGGTGTTCGGGGTGTTGACGTGCGGCCGGATCGCCCCGCCCGACTCCCGGCACGCGTCCTCGGCGGCCCGCGCCTCGGCGGCCCACTTGGGGAAGTCCGCGTCGGACGGCCGCGAGTCGGGCGTGGCGAACTCGGGCGAGGTGCGGCAGTTCAGCGCGGTCGACGTGCCGACGCCGCGCGGGTCGAACCCGATCAGGTCGTAGACGGCGGCGGGCGCGGACTGGGCGAGCAGCGTCGGCATCTTCAGCCCGGAGCCACCCGGCCCGCCGGGGTTGATCAGCAGGACGCCGCGCCGGGCGGCCCGGTCGGTGGCCTTGCGGCGGCTGATGCGGACCGAGATGTGGTCGGTGGCCGTGTTCCGGTAGTCGAGCGGGACGACGACGTCGGCGCACTCCAGCACGGTCTCGCACGGGGACCAGGTGAGCTGCTGGGTGGTGAACGGGCTGAGGTCGGGGAAGTCGGGGCGGGTGTCGGCGGCGGCGGTGGGGAGTTGGACGGACAGTGCAGTGGCGATGGCCAATCCGGCTGACACGTGCCTGCGCACGGCGTACCTCCCGGGTGGTGGCTGGTGGCCACCCGAAGGTAGGGCGGTTGGCGGGGGGCGTCAGGTTGTGTCACTCGTTGGTGTGGGCCGGTGCCGGCGCCGCGCGGTGGTGGGCGGGAGCGGCGGCGCAGCCCGGTTCCGGCCGGGCAGCGGGCGTCGGCGCGGCGCGCGGCACCGGGTGCCCGTCCGGTGGGCGGGTGGGTGCGGCGGTGGTGCACGGGTGGTGGTCGGCGGGGGTGGGCGTGGGAGCGCGTGCGATCGTGGTGGCATGAGCGGGTCTGACGAGGTGGTGCCGGCGCTGTCTCGGGAGACGTTGCGGACCCTGCAACGGGCGTCCGGGGACCTCGCGGGTGCCAGCGTGGCCGAGATGGAGGCGCGGCTGCCCTGGTTCCGGCGGATGCCGGCCGACCAGCGGGCCGGGGTGCTGCTGCTGATCCAGAACGGGGTGGCCGGGTTCGTGTCCTGGCTGCACGACCCGCAGCAGGCGATCCGGCTGACCGCCGAGGCGTTCCGGTCCGCGCCCAAGGACCTGTCCCGCTGGGTGAGCCTGCGGCAGACCGTCGAGCTGGTCCGGATCGCCCTGGAGCTGTTCGAGCAGCTGCTGCCGAAGCTGGCCGACGGCGACGCCGAGCGGGCGCTGCTGACCGAGGGCGTGCTGCGCTACGGCCGGGAGATCGCGTTCTCGGCCGCCACCTCCTACGCGGCGGCGGCCGAGGCCCGGGGTGCCTGGGACGCCCGGCTGGAAGCGCTCGTCGTGGACGGGATCGTGCGCGGGGACGCCGAGGAGTCGCTGCTCTCCCGCGCCACCGCGCTGGGCTGGGACCCGGCCGCCGAGGCGACCGTCCTGGTGGGCAACCCGCCGTCCGACGACCCGCCCGCCGTCGTGTTCGAGGTGCGCAGCCGGGCGGCCCGGATGTCGCGGCCGGTCCTGCTCAGCGTGCAGGGGTCGCGGCTGGTCGTGGTGCTCGGCGGGGAGACCGGGACCGGTGACGCGCTGGCCCGGCTCGCCGAGGCGTTCGGGGCGGGCGCGGTGGTGGCCGGGCCGTCGGTGTCGAGCCTGGCCGAGGCCCACCGCAGCGCCAGCGACGCGCTGTCCGGGCTGCGGGCGGTCGTCGGGTGGCCGGCGGCACCCCGGCCGGTCCGGTCGCTGGACCTGCTGCCGGAGCGGGCGCTGGCGGGCGACCCCGAGGCCGAGTGGCAGCTCGTGGACCGGGTGGCCCGGCCGCTGGAGGACGCGGGCGGCGCTCTGCTGGAGACGGTGGACGCGTTCCTGGAAGTCGGGGGCGTGCTGGAAGCCTGCGCGCGGCGGCTGTTCGTGCACCCGAACACCGTCCGCTACCGGTTGCGCCGGGCCACCGAGCTAACCGGGAGGAACGCCACCGACCCGCGTGACGCGCTGGTGCTGCGCGTCGCCCTGGCCGTGGGGCGGCTGGCGCGGGCTCGCGGGTTGTGGTGACACCCGGAGGGGTGTGATGCAGGACGCACGTCCCGGGTCGTCCCGGATCGGCCGCCCTCCACAACACGGGACGTCGTTCGACGTTCATCTTTGAGTCACGTTTGTGGGGACCCTACAAACGTGGACCCGTCGTTTCGTCAGCGGCGGCATCCCGGGAGACCGCCGAAAACGTGTTCAGTGGTCGGGTGATCGCGCTCCTCGCCCCCGGACAGGGGTCCCAGACGCCCGGCATGTTCACCCCCTGGCTCGACGTCGAGGGGGCCGCCGGGCGCATCGCGGCGTGGACCGAGGCCACCGGGCTGGACCTGCTCCGGCTGGGCACCACCGCCGAGGCCGAGGAGATCAAGGACACCGCCGTCACCCAGCCGCTGGTCGTGGCGCTGGCGCTGCTCGCGTTCGAGGAGCTGCGCCGTCGGGTGGAGCTGCCGCCGGGCACGGTGGTCGGCGGTCACTCGGTCGGCGAGCTGGCCGCCGCGGCCATCGCGGGCGTGCTGAGCACCGACGACGCCGTGGCGCTGGCCGCCGTGCGGGGGGCCGAGATGGCCGCCGCGTGCGCGCTCGCGCCGACCGGCATGGCCGCCGTGCTCGGCGGCGAGCAGGACGAGGTGCTGGCCCGGCTCGACGAGCTGGGCCTGGTCGGCGCGAACCGCAACGGCGCGGGGCAGGTCGTGGCGGCCGGGCCGCTGGACGCGCTGGACAAGCTGGTCGAGAACCCCCCGGAGCGGGCGAAGATCCGCAAGCTCCAGGTCGCGGGTGCCTTCCACACCGAGTACATGGCGCCCGCCGAGGAGGCGCTGCGCGCACGCGCCGCCACGATCTCCGTGGCCGACCCGGTGCTGCCGCTGCTCTCCAACGCCGACGGGGCCGTGGTGACCTCCGGAACCGACGTGCTGAACCGACTCATCTCCCAGGTGACCCGCCCCGTGCGGTGGGACTCCTGCCAGGCGACGCTGGGCGAGCGGGCCGTGACCGCGGTGGCCGAACTGCCACCCGCGGGCACGCTGACCGGCCTGGCGAAGCGCGAACTGAAGGGCACCCCCACGTTGGCAGTCAAGACCCCGGCCCAGCTCGACGCGCTGGTGGAGCTGCTGGAGGCATCCGCATGACCTCCATCGCCACCCGAACCGGGCCCGCCGGGACCCGGATCCTCGGCCTGGGCAGCTACCAGCCCGAGACGATCGTCAGCAACCACGACCTCGCGCAGACCATGGACACCTCCGACGAGTGGATCCGGGACCGCGTGGGGATCGCCAACCGGCGCTTCGCCAAGCCCGACGAGCGCCTGGTCGACATGGCGGTCGCCGCCGGCGCGAAGGCGATCACCGACTCCGGCCTGGACCCCGCCGACATCGGGGCCGTGCTGGTGGCGACCTGCACCATGCCGTCGATGATCCCGAACGCCGCCGCCCAAGTCGCGCACGCGCTGGGCGTCCCGGCCGGTGCCGCGTTCGACGTCAACGCCGCCTGCGCGGGCTTCTGCTACGCGCTGGCGACGGCGTCGGACCTGGTCCGCGCGGGCACCGCGCAGCACGTGCTGGTGATCGGCGCGGAGAAGCTCACCGACTGGGTGAACCCGGTCGACCGGTCCACCGCCATCATCTTCGGCGACGGGGCCGGCGCGGCGGTCGTCGGACCGGCCGACGAGCCCGGCATCGGGCCGGTCGCGTGGGGCAGCGCCGGCGACCTGGCGGAGATGATCCAGGTGCCCGACCGGAACTCGTTCATCTTCCAGGAGGGCCAGTCGGTCTTCCGCTGGGCCACCACGCAGATCGCGCCCATCGCCCTGCGGGCGGTCGAGCTGGCCGGAATCGAGCTGTCCGAAGTGGACGTGTTCGTGCCGCACCAGGCGAACCTGCGGATCATCGAGGCGATCGCCAAGCGCTTGCGCGCCAAGGGTGCGCGTGAGGACCTCGTGGTCGCGCGTGACATCGTGGACTCCGGCAACACCTCGTCGGCCTCGGTCCCGCTCGCGCTCGACCACATGCGCGCGGCGGGCGAGTTCCGCTCCGGGGACGTCGCCCTGCTCGTCGGCTTCGGTGCCGGCCTGTCCTACGCGGGACAGGTCGTCCGACTGCCGTGACCCGACACCAGACTCCGGTGGGACAGCCCAGCCGGCGGATGCAAGAAGAAGGAAGGGATTTTCAGTGAGCAACGAGGACATCCAGAAGGGGCTCGCCGCCATCGTCGAGGAGGTCGCCGGTGTCGAGGCGGCCGACGTGACGGTCGACAAGTCCTTTGTGGACGACCTGGACATCGACTCGCTGTCCATGGTGGAGATCGCCGTGCAGGCCGAGGACAAGTTCGGCGTGAAGATCCCGGACGACGAGCTGGCCAACCTCAAGACCGTGGGCGATGCGGTGAACTACATCGCCAGCAACGCATGACCACTTCCAACGACGTCGTCGTCACCGGGCTGGGTGCCACCACCCCGCTCGGTGGCGACGCCGCCTCCACCTGGGATGCTCTGCTCGCCGGCCGCAGCGGTGTCAAGCCGCTGGTCACGGACTGGGTGGAGCGGTTCGAGCTGCCGGTGCGGATCGCCGCGCGGCTGGCCGTCGAACCGACCGAGGTCCTGCCGCGCGTCGAGGCGCGGCGCCTGGACCGCTGCGAGCAGGTCGCGGTGGTGGCCGCCCGCCAGGCGTGGGCGGACGCCGGGCTGGGTGAGGACGGCGTCGAGCGCGAGCGGCTCGGCGTGATCATCGGCACCGGCATCGGCGGCGCGATGACGCTGCTGGAGCAGGACGACCTGATCGAGAGCTCGGGCCTGCGCAAGGTGTCGCCGCTGACCGTGCCCATGCTCATGCCCAACGGCCCGGCCGCGCACGTCGGCCTGGACCTGAAGGCGCGGGCCGGGGTGCACGCGCCGGTCTCGGCGTGCGCGTCCGGCGCGGAGGCCCTGGCCTGGGCGTGGCGGATGCTGCGGGCCGGCGAGGCCGACGTGGTCGTGGCGGGCGGCGCGGAGGCGTGCATCACCACGATCACCATGGCGGGCTTCGTCCAGGCCCGGACCATGAGCACCCGCAACGACGACCCGGAGCGGGCCTCGCGCCCCTTCGACGTCAACCGGGACGGCTTCGTGCTCGGCGAGGGCGCCGGCATCCTGGTGCTGGAGCGCGGCGACTTCGCCCGCGCCCGGGGCGCCCGGATCTACGGCACGCTGGCCGGCATGGGCACCAGCTCGGACGGCCACCACATCACGGCGGCCGACCCGGAGGGCCTCGGCCAGTCCCGGGCGATCGCCACGGCGCTGCGCAACGCCGACGTGTCCCCGTCCGACGTGGGGCACGTCAACTGCCACGCCACGTCCACCCAGGTGGGCGACGTGATCGAGCCGCAGGCGGTGCGCCGGGCGATCGGCGACCACCCGCTGCTGACCGCGCCGAAGGGCAACCACGGCCACCTGCTCGGCGCGTCCGGCGCGGTGGAGGCGATCACCACGCTGCTCTCGGTGCGCGACGGCGTGGTGCCGCCGACGCTGAACCTGGACAACCAGGACCCGAAGGTGCAGCTGGAGGTGGTCACCGGCGAGCCGCGCAAGGTCGACCTCGTCGCGGCGGTGAACAACTCGTTCGGGTTCGGCGGGCACAACGTGTCGCTGGTGTTCACCAACGGCTGAGCCCGGTGTCGCGCGTGTGAAGGGTCGTTCCCCGGCGGAGCGGCCCTTTTCCGCGTCAGCAGGCGGTTGACTGGGAGGTGGAGCCCTCGGTGCCGAAGTCGACCCGCAGCGAGCCCGCGTCCTCCTGCACCGGGTAGACGACCCGCCAGCGGATGCAGTCGGCCTGGAGGTCGGCGGGAGCCTTGGCGAGGGACTGGGTGCTGACGAACGTCATCAGCACGCGCAGCCGGGTCGGTGACACGGTCTCCACGCGGTGCACCAGGATGGTCCCGTTGCGGGTGGTCTCGTAGTCGGACTCCCAGCGGGCGCGCGGGGTGCGGGCGACGCGCTCGCCGGTGACGGCGGTGGCCCACTGGTCGTAGTCGCCCGCGTTGATGGCGTCGAAGTAGCGCTGGAGCAGGTCGCGGACGCGCTCGCCGTCGGGGTGCAGGGCGGCGTCCGGGCTGCGCTGCACGGTGGTGCCGCCGGGCTGGGCGGAACGCGGCACGGGGGACGAGTCGGACGGCAGCGCGATGCGATCGCCGGCCGCCTGGGCGGGCCGCTGGTAGAGGTCCCGGGCCAGCACGCCGGTGGCGGCGGTCAGCGCGGCGACCACCAGCACCACGGGCAGCAGCAACCGGGACGGCACACCGATCAGCGTGCCATATGCGGCCGAACGCGCGCTTGACCACCCGATCGGCTCAGCGGCAACCCCGATCCGTACGGTCCGGGCCGCCCGCGACGAGGGTCCGCAATTGCCCAAACCCGAATTTCGGACCACTTTCCGCACCCGCTCGGACGAGCCGGTCACCCAACGGCCGAACAACGCCCCGAGAGGACCAGACCACCACGGCCGGTGACCGGATCCGCAGAACAGCGGAAATACAGCCGATTTCGCAGGCCGCCCCCACGGGAGAACGGGAACGATCGCGTGCCGTTTAGCGCCGCTCCCCCAAGGACCCCCTATAGAGCAGCGCCAAACCTGGCGTCCGGGTGATCCTGCTGCATCCGAGACAACGCAAAGTGTCGCTGCGCGCAGTGCGGACCGGCACGAACGGCCCAGTCGGCTCCCCGATCTGGCGGATTGGCTCCCACCGGCCGCCCGTGCGGGAATACACCGGTCGCGCAAATTAACAGGAGGCGAATTCCCGTGGATCTCCGCTATGAGGCTTACTGCTTCGCGGACCGTCTGTTCTACGACGTGCAGAGTTCCACGGAAACCGCTGCCGACGATTTCTCGCAGGTGCTCCCGGAGCTGCCGGCGGACTGGGCCCAGGTCGATCTCACGATCTGGCGCTACCTCCAGCCGACCGGTGCGGCCCTGCCCCGCCAGGGCTGGAAGATCCACGTCTCGGCGACCGTCCGCGACGCGGGCGAGGTGCTCCTGACCTGCTACGAGCACCTGGTCGCGCGGCGCATCCCGTTCAAGTACCTGCGCACCCGGTCGATCGTGCTGGCGCGGAACTCGAAATACGCGCCGCGCGAGGCGAGCGGCAAGCTGATCACCATCTACCCGGCCGACGAGGCGCAGTTGGAAACGATCCTGCGCGAGCTGGACGAACTGCTCCACGGGCGGCCCGGCGCGTACATCCTGAGCGATTTGCGGTACGGCGCGGGCCCGTTGTTCGTCCGTTACGGCGGTTTTGTCGAGCAGTGGTTGGAGGTCGACGGCAAACGCGTGCTGGCGATCGAGGGCGCGTCCGGCGAACTGGTCCCCGACCAGCGCAAGCCGACGTTCTGGGTGCCCGACTGGGTGACCCTGCCGCGCTGCCTGGAAGATCACCTGGCGGCGCGCAAGGCCGGTGACGCGGACGCGTTCCCCTTCCGGGTGACGCAATCGCTGCACTTCTCCAACGGCGGCGGCGTGTACCGCGCGACCCGCAAGTCCGACGGCGCCGAGGTGGTGCTCAAGGAGGCACGGCCGCACGCGGGCCTGGACCGGGAGAACGTGGATGCCGTCGCCCGGCTGCGCCGCGAGCACGACATCCTCGGCGTGGTGTCCGGCGTGCCCGGCGTGCCGACCGCCCACGAGCGGTTCTCGGCGTGGGAGCACGAGTTCTTCGCCATGGACCCGGTGCCCGGCCGCCCGATCGGGCAGTGGCTGGGGCAGAACTACCCGCTGACCCACCACGAGGTCGGCGACCTCGGCGGGTACACCGCGCGCGCCCTGGCGATCATCGCGCAGGTCGAGCGGATCGTGGCCGACGTGCACGCGCGGGGCGTGGTGTTCGGCGACCTGCACCCGTTGAACGTGCTCGTGGACGACGACGACTCGGTGTCGCTGATCGACTTCGAGCTCGCGTTCCGGGTCGAGGAGGACCGCCGCCCCACGCTCGGCTCCCCCGGCTTCCAGGCCCCGCCCGACCGGTCCGGGTTCGAGATCGACGAGTACGCGCTCGCCGCGCTGCGGCTGTACGTGTTCCTGCCGCTCAACGCGGTGGTCGAGCTGTCGCCGGCCAGGCTGCCCCACCACGTGGACTTCATCCGCCGCCGGTTCGACCTGCCCGCCGAGTACTGCGACCGGATCGTCGAGGTGCTCACGCCGCGCGTCGACCCGCCGGCGGTGGTGTCGACCGCGCTGGACGAGCCGGTGCCGGACTGGGCGGTGGTGCGCAAGTCCATCGCCGCGGCGATCCTGGCCAGCGCCACGCCCCACCGCCACGACCGCCTGTTCCCCGGCGACGTGGAGCAGTTCGAGGTGGGCGGGGCGTGCTTCGCCCACGGCGCGGCGGGCGTGCTGCACGCGCTCGACGTCGCGGGCGAGGGCCGCTTCCCGGAGCACGAGCGCTGGCTGCTGGACTCGCTGCGCCGCGACCCGCCGAAGGAGCCCGGGTTCTACACCGGGGCGCACGGCATCGCCCACGTGCTGGAGAACTTCGGCCACCACGACGTGGCCGGCGAGCTGGTCGACGCGTACGCCGAACTGCTGCCCGGCACGAAGGACCACGGCCTCAACGCCGGCCTGTCCGGCGTGGCGCTGAACCTGCTGCACTTCGCGCGGACCCGCGACGACGAGTCGTACGCCGACCGGGCGCTGGAGCTGGGCGACCGGCTGGTCGGGATGCTCGCGGACGCGCCGCCGCCCGGCGACAAGGCCCGCGCGGGCCTGCTGCACGGCTGGTCCGGCCCGGCGCTGCTGTTCACCCGGCTGCACGAGCTGACCGGTGACCAGCGGTGGCTCGACCACGCCGAACGCGCGCTGGAGCGCGACCTCGCGGAGTGCATGACCGCGCTGGACGGCTCGACCCAGGTCCGCGACGGCACCCTGCGCACGCTGCCCTACGTGGGCATCGGCAGCGCCGGGATCGCGCTGGCGCTCGACGAGTTCGCCCGGGTCGCCCCGGACGCCGCGTGCTCGGCCAGGCTGCCCGAACTGGTCTCCGGGCTCACCTCGGAGTTCGTCATCCAGCCCGCGCTCGTGCTCGGCCGGGCGGGCCTGCTGGCCACGCTCGTCCAGGCGGGCGGCGCACGCGACGCGATCGACCGGCACCTGGCGGCGCTCGCCTGGCACGCCGTGCCCTACCAGGGCGGGTTGGCGTTCCCGGGCGTCCAGCTCCGCCGGCTGTCCATGGACCTGAACACCGGTGGCGCGGGCGTGCTGCTCGCGCTCGCCGCCGCGCTGGACGGCGTGCCCGCGCTGCCGTTCCTCAGAGCCCCGGCCCCGACGGGCCGGTTGCAGTAACCCGTTTCCCCCACAGTTCCACCCGACGATCCCAAGGAGTCGACATGGAGTTCATCCTCGACCTGCAGGACATGGACACCCCCGAGGTGCAGTCCAACGCGATGGCGAGCGGCGGCAGCAGCGGCGGCGGCGGTGGCAGCACCACCGCGTCGAGCGTCTCCCTGCTGCTCCCGTGCAGCCACTCCTCCGCGAGCCTGCTGCTCTGCTGACCTCGCCCGAGGACGAGGACGGGGTGAGCGGCGCAGGCGAAGTGCGCCGCTCACCCGGTCCGACGAGGGCCCGGCGGCGGTCCCCCGGTTCACAGCCGGGTGGCCGGCCCCGGGCCCTCACCCATGATGCGCCCCGCCTCGACCGCCTGGAGCACCGATGCTGTTGAGAACGGTCGCACTGCGCGACCCGCGCTGGCTGCTGCTGGCCCTCAACGCCCTGCTGGCCACCACCGCCGGGCTGCTGCTGCCGACCGCGCTCGCAGGCGCGGTGGACATGGCGCTGGGCGGCCGGCTCGACGCCGCGACCGTGCTGTACCTGGTCGGGCTGGTGGGCGTCGAGGTGGTGGGCGACGCGGTCGGCGTGGTGCTGGCGGCGTCGATCGCCGCGCGCGGCACGGCGTTCCTGCGCCGCACGCTGATCGGCCGGCTGGTCGAGCTGGGGCACCCCGGCCGGTTCGAGGCCGGCGACGCGGTGAGCCGGCTGACCGGGGACGCCGCGATCGCGGGCAACGTCGCGGTCCTGCTGGTCAACCTCGGGATCACCGCGCTGACGGCGGGCGGCGCGGTGGTGGCGCTGGTGCTGCTGGACTGGCGGCTCGCGGTCGTGTTCCTGCTCAGCGTGCCGCTGGCGCTGCTGCTGGTGCGCTCGCACCTCCGGCTGACCGCCGACGACGTGGCCACCTACCAGGAGGTCTCCGGCGAGCTGTCGGCGCGGCTGCTGGACGCCGTCGGCGGCCTGCGCACGATCGCCGCGTCCGGCCGGGCCGACCAGGAGGCGGACCGCGTGCTGCGCCCGCTGCCCCGGCTCGCCTCGGCGGGCGTGGGCATGTGGCGCACCCAGGCGAAGATGATCTGGCGGGCCGGCCTGCTGCTGCCCGTCGTGGAGCTGGCGGTGCTGACCGCCGCCGGGTTCGGCGTGGTGGCCGGGCGGCTGAGCGTCGGCGACGTGCTGGCCGCGCTGGCCTACGCGGGGCTCGGCCTGACCGTCGTCGGCCAGGCGACCGTGCTCACCGCCGTGCAGCGGGCGCGCGCGGCGGCCGTGCGGATCGACGAGGTGCTCGACGCGCCGGGCGCCGCTGCGGGCACCCCCGGCTACGCGCCGCCGGGCTCGGTGGAGCTGCGCGGGGTGTGCGTGCCGGACGCGCTGCACGACGTGGACCTGCTGGTCCCCGCCGGCGCGTTCCTGGCCGTGGTCGGCCGTTCCGGGTCGGGCAAGTCGGCGCTCGCGGCGGTGATCGGCGGGCTGACCGCGCCGTCGTCCGGGCAGGTCGCGCGCGGCGGGTCCGTGGGCTACGCGTTCGAGCGGCCCGCGCTGCTCGGCGCGACCGTCGCGGACACCGTCTCCTACGGCACGCACCTCGGCCGCGACGAGGTCGAGCGGGCGTGCCGGGCGGTGCGGGTGCACGACGTCGTCGTGCGGCTGCCCGAGGGCTACGACACGCCGATGGCGGACACCCCGCTGTCCGGCGGCGAGGCGCAACGGCTCGGCCTGGCGCGCGCGGTCGTCCGCGACCCGCAGGTGCTGGTGCTGGACGACGCGACGGCCAGCCTGGACACCGTGACCGAGACCGCCGTGGAGCGCGCGGTGGCCTCGGCGCTGCCGGGCCGGACCCGGGTGGTGGTGACGCACCGGGCCGCGACCGCGCGCCGGGCGGACGCCGTGGTGTGGCTGGAAGAGGGGCGGGTGCGCGCGCTGGCGTCGCACGCGTCGCTGTGGGAGGACGCGGACTACCGGGCGGTGTTCGGCTGATGGGACCTTATCTGCGGGCGCTGGCCGGACGGCGGCGCGCGGTGCTGGCGCTGCTGGGCTGGTCGGTGCTGGAAGGCGTGCCGGCCCTGCTGTCCGGCCGGTTGGTGGGGCTGGCCGTGGACCGGGGGTTCGCGGTCGGCGACGTCCGGACCGGCGTGGGCTGGCTGGTGGCGTTCGCGGTGGTCGCCGTGCTCGGCGCGTTCGGGCTGCGGCAGGTGTTCACCCGGCTCGGCGACGTCGTGGAACCGCTGCGCGACGGGCTGGTCACCACGATCGTCCGGGGCGTCCTGCACGACGGCCGGTCGCACCGCAGGCAGCCCGACGCGAGCGCCGTCGCCCGCATCACCCGCCACGTCGAGGTGGTGCGCGACGCCACGGCCGGCCTGCTGATCCAGGCCCGCGCGCTGCTGGTGACGACGGTGGCCGCGCTGGTCGGCCTGGCCACGGCCGTGTCGTCGCTGGCGTGGCTGGTGGTCCTGCCGGTGGTCGCCGCGCTGGTGCTGTTCGGTGCCCTGCTGCCGTCGCTGGCCCGTGGGCAGCGGGCGCTGGTGGTGGCCGACGAGGACGCCGCCGAGGCCGCCGGCACGGTCCTGCTGGGGATGCGGGACGTGGTGGCGACCGGCGGCGGCGACCGGGCGCGCGAGGACGTGGCGCGGCAGGTCGACCGGCAGGCGCGGGCCACCGTGCGGATGGCGTGGGCGTCGTCGCTGCGCGGCGTGGTGATCGCGGTCGGCGGTTTCCTGCCGCTGGTCCTGCTGCTGGTGCTGACGCCCGGCATGGTCGCCGCCGGCACGCTCACCGCCGGCGAGGTGCTCGCGGCCGTGGTGTACCTGAGCACCAGCGTGCAGCCGGCGCTGCGCCGGCTCGCCGACACCACCAGCACGGTGGTGCTGCGGCTCGCGGTGGCGCTGCGCCGGATCGCCGAGGCCGTGCCCGCCGTGCCGCCGCCGGACGGCGACCTGGTGCCGGCCGGCAGCGGGATCGCGCTGCGCGGCGTGACGTTCGGGTGGGGCGAGCACGCCGAGCCGGTGGTGCGCGACCTGGACCTGGACCTCGCGCCCGGCGCGCACCTGGCGGTCGTCGGGCCCAGCGGCATCGGCAAGTCGACGTTGGCCGGCCTGGTCACCGGCCTGGTCGCGCCGCAGGCCGGGACGGTCCTGCTCGGCGGTGCCCCGGTGCGCGAGGTGCGCCCGGCCGAGCGGCACCGGCGGATCGCGCTCGTGCCGCAGGAGACCTACCTGTTCACCGGCACCGTGCGGGAGAACCTGGCGCTGTTCGCACCCGGTGCGGGGGACGACGAGCTGCTCGCGGCGGTGGCGGCGGTGGGCGCGTCCGGCGTCGTGGAGCGGCTGGGCGGGCTGGGCGGGCAGGTCGGCCACGCGGGCGGCAGCCTGTCGACGGGCGAGGCCCAGCTGCTGGCGGTCGCGCGGGTGTACGCGTGCCCGGCGGACGTGGTGGTGCTGGACGAGGCGACCTCCAACCTCGACCCGGCGGCGGAAGCCGTGGTGGAACGGGCCTTCGCGGCCCGGGGCGGCACCCTGGTGGTGATCGCGCACCGGCTGTCCTCGGCGCTGCGGGCCGACCGGGTGCTGGTGATGGACGGCGGCCCGCCGCTGCTCGGCTCGCACGAACACCTGATGACCGGGTCCCCGACCTACGCGGACCTGATGGCGGCCTGGCAACCGGCCCTGGTCCAGCAGGACCGGCCGATCACGGGTGCGCCGCGCGCCTGATCGCGGCAGGCCGAGAGCACGGCGTGATCGCACCCTCACGCCGGGGACCCGACCACGCGGCGGACGGCCGAGAGCCGCGCCGGGCGCACGTTCACCACGGGCTCGACCACGCGGCAGGAGCCAGGCCGTCATGCCGGGCGCGCGGCGGAATCCGCCGCCCGGCACGGGTTGGGATCCCGCGCCGGACTCGCGGCCGGGCACGGGCCGGAACTCGTGCCGGGCTCGCGCGTCCGGCTGCGGGCGCGTTCGTACCCGGTGGGTGCGCCGGCCGCGTCCGGGGACGCGGCCGGATCAGCCGACCCGGTGCAGCCAGGTGACCGGTGCGCCGTCGCCCGCCCTGCGGAACGGCTCCAGGGCGTCGTCCCAGGCCGCGCCCAGGATCTCGTCCACGCCGTGCGCGAACGACTCGCCGCCCCGGCTGCGGGCGGCCAGCGCGCGCAACTGGTCCTCGGACACGACGATGTCGCCGTTGGCGCTGGTCCGGGCGTGCCACAGGCCCAGCACGGGCGCGAAGCAGTAGCGGACGCCGTCGGTGCCGGGGCTCGGGTCCTCGGTGACCTCGAACCTCAGCATCGGCCACGCGCGCAGCGCGGCCACCAGCCGGGCGCCGGTGCCGGCGTCACCGACCCAGTTGCACTCGGCGCGCAACTGGCCCGGAGCGGCGGGCTGCGCCACCCACTTCAGGTCCGCTCGCTCGCCGAGGGTGCCCGAGATCGCCCACTCGACGTGCGGACAGACCGCAGACGGCGACGAGTGGACGTAGACCACGCCACTGGTGCTGCGGGTGCTCACAGCTGACCTCCGCTACTCGACGAGGGACGTCTTCCCCTACGGCCTGTCGAAGCGGACGATCTTGTGAATTCCCGACATGGTCATTCTGCCCGCTGTCGGAGCGGTCCGCCAGAAGAACCAGCACGTTCATCACCCAGGCGAGTCGGATACAGGACTTTCGACCCTGAATTGCGACGTCCGGGGCCGCGAGCGCGATCACACCGTCACATTCCGAGATCAATTCGTCACGCTCGCGTGATCATTCACCGCCGACCCGGACCTGCGGCGCGCGGCCCCCGCTTTCGGCGGCGGCACCGGACCCCGCGCGACGGGACCGCCGATCCACGGGACACGACCACCCCCTGCGGCGCTACCGTGTTCGACCGTGAGGAACGGTGTGATCTTGTGCGGCTGATCCGGCTGGGTGCCGAGCCGACCCTGGTCGGCGTGGACGTCCGGGCCGCGCTGAGCACGTGGGGTGCCGGCGACTCGGTGCTGGGCGGCGTGGCCATGCTCGGCGTGACCCCGCCGGACTGCCCGCGCGCCCTGGACGCGGTGGTCGTGCTGCCGCGCGGGGTGCTCGTGGTGGTCGGCGTCGACCTGCCCGACCCGGCGATGCGGCTGGAGGCGCCGCTGTCCGGGCAGTGGCGGATCGACGGCTGGCCGCTGACCCGCCCGGACGGGGCGACCAACCCCGCCGCCGAGGCGCTGGAAGCCTCCACGGCCGTGGCGCGGCGGATCCAGGACATGCGCGGCGAACCCCTGCCCGTGACGACCGTGGTCGCGGTGGGGCCCTACGTGGCGCAGGTCGTGCAGCCGACCGGTGACCTCAACCGGGGCGTCCGGGTGCTGCACCCCAAGCCGACCACGCTGCTCGCCGCCGCGCGCGAGCTGGCCACCAGCGACCGCCCGTGCTCGGCCGACCACGCCGCCAAGCTGCTCGCCGTGCTCGCGCCCACCGGCACCCCGCCGGACAACCGGCAACTGCGCGCCGAGGGGTTCCCGGACGCGGCGGCCGACCTCGCCTCCGCCAGCACCGTGCTGCTGCCCAGGGTCCCGCCGGCCGCACCCCGGCGCGGGTGGCTGCCGTGGGCGGCGGCGGCCGGTGTCGCGGTGCTGCTGGTGGTCGGGCTGGTCGTTGCGCTGAGCACCGGCGGCTCGTCCGAGGCGACCCCGTCGTCCAGCACCGCACCGCAGCCCACGACGGTCGTCGTGGACGGCCGGAACTTCTCCCCCCGGGGCGCGGACCGGACCGAGGACTGCGCGCAGCACGCGTTCGGCGACGTCCAGGCGTGGCTGGCCGGGCACCTGTGCCTGCAACTGCGGCGGGCCCAGTACGAGACGGCGGTGGACGGCCGCAAGGTCGGCGTCGCGGTGTCCGAGCTGAACCTGCCCGACACCGCCCGCGCCACCGAGCTGCACCGGGTGGCGTCCGCGACCGGCGCGGGAGGCGTGACGGCCCTGGTGAAGGAGGGCCGGACGTGGCCGGGCGGGCCGGCGTCGTTCGACCGGTCCGCGATCAAGGTCGTGACGAAGACCAACCAGGTGCGCATCGCCCAGGTGGTGTGGGCGGAGGGCGACTCCGACCCGGCGGACCCGGCGCTGGCCGCGCTGCTCGACCAGGCCCTGCGCCTGCCCGCGACCCAGTGACCGCCCCCGCCGGCTCCTGACCGGCGCGCTCACCCGGTGCGGTGGGCGACCGGCGCGCGGGGGTCAGCGGCCGGTGCGGGCGAGGCCGACCGCGATCAGCCCGAACGCCACGTGCAGCACGATCGCCAGACCCGCCACCGTGCACAGCATCTCGGTGCCCGGCCGGCCGGTCAGCGCGCCGCAGGAGAACAGCCACCCCGCCACGGCCACCGCGAAACCCAGGCCGAGCAACGCCCTCGGCACGTGCGCCAGGCAGAGCAGCGCGTTCGAGCGGGCGCGCAGCAGGGTGTACCCGACCACGGGGGCGACCAGGAACCCGGGCAGGTGCGCCGCGATCGGCGCGAACTCGGGCCCGCCGGGCGCGAGCGTGGTGCCGATGAGGAAGGCGCACCAGACGACCGCTGCGGTCGCTAGCGCCACGGTTCCTCTGGTCACCTGCGCAGTGTAGTGACGCAGGCCGCTCGACTTCGGCTTTGACGCCCATCGGGGCAGGCGGTGTACGGCAGTCGGCGTACCGCCGATCTCGTTGCGTGAGCGGCGATCCACCGACGGTCAGAGGCCGTAGGACTCCAGCAGCCGCAGCCACACCTCGCTGATCGTCGGGTACGCCGGGACCGCGTGCCACAGCCGGTCCACGGTCACCTCGCCGACGATCGCGATGGTCGCCGCGTGCAGCAGCTCGGCGGTGTCCGGGCCGACGAACGTGACGCCGACCAGCGTGCGCCGCCGCTCGTCCACGACCATCCGCGCCTTGCCCCGGTAGCCGTCGGCGTGCAGCGACGAGCCGGCGACCGCGATGTCGAGGTCGACCACCCGGACGTCGAGGCCGGCCTCGCGCGCCTCCCGCCCGGTCCGGCCGACCGACGCGACCTCGGGGTCGGTGAACACGACCTGCGGCACGGCGGTGTGGTCGGCGGTGGCGACCGGCGCGGTCCACGGCTCGGGGTCGGTGGCACCGGTGACGATGGCCGTGCCGACCGCGCGCGCCGCGTACTTGCCCTGGTGGGTCAGCAGGGCGCGGCCGGTGACGTCACCCGCCGCGTAGAGCCAGTCCAGGCCCTCGACCCGGCCGGTGTCGTCCACGGGCAGCGCGTCGCCCGCGCCGAAGCCGAACTGCTCGACGCCGAGGTCGGCCGTGGCGGGCTGCCGCCCGGTGGCCACGAGCAGGTGCGCGCCGGTGACCGACGTGCCGTCGGAGAGCGCCAGCTCGATGCCGCCGTCCACAGTGGACGCGCCGGTGGCCTTGACTCCGGTGCGCGCGGTCACGCCGTCCTCGCGCAGCCCGTCGAGCACCAGGTCGCCCGCGAAGTCCTCCATCCTCGGCAGCGGGCGCGCGCCGGACACGACCAGCGTCACCGCCGATCCGAGCCGGGCCCACGCCTGCGCCATCTCCACGCCGACCACGCCGCCGCCGAGCACCACCAGCGACGACGGGACCTCCTGCGCGGACGTGGCCTCGCGCGAGGTCCAGTACGGGACGTCGGCGAGTCCGGGCAGCCCCGGGATGCGCGGGACGCTGCCGGTGCACACGACGACGGCGCGGGACGCCGTCAGCACCCGGCCGTCGACCTCGACCTGCCGCTCACCGGCCAGGCGACCGCGACCGCGCACGACCTCCAGGCCGGCTCCGACCGCCCAGTCCACCTGGCCGGAGTCGTCCCAGTCCGACGTGAAGTCGTTGCGCCTGCGCAGCACGGCGGCGGCGTCGAGCCGGTCGCCGACGGGCACGCCGGGGACCCGGCGGGCGGCGGCGAGCGCGTGACCGGGCCGGAGCAACGCCTTGCTCGGCATGCAGGCCCAGTACGAGCACTCGCCCCCGACCCGCTCGGCTTCCACCAGCGCGGTCCGCAGGCCACCGGCGGCGGTCCGGGCGGCGGCGTTCTCGCCCACCGGTCCGCCGCCGATCACGATCACGTCGAAGTCGCTCACCGGTCCAGCCCACACCACCCGGACCGGTGCGGCAAGTCATGCCGGGTCGAACACCCCGGAGAGCAGGCGCAGTATCACGCCGTCCGCGGTGCGCAGGACGACCGTGCGTTCGGCGGGTTCGACCCGTTCGGCCAGTTTGTACATCGCGTCGGCGGTCTGGGTGGCCATCCGGAAGGTCAGGGCGACCGGCGCGTCGCCCCGGACGCCGAAGCGGTTGACGAACAGTTCGCGGAGCCGTTCGGCCATGAGCTCGTACTGGTCGACGCTGGCGTCGAGGTGGTGGCCGTCGAACAGGTCGCTGAACCGAACCCTCCCAAAACCGGGCAACTCGACCAGCATCCGCAGGTAGACCTCCACGACTTGTTGCACCGCTTCCCGCCAGTTCGCGGCCAACTGCCCTTCGTTGAAGAGCGTTTCGACGCGACTGAGGTACTGCTCCATGCCGCGCAGCGCCAAGGCGTGCACAACAGAACGCTTGTCCGGGAAGTATTGGTAGAACGAGCCGATCGGCACTCCGGCCAACTCGACGATCCGGGCTGTGGTGATGTCGTCGTAGTCGTACTCGTTCAGCAGCCGGGCGCACGCATCGACAATGGCGGTCACCGTGGCGGCACCCCGCTGCTGGACAGGCTGACGGCGCATCACCTTGGCTAAGCGGTTTTCGGCGGGATTTTCATGCACCTGCACATCTTGATGGATACGGACCGGTAATCCCAAACACCGGATTGGGACAGGTTCATCACGGATCGTCGCACCTGGGCGCAGGACTGCGGTCACCAGGTGAGCGGTGCTCACTTCCGGCGGCGTCCCGCCCGAATGGACTCGGCCGACAACCCGCAGGTGGCAGAGCAATTACCGGTGATCCGATTCCCGGCCGGACAATCGCCGGTACCGGCGGGTAACAGCGCTAGCCCGCGTCCCGGCCGGAAGTCGTGCCGAGCGGTGTGCGCGGAGCCGGGCGCGGAGCGGGCGGGGCGTGATCCGACTTCGCCGCGACCGGCTGTTCTTTCGGTTCAGAACGCGAGCGTGGCGGTCTCGTCACATAGGGTTTCAGCAATCCCGCGACCACCACCCCGGGAGCGATCAACGGCACCACCGCCGACAACGCGACGGACGTGGCGGCGGCCCGCGCGACGTCCTTCGGGATGATCGCGATCCGGTCCACCACGAAGGCGCGGCGGCCCGGAATCGACAGCACCCCGACCACCGCGAGAAACACCGCGAACGTCAGCAGGGCCCGGTGCACCGCGCCATATCCCACCGACTCGGCCGCGCACATCACGCAGACCCACCCGAGCACCGCCGACACCTGCTGCCGCGCGGTGGTCATCGCCCACGCCAGGCCCCCGACCACCGCCAACCACCCGGTGCGCCCCGCGCACCAGGCGCCGACCGCGTCCACCCAGCCCACCGGGACCCCGGCCCACCGCAGCGGCGCGCGCACCACGTCGAGCGGCCCGAGCGGCCCGAACACCTGCCCCACCACCCAGACCAGCGCCCAGGCGGACACCAGCAGGGCCGGCCCGAGCTGCCACGGCGACCTGTCCACGACGACCCGGGCGAGCCGTTCCAGTTCCCGGCGGTGCTCCTTCACGTCCCCCAGCCTGCCGGGGCCCGCACCCGGCCGCCCGCGCTGTCACCCGCGTGCCGCGCGAGTGCCGCTCAACGGGTGGCGCCCCGGTCCCCGCACCTCACGCGGCGTACCGCGAGGACGCCACCCGCGCGGTCGTGGGACGCCGGCCGAGCCGGGCCGCAGCTCGCGGCGGGAGGCGTGACGGGACGGGGTGCGGACTTCGCCGGACCGGGGTCACAAGTGGAGGCGCGCTGACGAAAGACGGTGTAGATTGGACTTTCTGCGCGCGCAGAAGAGTTTCAGGCGAAAAGCGGCACAGCCTGATAAAACACGCTATCCAGAAATGAGGCACGTTGTCAAGCCCCTCCGACGACCTCCGACTCGCGGACATCGAGTCGGAGCAGGAATACGTGTCGATGCTGTACGGCAGGCTGGACGACCTGCGCGAACTGAGCTCGAAGCGGCTCGCCGGGGCGCTGCGGGAAACCGGCGGCACGCACCAGATGCGATCCGAGCGGGACACCTCGGTGGCCCTGTACTCCGACCAGCTCGCCCAGTACAGCGCGGTGGAGAACGGGCTGTGCTTCGGCCGGCTGGACTTCCACACCGACGACCGCTTCTACATCGGCCGGATCGGCTTGTTCGACGAGGACAGGGAGTACGAACCGCTGCTGATGGACTGGCGCGCGCCCGCCGCTCGGCCGTTCTACCTGGCCACGGCCGCCGCGCCGGACGGGGTGCGGCGGCGGCGGCACCTGCGCACCAAGCAGCGCCGGGTGGTGGGGTTCGACGACGAGGTGCTGGACATCAACTCGGTGGACCCCGGGCGGCACACCGAGGGCCTGACCGGCGAGGCGACGCTGCTGGCGGCGGTCAACGCCAGCCGGACCGGGCAGATGGGCGACATCGTCGCCACCATCCAGGCCGAGCAGGACCGGATCATCCGCACCGAGCTGAACGGCGTGGTCGTCGTGCAGGGCGGGCCGGGCACCGGCAAGACGGCTGTCGCGCTGCACCGGGCCGCGTACCTGCTCTACACGCACCGCCGCCAGCTCGCCAAGCGCGGCGTGCTGGTGGTCGGCCCGAACTCCACCTTCCTGCGCTACATCGGGCAGGTGCTGCCCTCGCTCGGTGAGACGGGCGTGCTGCTGTCGACGGTGGGCGAGCTGTTCCCGGGCATGACGGCGGTGGGGCGCGAGCCGGCCGCCACGGCGGCGCTCAAGGGCCGCATCGGGATGGCCGACGTGGTGGCGCACGCGATCAAGGACCGCCAGGAGGCGCCGCCGCTGGTGGAGGTGCCGTTCGAGCAGGACGTGCTGCGCCTGGACCGCCGCGCGATCACGGCCGCGCGCGGCCGGGCCCGGCGGACGCGCCGCCCGCACAACGAGGCGCGGCGGACGTTCGCGCGCGAGATCGTGTCGACGCTCGCGTCGCAGGCGGTGAACCGGCTGGGCCGGCACCTGCTGGACCAGGCCGACGTCGACGACATCCGCCGCGAGCTGCGCGAGGACCCCGAGGTGCGGGCGGCGATCGAGCGGCTGTGGCCGACGTTGACCCCGCAGAAGCTGCTGGAGGACCTGTACGCGTCGCCGAAGCGGCTGGCGAAGGCGACGCCGAAGCTGTCGGCCGACGAGCGCGCGCTGCTGGCGCGACCGCGCGGCGCGGAGTGGACGCCGGCGGACGTCCCGCTGCTGGACGAGGCGGCCGAGCTGCTGGGCGAGGACGACACCGAGGCCAAGGCCCGCGCGGAGCGGCAGCGGCGGCAGGCGATCGACTACGCGCAGGGCGTGCTCGACATCCTCGACCTGGAGGACGACGCGGACCCCGACATCCTCATGGCGACGGACCTCGTGGACGCCTACCGGCTGGCCGAGCGGCACGGCGCGGAGCGCTACGAGACGGCGGCCGAGCGGGCGGCGGCGGACCGGACGTGGACGTTCGGGCACGTCATCGTGGACGAGGCGCAGGAGCTGTCGGCGATGGCGTGGCGGACGCTGATGCGGCGCTGCCCGAGCAAGTCGATGACGGTGGTCGGCGACATCGCGCAGACCGGCGACATCGCGGGCGCGTCGTCGTGGCACGAGGTGCTGTCGCCGTACGTGATGGACCGCTGGAAGCTCACCGAGCTGACGGTGAACTACCGGACGCCGTCGGAGATCATGGCCGTGGCGGCGGACGTGCTGGCGAGCGTGGACCCGGACCTGGTGCCGCCCACGTCGGTGCGCGACAGCGGGGTCGAGCCGTGGAGCGCGCGGGTGCCGTCGGCGGCGGAGGCGCTGCCGGCGCTGGTGTCGGCGGAGGTGTCCGCGATCGGCGACGGCAAGCTGGCGGTGATCGTGCCGGCGGAGCGGGTGGCGGCGCTGCGGTCGGTGGTGCCGGGCGCGTCCGACGACCTGGACGCGCAGGTGGTGGTGCTGGGGGTGACCGACGCGAAGGGCCTGGAGTTCGACTCGGTGCTGGTGGTGGACCCGGCGGGCATCCTCGCGGAGTCGCCGCGCGGGGCGAGCGACCTGTACGTGGCGCTGACCCGGGCGACGCAGCGGCTGGGCGTGCTGCACGAGGACGACCTGCCGGCGGTGCTGGGCAGGCTCAAGGGCCGGACCGGCTGACCGGCGCGGTCGGGCGCTAGCCGGTGCAGAGGAGGTGGCCGGCGGCGGCTGCGGCGACGCCGGCCGTCACGCTCACCGCGACGTTGGCCACCGCCTGCCGGTAGGCGCGGTCCTCCAGCAGGCGGACGGTCTCGAAGCTGAACGTGCTGTAGGTGGTGAGGCCGCCGCAGAACCCGGTGCCGACGAGCGCGGCCCAGGCCGGTGCCGCACCCGCCACGCAGCCCAGCACGAACGAGCCGACGAGGTTGACGGCGAGGGTGCCGAGGGGGAACCCGGAGCGGTGCCGGGACTGGACGGCGCGGTCGGTCAGGTAGCGGGCGACCGCGCCGGTGGCCGCGCCGCAGAACACCAGCAGCGCGGTCACCCGGCGACCCTCCGGGTGACCGCCAGGCCGCACGCGGTGGCGGCCAGGGCACCGACGAGCGTGCCGACGAGGTAGGCGGCGCCCCAGGCCGGCCCGAGCCGGACCACGTCGAGCGCGTGGGCGGAGAACGTGGTGAACCCGCCGAGGAAGCCGACGCCCAGCAGCGGCCGGGCGAGCGGGTGCAGCCGGGGCAGCAGGGCCATCAGCACGCCGATCAGCGCCGAGCCGAGCACGTTGACCGCCACCGTCCCGACGACCCCGAGCCCGGCGAACGCGTGGCGGGCGAGCCCGCCGAGTCCGCCGCCGAGGGCGATGGCGGCGAGGACGGCGGGCGAGAGCGCCCGCCCGGGGACCGGGGCGTCGGGGTCGACGGGCTCAACTGGCACGCAGGTGGTCTACCAGGTGGTCGAGGGCGGACAGGGCGCGGACCACGTCGGCGCGCTCGCCGGGGTCGAGCCGGTCGAGGGCGGAGCCGATGCGCTTCTCGTGCGCGGCCTGCCACACGGCGAGCTGCTCGTGCCCCTGGGGCGTGACGGACAGCCGCGCGACCCGGCGGTCGGCGGGGTCGCCGCCCCGGGCCACGAGCCCGCCCTCGATCAGCTGGCCGACCAGGCCGCTGACCGTGTTGGGTGCGAGCCGCAGCTCGGCGGCGAGGTCGCCGACCCGCATGGGCTTGCGCTCGGCGAGGGTCTGGAGCAGCTCGACCTGGGCCATCGGCAACGAGTCCCACGGCCATTCCGACCGGATGCTGGTGCGCAGGGCGCGACGCAGTCTGGTGACCACGTCGGTGAGCGTGCGTGCCTCGTCTGACATGCGCGAAGGGTACTGAGT
Source organism: Actinosynnema sp. NPDC050436 (assembly GCF_040655415.1). Classification (NCBI taxonomy): domain Bacteria; kingdom Bacillati; phylum Actinomycetota; class Actinomycetes; order Pseudonocardiales; family Pseudonocardiaceae; genus Actinosynnema; species Actinosynnema sp. NPDC050436. Next base: position 78,110 of record NZ_JBFAJV010000018.1, on the reverse strand, counting down.
TCCCAGTGCCCGCCAGGCGTTGTCCGCATCGCGGGACGAGCGCGGCGCAGCGTGCACTCCCCGTGGTGGCCACCCCGCTCGCGCTAGGCCGATCGGGGACAAGCGCGGCCGAGCCCTCCCCCTACGCGTGACTTGCTCAGTACCCTCTGCGCGCGGGGCACCGGATCGGGTCCCCGTCACCCGAACAGGGGTCGCGGGTGGCGCCGGTCGACTCCGCCGACGGCGCGGCCGGCACCGCGTCCGGGCGACCCAGGTCCTCCCGGAGGAGTGCAGCGGGTGTCGGAGGTCGGCGCAGCCCGGTTCCGCGAGGTGTTCACCACGTCGGCGTTCGGGATCGCGGTGACCGACCTGCGCGGCGTGTGCGTCGAGGCGAACGAGGCGCTGGCCGAGGTGGTCGGCCTGCCGCACGCTTCGCTGCCCGGCCGGCGGCTGCTCGAACTGCTCCACCCGGCCGACGCCGACGCGCTCGCCGCGATGTACCGGGCGGTGGGGTCGGGCCGGGTGGACCGGTTCCGCGAGCAGCGCCGGCTGCTGCGCGAGGACGGCGAACCCGTGTGGGTGCGCCTGGCCGTCTCGCTGCTGCGCGACGCCGACGGGGAACCCGCGTTCCACGTGACCGTGGTGGAGGACGTCACCGACCTGCACCTGCTGCAGAGGAGCCTCGACCACCAACTGCTGCACGACTCGCTGACCGGCCTGCCGAACCGGCAGCACTTCACCACGCGGCTGGAGGCGGTGCACGGCGCGTCGCCGGGCGGGATCACCCTCTACCACCTCGACCTGGACGCGTTCGCGGTGGTCAACAACGGCCTGGGGCACGCGGTCGGCGACCGGCTGCTGCGCGAGGTCGGCCGGCGGCTGGAAGCCGTCGTGGCGCAGGAGGACGCGCTGGTGGCCCGGATCGGCGCGGACGAGTTCGCGGTGGTGGTGACCACCGGGCCGACCACGCCGCAGGTGCCGGAGATGGTCGAGCGGATCACCGAGGCGCTGGCCCGCCCGGTGGAGTCCGGCGCGGCGCTGTCGGCGAGCATCGGCGTGGTGGACCGGCCGCCGGCGGACTGGGACGTCGACGAGCTGCTGCGCGCGGCGAACGCGACGCTGCACCGGGCCAAGGCCCGGGGCAAGCGCCAGTGGCTGCCCTACGACCGGCACGAGGACGCCCGGTCGCGCAGCCGGCTGGCGCGGGCCGCGCGGATGCCGGGCGCGCTGGCCGACGGGGAGGTCGAGGTCGAGTTCCGGCCGGTGGTGGACCTGGCCTCCGGGCTCGCGGTCGGGCAGGTGGCGCGGCTGCGGTGGGACGAGCTGGGCCACGACGAGTGCGCGGAGCTGGCCGAGGTCAACGGGCTGTCCCCGGCGCTGGGGCAGTGGGCGCTGCGCGAGGCGGCCGAGGCGGCGGCGGGCTGGTCGGCCGGGCCGCTGCACGTCGTGCTGTCGCCGATGCAGTCGCGGGACGAGGACCTGGTCGGCACGGTGAAGCGGGTGCTGGACGAGACCGGGCTGCCCGGCGCCGGGCTGCGGGTCTTCCTGGACACCCGCTCGCTGCTGGTCGAGGACGGCGACAACGCGCAGGTGCTGCGGGACAACGGGATCGCGGTCGGGCTGGCCGGGTTCAACGGCGGCCAGGCGGAGCTGTCGCTGCTGGGCGAGCAGGTCGCGGACGCGCTGCTGCTCGCGCCCTCGGTCGTGCGACGCCTGGCCGGGCAGCGGGAATCGCTGCCGCACAAGGCGATCGGCCAGATGCTGCGGGCGATCCGGGAGGCCGGCACGGCGGTGTTCGTGCCTGAGGTGGAGACCGAGGAGCAGGCCGAGTGGTGGCGGGAGGTCGGCGTGGACGGCGCGTTCGGCCCGTTCACCGGCCCCGCCGTCCCCGGCTACGAGCTCTAGCGCCCGGTGGTCAGACCTGCTTCACGGCGGCGAGCAGCTTGGTCAGCGAGTCCTTGGCGTCGCCGAACAGCAGGGTCGTCTTCGGGTGGTAGAGCAGACTGTTGTCCACGCCCGCGAAGCCGGGCCGCATCGAGCGCTTCATGAACACCACGGCCTTGGCCCGGTCGACGTCGAAGATCGGCATCCCGTAGATGGGGCTGGTCGGCTCGTCCCGCGCGCCGGGGTTGACCACGTCGTTCGCGCCGACCACCAGCACCACGTCCACGCTGCCGATGCCGGGGTTGACGTCGTCGAGTTCCTTGAGGTGCTCGTAGGGCACGTCCGCCTCGGCCAGCAGCACGTTCATGTGTCCGGGCATCCGCCCCGCCACCGGGTGGATGCCGTAGTCGACGGAGATGCCCCGGGTCTCCAGGAGCTGCGCCAGCTCGCGCGCCGCGTGCTGCGCCTGCGCCACGGCCAGCCCGTAGCCGGGCACGACGAGCACGGAGTGCGCGTACCCCAGCAGGATGGCGACGTCCTCGACCGTGCCGGAGCGGACCGTGCGCTGCTCGCCGGACACCGCCGCCTGCGGCACGGCCTTGAACGCGCCGAAGAGGATGTTGGTCAGCGAGCGGCCCATCGCCTGCGCCATCAGCCGGGTCAGGATGGTGCCGGACGCGCCGACGAGCGTGCCCGCGACGATCAGCAGGGTGTTGCCCAGCACGTAGCCGGACGCGGCGACCGCGAGCCCGGTGAACGCGTTGAGCAGCGAGATGGCGATCGGCACGTCCGCGCCGCCGACCGGCAGCACGAACAGCACGCCCAGGGCGAGCCCCGCCACCGCCAGCAGCACCAGCAGCGAGGTGGAGCCGGTGACCAGCGCGGCGACCGCGAGCAGGGCGCTGAGGCCCGCCACGCCGAGGCCGACCCACTGCCCGGACGGCAGCAGCACCGGCCGGGTGGTCATGATCTCCTGGAGCTTGAGGAAGGTCACCAGGCTGCCGGAGAAGCTGACCGAGCCGATCAGCACGGTGAGCACGGTGGCGACGAGGAACAGCGCGCCGCCGTCACCGCCCTCCAGGAACTCGGCCAGCGCCACGATCGCCGCCGCCGCGCCGCCGACCCCGTTGAACAGGGCCACCATCTGCGGGATGGCGGTCATCTTGACCTGCCGGGCGGCCGGGATGCCGACGACCGTGCCGAGCACGACCGCCACCACGATCAGCACCGAGTTGGCGGGCACCGTGGCGAACGCGGTGACCACGGCGAGCGCCATGCCGCCCGCGCCGACCAGGTTGCCCAGCCGGGCGTACCGGGGCGTGCTGAGGCCCTTGAGCGCGAGGATGAAGCACAGCGCGGCGGCCAGGTAGGCGAGCTGGACCCACGTCATCGCTTGTGCCCCTTGAACATCTCCAGCATCCGGTCGGTCACCACGAAGCCGCCGACCACGTTGACCGTGGCCAGGAACACCGCGAGCAGGCCGAGGACGAGGGTGAGGGCGTCGTGGGCCTGGCCGGTGATCAGGATCGCGCCGACCAGGATGACGCCGTGGATGGCGTTCGCGCCGGACATCAGCGGGGTGTGCAGGATCGTGGAGACCTTCGAGACCACCTCGAAGCCCACGAACACGGCCAGCACGAAGATCGTCAGCAGCTCGATCACAGCAGCTCCCTGGTCGGCGCGTGGCGGACTTCGCCGCCGTGGGTGAGGCACGCCCCGGCCAGCACGTCGTCGGACAGGTCGGGCGCGACCCGCCCGTCGCGGGTCATCAGCCCGAGCAGGTTGGCGACGTTCTTGGCGTAGAGCCGGCTGGCGTGCGCGGGCATGGAGCTGGGCAGGTTGCGCGCGCCGTGCACCAGCACCTCGCCGACCCACACGTCCTCGCCGGGCCGGGAGCCGACGACGTTGCCACCGGACTCGGCGGCCAGGTCGACCACGACCGAGCCCGGGGCCATCGCCTTGAGCATGTCCGTGGTGACCAGGACCGGCGCCTTGCGGCCCGGCACGGCGGCGGTGGAGACGACGACGTCGCTGGCGGCGACCCGTTCGGCGATGAGGTCGCGCTGGCGCTCCAGGAACGCTTCGGACTGCTCGGCGGCGTACACGCCGTCCTGCGTCTCCAGGTTCAGCTCCAGGAACTTCGCGCCGAGGCTGCGCACCTCCTCGGCGGCGGCCTTGCGCACGTCGTACGCCTCCACCACGGCACCGAGCCGGCGCGCGGTGGCGATCGCCTGGAGGCCGGCCACGCCCGCGCCGAGGACGAGCACCTTGGCCGGCGGCACGGTCCCGGCGGCCGTGGTGAACATCGGCAGGAAGCGCGGCAGGTGCTGCGCGGCCAGCAGGACGGCCCGGTACCCGGCGACCAGGGCTTGGGAGGACAGGGCGTCCGCGCTCTGCGCGCGGGTCACCCGGGGCAGCAGGTCGAGGCTGAAGGCGGTGACCTTGCGCTCCGCGAGGACGCGGACGAGGTCGAGCTCGGAGGCCGGTTGGAGGAAGCCGACGGTGATGTCGCCCTCGCGCAGCAGCCGGGCCCGGTCGAGGTCCAGCGGCTGCACGGTCAGCACGACGTCGGTGGTGCCGGCGGGGTGGTCGGGGATGATCTCCGCCCCGGCCGCGCGGTAGGCGGCGTCCGAGGCGTGGGCGTGGCGGCCCGCCCCGGACTGCACGTCGACCGCGAGACCCGCGCCGAGGAGCGAGGTCACCGTTTCCGGCAGACCTGCCACGCGGCGCTCGGCGGGCCGCGATTCCGCGGGGATGCCCACTCTCACGAGAACGCACGCTAGCGATCAGAGGTGATCCACACCACACCAGGCCGTTCACTTTCACCGTACAGGCGTACTGCGCGCGGTCAGTGGATCACCGGGCACACGCCCTCCGTGTCGCCGGGGAAGAAGTTCGGCACCAGCTCGCGCTTGTCGTAGTAGCGGTGGAACACGCCGGTGATGCCGCCGGACATCGGCGGCACGATCCACGTCCAGTCCGCCGGGCAGGACCGGCCGGCCGCCTCCTCCCGCGCCAGGTGGGTGAGGAACCGGTCGGACTCGGTGTGGTGGTCGGTCACGGTGACCCCGGCCTCGGCGAACGAGTGCAGCACCGCCCGGTTCAGCTCCACCAGCACCCGGTCGCGCCACAGGGTCTGCACCCGGGAGGTGTCCAGCCCCATCCGCCGGCCGAGGTAGGGCAGCAGGTCGTAGCGGTCGGTGTCGGCGAAGTTCCGGGCCCCGATCTCGGTGCCCATGTACCAGCCGTTGAACGGCGCGGCCGGGTAGTCGACGCCGCCGACCCGCAACCGCATGTTGCTGATCGCGGGCACCGCGTGCCACTTGAGGCCCAGGCTCGCCAGCCACGGGTACTCGGGGTGCTCCAGCGGGACTTCCAGCACGGCGTCGCGCGGCAGCTCCACCACCGCCGGGTCGGCGTCCTCGCGCTCCACGATCAGCGGCAGCACGTCGAACGGCCCGCGCTCGGCCGGCGGTCGCCAGCCCTGCGCGAGGGCGTGGTCGGTCAGCTCGGCGTTGCGGCGGTCGCCCAGCACACCGCCGTCGCGCCCCCGGTAGCCGGCGTAGCGGATCAGCTGCTCGTTGCGGATGCGCGGACCCGGCCGACCGGGCTCGTCGGGCGCGAAGACGGTGATGACGGGACGCACTTTCCCGTCGTTCGTGGCGAGTTTCAGGTGTTCGACGCACTCGTCGGCGACTTCTTTCGGGTCGCGCAGTTCTCTCAGGTCCCGAACTCTCAGGCTGCGCCAATAGAGACGCCCGATGCAGCGCGCGCTGTTGCGCCACGCCACCCGCGCGCCGAACGCCAGCTCGTCGGGCGTGTGCCGGTAGGTGCCGGTCGCCGCGACCTCGGCGTGCACCTCGGCCAACCGGTCCTCCACGGGCCCGGCCTCGGGGTGCTCGGAGCGGTGCAGGCGGAGGAACTCGTCGGCTTCCGACAGGTCGACGGCGCTGGTACGCAGGGGGATGGCGTCAGCCGGACAGGCGGGGACGGGGGCCATGGCGGGACACCGTAGTTGCCCCGCGGGGGAAACGGCACCGCCGTGCCGGGCACGAGTGCCCGACACGCCCGGCGACCGGTACCACACGGTGAGTGCTTGATCCGGCGAAAGAGTGACAAATCCAGGGAAAACGAGTGATATCGGATCGTTACCCCACCGAATCACCCCAGTGATTCGTGAGATGCGTCACGACGTATTTCTCACCGATCGAGTGACAGCGCCGGCGGACGCCACGACGTGAACCGCTCGGCCCCCTTCTCCGCCGCCCACCCGGGAACCGCGCGCATGGCCAGATCCCGCGCCGCGACCGCCACCGGGTTCCGCAGGCGGAACCCGAACCGCCCCGCCACCCGGGACGCCCGCGCGACCGCCTGGGTGCGCGGCCGGCGGACGCGGTCGTACGCCTCCAGCGCCGCACCGACCGTCGGGAACCGGGCGCAGGCGTCGGCCAGCACCACCGCGTCCTCGAACGCCATGCACGCGCCCTGCCCCAGGAAGGGCGTCATGGCGTGCGCCGCGTCCCCCAGCAGCGCCACCCGCCCGGACACGTAAGACGGCAGGGGCGTGCCCAGCTCGTAGATGTCGTGCCGCAACACCGAACCGGCGGGCGTCGAGTCCAACAGCGAGGGAATCGGCGCGTGCCACTCCCCCACGACCTCACGCGCCGCCGCGAGCTCGTCCTCGGCGGACCCACCCTCCGGCGCTGCCGTGGCCGCGTACCAGCAGACCCGCCCGTCCCCCAGCGGCAGCACGCCGAACTCCGACCCGGCCCCCACCGTCTGGGAGATAGCCAGGTCCGACGGGAAGCGCGCCTCGGTGACGCTGCGCCACGCCGTCACCCCGGCGTACACCGGTCCGGTGACACCCGGGAAGAGCGCCTCCCGAAGCCGACTCCGGACACCGTCCGCAACCACCACGAGGTCACCGTCGAGCGAGTCGGGGGAGGTCACCTCGACCCCGGTCACCAGACAGGACTCCGGCAGGGCGGCCCGCAGCACCCGGTGCAGGTCGGCCCGGTGCACGGCCACCACCCGCCCCGCCACCCCGGCCCCCACCCGGACCAGCGCCCGACCACCCGGGTCCACCACCCGCGCCGCACCCCGGGGCGTGCCGATCCGCCGCACGTCATCGGCCACCCCCAACACCTCCAGCGCGCGGAGGGCGTTGGGCATCACCCCGATCCCGGCTCCCACCTCCCCGAAGCACCCGGCCCGTTCGAACACCACCACCTCCCACCCCACGAGGCGCAGGGCCACCGCGACGGCCACCCCGCCCAACCCACCGCCCACGACAACGGCCTTCCGCCGCCTCCCGCGCACAGCCACGGCCACCCCTCCCACGCTTCTACACCTGTAGAGGTCGTACTCTACAGGTGTAGAAGGAGGCTTCGACATGACCGACCGCGTGACCCTCATCGCCGACACGGCCATCGACCTGGTGGCCACCCGGGGCATGAGGGGCCTGACCCACCGGGCCGTGGACGCGGGGGCGGGCCTGCCGCAGGGCTCCACCTCGGCCTACTTCCGCACCAGGAAGGCCCTCATCGAGGCGGTCGTGTCCCGCCTGGCCGCGCTGGACCTGGAAGAGGCGGCAGCCGCAGAGCTGCCCGGCACCCCGAACCCGGACCTCTTGGCCCCCGCCATGGCCGCAGTCCTGGACCACTGGATGACCACCGCGAGGAACCGCACCCTGGCCCGCTACGCGTGCATGGTGGAGGCCACCCACCACCCGGAGCTGCGCAGCATCCTGAACCACGGCACAGAAGCCCGTGCCCGCGCACGCGACCTCCTGGCCCGAGCAGGCGTCACCAACCCGGACCGCCGAGGCAGGGCTCTAGTCGCCCACCTGGACGGCCTGCTGTTCGACCGCCTGGTAGGCGCAGGGGCACTACACGCCCCACCCCCAGGCACAGAAGAAAGCAAAGAAGAACTAACCGAAGCAATAAAAACGGCCCTACAAGCCGCCCTAACCCCTTAACCCCCTACCCCCACCCACAAACACCACCCACCAAGCCCCCAACCCCACCACTCCACCCCCAGAGTGTTCTCCCCGTATGGCCTGCACGCAGTGAACCGCGCTTGGTCGGGGAGTGCAAGCACGCTCTTCGCTTGCACTCCCCGACCAAGGGTGGTTGTCTCCTGACCAGGCCACACGGGGAGAACACGGCGCGCGCTCCTCCCCCGGCGGCCTGCCCGGCGGCGAGCGCTCTTTTCCCGCCGCCCCCACACTCCACCTCAAGCAGACTGCGACGAACTACCCAACCGAGGAAACGGATCAGTGGAGAACACAACCTCCACCGGCACCTCGAAGTACTGCGCAATGCGCAGAGCGAGGTAGAGGCTGGGGCTGTACTCGCCGCGTTCCAGGTACCCCACCGTCTGGTAGTGGATCCCCAGCGCTTCGGACAGCTGCCGCCGCGACACCCCGCGCTCGGCGCGCAGCATCGCAATCCGGTTGAAGACGGTCTCGCTCACCCCACGCCCCTCTGGAGCGCGGCGTTGCGCCGCTGCTCCATGTCCGCCCCCGACTCACGCCGTGCCATCCGACGCAGAATCGTAGGCGCGAGCAGGAACCCGACCACCGCCCACACCCCCAGCACGCCGAACATCTCCAGCGCGCGCCACGACCCGCCGATCTCGGCGGCGACCGCCGAGTCGGGCAGGACCGCCCACCGCGTGCCCAGCCCCAGCCAGTAGACCGGGAAAACCTGGGCCACGACCTGGAGCCAGCCGGGGATGGCCGAGATCGGGTAGAAGATCCCGGAGATGGCGATGATCGGCATCAGGGGCAGCATGGTGAAGCCCATCGCGCCCTGCGGGCTCCTCGCCAGCGACCCGACCACCGCGCCCCACGGCAGCGTGGCGAGCAACCCCAGCGTCAGCACCAGGAGCAGGTGCGCGAACCCGCCGATCCCCACCCCGGACAGCCCGCCGATCAGCAGCGCGCCGGGCAGCAACACCACCACCAGGCTGAAGAACGTGTCCAGCGAGGTCTGGGTGACCCTGCCGACCAGGTAGCCGGTCATCCCGTTCGGGATCGCCTTGGCGCGCAGCAGCGTGCCGTCCTCCCGGTTCACCGACAGCGCGCCCGCCGGCCCGACCAGGCCGCTGAACGCCACCGACATGCCGACCATGCTGGGCAGCGTCACCGACGCGAGCGACAGCGCCGTGCCCTCCACCGACGAGTCGCGCTGGAACCACAGCACCGTCAGGAAGCCGATCGCCGTGAACAGGTTGAACACCTGGTCGGAGCTGGCCAACGAGTGCCGGAACTCGAACCACCCCCGGCTCAACCCCAACCGCACCGCGTAGACAGTCGCGTTCACAGCCCTTCCCCCACTCCGACGCCCATCCCGGCACCCACTCCGACCCCTGATCCAGCACCACCACCAGCACCGCTCTCGAACCGCTGGACCAGCTCCAGGTACGTGTCCTCCAACGTGCTGCGCCGCACCTCCAGCTCCGACACCCCGGTGCTGTGCTGCGCGAACAGCTCCCGCACGAACCCGGTCGCGTCCTCGGTCGCGTGGACGTGCCGCTGCCCGTCATGGGTCCACCGGACCTCGGTCAGCCCGGCGACCTGCCGGCTGAGCTGGTCCGGGCTGCCGTCGGCGATGATCCGGCCGCCGGCCAGCACCAGGATCCGGTCGGCCAGCTTCTCCGCCTCGGCCAGGTCGTGCGTGGTGAGCAGGATCGTCATGCCCTCCAGGTCCGACAGCCGGTGCACCAGGTCGTGGAACTCGCGCCGCGCGTGCGGGTCGAACCCGGCCGTCGGCTCGTCCAGGAACAGCAGCTCCGGCTTGCCGACGATGCCGATCGCCACGTCCAGCCGCCGCCGCTGGCCACCGGACAGCTTGCTCACCTTCTTGGCGGCGTGCTCCTCCAGGCCCACCGTCTTGATCAGCTCGTCCGTGTCGAACGGCCGGACGCGGTCCGGCGTGCTGAACGGGGCGTAGTACCGCCCCAGGTGGTGCAGCAGGTCCCGCACCCGCCACCGCGCGTGGTCCCGCCAGGACTGGAGGACGACCCCCAGCTTGGCCCGCCACGCCTCGTCGCCCTTCACCGGGTCGACGCCGAGCACGCGGACGTGCCCGGCGGACGGCACCCGGAACCCCTCCATGATCTCGATCGTGGTGGTCTTGCCCGCCCCGTTGGGGCCGAGCAGGGCGACCACCTCCCCCCGTTCGGCGGTGAAATCCACCCCGCGCAGCACGTCTGCGGTGCCGTAGCTCATCCGCAGGTCGCGCACCTCGATGACCAAGGCACTCCCCCACTTCCACACCCTGCCGGGTCCCGACCGATCCCCACCGGCCCATCCGACTTGTCCGCTTATATGTAGCACACCTGCTATCACTCGTACTAGCAGCAATTCATCCTGGTTCTTACGGGTTATTTACTTCACGAGTTAGTGAATCTTCTGTAGCTTGCAAAGGAGGTCCCTTAACGCACTGGGAGGTGTGCGAGATGACCGAGAAACTGCACCCCGAGCTGCCGCTGGAACGCAGCTCTCCACTGGATCCGCCCGCACGGCTGGGGGAACTCCGCGCGAAGGAGCCGGTCAGCCGCCTGCGCTACCCGTCCGGCCACGACGGGTGGCTGGTCACCGGCCACGAGCAGGCCCGCGCGGTGCTCGCGGACCGCAGGTTCAGCAACCGGGCGGAGATCACGCACTCGCCGATCCGGGTGGGCGGCCAGGCCGTGCCGCCACCGCCGCCCGCCAAGCCGGGCATGTTCATCAACATGGACGGCAAGGAGCACTCGCGCTACCGCAAGCTGCTCACCGGCCAGTTCACCGTCCGCCGGATGAACCAGCTGATCCCGCGCGTCGAGCAGATCGTCGCCGACCACCTGGCGCAGGTGCGGGCGCAGGGACCGGGCGTCGACCTGGTCGAGGCGTTCGCGCTGCCGGTGCCGTCCATGGTGATCTGCGAGCTGCTCGGCGTGCCCTACGAGGAGCGCGACCAGTTCCAGCGCAACACCCGGACGGGCTTCAGCCTGGACAACGACTTCGACGAGATCATGGCCGCGTTCCGGGAGATCGAGGACTACGTGGCGGACCTGGTCCGGCGCAAGCGCGACGACCCCGGCGACGACATGCTCAGCGGCCTGCTCGACACCGGCGAGCTGACCGACGAGGAGGTCACCAACATGGGGCTCCTCCTGCTCATCGCCGGGCACGAGACGACCGCGAACATGCTCGGCATCGGCACGCTCGCCCTGCTGCAGAACCCCGACCAGTTCGCGGCCCTGCGGGACGACCCGTCGCTGGTCGACAACGCGGTCGAGGAGCTGCTGCGCTACCTGTCGATCATCCAGTTCGGCCCGACCAGGGTCGCGCTGGAGGACCTGGAGCTGGACGGCTCACCGATCAAGAAGGGGGACAACGTCACGATCTCCATCCCGGCCGCGAACCGGGACCCGAACAGGTTCCCCGACCCGGACCGGCTCGACGTCCGGCGGCCGGCCTCCGGGCACGTGGCCTTCGGGCACGGCGTCCACCAGTGCCTGGGGCAGCAGTTGGCGCGGATCGAGATGCGGGTGGGGTATAACGCGTTGATCCGCGAGTTCCCGCACCTGCGGCTCGCCGTACCGGCCTCGGAGGTGCCGATGCGCAAGGACATGGGGATCTACGGCGTGTACCGGCTGCCGGTGGAGTTCTGATGAGGATCGAAGTCGACCCGGACCGCTGCGCGGCCTCGGGGATGTGCGCCCTGACCGACCCGGACGTGTTCGACCAGGACGAGGTGGACGGCACCGTGGTCCTGCTCGACCCGACCGCCGTCGGCCACGAGCGCGAGGCGCGCGAAGCGGCCCACCTGTGCCCGGCCGGCGCCATCACCGTCATCGAGTGACCCCAGGCGGTCGTCGAGGACACTCGGCGACCGCCCTCTCCCACCGGCCCTCTTCCTCGAACTCGCCGACGGTCACAACGCGAGGTGGACCCGCATCGCGTCGTCCAGCTTCTTCAACACCGCCGGCGGCAACTCCCCGATCCGGGCGCGCAACCGCGCCGCCGAGACCGTCCGCACCTGCTCGGCCTGCGCCTTCGAGTCCGCGCCGAGACCGCACTCCCGGGCCGGCAGCAAGACCTGGAACGGGTACACCCGCGCGGTGTTGGAGGTGATCGGCACGATGGTCACGACACCCCGGCCGCCCCGTCCGGCGGCCCGGTTCGCCGCGTCGTTGCTGACGACCACGGCCGGTCGGATCTTGTTGGCCTCCGCACCCACGGACGGCTCCAGATCGACCCAGTAGATCTCACCTCGACGCATCGACGACACCGTCTGGCGCTGTCACGTCCCACATCTCGGCTTCACCGTCGGCTTCCCACTCGTCCCACGCGTCCGCGTAGGCGTTCTCCAACCCGGCCTCCCGCAACAGCGCGATCGCCTGGTGGATCACCGACGACCGCGATGAACTGCGATGTTGCAGAAGGTAGCGATCAACGAACTCTACGTCTTCCTCCGGCAGACTCACACTGATTTTCACACCCCCGATGCTACCTCCGGTACTACCACCCTTCCACCCCACCGCCACCGGCCTCACCGCGCAGCCCCGCCCACCGCATCCGCCGCCAACCCCTCCCGCCCCGACGACTGCCACCGCACAGGCGTCCCGTGCAATGCCGTCACCAGCGACTTCACCACCACCAGGTAGGTCAGCTGCCGGTACGCCACCTGCTGGAGCGGGAAGGTCCAGAGCGGCTTCAGCGACTCCCCGTCCAACCGCAGCGCGTACCCCGCGCTGACCGTCTGCATCAGCAGGAAGCCCGCCCACACCACCAACGCCCACGGCGCGTCCGCGATGAACGCCCCGTACACCACGAACACGTCCAGCGCGGGCGCGAGCAGCGGCAGCAGCACGTGGAACAGGAACAGGTACAGCAGGCCCAGCCGCCCGATCCGGCCGCGCGCCGCCCGGTGCTTCCACATCGACTGGAACGTCCCGTACGACCACCGGTACCGCTGCTTGTACAGGCCGCGCACCCCGGTCGGCACCTCGGTCCACGCCCGCGCGCCCGGCTCGTACACGACCTTCCACCCCGCGCGGGTGATCGCCATGGTCACGTCGGTGTCCTCGGCCAGCGTGTCCGCGCTGATCCCGCCGACCTGCTCCAGCGCCGCGCGCCGGAACGCCCCGATCGCGCCCGGGATGGTCGGCAGGCAGCCCAGGGCGTTGAGGATCTGCCGGTCGAGGTTCGAGCCGGCGCAGTACTCCAAGTGCTGCCACCGCCCGAACACCCCGCGCCGGTTGGCGACCTTGACGTTGCCGGACACCGCGCCGACGCCGTCCGCGCCCAGCGGCCGGACGACCTGCGACACCGTGTCCGCCCGGAACACCGTGTCCCCGTCGACCAGCACCAGCACCTCGTGCCGGGCCAGCGCGATCCCGGCGTTCAGCGCCGCCGGCTTGCCCGCGTTCTCCTGGCGGTGCACGCGCACGCCCGGCAGCGCCAGCGCCCCGACCAGCTCGCCCGTGCCGTCGACCGACCCGTCGTCCACGACCACGACCTCGACGTCGCCGGGGTGGTCGGACGCGACGATCGACCGCACCGCCGCCACGATGTTCGCCGCCTCGTTGTAGGCGGGCACCACGACCGACACGTCCGGCGCGTACTCCAGCCCCACCACGGCGTCGTCCCGGCGCAGCCGCCGCGAGGTGTGCGCGAGCCCCAGTTGCAGGATGGTCCGCAGCAGCGCCAGGACTGCCACGATCGCGCTCAGCACCCCCAGCACCACGACGATCGTCCCACCGTGCCACTGCGCGAACGCCAGCGCGTACCCGGTCGTCCGCACCCCGATCCCCGCGTCTTCACCACCCGCGACCACGCCGCCCCGGGCTTCGGAGAGCGACACGAACCGGGACCCGGCGTGCTCGCGCACCAGCAGCTCCACCACGTCCGGCGCGCTGCTGTTGACGTGCAGCCGCACGACCTGGCGCACGTCGGTGCGCGCCACGACCGCCGGAGGGTCGCGCACGGTCAGGTCGAGCGTGTCCTGGTCCGGTTCGGACAGTCCGCTGTGGACGCCTGCCGCCGCAGCCAGCGCGGCCCGGGTGAACGCCGGGTCCAACGCGCCGTCCGGCCCGTTGCGGAAGGTGCCCACGCCGACCTCGTGACCCTCGTCGACCATGCGCCGCACCAGTTCCGGGTGCGCGTTGACCGCCGCGCCGACCACGAAGAACGTCGCCCGGACCCTCAGCGCGGCGAGCCGGTCGAGCAGCTTGGGCGTGTACCGCGCGTCCGGACCGCCGTGGAACACCAGGGCGACCGTGCCGCCCGGCACCGGTTCCGCGACCGCCGCCGGCCTCGGCGACTTCGGCGGGATCGCGGTCGCGTAGGCGTGGAAGGCCAACGCTCCCAACAACAACGCCAACCCGACCAGCAACGAGATCCAGTGCGCTCTCACGGCAGGTGCTCGAACACGGTCGTCACGATCACCCCGGCGAACCCCAGCAGACCGACCGCCAGCGCGACGCCGAGGACCGCCATCAGCCCCCGGCGTCTGCCGGTCTCGTCGACGAAGACCTGTTTTGCCACCACTTTCCCCCCACCCGCACCGCCGCGACGGCCACGCCCGCCCCGACCGCGACGGCCATCGGCGGGAACCCGCGGATCACCAGCGGCGCGGCGGTGACGAGCACCTCGCGCAACGACCTTCCCCCTGCGGCGGCCACCCCGACCACCACACCCGAGCACACCAGCGGCGGCGCGGGCACCACCGCCCACAACCCGACCGGTCGCACCACGGCGGCGGCGAACACCGCACCCGCCACCAGGAACCCGCCGAACAGCCACCCCGGCTGCCCGCCGTCCAGCCAGTACCCCACACCGGCGAGCACCGAGGACGACGCCAGCGCGGCCAAGCTCGGCAGGTGTGAGATTCGGTCGACCACGCAGCCCCCAGCGTCTGAACGGCCTTAGGCTACGCGACCGGGGGGTGGGGATGGTGCGTCGGTTCTCGCTGATCGTGACCAGGATCGCCTGGATCGCGACGGCGGTCGCGGTGCTGGTGGCGTCCGGGGTGGCGTGGGCCACCTACCAGGACCTGGACAGCGGTGTGCGGCGTTCGCGGGCGATCCCCGACGACGCGCCGCGCTCGACCGACGGGGTCAACGTGCTGCTGATCGGTCTCACCACGCGGCGGGACCTGGACGGCGGTGCACCGCCGGACGACGTGCTCGACCGGCTGCACGCCGGCGACGTGGACCGGGGCGGGTACAACGCGAACACGCTGATCCTGGTGCACGTGCCCGGTGACGGCGGGGACGCGACCGCGATGTCGGTGCCGCGCGACAACCACGCCGTGCTGCACGGGGTCCCGGGCACGCCGACCGACAAGATCAAGGAGGCGTACGGCCGCGCCAAGGAAGCCGAGGAGGATCGGCTGGTCCAGGAGGGCGGGCACGACGCGGCCGAGCTGGAGTGGCTGGGCCGCGAAGCCGGGCGGCGCGCGCAGGTGGCGACCGTGCGCGAGTTCCTCGGGGTGCCGGTGGACGCGCTGGCCGAGCTGAGCCTGGCGGGTTTCTACCACCTGGCCGACTCGCTGGACGGCGTGGACGTGTGCCTGAACCGGGCCACCCGGGACCGCGAGTTCTCCGGTGCGGACTTCCCCGCCGGCCGGCAGCGCCTCGACGCCGCGCAAGCGCTCGCGTTCGTCCGGCAGCGCCACGGCCTGCCCAACGGCGACCTGGACCGGACGCGGCGGCAGCAGGCGTTCCTCAAAGCCGTGCTGTCGCGGGTGAAGGAGCAGGGCGTGGCCGCGCTCGGGCCGGTGGTCTCGGTGGCGAAGCAGAACGTGGTGCTGTCCGAGGGCTGGGACGTGCTCGACCTCGGCGGCCGGGTGACCGGGGTGCGGTTCCTGACCCTGCCGATCACCGGCCTGCCGGGCGTGGACGGGCAGCCGGCGATGCGCGGCGCGGTGGACGTGGCCCTGGGCCGCGCCGAACCGCCGAAACCGGTGTCGCCACCACCGAGCCCGACCGCCCCGCCGCCACCGTCCGACCCCCCACCACCGCGCGACCCGCCCGCCACCGCCGACGGCATCCCCTGCGTGGACTGAACACCCCCTTCCACCCGCCCGGACCGCACCTCCCCGCCAGGCGCTCCCCCGCCCCGCCGAGCGCTCCCACCGGCCCCGTCCCCATCCCTCCGGGAACTTCCGGCGAACCGGTCACACCCCGCGACCGGCGATCCGTCAGGGGAGCATGGAACCGAGGATGAAGAACCCCGCCCTGCTCCTGCCCGACGCCAAGAAGGGCATCGGCAGCTTCTTCAAGGCCGTGCACTCCGGCGGCGTGCCGCAGTCCACCCTGGAACTGGTGCACCTGCGCGCCAGCCAGATCAACGGGTGCAGCGCGTGCGTCGAGTCGGGCACGCGCGCCGCGCGCGAGGCCGGCGAGGACGTCGAGCGCCTGCTGCTGCTCCCGACGTGGCGGGAGACCGACAAGTTCACCGACGCCGAGCGGGCCGCGCTGGAGCTGACCGAGGCCGCGACCCGGCTGGCCGACCGGCCGAACTCCGTCACCGACGAGATCTGGGACGCGGCGGCCGACCACTTCGACGAGCAGGGCCTGTCCGCGATCATCTTGATGATCAGCCTCACGAACATGTTCAACCGCATCAACACCACGATCCGCGAACCCGCCGGCGCGGACTGGTCCTGACCGCGGGGGCGGCCTCTCGGGGCCGCCCCCTTCACCCCTTGCGGATCTGGTCGATCACCGCCGCGTAGTCCGACCCCGCGTGGCCGTCCGCGACCGCCCGCGCCATCAACGACTTCACGTGCTCCAGCACGGTCGTGTCGACCTTGCGCACCCGTCCGGCGTCGATGACGTGCTCGGCCGCCGAGAGCTGCATGTCCAGCCGCGCCGACCGGCTCGCGTAGTGCCCGCTGTCCACCTGCCCCGCGATCTCGCCCAGGAACGACGAGGTGGCGGTCAGCATCTCCCGGGCCATCGGCGTGAACCCCGCCGCCGACACCCCTTCCCGGCCCACCAGCGCGACCGCCTGGAGGTAGCCGGTCAACGCGGAGTACATGATGCCGAGCAGCGCGGCGTCGTAGAGCGCCGCCAGGCCGGCGTCCCACCCGAGGAACCTGGCGTCCCCCAACGCGGAGAGCGCCTCGTGGTGCACCTGGTAGGACTCCGCCGACCCGCTGAAGAGCATCATCGACGTCGGGTCGCCGACGCCCTCCGGGTTCGACATGATCCCGCCGTCGAGGTAGTCCGCACCCCGCCCGGTGATCCGGTCCGAGGTCTCCCGGGCCTGTTCGGGCGTGCCGGTGGTGAGGTTGACGACGGTCTTGCCCGCCAGGCCGCCGTCGGGCACGCGGGCCAGCACCGCGTCCACCGCGCGGTAGTCCAGCACGCACAGCACCACCAACGGGCTCGCGGCCACGGCGTCGGCGGCGGACGCCGCCGCGGTGGTGCCGTCCGGCCCGGGGCGGTTCGAGCGGGTCCACGTGGTGGTGGGGTGGCCGGAGCGGCGGAACGCCTGCGCCAGCGCCGTGCCCATGAGCCCGAGGCCGAGCACGGTCACCGGCTGCTTCTGCTGTTCGTTGGTCACCGCACCATCGTCACGGGGGTGTTTAGACTGATCAAGCACGCACAATGAAGTAAGCACGCACCTCGGGGTAAGCAGGGGGAGATCGGCGGATGAGCCGGAAGCGGTCCTACGAGTGCGGTATCGACGCGGCCATCGACGTGATCGAGGGCAAGTGGAAAGTGCTCGTCCTGTGGGCCCTGGACACCGGCGAGAAGCGCTTCGGGGAATTGCGGCGCGGTCTGGTCGGGGTGAGCGAGAAGGTGCTCGCGCAGCAGTTGCGCGAGATGGAGGCGGACGGGCTGGTGCACCGCCACGACTACGCCGAGGTGGTGCCCCGGGTGGGGTACGCGCTGACCGATCTCGGCCGTTCGCTCAACCAGGCGCTGGCGCCGCTGGGCGAGTGGGGCGCGCGGAACCAGGCGCTGATCGAGGCGCTGCGCGCCGACTCACCTGAACGTGTGAACGCGGCGGATTCCGGCCCCCGGCACGGGTGACCGTCGGCACCATGGTGCGCCATGCCGGACCACGCAGCCGACCGGGGCCGGGCGGAGATCCGCTCCGCCGGGCGGTCCGCGCCGTTCCACAAGGGCGACCGGCTGATCACCGCCGGCACCCGCAGCGACGAGGTGGTGCTCGTCGAAGCGGGCCTGCTCAAGGCCCTGCTGCCGGGCGGCGAGGTGGAGCCGCTGGTCAGCCTGCTCGGACCGGGTGACCTGGTGGGCGAGCTGGGCGTGATCGGCGGCCGGCCGCGCAGCGCGCACGTGGTCGCGCTGCGCGCGGGCCGGGCCGTGCACCTGGCCGGGACGACGTTCCTGAGGCTGCGCGCGCAGAGCGAGGACGTGCGCGCGCTGGTCGACCAGACGAGCCACAAGCGCCAGCGCGACGCGGACGAGCGCCACCTGTCGCAGACCCGGGACGTGCCGTTGCGGGTGGCGGCGGTGCTGCTCAAGTGGGTGACCGAGCAGGGCCACCGGACCGACGCCGGGCTCCGCCTGGACGGCCTGAGCCAGCGCGACCTGGCGGACGCCGTGGCCGCGTCGGAGAAGAGCGTCGAGACCGCGCTGGGGAGCCTCCGGTCCAGGGGCCTGCTGCGCACCGCGCGGATGAGCTTCACCCTCCCCGACCCCCGCGCCCTGGCCCGCCTGCTCGAAGTCTGACCTTTCCCGCCGACTCCTTTCCACCGAACTTTCCTACCGCCGCGACCTCCATTCCCCCGCCACACGCTCCATCTCCGCTTCGGCCATCGCAGTAGCCACCCTGATCCGCACACGCCGGCGCAAACGGCACCGAGCCAGCCTCCGCAACTCCCGCCTCAACTCCCGTTCCGCGCCCCGCACCGAACCACGCCCCGCACCTCGCACCGGATCTCGGCCGGCTCCCAGCCGGAGGTGCAGCCACACAGCACCGACGACCAGCACCGACAGCAACAACTCCGGCCAGTGGTGCGTGACGACGTGGACGACGCCCCGCACCCCGAGGCCGACACCGAGGAGCACCGCCGCACTTCGCACCCCGCACCAGCCCTCCTCATCACCGATCCGAACCACCCCCGTCACCGATCCGAACCACCTCCGGCCTCCTCCGGCTCCACTCCTGCCCCGTGGCCCAGCTCCTTTCCCCGTCCCTCCACGATCACGAACCCGTCGTCGCCGCCGCACGGGGCGGCGTGCGCCTGGGGGCTGAGCGAGTACGTCTTCCGCCCGGTCCCCCACTCGACCACCTTGGTTGCCGCGTAGCGGATGTCCCACATGGCAACGCCCTTCAGTACGCGCGACCGCGCAGCACGCGCGTGACGCGATTCACGTAATCCACCTCGACGTCGAACAGGAGGCGGTTGAGGACCTGGTCGTCGCCGGCGAGGCTCCTGCGGTGCGCGTCGACCGCTTTCACCCCGTCCATGACGTCCATCGCCGCCTCCGTGGCGGCGGCGACGCGCGCCTTGTCGAGCAGCCCGTCCACGGCCTGCTCACGCAGCGACGCCCGGAGCCGCCGTCCTGCGGCCGACCGGGCAGGGCTGCCGTGCGCACGGGTGGACGGCGGCGTGTCCGCCTGCGCCGTGAAACGCCGGATCTCCCCAGACACTGTGGTGCTCCTTCGCTGCTCAGCCGCTGTTCCCGGGCTGCTTGGAGAACATCGTCTAGGGAACTTGTCACAGACTTGTCGCACCGAGCGACGCCGGCACCCATCCGACTGTCTACAATCTTTTTCGCATTTTGCCGACCGCACGCCCGTCGGTTCGACCGAGCGTTCGGAATACCGGCGGTCGGCAGACCATAGGGATGATCACCGGAACGGTCAACCCCGGACTTCTATTCCAATCGACCGCGCCACGGAGTAGGGCCGATTGGCGGGATTGACACGTGGCGAGGAGTGCGCCGACGATCTACGGGCAGGGCCGTCTCACTCGTGTCACAGTCGCCGTGGAGTGGAATTGAGTAGGTCGGAGCAACCTCGACTCGCCGCGCGGGCTGCTGCGTTGTACGTCAAGCACCTGCTCTGCGACCCTTCTCTGCCGTATCGCCGGAAATGGGTTCGGCGCGCGGGTTTCGAAAACGTGGCCACCGCCGAAAAAGACCCGAGCTACTTCAACCAGGACGCGGTGGCGGCGGTGTACGCCGACTACTGCTTCGAACTCGGCGAACTGAAGGAGAGGCAGCAGCAGGCATATCTCCAGAGCCGGCACGGGCACAAGGGGAAGCGGATCTTCCACCAGAAGATCGACCGGGCCCTGGAGGGCCAACCGCTCACCCTGGAAACGCTCCGCAGGCTGTGCGCGGCATTCGGGTTCAGCGAGTTCCACCGCAGCCGCTCGGAACGCATCTGGCACGGCGAGGAGTACGGCCCGGTGATCGAGGGGAAGCTCGAACGCCCCGACGACCTGCCCGCGCCGGAGCACGAGACCGTTTCCGTGGACGAGGACCACCACATCGGCGCGGACGGGCTGCCCGCGCACCACGAGGTCCGCCAGACGATCCTCTCCCACGTGGACGGCCTGGCCTACTTCCCGTACCGGTTCAACACCGACCGGATCGACGTCGCGCTGACCTACGGCGGGGTGCAGGGCGGGATACTGCCCTACGGCAACAGCCTGTGGGAGGTCCGCTTCCTGTTCCACAAACCGATTCCGCTCGGCGCGACCGCGCATTTGCAGTACCGGCAGTCCTTCCGGTACGTCGAGCCGCCGGCCCCGGAATACCGGCGGTGCGTCTACAACAGGTACAACGGCTGGAACGTCCGCGTGCACTTCCACCCGGACCGCATTCCCGAACAGGTCTGGTGGGCCGAGTGGGACGGCCGCGACGGCGACAGCCTCGTCCTGTGCCAGGACCCGGTCGAAATCGACGGCGACCGGTCGGTCCACCGCTCGCTCAGGTCCGTCGAACGGGCCTGCGCCGGGTTCATGTGGAAGTGGTAGTGGCCGGTCGCCGACCCCGGGCTCACCGGACAGCGCCCCCTGCGGCGGTTCCGCCGGTCCCCACCTCGTGGCAGACTACCCAGGCTCGACCCACGCCTGCTGGAGGACTGCCATGCCTGGTACAAACCTGGCCGGAGCAGATGTCGCGGCAGCCTTCTTGCGGGAACTGCTCAACCGTCCCGGCCGCTACCGGGAACGATGGGTGAAACAGGTCGGCAAAGCGCGGGACGGCGAGATCAGCCAGGCGGCTGTGGCCCGGGTGATCGTCGACTACGTGCGATTGCGGAGCGGTGCGACACCGGATTACCGCACACTCCGCAGCCGCGTGCACCGCGCACTGGCCGGAACGAGCCTCACCGCGGACACGCTGGCTTTGTTCGTCGGCGCGTTCTCCATCGCCGACCGCGACGTGCGCACCCTGTGGGCCCGCTTCGCGGGCACCGGCTCCGAGGAAGTCGAGGCGCTGCGCACCCTCGCCCCGCCGCCCCTGGAGGCCGTCGGGTTCCAGGCGTCGAAGTTCGAGGTGCTGTCCTCCAACGAGATCCACTACGTGGACGAGAACGGCTCGCCGATGCGCCACTCCATGCACCAGCTCCTCGTCGCCCGAGCGGACGGCCTGGCCCGCTTCCCCGTCCAGTTCGACACCCCGGACATCGCGGTCACCGACGCGTCCCACCGGTGCTCCGAGCTGTACCGCAGCACGTCCGACACGTACGCGTTCGACCTGATCTTCACCAAGCCGCTGCGGCACGGCGACGAGGTGGAGATCAGCTACGAGGTGGCCCTGTCGTACGTGGCCCCGCAGTCGGACTTCCGGCGCATCGCCGTGCGCCCGATGAGCGACATGTCGATCGCCGTGCACTTCAGCAGCCACAACCTGCCCAGCCGCGTGTGGTGGGCGAGCTGGCGCGACCCGTCCCCGGACAGCGAACCCCTGACCCGCGAACCCGTCCCGGTCGACGAGTCGAAGGTGAGCAAGCGCCTGTCCTTCGCCGCGTCCAGCAGCATCGTGGGCTTCTGCTGGACGTGGAGCGACAACATCGCCACCTCCCGCCTCACCGCCCGCGCCATCTGACAGCCACCGAGCGTCCCGAGGGCCTCAGCGGAAGTCTGCCGGGAAGACCACGCGGTAGACGTCCGACTCCGCCGCGACCTCCGCCTGAGAAGCCTCTTCCCACACGTTCCGCACCTCGGTGAACAACCGGTCGATCCGTGCACCGACGACCGCGCCCCTGGACCGGCTCCTCGTCCAGTCGACGCTGCGCCAGTTCCCGCCCGGAGTCCGGCGCGAAGCGTTCGCCAGGGGCTGGAGCCAGGCTTGCAACCGGTGCTCCAAACCGAGCCCGACCTCGTCCGGCTCGACCTCCGCGACCGCCGACGCGGCCTCGGCGAGCTTCGGCCAGGACACCACCACGACCCGGTGCCAGATCTCGGGCGGGAACGTGTTGGCGAGGTGGTGGCTCTCCCCCACCGGGAGGTCCCGCAACCGCCGCTCCGCGCCGCGGGTCTGCCCGACGTAGAGCAGGCCCCACTTCAGCCACACCCCGTAGACGACGTGACCGGACACGACCGGCTCACCGGTCTGCCGGTCATCCGTCAGGGCGTGCCCCAGCCGGTGCGCGAACTCGTAGCGGTTGTGCCGCCAACTCTCCGCGGCCTCCTTGGTCGCAGTCAGCTCGCGGAGAGCCCCCGCCCACTCCTCGAACACCTTCGTGCCCTCCTCCGTTAAGAGGCCGTCACCGCCTGCTGGCAGTCACCGACTCCCGTTACTACCAGTCTCCGCAACCGCTTCACAGCGCATGACCGAACTCGGCGTAGATGGGGTGGCCGCCTTCGGCGGCTTCGACTGCCAGGATCAGCCGGCGGTGCAGGGACGGGTAGATGAGGGGGCGGGCTTCGGCGAGGGGGAGGAAGCGAAGGCCCGCGAGTTCCTCGTCGTGAGTGCGGAGGTCGGCGACCCGGTCGGCCGGCAGGATCCCGCCGTCGAAGATGAACTGGTGGCTGTCCCGCCAGAGACCCTTGCGGGGCACCCAGTCCACGACCAGGAGGGCTCCCACGGGGATGCCCGGCCCCAGTTCCTCTTCCAGTTCGCGCGCGCACGCCGCCCTCGGGGACTCGTCGGCGTCCGCAACGCCTCCCGGGATGTCCAGCACCGGCTTGTAGCGGGGCGTCACGAACAGGATGTGGCCGTCCTCGTCCCGGATCAGCGCGCCGCCCGCCGTCGCCTTGGCCGGGAGCCGGGCGGCGATGCCGGGGTCGAACTCGGTCTCCGGCGGGCCTTCCAGCTCCACGGCGGCAGCGAACGTCTCGGCGTCCACGCACGTGTTCGGGGTCAGGTCGGTCTTCACGATGCGGCTCTTTCCCATTGCAGGCGGCAGGTTCGTGCTCGTGTGCTCGAAGAGAATCGAACCCGTGCACTATGCCGTGCCACGCACGGTGCGGCGAGGAGCGCCTAGTGGGTTGCGATATACCTGCTGGTGTACCCCGCCGCCACCAACCGTCCGCAGGCGTCGTGCACCTCGTCCGGGACGTGCTGCGCGATGGCGTGCCCGGCCTCCGCGTACAGGGTGATGCGCTGCGTATCGCCGACCAGCGTGGAGATCACCAGATCGACGTCACCGACACTCGCGACGTACTCGTCGACGTCCGGTCGACGGGATGTGCACACGACGTCGAGACCGGGCCACAACATCCGGCACGTGGCGTACACCCGCCGCTCCTGGGACGGGCGCGAGATCAGCACCGCCGATCCGACCTCGACTCCGTGACGCCGCAGCACTTCCCGGCTCAGCGTCACGTTCTCGCCGGTGTTCCCGGCCTCGGTCTCCACCAGGATCGCACCGTCGGGCACCGCGTGCGCCAACGCGTGCTCGCGGTAGTGGACGGCCTCACCCCGGGGAAATCGCGTGACAGTCGTCGGAGCGTTGGCCCCCGTGAACAACAACTGCGGCACGACACGCGCGTGGTACAGCTCGACTGCGCGCACCGCAACACCGATGTCATGGCTGCCGAACCCGATCCCGATGTCGGCAGGCCGCACGGGGTGCTTCATGTCGTGGTAGTCCCACAACACGAGCACATCCGCACGGTGCTCTTCCGGTATCAACCCGACCCGGTCGCTGCGCCCAAGAGAGGGGCTCCTGTCATCCCGTCGACCTGGCGCAGCCCTATCACGCGAGTCGGGGTCCTGCGACATGCACGCCCACCCGGCGGCCGAGGTGCCACCCTCGCAGGACCCCGGCTCGCGTGATAGCCCTCCGGGAGGTCGACGGGATGACACGACCCCCGCCCCACCACGCAACGCAAGATCACCACCCACCCCGTCATCCTGTTGGCCTGCCGCGCGGCGAGCGCTTCTCTTGCTCTTCCGCGCTTCGCTCTCTACGGGCATTGCCCCACCCGCGCTTCGCCCACCCGTGCACCCACGGGGTCCTGGCCATAAACAGTGGCAAAAGCGTGGCGACGATCTTGTTCGTGCGAGCCGTCACCACGCTGACCAGCGCGAGGAGTGGGGCGGGTGGGGTTCGAACCCACGACCTGACGGATTATGAGTGTCCAAGGTCACACCGCACACAGCCTTGATCAGCGGCTACCGACGACCGCCTGTCTAGAAGTTACGCCTCCAGGCGCCTTCTCGGCGGAGGTTCATGGACAAGTTCGTGGACGATGCGAAGACCGGGCCGAGGGCCTCTCCGGCCCGTCGCAACCCAGTATGCCCGTAGCAGACGGTCGTTCATAAACGCGAAGACTTTTCACGTCCACTATTGCATCTCTGCAATAATCACGAAACGCCAGCTAACGAGAAGCGAGGGAAGAGCGATAAAGCTCTTTCGTGAAGCAAAGCAACAGGCAGTAGCAGTAAGTTGCCATTGTGTCACCCATGTGACTGGTGAAGACCAAGTTCTAGTCGCACCACGACTGACGAGGTACCCTCCCGTCAACGTACGGGAGCAAGCGGGGGGCTGAGATGTCCGGCAATGACGCTTCTACCATATTGCAGCACCTTCGCCATCTACACGGCGATGCTCATGAAGCAATAGAGAAAGCCGCATCCGAGCATAAAGACGGACTTGGATCTATTCTCCAGCTTGACCTCGATATAAATAAATGGGAAAAGTTCCTGATTGACCGCCCTGAGGTAGCGCAGATAACTGCGGCCCGACGTGACCTAGCTTTTTCCATATATGCTGGCGCTAGTGGCTCATACAGTCATGCGTGCGCAGGACTTCGAACCTTTCTAGAGCTAGCCTTTGCAGCGGTCTATTTTTCAGCGAATGAACTCACACGGAGGCAGTGGCTGTCCGACAGGATCGACTTTTCCTGGTCGAGAGCTATCGACGAAGAGACAGGAATCCTCAGCGCATCCTTCGTGCAAGAGTTCAATGCTGACGCAGTGCAGGACGCGAAAGAGTACGCATCACGCGCAGCACGCTGCTACCGCCATTGCTCTCAGTTCATCCACGGCAAAGCGGCAGTAACGCAACGCTTGCCAGACACTCTGAAGTACTCCAAGAACGTAATTGAGGACTGGATACAAACGGCTCGCGACGCAGCAGAATCGGTCCTGTTCCTACTCTATTGCCGATACGGCTCCCAGATCGACATAGAGGCAAACAGCTCACTCGGAGCGACGCTCGAACATTCATTCTCGCACATGAAGATTGTCCGCCAGACTCTTGGCCTCCCAGTGGACTAGGAAAATTATGGGATCAGACTTTTTCTTTCGAACCGAAGATATTCGTCGCGATGAGATCCTCGACTACCTGGTGGAAACCTCGACTGATCGGATTGCCGTAGATATCTTGAAAAGCCGCTCACCAGTAATCCTGCGCGGGAGCCGGGGAGTAGGAAAGTCCTTTCTCCTCCGAGTCGCAGAAGTAGAGCTTCTGAATAGTCTGAGGACCGAGGGGATTCTGCCAGTCTATGTCACTTTTGCCACAGCAACATTGATCAAACGACCTACAGCCGACCAATTCTCAGCCTGGATGCTTGCGAAAATCTGCAATCGCATCGTACGAGCTGCATTGGCGGCGGGTATTACGCTTCCAAGTGGCTCCGCGATATCCGCGATCCGAGGCCAGTCAACTGATGACCAGCCTTCTCGACTGGAAGCAGTGGAGCAAGGTTTTGAAAGTGCGTGGCGCGACACTAACACAGATGTCGAATCCGTGAAAGTACCCGGTCCTGAAGTAGTTGCCGAGGCAGTTGCGGACCTTTGTGAACAAACCGGCCTACGTCGCATAACTCTCCTGGTGGATGAAGCTGCCCATGTTTTCATACCCGAACAACAACGACAATTCTTCACTTTGATGCGCGAGCTCCGCAGCCCATATCTTGCCGTCAAGGCGGCCGTGTACCCTGGCGCAACAGCATTTGGCGATTTCTTCCAACCCAACCATGACGCCACCGTGGTCTCCATTGATCGGGCAATCTTTGATCAGGAGTATGCGGGAACCATGCGCGAAATCGTGTACAAACAAGAAAAAGATCTGCGGCGAATTCTTGACTCGCAAGGTGACCTTTTCGACACTCTCGCATATGCAGCTACAGGAAACCCGCGAATCTTGCTTAAGACACTGTCACGCAGCCTGCCGCTTAGGCGAAAGAGTGCACAAGAAACCATCCGACAATACTACCGTGAAGAAATCTGGGCTGAACACTCTGGCTTGTCTGAGAGGTACCCCGGTCACAGTAAGCTGATCGACTGGGGACGATGGTTCATGGAAGGAACAGTTCTCCCTGATCTCTACAAGAGAAATAGTGGCCGAGATAGCCAGACTTCGACCCATATCTGGATTCACCGCAATGCGCCCGGTATCGTAAAAGAAGCACTACAACTGCTTTGTTACAGCGGCATTCTTCAAGAGGGTGTTTCCGGTATTCGTGGTACGAGAATGGCCGTCGGCACACGATACATGGTAAACCTCGGGTGCCAGTTTGCCTTGGATAGTGACCCCATCAGTTACGGTTCCAAGGTCAGGCGCTCTCTATCCATTAAACGAGTGGTAGAATTTGGGGCAAATCACCCGGCTTTTGACCCCATCAAGAATCTTTCCCTACAAGACTTTGATGCGACTAACAATGTCGCACTTGAAGCTCGCTTGCGGACTCCCAGCACCGTTCTAGATCTCACAGCTTTTCAAAAACAGAAGCTCGAAGAACTTAATCTTACAACTATCGGAGACGTCCTCGTGGCAGACGAATCCGTCTTCAAACAAGCACGTTACGTCGGCAAGGTAAGGACTCGCCAAATGCGAAGTGCCGCTATTACCGCAGTGCTTGAGTACCTCTCAGGTTGAGATACTTTGCCTCCGCATCGGCGACTTGACTAGCAGGGAGACATGGACGATCATCCAAAAAATCTTACGTGGAAGGTGCATGGGAAGCGCACCATCTACGACAACAAGTGGGTACGACTCGGGCTTGTCGATGTCGAGCCACCCGATGGCACTCGTTTCGAACACCATGTTGTAGAACTAGATCATGTCGCTGTAGCCCTCCTCCTAAACGAGCATGAAGAAGTTCTGACACTTTGGCGGTACAGGTTCGCCGTCGACCAGTGGGGCTATGAACTTATCGGTGGCCTTGTCGAAGACGGAGAAAGCCCGGCATCAACGGCTGCTCGGGAGGCTGAAGAGGAGACCGGTTGGCGACCGATTGGCGAACCTGAGCACATCGCAACTTTCCAACCGTTGCCCGGCATGGTTAACGCTCCGGTGAACGCTTACATCTGGCGCAAAGCCGAGAAGGTCGGTGAGCCGACTGACGCCGAAGAAGCCGCTCGCATCGAGTGGATTCCGATTGATCGGATGCTGGAGCTGATCAAGCGCGGTGAGGTGCTCGGGTCAGGAGCAATCGTGCCGCTGCTGTTCTACCTGGCTTCACGCAATGCCGGGTCCACCGATCTCGGGTAGCTGCAACGTGGCTAGGCGTTGACGTTGGCGGTCAGAGCCGATGCGGGAGGCTAGTTGGCGGGCCTTGGCTGCGTAGTTCAGTGCTCCCTTGCTGTCGCCAGCCCTGGCGTAGGCGAAGGCTAGGTCTGCGTACATGTGGAGTTGGGCGCGGATGGCTGAGTGCGGGGACGTCTCTAGTTCCCGCACTGCCGCTTCCAGATTGGTGACCGCGTTGTGGTCGGCGAGTCGCACGAGTGCACTGCCGCGCCACCTCGCCAAGTGACCGTCGTTGAGCATCAGGTGCGGTAGCTCGGGATCTATCGGGTTCGACGGCAGGAGTGTTTGGGCCTCATCGAACGCGCGTAGGGACTCGCCGTGGCGTCCGGCCGCTGCGAGTCCTTCTCCATGTGCTGCGGCCAGCCAGGTGCGCAGGAGCGACGGAGCGCGGTTCTCGGCTACGTTGCGCGCGTACTCCAGCAGCTCGACGGCTGCGGCCGGTTCGCCGATGTCCAGGAGGATGACGGCTTGCTGTGCTGTGGCGTGCGCCAACAGGAAGGGTGAGTCGGCTTCGCGTGCAGAGACCTTGGCGTCTTCGTGATATTGCCACGCCTGGAGTTGGGAACCTCGGTCGAGTGCCGTCCAGCCGGCTAGTGTGCGCGCGTCTGTGAGGATGGCTGCCAAGCGTTCGCGGAGACGGGTGCTCACACTGAAAGTCTTAACACCCTCCATCTGGCGAACGAGGTTGTTCAACTGGTCGAGCACTGCAACCGCACCGAATCTCGCATCCGAGTGGCGCAGGTCGTTCACCTGTCGTTGGAACAGGTCGACCGTTCCACGGTCGACGCTCCGGGCTACGAACAGTCGGTCCCGAAGTTCCTCTGCCGATTCGTTCACGTGCTCCGCTGGGAAGCCTAGTTCTTCGTTGCTTCGGCCGTAGAACTCGCGGAAGAGGCGTTGGTAGCCAGGGTCCGTCACCTCTACGTGACCGTTCTCCCAGCGGGACAGCATCACGGACAGCGCCGACTCGCTGGCTACCGGGATGCCCAGCGTCTTACCTCGTGTGAGGAAGTAGCGGACGACCTGGGCTTGGGTCCGTTGAAGCTCCTTGCGTATGGTCTGGAGCCGCGTTCGCGGCGGGTCTCCGCGTCCCTGTCCTGCCACGTTCTCCCCTGTCCCCTGAGGCCGTGACCTGCGAACTTAACTCCACCTAACACGTGGAGCGTTAGCCGCTGACAATTATTTCGTCCCTCTGTTCGGCGGTCTGCTGTTGTCATGACAGCGACGCAGGCATCGCCGAACGACTTCCGCGAATCAGTCCTTTCTTCGCGGCTCGTCGTCAAGCCGGTTGGTCAGTGCGCCGAGCTGGGCTCGCAGCCCTCGAATCTCGCGGATGATGGTGTTCAGCAGTGGGATCACCGGGTTGTCGACCTGGGTCGCGGTCGCGTCTGCTTCCGGTGGGTGCTGGCCGTTGAGAACTGCGGTCAGGTGCTGCGGGTGCCAGTCGAGCGCGATCGACAGCGCTTCGAGAGTGCGCGGGTTGCGTCGGCGCTGGATTCGGCCTTGTTGGATCTCGCGGACGATCGCAAGCGAGACTCCCGACTTCTCCGCGAGTTCCCGCTGCTTCAGCGCCAGCTCGCTCGCGCGGGCGTTGACTGCCTCCGCGACCGCCGACCAATCCTCTTTCACGTACGCCTCCGTGCTCCGCCCTCAGCGCCGACGTTAGCGCGCAGCTTGGCCCAGATCCGGAGCAATGACTGACATCAGCGGTGATTGACCGATAATCAACGCCTATGTCAGCGCTCCGAGCGGTGAAATCAGTCTTCGGAGGCGTGACCAATGAGTACAACAAGTGGAGCGGCAGGACGTTCGCCACTGTTCTACACAGTCGCCGAGGCCGCGCGCATCCTGCGCGTCGACCCCGCGACGGTCTACCGGGCGATTCGTGAGAACGCGTTCCCCGCTGTCCGGCTGCGGACTCGCTACGTGGTGCCGGCACGGGCGGTTGAGGAGTTGGCCGAGCAGGCCGCTGCGTCCGGCGAAGTCGTGGACGTGGCCCGCGCGGCTGCCGAGCGGCGGACGGCCCGTGAGGTCGCCCGGCTGAACGGGGGTGCCTCGTGGTGAACCCCGAGAACTACTACGAAGTCATTGCGGTAGAGCTTGATCGGTTCGCGGCGGTACCCGACGAGGTGTTGTGGGAGATCGTCACGCAGGACGGGTGTCAGCGGCCGGCATCGGACGACTGGGCTCTTGAGTGGGACGGGGAGGGGTTGACCGATCGGGAGTTGGCAGCCCGGTTGTGTGCCGACTGTCCAGAGCGGCTTGCGTGCCTGGAGCTGGAGTTGCGCACGGCCGGTGTCGAGGCGGTCGGTGTGCGGGGTGGGCTGTCGGATGACGACCGGCGTGCCCTGTACCTGGTGTGGGTCGCGCGACGTGACCGGATGGGCGGGTCGTCATGACAGTCGACCTGACGGCTACCCAGGTGCTCGCTGGTGTCGGTGTGCTGCTGGCGGTGGTGATGGTGTGGCGGGCCGGCTCGCGCAAGGCTAAGGCGGCAGCGGACGCGGCACGTACCGGTGCCCGTTTGTTGTCGCTCACGGGTCGGGTGCTGGTCATGGCCAGTGTGATCGTGGGTGTTCAGTGGTTGGTGATCGCTCACGGGCGCGACTCGACGTTGTTGTGGGTGGTGCTGGGTCTCCCCGCGCTGTTCTCCGCGTACACGCTGACCAAGGCGTTGACGGTGACTGCGGTGGACGGGCCGCAACGTCGAGGTGATCGACGGTGAGCGCCCCGAACCGGTCGGGTGTGGGAAGGGTGGTCGCCTTCGGGCGGCCACCCGCCGCGCCTGAGAGGAACAAGGCGGACGGCTGGGCGGCACCGCGGGTTGGGTGGGCACCAGAAGCCACAGTGGCGGCCTCGTGGGTTCCTGAGGTCACTGGATGGTCACCCGGGCTGTCGTCACGTCTGAGGGCCACGCTGATGCACGAACTGCAACGGGGCGAGCCGTCATGAACCCGGACAACGGCTCGCTCCCGGTCCATACGTCGAGCCGTGAGTTGGTGAACGCCGTACTTGACGGTGAACTCGTGGACGAGCAGCCGGCGACACCCGTGAAGTCGTGGGTGCGGAGGCTGGCCGAATGGTGGCAGCGCTCGCCACGTGTGCCGGTCGGGTTGAAGTCGCGGCGGCTGGTGATGCAGGCCGTGAGGGACTTCGTGGTTGCGGTGCTGCGGTCGCCGTTCCGGTTCGCCCGCGCGGTAGTGCGTGGGTCGCTGGTGGCGGTGCGGTGGTGGCGGTCGTGGGTGCGGGTCGCCGATTACCGGGCGGCTGCCGAGCAATCGGAGAAGTTGGCGGACAAGTTCGGCGACATCCGGGCCTTGACGCTGTTCCGGTGGAAGGTCACCGGTGCCGTCCTCGCGGCGACTGGTGTGGCGGTTGCGGCTTTCGATCTCGTTTACGGGCATCTGGTGCTGTGGATCGGTGGCGGAGTGGTGTCGGTCGGCCTGGCGGTGCTCGGTCGCCGCAAGGACGGCTCGCCGGGGCGCAAACCGGCTTTGGCGGGTCCACGGACGCTGACGTGGACGATGGACCCTCAGGTACTCGTGGACGCGTTCCGAGACGCCAAGCTCATCGGCAAGGACGAGACGCTCCGGCTGGTCGAACGCGCCACCAGGCAGGGTGACGGGTGGGCGGTCACCGCAGACCTGCCGGCGACCCGCAAGGCTGCCGACGTGATCAAGAACCGGGATGCGTTGGCATCGGCGCTCGCGGTGGACGAGGTCCAGCTCATCGCCGAACGCGTACGCGGCAACGGCGGCCATGCCGGCAGGGTCGCGCTGTGGGTCGCTGACGAAGACCCGTACGGCACACCTCCACTGCGGACGCCGTTGCTGAGGGTCGAGCAGTGGGATGCGTGGCGGCCGGTGCCGTTCGGCCGTGATGCCCGACAACGGCGGGTCGACTTGCCGTTGGTCTGGACGTCGCTGCTCGTGGGCGCGATCCCGAGGCAGGGCAAGACTTTCGCGGCACGGTTGGCAGCGGCGGGTCTGATTCTCGATCCACACACCCGGCTGTACGTGGCTGACTTCAAGGCCGGGAAGGACTGGCACGCGGCAGCACGGGTTGCGCACCGGTTCATGGCCGGCGACGAACCCGCGCACGTCCTGGCGCTCGCTGACTGGCTCGTGGAGCTGGTGGCAGAGGTGCAGGGCCGCTACCGGCGGATGCAGGACCTCGATGACGAGACGTGCCCGGAATCGAAGATCACGCCCGCCATGTCCCGCGACCCGAACCTGAACATGCCGGTGACGGCACTTTTCGTCGACGAAGTACAGATCCCTCTGGAGGACCGGACACCGCTGGATGTGCAGGGGAAGAAGCTCACGGCAGGCGAGTACGTGGGCGAGTTGCTCACGTGGCTCGCTCGCAAGGGACCGGCCGCCGGCATCGTCCTCGTGCTGGCGACCCAACGACCGGACAGCAAGACCATCCCCAGCAACCTCCGTGCCGTGCTGGGCTCGCGGTTCGCGCTGCGGGTGATGGACTGGAGGGACAGCAACATCGTGTTGGGCGAGCAGATGAACACACGTGGCTACGACAGCAGCCGGCTAATGGCCACGCACAAGGGCGTCGGCATCCTCCGGCCGGACGGAGAGACCACGGCGGGGGCCGACCTTCTCGCCACCACCGTCCGGACCTACTACATGCCCAACGAGGACTGGCGAACCATCTGTGCCAGAGGTCGTGCGCTCAGGGAAGCGGAGAGCACCTTGAGCGGTCACGCGGCCGGGCAAGACGACCGACCGGTGCTCGATCGCGCGGCGGTCGCCAACGCAGTCGAAACCGTCGCAACGCGCGCTCACGAGACGAAGGTTCCCGAACCGCTGGCGTCTGTTGTGGACTACCTCGGCGACGACATTCAACCCGGCGGACGCGACTTCGTGCCCACAGCGGAACTGACGGCCGCGTTGGACATCGAGCCCACTGCATTTGGCCTGAGGATGGGCGAGTTCGGCTGTCGGCCGACCCGCGACCGGATCGTCACCGACGACGGTGTCCGACAGGTACGCGGCTACCTCATCGCCGACCTCCGGGCAGCCTTGGCCTCCGTCTGGGACGGGACGGTGGATGGGGAGGCGGTGGAAGATGACCTTTGACCCGTCACGCGACCTGTCCCGAGCCAGTCACCGCGTCACACCTGGTGGGACACCCACCGAAGCGCCTCTGATCAGCGCAAACAGGCTATTGTGACGGGCGGGACACGGGACGGGGCACCTGTCCCAGACATACGAAAAGGCCGTGTGCGGTGCCATCCGGGTGGATGGTCCGCACACGGCCGTCCCGTCGTGCACAGGTACCGGTGACGCTTCCGGTGCCTCCGCTCAGCCAGTCGGAACGCGCTCAACAGACGGGGTCTCCGGCACCAACAGCCGCGCCAACTCCGGGCCGCTCATCAGCCCGTCACACTCGTCCGGCGACACCAGCCACCGTGCCGCGCCTCCCTCGATCACCACGGGCGGCAACGGCAGCAACGCGCCTTGCGAGAGGACGAACTTCTCGTCCAGCCCTCCCACCGACGACACCACGAACACCGCCGACTCGATCATCGTGCTGAACATCGGCACCGGGAGCACGACTACCGGAGTGGGCGAGGCACGGAATGCCTCCGACTCGACCAACCGCCCCGCCGGCTCCAACTCGACCACCACCGCAGTCATCGATGCCCCGAGGACGGCCAGCGTCGAACGCGTGGCGCCCTGCTCCGTCACCGGCCACAACCGCCGGACCTCCTCCGGGTCCAACGTCGCCATCGCCGGAGACGACAGGGCCAGCGAGTCGCACTCGGAGCCCGTCACAGGATCGACGTAGGCGTCCCGCACCCACAGCGCGCCCGGAACCACCGGCCACCTTCGCGCCACGCACTCCAGGGCCGTCTCAAGCCCGTTACTCCCCACGCCCGCCCCCAACCCAGAAGATCCGGGGAGTCGCCTGCCCACCGACCCTGAAGAAGAACAACGTGCTCTCCACGCTCTGAAGACTCATGTGCATCCCGCCGTGCACCGAGGACACCTCTACACCGTCCTTCGTCGTGATCCCCCACGCGACGAGTTGCAGGTCCGCCAGAGGTTCGAGCGTCTCCTGCATGACCGCGAAGACTCGCGGTGCCTGCTCGTCCACGAACTTCTGCACCTCGATGACGACTTCCGGATCATCGAACAACGATCCGGGCGTCTTCCCACCCTCGCCCGTACCGCCTTCACCCACCAACGTCAGAGTCATAGCTCTCTTCTCTCTGTTCCTCGCGGATCTGGCTCACCTCGTCACGCGCCCACGTCGCCGCTTGAGCGCTCTCCCGGCTTTGCCGCACGTAACGCCTGCCGAAGGCGACGAGGTAGAGCAGAGGGATCACGAGCCACACCAGGAACAGCACGATCCCGCCGAGATCACTCGCCAGCTCACCCCACACCACGATCATCACCACCTCAGACGATTCGCTGACCTCAGCTTTACCTGTGGCTTGATCAAGGGGAATGACCTGCCAGTGCCCCTGTCGGACCTATGGGGTCTAGAATCATCAGCGCTGACATTGGCGACATGGAGACGACCCGATGGAGTCAGGGCACCGACGCACGTTGCTCAGCGAACTGCTCCACGAGCGTGGGCTGACCGCTGAGGAGTTCAGCGAACACGCCAATCGGTACGCGTACGAGCACGGGATAGACGCCACGTTGAGCGCCCGTCACGTCCACCGGTTGGCCTCCGGTCACCGGGCCGATGGTCGGCCCCTCGGAGCACCGCGAACCGGAACCAGGCGACTGCTGGAGCAGATGCTCGGCGTGCCGGTCGACCGACTGCTCAAGCCGTCGTCCGCGTCGGCTCCCGAGGCGCGGAACTGGTCGTCCGAAGCGCTCGAACTTCGGGCGCGCATCTCGTCCGGACGCAATGTCGACCAGCAAACGGCCTCACTGCTGCAAGAGAAGCTGAACCTCACACGGGTGATCGACCGACGACTCGGAGGAGCGACGCTCCTCGATGAGCTTCGCGCGCAGATCAACCAGATGTGGCAACTGCTCGGCGACGTGCTCGACCACCAGGTGCGCGCGAGGCTCGCCAGCGTGATAGCCGATGCCTCGACACTTGCCGGATGGCAGTCACTGGACCAGGGCATGGTGCGCGAGTCGTGGGAGCACTACGACAAAGCGCGAAGTGCGGCACGGGTGGCGGAATCCCGATCGTTGGAGGCGTACGCGTGCGCCGGTCAAGCAGTCGTCCTGCTCGACATAGGCGACATGCCGGCAGCTCTCGACCTCACGGATCATGCGCTCGACATCGCGCGCGGTCACGCTCCCACATTCCTCGCCGCCTGGCTGACGGCCGCTCACGGCGAAACGCTGGCAGCGAACGGACGTGACTCGGACAGCTTGCGAGCGTTCGACGTGGCCGCGCGGTTGATCACTGACGAATCCGATCGCGCGAGTGCGCCTTACCTCGTTTTCGACGTGACCCACCTGACCCGGTGGCGCGGAAGTGCACTTGCGAGACTTGGCAGCCGAGAAGCGATCGACGTGTTGATCTCAGTACTCGATCAACTCGACCCTACGTTCACCCGGGCAGAAACGGCCCTGAGGGTGGATCTGGTGCAAGCATTGTCCGCGAACGGTGCACGGGCTGAAGTCGAAGCACACGCGGAACGTGCCCGGCTGCTCGCCGCTCAAATCGGGTCGAGCAGGCAGCGCAGACGACTGGAAGCACTAATCCGCTGACTCGCCCCGCTTGCGCTTGGGCATCCGCGAACCCAGGATCTCCGCCGCCTTCCGATCCGAGGCCGCCACCCACGCCGCGTACACCCGCAGGGTCGTTGCTCCACCACCGCCGTGTCCCAGACGTCCGGCGACCGTGCGGAGATCGACCCCGGCCGTCAGCAGCTCCGTCGCGGAGTAGTGCCGCAGGGCGTGGAGATGGGTACCGATCTTCAGCCGCTCCGCCATGTCCTTGTAGCGACTCGACACCGCGTGCGGCGAGTACGGCACGGTCGGGTCCGCCTTGCGCACGCCCAGAAAGACGTACGTGTCCGGCGTCAGCTCGACGTCGAGTTCAGCGAGCCGCTCACGGCAGCGCTGGCGGTGCTCCATGAGCAACACAAGAGTTTCGTTGTCCAGTGCGATACGGCGCATTTGATGCGTCTTGGTGTCCTTCTCCTTGCCGACGCCCCGACGCAAGGTGTAGCTCCGACGGATCTCGACCGTTCCCTCTTCAAGGTTCACGTGCGACCAGCGGAGCGCGCAGACTTCACCACGCCGGACCCCGGTGGTCATCACCAACCAGACGAGGGTTCCCCAGTCGTCATCCATCTCGAAAGCTGCTTCAACCAGCCGTGCGGCATCGGCGGGTGATGGTGGGTCGGGCTGGGGCGGCTTCTGCTTCGGCTTCTGCGCCACCTTCGCCGGGCTGTGGGGTATCCACTCCCACCTGACGGCGGCGTTCAGCACGCCGCTGATGATGGCGTGGATCTGCCGCACGGACGACGCGGCCATCGGGTTGCACTTGTGCGGCTTGCACTTGGCTTCAGCGCAGTCGTGCTCACTCTCGGCCCGGTGCCGCTCGATGAACGGCCGGCCGTCACAACGGGCACGGCACCGCCGCAGGTCCGAGTACAAGCTTTCGAGCGTCCGGGCCGACAGCTTGCGAACCTGCACTTTGCCCAACGCCGGGCGGATCGACCGCTCTATGTAGCCCACATAGCCGTCTCGCGTGTTGTCCTCAAGCTCCACGTTCTTCAGCCACTCGTCAATCGCGTGGGAGAAGGTCACGCTGGTGCTGGTCGAGCGCTGCCGGTCCACTTCGGCCAGCAGCCTCGTCATCACTTTGTCAGCCTGCTTGTGAGCCGCCTTGGTGGTGCCCTTGACGGTCTCCGAGAGGTAGACGTCTTTGCCCGTGACGGGGTCGACGCCCGCGAAGACGCGGACCTGAAGTGAGTTGCCGCGCTGCCGGACGCTGCCCCGCCGGCGGCGCTCCTCGCTGGTGTCGTTGGTGGCCATGGCTCATGG
Organism: Actinosynnema sp. NPDC050436; assembly: GCF_040655415.1. Lineage (NCBI taxonomy): Bacteria > Bacillati > Actinomycetota > Actinomycetes > Pseudonocardiales > Pseudonocardiaceae > Actinosynnema > Actinosynnema sp. NPDC050436. The sequence goes on along the minus strand of NZ_JBFAJV010000018.1, from coordinate 41,351 downwards.
TCACCCGGGGGTTCATGGACGACAACATGGACAGTTGATCTTCAGTCGATCACCGACGACACGTCCACGCTGCTCACGGGGTGGGGCGGGTGGGGTTCGAACCCACGACCTGACGGATTATGAGTCCGCTGCTCTGACCAGCTGAGCTACCGCCCCCTGATGTGCGGTTCAGGAGAGTACAGATCGGTGGGGCGCGCGTCTCGGCAACCCGGCAGCACGTGACCAACCCGTGTGCAACCTCCTACGGGGCTCCGAGGTCGGACGGCCGGTACCCGGTCGGGTAGCCGGGGTACGTGCGGTTGTGCGGGTCGTTGGTCAGGCGGGGTGTGCGGCGTGGTGGGAAGTGGCGGACCAGGCGGGCGCGGAGGCGCAGGGCACGGCGTTCGAAGGCGCCCAGCCACGGTGGCGGCGCGGTGAAGCCGAAGGCCCTGACCATGCGCTCGTCCAGCAGCGCCACGACGGCCCGGGACGTCACCGCCTTCGGCGCGGGGTACCACGAGCAGAACAGGTCCACGGTGTACTGGCCGATCCGGTGGTTCGTCTCGTCGTAGACGAAGTGGCGCTCCTCGTAGGACTCCTTGAACGCCCGGTACTCGTCGAAGTCGCCCGGCACGTCCCGGATCGCCATGCGGGCACCGACCGCGCGGTAGAAGTGGAACGCGGCCAGGCGCTCCTGCGTGGTCAACGGGCGCCAGCCGTAGCGGTCCAGCCAGTCGATCGGCTCGTAGACGAACGTCGACAGCACGTACTTCATGTCGTCGTTGTCGATCTCGTACCGGCCGTGCAGGCGGTTGACCACGCGCAGCGCTTCCCGGCCCCTGGGCGAGTCGTAGCCGTGGTCCACGAGCTCGGCCATGAGCAGGGACGTGTCGTCGTACCGCTGCTGGGCCCGGCGCTCGAACTCGCCGGTCTTGGCCAGCAGGCCGGAGATGGAGGGCACGCAGTAGGTCTTGAACAGCGCGAACTCCAGCGAGCGCACGTAGTCCCAGGGGAACTCGTAGCCGGACGACACGCGCAGGATGCGCTGGTGGTCGCGCACGGGGTCCAGGGACTCGATCAGGCGGCGGTTGGCGAAGCGGTCCGGCATGGGGAAAGCGTGCCGCACGCGCGGCGGCGGGTGATCGGTCCGAACGGGTGGTCCCGCTCGGACCGGGGACGCGCCAATCCGGGGCCGGGGCCGCCGCCGGCAGGTTTCGCGGGCCGCCCCGCCGGCCACCCTGGGGGCAGGACGAGCCAGGAGGAGGACGGCGGGAAATGGACAGGTCGCGCAAGCCCGAGCCGCCCCACCTGACGCGAGAAGCCCCAGGTCGGAGACCTGGGGCTGCGCTGCGATCCTGCTCCCCCTACTGGATTCGAACCAGTAACCCTTCGATTAACAGTCGAATGCTCTGCCATTGAGCTAAGGGGGAATGTTCGGTTGTCCACCGGGCCTTGCGGCCCGACGGGACATAACTCTAGCGCATCCGGAACAGTGCTCGCACACACCCCCTCCTTCTCCGGCAGGACGGTGCGTGACCAGGCACTTCGCCAAGCAGAGGAGACCTCGATGAAGGGCATCCTGTTCGGGGCCGCGATCGGCTACGTGCTCGGCGCGCGCGCCGGTCGGGCCCGGTACGACCAGATCGCGCGGGCCTTCCGCGCCATCGCCGACCACCCCGCCGTGCAGGGGGCCGCCGGGATCGTGCGGGCCAAGGTCGGTGAGAAGACCGGGTTCAAGCGGTCGTCCACCCCGTCGACCAACGGGCACCGGCCCGACGCCTTCCGGCGCGATCCGGTCATCCCGCGCGCGGACTGAGTCCTCCCGCGCGGTCATCCCGCGCGCGGACTAGCGCACCCTGGCCACGGCGAAGACCCGGCGGAACGGGAACCACGTCGTGCCATCGGGGCGCTGCGGGTACTCGGCGCGCAGCAGCGGCGCCAACTGGGCCCGGAACTCGGCCCACGCGGTGTCGTCCAGCGCCGCCCGCACGGGGCGCAGCGCCGTCCCGGTGATCCACTCCAACACCGCGTCCTCGCCCGTCAGCCGCTGGAGGTAGGTCGTCTCCCAGGCGTCCACCTCGGCGGCGGCCAGGACGTCCGCGTAGCCCTCCGGACCGAGCACGGGCGACACCCGCACCGACCCGGCCAGTTCAGGCCACGAGCGGGCGATCAGGGCCCAGGTGACGGCGTGCGACGGGCCGTCGAAGTTCCCCGGCACCTGCATCCCGAGCCAAGCGCCGGACGGCAGCGCGCCGACCCAGCGCCGTAGCAGCGCCTCGTGCCCCGGCACCCACTGGAGGACGGCGTTGGTCACCACGACGTCCGTGTCCGGTTCGGGCTCCCACGTCGTGACGTCCTGCACCCGCGCGTCCAGCCCGCGTTCCCGCGCCGCCGCGACCATTTCGGGCGAGGAGTCCAGCGCCTCCACGACCGCACCGGGCCACCGCGCGACCAGCGCGCCGGTGAGGGTGCCCGGCCCGCACCCCAGGTCCACGACCCGCCTCGGCGTCGTCGCGCCGATCCGGGCGACGAGGTCGTGGAACGGCCGCGACCGGTGGTCGGCGAACGCCAGGTACTTCGCCGGGTCCCACATGCGACACCCCCATAGCAGTACGGACGTACTACTACGGTACCCGGAGCGGCCGTCAGTCCGAGTCGGGCCGCAAGGACGCCAGCCTGGCCGCCGTCTCGGCTGCGATCTCACGCACCCGCGCCACGTCCGCCCCCGGGTCGGGCCGGACCTGGAGCACCACGCCGTCACGCCCCGGTACCTTGCGCTGGAGGAACCACGCACCGGGGTCCTCGTTGCGGTGCCGCGAGCGGATCGAGCCGGTCACCCGCGCGTGCACCACCTCGGGCACCTTGCCCGGCGCGGCCAGCGGGTACTTCACCGCCGGCAGGTCGCGCAGCAGCACGGCCCCGCCCGCGTCGCCGTCCTCCACCGCCTCGACCACGCTCAGCGCGCTCCCGGTCCACGACGCCTTGGACACCAGGTGCCAGCCCAGCCGGCGCGGGCCCGGCAGCCACAGCCCGAGCGTGGTCGCCACCAGAAACCCGTCACCGGTCGCGGCCGACGCCAGCACGTGCTCCTCGGCCGCCAGCCCACCGGTGAAGCCCTCGGGCGCACCCGAGCCGAACAGCCTGCGCCAGATCCCCATCACAGCCCGCCCACCGATTGGTCGCGCAGTTCCTTGTTGTACTCCTCCAGCGCGATCAGGTCACCGAACAGCGCGCGGTACTCGTCGGCGTCCTCGACCGGCGACACCCGCCGCAGCCGCGACTTGATCTCCACGATCTGCGAGCCGACCAGCCGCTGCTGCAAGCGCGCCAGGACGCCCTGCACGTACCGGTACTCGTCCGCGCGCACCTGGAGCGCCTCGACGGACAGCTCCGTGAGCACCGACCGCGCCACCTGCTGGTCGCAGCCCCGGTTGACCGCGTCCACCAGCGCCGGGCCGGACAGCCCGCCGGACACGCCGCCGGCCTCCCGGATCGCCCGGTGCAGCGCCTGGTAGACGGGGTGCGTGAAGACCTCGTCGGGCAGCGAGTCGTAGCCCGGCCCGGCCATCTCGGGCAGTTGCAGCGCGGCTTTCAGCGCCTCGCGCTGGGGCCGCAGCTCGGGGTCGCGCGGGTCGGGCCGCGCCGGGCCGTCGGCCTCGACGGCCAGTGCGCCCTGGTTCGGGTCGACCGGGCGCGGACGGCCCTTCGCGGGTGCCCGGCCGGTCGCGGTCTCGCGCACCCGCCGCACCACGGCCGACTCGTCGTCCCAGCCCACCCACCAGGCGAGCTTGGTCGCGTAACCGTCCCGCTTGGCGCGGTCCTTGATCTGGGCGACGAACGGCACCATCTTCTTGAGCGCCTCGACCCGGCCGTCCACCGAGTCCAGGTCGTAGGTCTGGAGCTGGGTGCGGATGGCGAACTCGAACAGCGGGGTGCGCCGGGCCACCAGGTCGCGCACCGCCACGTCGCCCTTGGCCTGGCGCAGCTCGCACGGGTCCATGCCGTCCGGCGCGACGGCGATGTAGGTCTGGGCGGAGAACTGCTGCTCGCCCTCGAACGCCTTGAGCGCCGCCTTCTGGCCGGCCGCGTCGCCGTCGAAGGTGAAGATCACCTCGCCGTTGAGGTCGTCGTCGATCAGCAGCCGGCGCAGCACGTTCATGTGGTCCGCGCCGAACGCCGTGCCGCACGAGGCGACGGCCGTGGGCACGCCGGCCAGGTGCATCGCCATCACGTCGGTGTAGCCCTCGACCACGACGGCCTGCCGGCGCTTGGCGATCTCCCGCTTGGCCAGGTCGAGGCCGAACAGGACGGTCGACTTCTTGTAGATGGGGCTCTCGCCGGTGTTGAGGTACTTGGCCTGGATCTGGTCGTCGTCGAAGATCCGCCGCGCGCCGAAGCCGACCACGTCGCCGCCGAGGTCGCGGATCGGCCACAGCAGCCGGCGGTGGAAGCGGTCGATCGGCCCCTGCCTGCCCTCCTTGGACAGCTGCGCCTTGATCAGCTCGGTCAGCTCGAAGCCGCGCCCCAGCAGGTGCTTGGTGAGCCGGTCCCAGCCGGCCGGGGCGAACCCGCAGCCGAACGTGCGGGCCGCGCCCTCGTCGAAGCCGCGCTGCGCCAGGAACTCCCGGGCCGGCATGGCGTCGGGCGTGGCGAGCTGCTCGGCGTAGAACTCGGCGGCGGCGCGGTGCGCCTCCAGCAGGCGGGACCGGGTGCCCCGGTCGCGCTGGACGGTCGCACCGCCGCCCTCGTAGGTGAGCTGGATGCCCGCGCGGTCGGCGAGGCGTTCGACGGCCTCCACGAACCCGAGGTGCTCGATCTTCATCACGAAGGCGATCGCGTCGCCGCCCTCGCCGCAGCCGAAGCAGTGAAACGTGCCGTGCGTCGGGCGGACGTTGAAGCTCGGCGACTTCTCGTCGTGGAACGGGCACAGGCCCTTCAGCGCGCCGCCGCCGGCCCGGCGCAGCGACACGTGGTCGCCGACGACCTCGTCGATCCGGCTGCGGTCCCGCACCAACGCGACATCGCTGTCCCGGATTCGTCCTGCCACGGTCGCCGAGTCTAGTGCCGGCAGACTGGGTGCCGTGACCGCCGCCGACAACAGCGCGGCCGGGCCGGGCCTGGCCGCCGCGTTCACCGCGCACCGCCCGCACCTGGTGGGTGTGGCCTACCGGCTGACCGGCAGCGTCGCGGACGCCGAGGACGCGGTGCAGGAGGCGTGGCTGCGGCTGTCGCGGCTGTCCGAGCGGGGGCGCGCGGAGATCGAGGACCTGCGCGGCTGGCTGACCACCGTGGTGGGGCGGCTGTGCCTGGACCGGCTGCGCTCGGCGGCCGTGCGGCGGGAGCGGTACGTCGGGCAGTGGCTGCCCGAGCCGCTGGTCACCTCGTTCGAGGACGACCCGCTGGAGGCCGTGGTCCGCGACGACGGCGTGCGGATGGCGGCCCTGGTGCTGCTCGACGAGCTGACGCCCGAGCAGCGGGTGGCGTTCGTGCTGCACGACGCGTTCGGGGTGCCGTTCGACTCGATCGCCGAGACGCTGGGCTGCACGCCGGCCACGGCCCGCCAGCACGCGTCGCGGGGTCGGCGCGCGGCGTCGGCCGCCCCGCCGCCGCCCCGGGTGGCGCTGGACGCCCAGCGCGAGGTGCTGGAACGGTTCCTGGCCGCGCTGGCCTCGGGCGACGTGGACGCCGTGGTCGGGCTGCTGCACCCGGACGTGGTGCTGGTGGGCGACGCGGACGGCAAGGCGCGCACCGCGCTGAACGTGATCACCGGGCCGGACAAGGTGTCCCGCTTCCTGCTCGGCCTGATGCGCCGGTACGCGGGCCTGCCGGGCGGGGTGCCGGTGCTGGTCAACGGCGACCTCGGCGTGCGGTTCCCGGCTCAGGGAGACCTCGCCGCACGGGTCACCTCGTTCACCCTGCGGGACGGGAAGCTCGTGGCGCTCTACGACGTCTCGAACCCGGACAAGCTGGGCCACGTCCGGTTCTGAGCGCCCCACCACCGCTTTCGATCACCCACACGGCCACGCGGAGCAACCGACCCGCCACTGGGAGTGAACTGAACGGTAGATCCGTGGTGGTCTAGACCTGGATACCGTGAAGCGCGCCGCCTTTCTCCTCGGAAAGGAAAGCTCCACATGACCGAAGAGCTCAACGACGACGGCACCACACGTCGGTCGTTCATCGCCACGGGCACGGCCGCCACGGCAGCCGTGGCGCTGACCGCCGCAGGCGTGGGCTTGGCCGGCATCCCCCTGGCGGAAGGGCAGACCCTGCCCCTGACGCCGCAGTGCACGGACGGCGATGACACCCCTCCCGTCATCGAGGGTCCGTACTTCCGGCGCAACTCGCCGCTGCGCACCAACCTGCGCACGGCGGGCGTGTCCGGCGTGCTGCTCAGCCTGACCGGCTTCGTGTACGACCTGCGGTGCCGGCCGCTGGCCAACGTCCTGGTCGACTTCTGGCAGGCCGACCAGCGCGGGCAGTACGACAACAGCACGACCGCCTACCGGGGTCGCGGCCACCAGTTCACGGCCGCGAACGGCGCGTACACCCTGGAGACGATCGTCCCGAACGAGTACCCGGGCCGCACGCCGCACATCCACGTGAAGGTGCAGGCACCGCGCGGTCCCGTCCTCACCACGCAGCTCTACTTCCCGGACGACACCAAGGCGTACGGCGTCAACTTCGCCGCAGCGAACCGCCGTGACGCGTACTACATCCGCGACACGGTGATCCCGCTCGGCCCGCTCACCGCCAACCGGTACCAGGGCAAGTTCGACTTCGTGGTGCGCACCGCCTGAGCACGGGGGTGGATGGCCGTCCGGGAGACCCGGCCATCCACCCGCACCGGTCACGGCAGCGGCACGCGGCAGGCGTCGCCGGAGGTGAACCCCTGGTCGGTGATGCCGAACGCCGAGTTGAACCGCCCGCGCTGGTTCTCCAGGGCGATCAGGTAGGTCAGCTCGACCAGCCCCCGGTGGCCCAGCCGGCGGTCCAGCTCGGCGACCTGCTCGTCGGTCACGGTGACCGGGGTGTCGGTCATCGCCTCGGCGTAGGCGAGTGCCAATTTCTCGGTGGCGGTGTACTTCTCCGAGGATTGGTACACCCCGATCTCGCGCAGCCGCTCGACGTCGAGCCCCTGGTGCTTGATCAGCATGGTGCCGAAGTCCACGCACCACGAGCAGCCGAGCTTGACCGCCGTCGCGTAGACCACCAGGTCCCGCAGCGACGCGGGCAGCACCTTCGCGCCGCGCTCGACGGCCAGTTCGTGCCGGGAGCCCGCCACGAGCAGCCGCCCGTGGTGGGCGAACACCGCCACCGGCTCGGGCACCGCGCCGTAGCGCCGCCGGGTGACCCAGTACGCGAACTTGACCAGCGGGTTCGCCTGCTTCGCGGTGACCTTGGGAATCCTTGCCACGGCCCCTCCTCGTCTCGGTCCTCTCCCCCTGGACGGGGCGGGACCGGCGAACGTGACACCTTCAGGTGACCCGGCGGAGGTGACGGAGGGCATAGCGTCGATCCCATGAGCAGCCTCACCCTCGAACTCGACCCCGAAGCCGCCGGACTGCTGGCGGGCACCCTGATGGCGGGTGACTCGTGCGCGGTGCGGGTCCGCCACGGCGAGCGCGGCACGGTGCTGCTGTGCGCGCTGCCCGGCCGCGACGGCGAGGGGATGCGGCTCCAGCTCCGGTTCCCCGACCAGGGCTCGACCGCCAGGGCGTGACCCGCAGCGCGCCGACCCGGACGTGACGGTCAGGGCGTGACGGGCGGAGCGCCGGTCAGGGCCTGGCCGCCGGGGCGCTGGTCGACGCCCGGCCGTCAGGGCGTGACGACCTGGGCCAGGAAGTAGATCGCGCCGGTACCCCGGTGCCGGACCAGCAGCAGGTGCGGGCGGTCCACCCGGACCGTCCGGGCCGGCGGGTGCTCGACGACCGAGGTCAGCCGCATCATCACGGCGGTGGCCGCCGCGCCCTCGAAGCCCTGCTCGTCCAGGCGCAGCACGGCTTCGTGCAGCACCTCGTCCACGTACAGCCGGGGGTCGGGGCTCAGCCCGGTCAGGTCGGCGTCCCGGGTGAACAGCTCCCGCACACCGACCTCGCGCAGCGCCGCGCCGAGCGTGGTCGGCACCCGCAGCGAGAGCTTCGGCAGGAACAGCTCGACCCGCCGCTGCTCCAGCGCCCCCAGCACGGCGGGCACGCCCGCGAGGTCGCCGAGGTCGCCGTCGGGCAGCAGCACGACCGCCTCCACGTCCCCGCGCGCGGGGATCGCCACCGCCTGCCAACCGGCCGCCTCGGCGTGCCCCAGGGTGGCTTCCAGCCGCATGGTGGGCACCTCGCCCGCGCCGGCGAACGGCCGGGGCGCGGTGTCGTGCACCGGGAACTCCTCCTTCCAGGCGCACTTCAGGTACAGCGCGTTCACCAGCGAGGCGACCGTGTCGGCCTTCACCGCGCCGACCGGCAGCAGCTCGGGGACCAGGTCCCGGGTGGTGTCGGCGACGTCGGCGTTGATCAGCTCGCGCGCGCCCTCCGGGTCGTCGGTGAACGGGGCGGAGCGCACCCGGCCGCCGGGCCACCGGGCCAGCTCGTCGAGGAAGCCCTCGTTGAGCGGGAGGGCGTCCCACGCCCAGAGCGTGTTCGCCACGGCGAACCCGGCCTCCTCGCCGGGGGCGGAACCGCGCAGCAGCTCGGCGTTGCCCGCGCCGAGCAGCACCTCCAGCTCGCGCCGCGTCCGGCCGCGCGCGGCGTCGGCGGCCATGCCCAGCGCACTGGCCACCGAGTACGGCGACCAGACCGCGTCCCGTCCCCGGTCGGGGGCGACCGCGTCGTGCAGGGTCAGGGCGAAGCTCAGGTGCGCACGGTCGGGCACGGGGTCTCCTCGGGGATCGGGCGGGCACGGTCGAGTGTGCCACCGCTCACCCGGCGACGCCCTTGGCCGCGTGCCACGCCCACGCCTGCGCGTCGGTCAGCAGCGACACCTGGTCGACCACCACGCGCAGCCGCGCCGCGTCGTCGCCGGCCAGCAGCCACGCGGGCACGAACGCCGGGTCGAGCACGTCCGGGCCGCCCGCGAGCAGCCCGGCCACCAGCTCCGCGATCGCCTCGCGCTGGCGGCGCTGCAACCGCAGCCGCTCCGGGTCGCTCATCACGTACCGGACCGCCATCGCCTTGAGCAGCGCCACCTCGGCAGCCACCAGCGGCGGCACCACGAGGTCGGCGGCGTAGCGGGTCAGCGGGCCGTCGCCGTGCGCCGCGCGGGTCGCGCCCACGGCGGCGGACGCGAACCGGCCGACCAGCTCACTGGTGAGCCGCTTGAGCGCGACCTGCGCACCCAGCGACCCGTCGTAGGTGGCCAGCTCCGCGATCACCGGCAGCCGGGCCAGCTCGCCCGCGACCTCCTCCAGGTCGGCGACCGACTCGGCGGAGAAGTGCGCGGCGGCCAGCTCCGCGACGGCCGCGCGCTCCTCGGCGTCGCCGAGCGAGGACAACGCGATGCGGTGCGCGAGCACGCCGTCCTCCACGTCGTGCACGGAATAGGCGACGTCGTCGGCCCAGTCCATCACCTGCGCCTCCAGGCACCGCCGGCCGTCCGGCGCCCCCTCCCGCACCCACCGGAGCACGTCCAGGTCGTCGGGGTAGGCACCGAACTTCACCAGCCCGGCGCGGCGCGGCCACGGGTACTTGGTGGCGGCGTCCAGGCACGCCCGGGTGAGGTTGAGGCCCCGGTCCGTCTTGGGTTCCAGGCGGGTCAGGATGCGCAGGGTCTGCGCGTTGCCCTCGAACCCGCCGCACGGGCCGGCCAGCTCGTCCAGCGCGCGTTCCCCGTTGTGCCCGAACGGCGGGTGCCCGATGTCGTGCGCGAGGCCGGCGGTGTCCACCACGTCCGGGTCGCAGCCGAGCTCCTCGCCGATGCCCCGGCCGATCTGGGCGACCTCCAGCGAGTGGGTGAGCCGGGTGCGCGGCACGCCGGTCACCTCCGCGCCCTCGCCGGGGCCCACGACCTGGGTCTTGCCGGCCAGCCGGCGCAGCGCCGCCGAGTGCAGCACCCGCGCCCGGTCGCGGGAGAACGGCGTCCGCCGCTCGCCCGTCACGCCCGCCAGCACCGCGCCCTTGGGCTCCTCGGCCAGCAGCCGCGCGGAGTCGGAACCGGTGTACCCGCCGCTCATCCGCACAGCGTAAGGAATGCGCCGGCGTTCAGAGCAGGATGCCGTCGAACGCGTCCACGGGGGCCTTCATCAGGTGGTAGTAGAGCAGCGCCCCGGTCTCGCGCTTGATGTAGAAGAACTGGGTCTCGCGGGTCTGCACGTTCGGGCCGCTGCGGGTCGGCGACGTCCAGGCGTCCAGGCCCTGGTCCTCGGCCATGGTGCGGGCGCGCAGCGAGTGCCACGGGTCGGAGACGATCACGGCGGTCTTCAGGGACTTGGCTCGGGCCTTGGTCGCCAGCGCCTGGAGGCTGCCGAGGGTGTCGGTGCCCTCGCCGATCTCCAGGATGCGGTCGGCGGGAACCCCGTTGGACTCCAGCCACATCCGCCCGGCCTGGCCCTCGGTGAAGTTGTCGCCCGGCTGGCGGCCACCGGTGGTGGCGATGTAGCGGACCACGCCCTGCTCGTAGAGCCGGCGGGCGTGCTCCAGGCGGGCCTCCAGCACGTCGGAGGGCACGCCGTTGAACTGCGCGGCACCGAGCACCACGGCCATGTCGGCGTGCGTCCGGTCGTCCTCGCGGGCCACCTGCCAGACCCGGAACGCCGTACCGCCCACCACGAGTAACCCGACCACCAGGGCACCGATCACGGTTCGTTGGACCAAGCGGCGGATCCGGGCCAGGAACGTCACCCCGCCGATGATTCCACACCCGGCGGCAGGGCTGCGAGGATCACGGGATGCCCGCAGAACAGCCCACGATCCTGGCCACCTCCGGCGGTTTGAAGGCCGGTTCCCGCACGACCCTGGAGTTCCACAAGCTCGTCCACCACGCGGTCGAGCTGTCCGGCGCGGCCAAGCCGAAGGTGTGCCACGTCGGCACGGCGGCCGGCGACCAGCGCTCGTTCCAGGCGGAGCTGGGCGAGGCCGCGCGCCTGGCCGGCTGGCAGCTCAGCCACCTGAACCTGTTCGTGATGCCCGCGACCGACGACATCGGGGGGTTCCTGCTGGAGCAGGACGTGGTGTGGGTCGGCGGCGGCAGCGTGGCGAACCTGCTGGCCGTGTGGGAGGTGCACGAGGTCGGCAAGGCGATGCGCCGCGCGTGGGAGGCGGGCGTCGTGCTGGGCGGCGTGTCGGCGGGGTCGATCTGCTGGCACGCCGGCGGCGCGACGGACTCGTTCGGGCCCGACCTGAGGGTGGTGACGAACGGCCTTGCGCTGCTGCCTTACGGCAACGGGGTGCACTACGACTCCGAGGCGTTGCGGCGGCCCACCATCCACGCCGCCGTCACGTCCGGCGTGCTGCCGAAGACCTACTGCACCGACGACGGCGCGGGCCTGCTGTACCGGGGCACCGAACTGGTCGAGGCGGTCTCCGAACGGCGCAACGGCGGGGCCTACCTGGTCGAGCGGGACGGGTCTTCAGGAATCGCACAGGAGGAAACGCTCGACATCCGGCGGCTGTGACTCGGAGTCTGGAAACGTGGGACGAGGACGTGGGGTCGCCGGGCTGGCGCTGGTCGTCGCGCTGACGACGGCGTGCACGGCGGCGGGCCCGGTCGGCGTGCGAGTGCCCGCCGGCGCGTCCGCGCCCACCTCCGGCACGACCCCGCGCCCGGCCGTGCCACCCGTCGACGGGGCCACCGCCCCGGACCTCGCGGCGGCCGTGGCGCGGGCGGTCGAGGGTGCGGACGGCGTCGACCTGGCGGTGTCCGTGCTGGACCTGGCGACCGGGGCGTCCGCCGGCCACCGGGGCGACGTGCCGTTCCACACCGCGTCGTTGAGCAAGCTGCTGGTGGCCGTCGACCTGCTCTCCTCGGGCGAGGTGGACGACGCCGACCGGGAGCGGCTGCGCCGGGCGTTGAGCGACAGCGACGACGAGGCCATGAACGAGCTGTGGACCGGGCACGACGGCCCGGGCGCGGTGGACCGGGTGTCCGAACTGGTGGGCCTCCGGTCGACCCGTGCCCCCGTGGACCCGTCGCAGTGGGGCGACGTGGAGATGTCGGCCGACGACCTGGTCCGGCTCTACCGCTACGTCCTGACCACCCTGCCGGAGGCGGCGCGCACGTTCGTGGTGGACGCGCTGTCCACCGCCCCGGCCACCGCCGCCGACGGCTTCGACCAGGCGTTCGGCCTGCTCAAGCCGGGTGTCGACGGGTACGCCAAGCAGGGGTGGATGTGGTACTACCCGACCGACCTGTACCTGCACTCGGCGGGCGTCGTGGGCCACCGGTACGCGGTGGCGCTGCTGTCGGTGCAGAGCAGCATCTCCCCCGACGACGCGCGCGGCCACCTGGACGACATCACCCGGGCGCTGCTGTCGTCCTTCGCACCGGAGCACTGAGACGCCGGGCGCACCGAAGATCCTGTTCCCTGAGGGGGAACGCGCCGGCCGAACGGCGCTCCAGACCAAGGACACGTCCGAGCTGCCGGGTCGGTGTTCGCGGGTGCGGAGGTCCGGTTCGTCGGGGCGTCGGTCTCCGGCCCGGTCGCGGTGCTCTTCGACGAGGTGGAGTCGGCCTCCGGGGAGCTGGACCTGTCCGGCCTGGCGGTCGAGGGGCGGGTGGGGGACGGCGACCGCCCGCACCTCACCGTGTCCGTCCCGACCACCGGACGGGACGTGCTGGTCCTGCCGCCCACCCGGCTCCGGGGTTCCGGGTCGAGCGGGGCGGGAGGTCTCCCGGCCGGTCGGCGTGACCGGCCGGGGACCCCCGTCTCACGCCGGGCGGATCAGGTCCACCGTCCGGCCGGCCGTGCGGTGGGCCGCAGCCCACTGCTCGATGGCCTGGCGGCACGCCTGGTCCGAGTGGCGCAGGTCGCGCAGGTCGACCCGGACGTGCTTGGTCGCCGGCAGGGCCTCCAGCGCCTCCAGCAGCCTCGGCAGCTTCAGGAACGTGGCGTTGCCGCGCAGCGTCACGTGCTCGTGCTCACCGCCGTCCGGGGCCACCGTGACGGTCAGCCGCGACACGTCCCACGCCGTCTTCACCACGGCCGCCAGCACGCCGACCAGGGTCCCGGTCAGCAGGTCCGTGGTGACGATGAGCCCGGCGGTGAGCAGCAGCACCGCGCTCTCCGCCCGGTCGGTGCGCGCCAGCTCCACGACCCGCCGGGGCTCCAGCAGCTTCCACCCGGCCTGCACCAGGATGGCCGCCAGCACCGCGAGCGGCACGTAGGACAGCACGCCGGGCAGCGCCACGACGAACACCAGCAGCCACACGCCGTGCAGCACGCGGGACGCCTTGGTGCGCGCCCCGGCCTGCACGTTGGTCGCGCTGCGGACGATGACGGCGGTCATGGGCAGCGCGCCGAGCACGCCGCACACGGTGTTGCCGACGCCCTGGGCGACCAGCTCGCGGTTGTACTGGGTGCGCGGACCGGTGTGCATCCGGTCCACGGCCGCCGCGCTGAACAGGCTCTCCGCCGAGGCGACCAGCGCGAACGTCACGGCAGCGCCGAGCACGCCCGCATCGACCAGCGAGAAGTCGACCAGCCGCACCACATCGGTCAGCGGACCGACCTCGATCCTGGGCAACGGCAGGAACACCCCGACGGCACTGGCCGCCACGACGGCGACCAGCACGCCCGGCACGGCGCGGAACCTGGTGCGCTTCCACACCGAGGCGACCACGAGCGTGAGCACCCCGACGCCGATCCCGGCGGGCGAGCCGACCGCCGCGACCACCAGGCCGGGCAGCCCGGTGAACTTCTCCCAGGTGGTGGCGGGCGCGGTCAGGCCGGCGAACGGGTAGAGCTGGCCGAGCACCAGGACCAGGCCGATGCCGGCCAGCATCCCCTGCACGACGGCGGGCGAGATGGCCCGGAACCACCGCCCCAGGCGCAGCAGGCCCATCGCCACCTGGAGCAGGCCCGCGCCGAGCACGATGACGCCCAGCGCGGCCGGGCCGTGCGTGGCCACCGTGTCGGCGACCAGCACGGTGAGCCCGGCGGCGGGGCCGCTGACCTGCAACGAGCTGCCGGGCAGGAGGCCGGCGACGAGGCCGCCGACCACGCCGGTGACGATGCCCAGCTCGGCCGGGACACCGGAGGCCACGGCGACGCCGACGCACAGCGGCAGCGCCACCAGGAACACCACCAGCGACGCCCCGACGTCGGGCCAGTAGGAGGTCCCGCCGGACGGGCGGGACACCGGTTCTTCGATGCGCATGGTCACGCCACTGCTCCTAGAGCGGCTGGAAGCGGTCGGCGGCGAAGGCCGACACGTCGCCGGACTCGATGTCGTAGAACCAGCCGTGCACGCGCAGGTCGCCGGCGTCGAGCCGGTCCCGCACGAACGGGTAGTCCTGCAACGCGCGCAGTTGCGCGACCACGTGCTCCTTGCCCTCGGCCCGCAGGCCGTCGGTGGGCGTGCCGGTCCGGAACGGGGCGTGCGTGGCGAGCCAGCGCAGCATCGTCGGCAGGTGGTCGAGGGCCGGCCGGCCGCTGTGCAGGGCGTTCACCGCGCCGCAGTGCGAATGCCCGCACACGACGATTTCGGCGACCCGCAACTGCACGACCGCGAATTCGATGGTGGCCATCTCGCTGGACGCCGAGTGGGGGCTGAACGCGGGGATCACGTTGCCCGCCGTGCGCAGCTCGAACAGGCTGCCGGGTTCGGCCCCGGTGATGGCCGCGGGTTGGATGCGCGAATCGGCGCAGGTGATGAACAAGGCGGTCGGTGACTGCCCGGCTGCGAGTCGCCGCCCCGTTTCGGGGGAGCGCCGCTGCGAATGCGTCCGGGCGTGCTGAACTAGGTGACGGAAATCCACGGGATTCCTCACAGGTCAGTAGTGGCGAGGATGCGGTTGTGGCACAGCGGTGGGATCAGTTCCGGAACACCTGGAGCGCGGAGGGTGTCGGCCGGTCGGGCCGGCGGCCCCTGGCCGGTGGCGCGGGTTCGGGGTGCCGGGCCCGGCGCGCGGCCGGGTAGTCGGCGGTCGTGGCGGGGCGGTCGGGGCCGAGGCGCTGGGCGGCGGCGGAGAACGCCCGGGTTTCCGGGATCTTGCGGCTCTCCCGGTTCGGCTCCTCCTCGGACAGCGTCTCGGTGACGGCGGGCCGGTGGCCGGTCGCCGCGAGGGCCACGAGGTGCCCGGCCCCGGTGGGCGACGGGGTGAGGACGGCGACGAGTGCCAGGAGCACCGCCGTTACCGCGACACGCGCCATGACACCCCCCGATGATCCGCGCCGGTAGGGATAGTTTTGCAGCGCGGGGTGACGTCAGGGTTAATGGTGCGCCCGATCGACGGCTCAGGCGTCGACATTCACTCGTTTGTGCGTGAGCTAGATCATTCAAAATCGTGAAAACTACTCATCGTGACGGCTAGTGCAGCTGGGCTGCGGCAAGCGTGAAGGCCAGTGCGGCACCGAGGCAGGTGAGCGCACGAACGTGGTTCCCGGGCACCCATTCCCTCAAGTACCGGGTCCAGTACGCCGTCGTGCCCTCGCGCTCCAAAGCGTTGTTGCGCGGAATGTGATATGCGGCGGTGAACACGATGCCGCCCAGCAGGTACAGCGCCGCACCGACCCAGCCGGCCGCCGTCCCGGCGAACGCCGCCGCGACCGACACCGCGCCCGTGCCCAGGAACACCACCAGGAACACCGGGTTGACCACGGCGAGGTTGATCGCCCGCATCGCCGCCAGGCCCTCGGCGGGCGCGGCCCGCCGCAGACCGGGCATGACCATCGCGGAGAACGCGAAGAAGACGCCTGCCATCAGGCCGCAGCCGAGGGCCGCGATGATCGTCAAGGTGAACATGGGGACAGTCAAGACCACCGCAGCGCGGCTCTCCATGGCCGACGGGCTCGATCCCATGTCCGTTCGTCTCTAGGGTTGCGGTCGTGGACGCACTGGCCGGACTGCTCGACGGACCCCGGGCGCGCGGCGCGTTCCTGCTGCGCACCGTCCTGAACCCGCCGTGGTCGCTGCGCATCGAGGACCGCGCCCCGTTGACCGTGGTCGCCGTCGTGCGCGGCGACGGCTGGGCGCTCCCCCGTTCCGGCGACCCCGTGCGGCTGCGTGCGGGCGACGTGGCGGTGCTGCGCGGCCCCGACCCGTACACGCTCGCCGACGACCCCGGCACGCCCGTGCAGGCCGTCGTGCACCCCGGCGGCATCAGCACCACCCCGGACGGCGCGGCGCTGTGCGAGCGGTGGGACCTGGGCGTGCGCACCTGGGGCGGCGACCCGGACGGCTCGGTCGTGCTGCTGTCGGGCACCTACCAGCTCGACGGCGAGGTGAGCCGCCGGCTGCTGTCCGCGCTGCCCCCGCTGCTCGTGGTCGGCGAGTCCGACCTGCCGCTGGTGCCGCTGCTGGCCGGCGAGATCGCCCGGGACGAGCCCGGCCAGGAGGCCGTCCTGGACCGCCTGCTGGACCTGCTGCTGATCTCCGTGCTGCGCGCGTGGTTCTGCCGGCCGGAGGCGGGTGCGCCGGGCTGGTACCAGGCGCACGGCGACCCGGTCGTGGGCCGCGCGCTGCGCCTGCTGCACGCCGACCCGGCCCGGCCGTGGACGGTGGCGTCGCTGGCCGCCGCCGCCGGCGCGTCCCGGGCGGTGCTGGCCCGCCGGTTCACCGAGCTGGTCGGCGAACCGCCGATGGCCTACCTGACCGGCTGGCGGCTGGCGCTCGCGGCGGACCTGCTGCGCGAACCGTCCGCGACGCTCGCCGCCGTGGCCCGCCAGGTCGGCTACGGCACGCCGTTCGCGCTCAGCGCGGCGTTCAAGCGGGTGCGCGGCGTGAGCCCGGCCGAGCACCGCGCCCGCGAGGAGCGCAGCGCCTGACCGGTCAGCCGCTGCGCTCGTGCGGGGCCCGGACCAGCCAGCCGAGCAGGTCGTCCGTCACGTGCTCGCCAACCGCCGCCACGTCCCGGTCGAGCGCGCCGAGCCCGAGCAGGTGCACCGACTCCCGGTCGCGGCCGTGGCGGCGCATGAAGAACCCGGACCCGCCGCTGTCGTCGCCGACCAGCACCCAGTCCGGCGCGTGCTCGCGCACCCCGAAGGTCTCGTTGCGCTCCCGGATCGCCTGCGGCCCGTAGATCAGCACACCGTCCTCGCGCAGCACGCCCGGCGTGGAGTTCCACAGCCGCGCGACGGTCGGGTTCGGGCCGTCGCGCAGCCCCGCCGCCAGCGCCTCGCGCACGGCCAGGAACCCGGCGAACGACCGCGCGCACGGCTCGTCGTCGCCGGTGGCCGCGTCCCGCCGCACCACCGCGTGCTCACCGTCGACCACGTCGTCGAGCGCGAAGCCGTACCGGTCGCCGCAGTGCTCCTCGTAGAACCACAGCCGCGCGCCGTCCAGCCGGTCGGCGAGCCCCGCCGGCGCCTCCGCGAAGCCGTCCGGCCGCAGCGAGGCGATCGGCTCGCCGTCGAGCGCGCCGGACCCGTACTCGGCCAGCCACCACCGGAAGGACGGCGACAGCGGCCCGACCACGGCCTCCGCCGCGCCGATCTCCCCGGCCGACGCGCCGCGACCGGCCACGGCGGTCACCGCCGTCCCGTGCTCGACCAGCTCGCGCAGCAGGACCAGGTCGGGCCGCACGACCGTCAGGCCCCGACCAGCCGGGCCGCCAGGTAGGACTCCAACTGGTCCATCGACACCCGTTCCTGCGACATGGTGTCGCGCTCCCGCACGGTGACCGCGTGGTCGGTGAGCGTGTCGAAGTCGACCGTCACGCAGAACGGCGTGCCGATCTCGTCCTGCCGGCGGTAGCGGCGGCCGATCGCGCCGGCGTCGTCGAACTCGATGTTCCAGTGCCGGCGCAGCGCGTTGGCCAGGTCCTTCGCCTTGGGCGACAGGTCGGCGTTGCGGGACAGCGGCAGCACGGCCGCCTTGACCGGCGCGAGCCTGCGGTCCAGCCGCAGCACGACCCGCTTGTCCACGCCGCCCTTCGCGTTGGGCGCCTCGTCCTCGGTGTACGCCTCCAGCAGGAACGCCATCATCGGCCGGCCGACGCCCGCCGCCGGCTCGATCACGAACGGCCGGTAGCGCGAGTTCGTCGCCTGGTCGAAGTACGACAGGTCGACGCCCGAGTGGTTGGAGTGGGTGGTGAGGTCGAAGTCGGTGCGGTTGGCGATGCCCTCCAGCTCGCCCCACTCCTGGCCGCCGAACCGGAACCGGTACTCGATGTCGACGGTCCGCTTGGCGTAGTGGGACAGCTTCTCCTTCGGGTGCTCGTAGTGCCGCAGGTTCTCCTTCGACACGCCCAGCTCGGTGTACCAGCGGGTGCGCTCGTCGATCCAGTACTGGTGCCACTCCTCGTCGGTGCCGGGCTCGACGAAGAACTCCATCTCCATCTGCTCGAACTCGCGGGTGCGGAAGATGAAGTTGCCGGGCGTGATCTCGTTGCGGAAGCTCTTGCCGATCTGGCCGATGCCGAACGGCGGCTTGCGGCGCGACGTGGTCTGCACGTTCAGGAAGTTCGTGAAGATGCCCTGCGCGGTCTCCGGGCGCAGGTAGTGCAGGCCCTCGTCGGTCTCGACCGGGCCGAGGTGGGTCTTGAGCAGGCCGTTGAACATCTTCGGCTCGGTGTACCGGCCCCGGTTGCCGCAGTTCGGGCACGGCACGTCGGACACGTCGCCCTCGGCGACCTGCTTGCCGGTGCGCTCGGCGTACTCCTCGGCCAGCGTGTCCTGCCGGAACCGCTTGTGGCACGAGTTGCACTCGACCAGCGGGTCGACGAACGCCTCCACGTGACCGGACGCCGCCCACACCTCGCGCGGCAGGATGACCGACGAGTCCAGGCCGACCACGTCCTCGCGGCCCCGGACCATGTAGTTCCACCACTGCCGCTTGATGTTGTCCTTCAGCTCGACGCCGAGGGGACCGTAGTCCCAGGCCGACCTCGTCCCGCCGTAGATCTCGCCGCACGGGTAGACGAACCCCCGGCGCTTGCACAGGCTGACGACGGTCTCGATGCGATCGGCTGCCACGGACGACTCCATCGGAGGGGCGGGTAATCGGGGGTGCCAGGGTAGTCCTCGGCGTCGCGCCTCCATCGGGCGACCACGCCCCGCGCCGGCCGCGGCCTCCCGCGCTCCCGGTGCCCGGCTGCGGCTAGCGCGGGGTGGTGGGACCGGCGGCCTCCCCCAGGCGGACCGTGCCGGCGTCGGCGGCGACCAGGCTGGTCAGCCGCTCCACCTCGCCGCCGCCGGCGACCAGGAGCGGTTCGAAGGCGGCGGGCTCGGCGATCGCCTCCGACAGCAGCGGCACGACGTGTTCGCGCACGTCGAACGGCGACAGCGCGCGCCGGTAGGCCACCACCGAGTCGAACTCGACGGTGAGCACGAACAGGTCCTCCTCGTCCGTCGACCGGCCCAGCGAGCCGCGCGGGCAGCCCGGCCGCGCGGTCAGCAGCTCCAGCGCCCGGCCGACGCGCGCGGTGAAGGACGGGACTTCGGACACGGGCACGGTGAACCGGCAGACGAGCAGCACGGTGCAAGGATGCCACGGTGGCGGATTCGAAGCGGACGCTGATCCCCGGTGCCGGACCCCTGGCGAAGGTGCCTGCCCCGGTGGTGTTCCTGCTGGTCCTGGGCCTGTTCGGGGCGGGGGTGTGGGTGCGCGGCCCGGTCGGCGCGGCGCTGCTCGGGCTGCTCGCGCTCGGGGTGGCCGCACTGCTCGCGGCGACGTGGCGGTTCCTCGCACCGGGCGGGCGCGTCCTGCGGCTGTTGGTACTTGCGGTTCTTGTGCTTGTGACCTGGTCTGTGCTGGGAACGTAGTATTGGGGCTGAAAATCCATACCACGTGGTCGGAGGCACCGTGACGGTCGAAGTGCGGAGCGAGCACGTGCACTCCCCGACGCGCGGCGCGGCCCGCCCCGTGCCGCCGAGGCCGGCGCACACGCTGTCCGCCGCCGGCGAGCTGCTGCGCGCCCTGGCCGCGCCGGTCCGGATCGCCATCGTGCTCCAGCTCCGCGACGCCGACCGGTGCGTGCACGAGCTGGTCGAGGCGCTGGGCGTGGCCCAGCCGCTGATCAGCCAGCACCTGCGGGTGCTCAAGGCGGCCGGGGTCGTGCACGGCGAGCGGCACGGCCGGGAGGTGGTCTACCGGCTGGTGGACGAGCACCTGGCGCACATCGTCGTGGACGCCGTCGCGCACGTCGACGAGGGCCCGCGTGGTATCAACTCGGGAGTACTCGGGACGGAGGAACTGTGACCACGAGCGAGCGCCCCAACACGAACGTGCCGGGCCTGCGTTCCACCAAGCAGCGCACCGCCGTCTCCCGCCTGCTCGATTCGCTGGACGACTTCCGCTCGGCGCAGGACCTGCACGAGGAGCTGCGCCGGCGGGGCGAGGGCATCGGCCTGACCACGGTGTACCGCACGCTCCAGTCGCTGGCCGACGCCGGCGAGGTGGACGTGCTGCGCACCGACTCGGGCGAGGCCATCTACCGCCGCTGCTCGTCGCACCACCACCACCACCTGGTGTGCCGCACCTGCGGGCGCACCGTGGAGGTGGAGGGGCCGACGGTGGAGCGCTGGGCCGACCGGGTGGCCGAGGAGAACGGGTTCTCCGAGGTCAGCCACACCGTGGAGATCTTCGGCACGTGCTCGGAGTGCGCCAAGGCGGCGAAATCCGACCCCGCCTGACGGCTCCCCCCGCACGGCGGTGCGCCGCTCGCCCGGGGCTCGGTCCCCGGGCGGGTCTCACCCCTCGTAGGTGTCCTCCGGCGGCGTGATCGGCGTGATGTCGCGGACCGTGAACGTCGGCACGTAGGCGTTCTCGCGGGTCGCCGACCCGGGCACGACGCGGCCGACCGCCTCCACCCACTGGTCGGTGGGCAGCCCGGCGAAGTCCTGGCCGGTCATCAGCGCCTTGACCGGGGCGGCGTCGGCGGCGCAGCACGAGATGGTCAGCCGCGCCAGGTAGACGTTCTGCTCCTTGCGCACCACGAAACCGGTGAGCTTGACGGTCCGGTCGTTCAACGACCCCGAGTCGTCCCACGCGGTGCGGGTGACGAACTCGCCGATGGTCAGCGGGACCACCTCGTCCTTCGGCAGCGGCGCGAACCCGTTGCCCGCCTTGGACTCCTGCGCGGCGTTGCGGTCCGACCGGTTCACCGTGTCCGCGCCGAGCGCGGGCGGGCTGATCAGGAACACCGCGAGCACCGGCAGCAGCAGCATCCACGGGCTGCGGGACGAGCCGTGCTCGTGCCCGTCGTGGTGCACGTGACCACCCGCCGCCGCACCGCCGGCGTTGTCGCCGGCCGCGTCCTCGGCGGTCCCACCGGACTCGGCGACCGGGCTCGCGGCCGGCTGCCCGCGCCGCAGGTCGCGCGCGATGGCCACGACCGCCAGCAGGATCATCACCGCGCCGGTGCCGACCAGCCACGGTTGAAGCGACTCCTTGACGTAGCGCAGGTAGGTGCCGCTGAGCGCGAGCTTGAGCAGCGCGCCGCCGAGCAGCACCAGCAGGACGTTCTGGGTCTCCCGCCGCATCAGGACTCCCGCCTCGCCGGAGCGCCCGCCGGGGCGCTCACAGGAACACCGCACCCGCCGCCAGCGCGGACAGGATGGCCACCACGAACGTCACCGGGGCGAACCGGGCCGCGAACCCCCGGCCGAACGCCCCGGCCTGCAACGCGACCAGCTTCACGTCCACCGCCGGACCCACCACCAGGAACACCAGCCGGGGCAGCAGCGGCAGCGCGGACATCGACACCGCGACGAACGCGTCCGCCTCGCTGCACAGCGCCAGCACCACGGCCAGCAGCGCCATCACCAGCACGCCGAGCACCAGTTGCCCGCCGAGCGTCTCCAGCCACTCCGCCGGCACCAGCACGTTGAACGCGGCGGCGAACACCCCGCCGAGCACCAGGAAACCGCCGGCCTCGACCAGGTCGTGCCGGGCGGTCTCGGCGAACACCAGCCAGCGGGACGTGCCGTCGCGGTCGGGCAGCCGGCGCAACGCCCGTTCGGCGATCCACCCGGCCTTGCCGAACCGGGTCCACAACCAGCCCATCACCACGGCGGTGAGCAGTGAGCCGAGGAACCGCGCGGGCACCATCAGCGGCGCGTCCCGGAACGCCACGGCCGTGGAGACCAGCACGATCGGGTTCACCGCCGGCGCGGCCAGCAGGAACGACAGCGCGACGGCCGGCGCGACCCCCTGCTGCATCAGCCGGCGCGCGACGGGCACCGAGGCGCACTCGCACCCCGGCAGCGCGATTCCGGCGACCCCGGCCACCGGCACGGCCAGCGCCGTCTTCGACGGCAGCAGCCTGCGCAGCGCGCTCGGCGGCACGAAGGCCGCGATCGCGCCGCTGATGAGCACGCCGAGCACGAGGAACGGCATCGCCTGCACGCACACCGCGACGAACACCGTCGACGCCGTGCGCAGCACCGGCACGTCCAGCGCCGCCACCAGGCGGTCCTGGAAGAGCAGCGCGAGCACCAGCACCACGCACAGGACCTCCAGCGACGTCACCCGGAGGCGGGGCGGCGTGCGGCGCGGGCGTGACCCCCGGATTTCGCCAGTGATTGTCACTTTCGAGATGATGCCAGGTGCCGGCCCCGCCGCCGAACCGACCTACGTCGGGTCCTCGACCTCTTCGCGGAGCTCGTCGATCGTGGACAGCACGTCCATCGCGCTGCGCACCGGCAGCAGCGGCTCGACCACCGCCGTCACGCCCCGGCCCTCGGCGATCACCGACTCCGCCAGCGCCACCGCCTCGTCGCGCTCGTACGGGCCGCACACGAACGAGTCCCAGTCCTCACCCGCCGACGCCTCGAAGGTGATCGCCCACGGCAACCCCTCGACCTCCGCGTCGTCGTCCGGCTCGTACACGATCACCCCGGCCACGTCACGCACCGCCTTCCACGTCCGCGAGCAGTTCCGCCCGCAACTGGGACGCCGTGGACACCACCAGCATCAGCAGCGTGCTCAACGGCTCGGTGCGCATCCCCTCGGCCGGGAACGCGTACCGCAGGGTCACGTCCACCCCGCGTTCGGTGTGCACCACGCCCAGCGTGCCGAACAGGCCCTGGCCCGCCCGTTCCGCCGCCGACGCGGCCAGGTGGGGGCTCTTCGGCAGGTCCCACGCCACCACGCAGGTCAGGCTCAGCACGGTCAGCCCCTCGGCCAGCCGCATCGCCTGCACCGCGCACGGGACGTCGCCGTGCCGGAAGCTCAACGCCCCGTCGTCGTCCACGTGCACCTCGTGGAACAGCTCCAGCGCCTCGCGCGCCGAGGTGAGCAGCCGCCCGGTCACCTCGGCGTCGTCGGTCAGTGCGGGGTCGTCGGTCACTCGTCCTCCTCGTCCACGTCGGGCTTGTCCACCGCGCCCCCGAACCTCCGGTCCCGCCGGGCGTACGACTCGCACGCCCGCCACAGGTCCAGCCGGTCGAAGTCCGGCCACAGGATGTCCTGGAACACCATCTCCGCGTACGCCGACTGCCACAGCAGGAAGTTCGACGTGCGCTGCTCCCCCGACGGCCGGATGAACAGGTCGACGTCCGGCATGTCCGGCTGGTACAGGTACTTGGCGACGGTCCGCTCGTCCACCTTGTCCGGGTTGATCCGGCCGGCGGCGGCCAGCCGGGCGATCTCCCGCGCCGCGTCGCCGACCTCGGCCCGGCCGCCGTAGTTGATGCACATCGCCAGGTTCAGCACCCCGTTGTCGCGGGTGCGCTCCTCGGCGACCTCCAGCTCGTTGATCACGCTGCGCCACAGCCGGGGCCGCCGACCCGCCCACCGCACCCGCACGCCCAGCTCGTCCAGCTCGTCCGTGCGGTGCCGGATGACGTCGCGGCTGAAGCCCATGAGGAACCGCACCTCCTCCGGGCTGCGCCGCCAGTTCTCGGTGGAGAACGCGTAGAGCGACAGCCACTTCACGCCCAGCTCGATCGCACCCTTGGCCACCTCGACGACCACGGCCTCACCGCGCTTGTGCCCCTCGATGCGGGACAGGCCGCGCTGGTTGGCCCACCGGCCGTTGCCGTCCATCACGATGGCGACGTGCTTCGGCACGAGGTCGGCCGGGATCGGCGGCGGGACGGCGCCCGACGGGTGCGGTTCCGGGGGCCGGGGAACGCGCGCGACGCGTTCGGCCCGCCTTCGGCGAAGCATGTGGGCAGGTTCCTCTCGACGATCCGGTTCCCCGGGGTGCGGGCGCGATCGGCCACGCGGGCAGAGGGGGATGCGGTGCGGCTGGCGACTCTATCCGTCCGCCAGGGGTGCTTTGCGCTCGACCAGCGGCAGCGACCGGAGCTGCCGTTCGAGGTGCCACTGGAGGTGGGCCGCCACCAGGCCGCTGGCCTCGCGGCGCGGCGCGTTCGGGATGCCGTCCACCACGTCCCACTCACCGCGCAGGAGGGCGGCGAGCAGCCGCAGCGTGGCCTCGTTGGGCTGGGCGCTGCCCGGCGGCCGGCAGTTGTGGCACACCAGGCCGCCCGCGTGCACGTTGAACGCCCGGTGCGGGCCCGGGTCGCCGCAGCGCGCGCACTCGTGCACCGCCGGGGCCCAGCCCGCGAACGACATCGCGCGCATCAGGAACGCGTCCAGGATCAGCGAGGCGTCCCGCTCCTTCGCCGCCAGCGCCCGCAGCGCGCCGGTCACCAGCAGGTAGAGCCGCAGCACCGGCTCGCCCTCCTCGGCGGTGAGCCGGTCGGCCGTCTCCAGCACCGCGCACGCGGCGGTGTAGCGCTGGTAGTCGTCCACCAGGACGACGCCGAACGCGTCCAGCGTCTGCACCTGGGTGACCACGTCGAGCGAGCGGCCCGGGTAGAACTGGACGTCGACGTGGCCGAACGGCTCCAGCCGCGCGCCGAACCGCGACGACGTCCGCCGGACGCCCTTGGCGACCGCGCGCACCTTGCCGTGCTTCTGGGTCAGCAGGGTGATGATCCGGTCGGCCTCGCCGAGCTTCTGCACCCGCAGGACCACACCCGTGTCCCGGTACAGGTTGGCCATCGCGCCCCGCTCCCCCTCCCGCGCTCAGAACCCGAGTCTACGGAGCTGCTTCGGGTCGCGCTGCCAGTCCTTGGCGATCTTGATGTGCAGGTCCAGGTAGACGCGGGTGCCGAGCAGCTTCTCGATGTGCCGGCGGGCCGTGATGCCCACCTGCTTGAGCCGCTCGCCCCGGTGGCCCAGGATGATCGCCTTCTGGCTGGGGCGCTCCACGAACACGTTGGCGTGCACGTCGAGCAGGTCGTCCCGGCCCTCGCGGGGCAGCATCTCCTCCACCACCACCGCGATCGAGTGCGGCAGCTCGTCCCGGACGCCCTCCAGCGCGGCCTCCCGGATCAGCTCGGCGACGAGGGTCTGCTCGGGCTCGTCGGTCAGCTCGCCGTCCGGGTAGAGCTGCGGCCCCTCCGGCAGGCGGCCCACCAGCAGGTCGGTGAGCGTGTCGACCTGGAAGCCGTCCTGCGCGGACACCGGGATCAGCTCGGCGAAGTCCATCACGTCCTGCAGCGCGAGCAGCTGCTCGGCCACCTGCTGCTGGCCCACCAGGTCGGTCTTGGTGACGATCCCGATCACCGGCGTCCGCTTGGCGATCTTCGCCAGCTCGGCGGCGATGAACCGGTCACCGGGTCCGACCTTCTGGTCGGCCGGGACGCAGAACCCGACCACGTCCACCTCCGACCAGGTCTCCCGGACCAGGTCGTTGAGCCGCTGCCCGAGCAGCGTCCGGGGCCGGTGCAGGCCGGGCGTGTCGACCAGGACCAACTGGCCGTCGGAGCGGTGCACGATGCCCCGGATCGTGTGCCGGGTGGTCTGCGGCTTGCTGGAGGTGATCGCAACCTTGGTCCCCACCAGCGCGTTCGTCAACGTCGACTTGCCGGCGTTGGGCCGACCGACAAAGCAGGCAAACCCGGAGCGATGACCATCCATCCCCCCATTGTCCCCATCCCGCCCAACCCCGCCCCTCCACCCCTCGCACGACCGCTCACGGGCGTGTGCTGCACGAACGCACCACCCCCCGACCCGCCCGCGCCGCGGGCTCGCGGACGGGTCGGATCGAGGGGTGCGGATCCGGCGACAGGCGGCGCGGTGGCTGCGCGTGGACGTGAGGCGGCACTTCCCCGGAAAACCGGTGCCGCGCATTACCGGGGCTCGTTCCCGCACTGGTTCAGCGCGGGAACGAGCCCCCCGTCCCGCCGAATGCCGGCCGCCGATCGGCAAGCAACCGGACAGTGGCCGGTCAGGGGGAAATCGCCGGCGGGGTCACGCGGTTGAGTTCCAACTTCGGCGGCAGCGGACCACCCGTGACGAGCCACTGCTCCAGGTCGTCCATCACCGCGTCGTGCAGCACGAAACCCAGCCACACCGCCTTCGCGCCGGGTGGTTTGACCACGACGATGTTCGAGTTCTCGCACGCGTCCAGGCAGTCCGCCGTGCGCACGCGCACCCGGCCCCCTGAACGTTCCGCCACCGCTTCCAGCCGGCGCAACTGTTCCTCGTGGTCGTATTCCGGGTGTTTCTTCACCGTGCCGCAGCAACAGCCCCGGCACACCGTCACGTGCGCCACTACACGGTTTCCCGGAGCGTTCCCGTGCCGTCCGCGCGCAACACCGGGACGCCCGCCGTCAGGTCGCGGGCCGCCGCCACCGACTCCGCGTCGACCGCCTCCGCGCCCGTCACCACGGCCGCCGCTTCCAGACCTTCCGCACCGCTGGACACCGCCGCCGCCACGGCCGCCTGGAGCGCCGTCAGCCGCAACGACGGCAGCGCGACCGTGGTCGCCGCGTAGGTGCGGCCGTCGGTGTCGCGCACCGCCGCACCCTCGGCGGCACCGGTGCGCGCCCTGGCCGAGCGGGCCAGGGTGATGATCTTCGCGTCCTCCGGGTCGAGGTCGTGGTCGAGGTCAGTCACCGGGGGTTCCCTCCGCCGAAGTGTCACCGTTGTCGACCGGGCGCACGAGCACCGTGGTGATGCGCATCCGCCCGCGTTCGTCCTTGCCGCCCTCGGCCCGCATCCGCAGGCCCGCGATCTCCGCCTCGGTGCCCGGCAGCGGCACGCGGCCCAGCCGCTGGGCCAGCAGACCGCCGACGGTCTCCACCTCGTGGTCGTCCAGCTCCGTGCCGAACAGCGCGTCCAGGTCGTCCACCGGCAGCCGCGCGCTGACCCGCACCGAGCCGTCGGCCAGGTGCTCGACGGGCGGGCGGTCGTCGGTGTCGGACTCGTCGGTGATCTCGCCGACGATCTCCTCCAGGATGTCCTCGATCGTCAGCAGGCCCGCCGTGCCGCCGTACTCGTCCACCACGACCGCCAGGTGGTTGCGGGAGAGCTGCATCTCGCGCAGCAGGTCCGCGATCGGCTTCGAGTCCGGGATGAACGACGCGGGCTTCATCACGTCCGCGACGGACGTGCCGTTGGGCTCCTCGGCCAGCGTCAGGCGCACGAGGTCCTTCAGGTTCACCACGCCGACGATGTCGTCCACGCTCTCGCCGATCACCGGCACCCGGGTGTAGCCGGTGCGCAGGGACAGCGCCAGCGCCTGCCGCACGGACTTGGCCTGCTCGATCCACACGATCTCGGTGCGCGGCACCATCACCTCGCGGGCGATCGTGTCGCCCAGCTCGAACACCGAGTGGATCATCTCGCGCTCGCCCTCGTCCACGACGCCGCGCTCCTGCGCCATGTCGACCAGTTCGCGCAGCTCGACCTCGGACGAGAACGGGCCCTCGCGGAAGCCCTTGCCGGGCGTGATCGCGTTGCCGACCAGGATCAGCAGCCGCGACAGCGGCCCGAGCACCCGGCCGAGCACCCGGATCGGCGCGGCGGCGACGAGGCTCACCGCGTACGGGTGCTGCCGGCCGATGGTCCGGGGACCGACGCCGACCAGCACGTACGACACGACCAACATGCTCAGGCCCGCGACCAGCACGGCCACCCAGCCGGTCGGGATCAGCTCCAGGCACACCACGGTGACCAGCACCGTCGCCGACAGCTCGCAGCCCAGCCGCAGCAACAGCAGCAGGTTCACGTGCCGGGGCCGGTCGGCGAGCACCTGGATGAGCTGCCGGGTGCCGGCCCGGCCCTGGCGCTGGAGCGCCTCGACGCGCGCCCGCGACACCGTGCCCAGCGCCGCGTCCGCCCCGGCGAACGCGCCGGCCGCCAGCACGAGCGCCACGGCCAGCACGATGAGGCTGGTGGGGTCCCCCGTCACCTCGGCCGCCTCAGGCGGTCGGGTCGGGCCGGTCGGCGTCCTCCAGGCCCACCGCCCCGAGCAGCTTGGAGTCGGCCTCGCGCTGCGCGGACTTGCGCTCCGCCTCGGCGGCGGCGGTGCGGAAGTCGCCCAGGATCCGGTTCTGCAGGGTGAACATCTCGCGCTCCTCGGCGGGCTCGGCGTGGTCGTAGCCCAGCAGGTGCAGCACGCCGTGCACGGTCAGCAGGTGCAACTCGTCCAGCAGGCCGTGGCCCGCCTTCTTCGCCTGGTCCTTGGCGAACGCCGGGCACAGCACGATGTCCCCGAGCAGCGCGGGCCCGAGCCCGGCCGCGTCGGGGCGGCGGGCCGAGTCCAGCTCGTCCATCGGGAACGCCATGACGTCGGTGGGACCGGGCAGGTCCATCCAGCGCTGGTGCAGGTCCGCCATCACGTCCAGCTCGACCAGCAGGACGGACAGCTCGGCCAACGGGCTGACGCCCATCCGGTCCAGGGCGAACCGGGCGGCGGAGACGATGGACGGCTCGTCCACCGTCACGCCCGATTCGTTCGCGATCTCGATGCTCACGACGCCTATCGTCCCCGGCGTTGCCCGTGCGACCGCGCACCGGGTCCCGGGTGCTGCCTCCGGTCGTCGGCGAGGGCGTGCTCGTCCTGCTCGACCTGCCACTTCTCGTAGGCGTCCACGATGTCGGCGACCAGCCGGTGCCGGACGACGTCACTGCTGGTCAGCACGGAGAAGTGCACGTCCTCGACGCCGTCGAGGATCTCCCGCACGACCTTGAGCCCGGACCGCTGCCCACCGGGCAGGTCGACCTGGGTGATGTCGCCGGTCACCACGATCTTGGAGCCGTAGCCGAGCCGGGTGAGGAACATCTTCATCTGCTCGGGCGTGGTGTTCTGCGCCTCGTCGAGGATGATGAACGCATCATTCAGGGTACGGCCGCGCATGTACGCCAGGGGGGCGACCTCGATCGTCCCGGCCTGGGTGAGGCGCGGGATGGACTCCGGGTCGACCATGTCGTGCAGGGCGTCGTAGAGCGGGCGCAGGTAGGGGTCGATCTTCTCGTACAGGGTGCCGGGCAGGTAGCCGAGGCGTTCGCCCGCCTCGACGGCCGGGCGGGTCAGGATGATGCGGTTGACCTGCTTCGCCTGCAACGCCTGGACGGCCTTGGCCATCGCCAGGTAGGTCTTGCCGGTGCCGGCGGGGCCGATGCCGAACACGACGGTGTTCTGGTCGATCGCGTCGACGTAGTGCTTCTGGTTCAGCGTCTTCGGGCGGATGGTGCGGCCACGGCGGGAGATGATGTCGAGGCTGAGCACCTCGGCGGGCGACTCGCCGGTGCCCTCGGACAGCATCGCCACGGTGCGGCGGACCGTGTCCGGGCCGACCTGCTGGCCCCGGCCGGCCAGGGTGATCAGCTCGCTGAAGACGCGTTCGGCGAACGCCACGTCGGCGGGCGGGCCGGAGAGCGTGATCTCGTTGCCGCGCACGTGCACGTCGGCGTCGAGCAGCTCCTCGGCGAGCCGGAGGTTCTCGTCGCGCGAACCGAGCAGGGCGAGCACCGCGCCGTCGGGCACGGCGAACTTGGACTGGGCGTCAGCCGCGGCGTGGCCGGACTGCGGCTTGTTGTCAGCGGTGTCGGCCACGTGGCCTCGGGCCTGCTTCCTGCGCGTTCGCGCCGAACTGGGGTGTACTTGACCTACTGCCGTCGATGCTAGCCGCCACCACCGACACCGCGCACCGGAGTAAGAGCCGGTCGGACGGCACGACCGCCCGGCGGGGCGCGGGCTCGCGGTTCAGGCGGGCTGCGGGGCCGCCGGCCGGGGGCGCGTCGGTCGTCACTCGTTTCGGTGACCCGCAACCACGGGTGCGGGCCGGTCGCGCGGGGTCCGGGGACAACCCGGTAGGCGGATGTGTCCCAGCTCACAGCAGGCGCACCATGGGTCCCGGGGGTGGGTCACGTGGACTTCCGGCGGAGGACCTTCATCGGCGCGGCGGGGCTGGCGTTCACCGGCTGGGACCGGGACTGGCACCGGCTGCGGCTGTCCGGGCGGCTGGTACTGCCGGGCGACCCGGACTACGACGTGCAGCGGCGGCCGTTCAACACGCTCTACGAACAGCGCCGGCCGGCCGCGATCGCGCTGTGCGCGACGGAGGACGACGTCGCCCGGTGCCTGGAGCACGCGTCCCGGGAACGGCTGCCGGTCGCCGCGCGCAGCGGGCGGCACAGCTACGCCGGGTACTCCGTGCCGGAGGGCGGGCTGGTCGTCGACCTGGCGGCGCTGGCCGGCGTCCGACCCGGCCGGGAGGCCGTGGTGGGCGCGGGCACGTCGATGATCGAGCTGTACGAGCGGCTGGGCGCGGCGGGGCGGCTGCTGCCCGGCGGGACGTGCCGCAGCGTCGGGATCGGCGGGCTGGCGCTGGGCGGCGGGATCAGCGTGGTCGCCCGCGCCTACGGGCTGACCTGCGACCACCTGGTCGGCGCGCGGGTGGTGACGCCGGACGGCTGCCTGCGGCGGGTGGACGCGGAGCACGATCCGGACCTGTTCTGGGCGTTGCGCGGCGGCGGTGGCGGCAACTTCGGGGTGGTCACGTCGTTCCGGTTCGGCACCGCCCCGGCACGCGACCTGGTGCCGTTCGTGCTGATCACCCCGCCGGGTGCGGAGGTCGACGTGTTCGGCGCGTGGCAGGAGTGGCTCGCGGACCTGCCGGACGAGCTGTGGACGGCGTGCCGGCTGGAGATGGGCCGGCCGCCGTCGGCCCTGGTGTCGGGATGCTGGGTGGGCACGCCGGAGGGGCTCGCGCCGTGGCTGGACCGGTTCGCGGCGAAGGTGCCGGTGCTGTCCCGGGACGTCCGGCCGATGGACTACCTGACGGCCATGCGGCACTTCGCGGGCTGCCTGGACGGCTGCCCGCCGGTCGAGGGCAACCGGTTCGTCGCCTCCTCGCGGGTGCTGCGCGGACCGGTGGACCCGGCGACGGCGGTGCGGCTGGTGGACCGGCCCCGGTCCGGGGCGATCCTCTTCGACTCGTTCGGCGGGGCGATCGCGCGGGTGCGGCCGGACGCGACGGCGTTCCCGCACCGGGACGCGTCGGCGAGCGCGCAGATCTTCGTGGACGCCACCGGGGTGGCGGAGGCGGAGGCACGGCGGGAACTGGCCGAGGTGCGCGACGGGCTGGGCGCGTCGGGCGGGTACGTCAACTACATCGACCCGGAGATGCCGGACTGGCGGGCGGCCTACTACGGGCGCAACCACGCGCGCCTGCACCGGGTGGCCCGCCGCTACGACCCGGACCGGGTGCTGGCGTTCCCGCAGGCCGTATGACCAGAAGCGGGCCGTGGTCGACCGACCGACCTCGGCGCGGGACGCGCCGCCGGTGCTAGGCGAGCGCGCCGAGCTTGCGACCGCCGAGCAGGTGCAGGTGGGCGTGGAACACGGTCTGGCCGGCGTCGGCCCCGGTGTTGAACAGCAGGCGGTAGCCGGTGTCGGCGACGCCCTCGGCCTCGGCGACCCGGCCGGCGGCCAGGAACAGGTCGTCCAGCACGCGCGGCGCGGCGGCGGCCAGGGCTGCCGCGTCCGGGGCGTGCTCGCGGGGCACCAGCACGACGTGCGTCGGGGCCTGCGGCGCGATGTCGCGGAACGCCACGGTCGTCTCGGTCTCGTGCACGATCGTGGCCGGGATCTCGCCCGCGACGATCCGGCAGAACAGGCAGTCGGACATACCGCGCAGGCTACCGGGCGGTCTCGCGGACCAGGCGGAGCGCGGCGCTGCGGCAGGCGACCCAGGCGGACGTGCCGGGCGTGATCAGGTCCATGTGGCTGACGCCCGGCAGCACCACCAGTTCCGCTCCCGACGCCTCGGCGAAACCGATGCTCTGCTCCACCGGCACGTCCTCGTCCTCCTCGCCGTGCACCAGGACCAGCGGCTTGGCGATGGGCAGCAGGGCGGCGGGCGAGGCGTCGGCGTAGCGGTCGGGCACCTCCTCGGGGGTGCCGCCGAGCAGCTCGCCCGCGCGGCGGGTGACCTGCGGGTGGGCCAGGAAGTCCAGGACGCCCGCCTGGGCGACCGCGCCGAGCACCCGGGGGTGCCGGGCCGCCGCCCACACCGCGAGGTGGCCGCCCGCCGAGTGGCCGAGGGTGATCACGTCGGAGTCCAGCGCGTCGATGGCGGCCAGGACGTCGTCGCCGGTCTGCGGCCACCCGCCGCCGCCGTCCACGCGGCGGTACTCGACGTTGCACGCGGAGACGCCGTGCGCGGCGAGGTCGGTCGCCAGCGGGCGGCCCAGCTCCAACCCGTAGCGCTGGTGCCAGAATCCGCCGTGGATGACCACGACGACGGGGGAGCCGTCCGGTTCGCGGCCGGTCGACAACTCGGCGAACTGGCTCGGGTGGTCGCCGTACGAGATGCGCAAGTCATACCCCTGACGCAAAAAAGGGCCGCGTCGCGATGGGACCTGGGGGTCGCCCCACCGCGACGCGGCGACGCCGGACCGAGGGGGGAGGTGTCCGGCGAGACTGTGGTCTGAAGGGCCGATAGCGACTAGACCAATGCAACCCCTCAGGCCATGAGCGTAACCCCTATTCCGGCGGTTCGCCAGAAGTCCGGAACGCCCATCACCGCCAGCGATCGGTCAATGCACCCAGAGCACCCAAAGCCACCGCCGCGGCTGTCGACGCTCGCAGAACGGTAGGGCCCAGTCGCACCGCGTGCGCACCTGCCTCGGTCAACGCCGCCAACTCGTCGTCGGTGATGCCGCCTTCCGGACCCACCACCACCAATACCTCCCCCGCTTCCGGGAGCGGTACCGACTTGATGGTGTCCGAAGCCGATTCGTGCAAAACCAATGCAACTGCGGAAGACGCCGCCAAACGGGTCAACGCGGCGGTGCCGACGGGGTCGGCGACCTCCGGCACGCGCGCCCGCCGGGCCTGTTTCGCAGCCTCCCGCGCGGTCGCGCGCCAGCGCTCCAGGGCTTTCGCGCCGCGCGGGCCGTCGTCCCACTTCGCCACGCACCGCGCGGCCCGCCACGGCACCACGCCGTCGACGCCCGCCTCGGTCGCCAGCTCCACGGCCAGCTCTCCCCGGTCGCCCTTCACCAGCGCCTGCGCCACCACGACCCGCACGGCCGGCTCGGGCACGACCCAGCGGTCGACGACGGCG
The DNA here is from genome assembly GCF_040655415.1 of Actinosynnema sp. NPDC050436. NCBI lineage: Bacteria > Bacillati > Actinomycetota > Actinomycetes > Pseudonocardiales > Pseudonocardiaceae > Actinosynnema > Actinosynnema sp. NPDC050436. The sequence goes on along the minus strand of NZ_JBFAJV010000018.1, from coordinate 7,969 downwards.
AGCCGCAGCGAGTCCTTCAGCGCCTCCTCGACCACGCACCGCACCTGCGCGCCCGTGCCGTCGGAGAGCACCAGCTCCTCCCCCGCCCGCAGCCGCCGCACGGTCGCCGCGTGCCGGCCCTCGGGGCCGTCCAGCAGCGCGGTGCCGCCGGACGGCAGCGCGGGCACGAGGAAGACGGGCAGGGTCACCGGTGGCCGCGACCGGCGCGCAGCCGCGAGAACAGGCCGCCGCCGCCCTTGCCGTTGTGGGCCAGGGTCGGCTCCTCCTCGCCGCGCGCGGCGGCCAGCTCGCGCAACAGCTCGGTCTGCCGGCCGTCGAGCTTGGTCGGCACCACGACCTCCAGGTGCACGTGCAGGTCGCCGCGCCCGTCGATGCGACCCGAGGAGCGCAGCCGGGGCATCCCCCGGCCGGTGAGCACCAGCTCGGTGTTCGGCTGGGTGCCGGGCTCGATCTCCAGCTCCTCGTCGCCGTCGAGGGTCTGCAGCGGCAGCACCGCGCCCAGGGCGGCGGTGGTCATCGGGATGCGCACCGAGCAGTGCAGGTTCGAGCCGTCCCGCTCGAACACCTCGTGCGGCACCTCCTCGACCTCCACGTACAGGTCGCCGGCGGGCCCGCCGCCGGAGCCGACCTCGCCCTGGCCCGCCAGCCGGACCCGCATCCCCTCGGCCACGCCCGCCGGGATCTGCACCGAGATGGTGCGCCGGGAGCGCACCCGGCCCTCGCCCGCGCACTGCCGGCACGGGTCGGGGATGACCTCGCCCAGCCCCCGGCACACCGGGCACGGCCGGGCCGTGACGACCTGGCCGAGGAACGAGCGCTGCACCGACTGCACCTCGCCGCGCCCGCCGCAGGTGTCGCAGCGCACCGGGGACGAGCCCTCGGCGCAGCCGCTGCCCACGCAGACGTCGCACAGGATCGCGGTGTCCACGGTCAGTTCGCGCGACGCGCCCGCAGCGCACTCCTCCAACGTCATCGACAGCCGGATCAGCGCGTCCGAGCCGGGCTGCACGCGGCTGCGCGGACCGCGCCCGCCACCGCCCGTGGCACCGAAGAACGCGTCCATGATGTCGCCGAGGCCGAAGCCCGAGAACGGGTCGCCCATGCCGCTGCCGCCACCGCCGCCGGACTGGAGCGGGTCCCCGCCCCGGTCGACGACCTCGCGCTTCCTCGGGTCCGACAGCACCTCGTAGGCAGCCGTCACCTCTTTGAAGCGCGCCTCCTCGTTGGGGTTGACGTCCGGGTGCAGCTGGCGCGCGAGCTTGCGGTAGGCGCGCTTGATCTCCTCGGGAGTCGCGTTCCTGGAGACCCCGAGCGTGCCGTAGTAGTCCCTCGCCACCGTGTGTCCTCCTGCGGGCGCGTTCAGCGCGCGTCCGCTCCCTTGCGAAACGTCCTGTCGGCCCGGGGTGTTCCCCCGACTAGCGTGCGGTCAGGATGTCCCCCACGTAGCTGGCGACCGCGAGCACGGCCGCCATCGTCCCGGGGTAGTCCATCCGGGTGGGCCCGACCACTCCCATGCCCCCGAGCAGGTTGTCCCGGCTCCCGTAGCCGATGGACACGACCGAGGTGCTGCGCATCTCGGCCGCCTCGTTCTCCTCGCCGATGTGCACCAGGACGGTGCCGGGGTCGCGGGACGCGGCGAGCAGCTTGAGCACCACGACCTGCTCCTCCAGCGCCTCCAGCACCTGGCGCAGCGAACCGGGGAAGTCTGCCACGTTGCGGGTGAGGTTCGCGGTGCCACCCAGCACCAGGCGCTCCTCCGGGTGCTCGACCAGCGATTCGATCAGCACCGTGCTCACCCGCAGCACCACGTCCCGCAGCTCGGCGGGCGCGCGGCCGGGCAGCTCGGCGACCTCGGCGGACGCGTCGGACAGCCGCTTGCCGACCATGGCCGCGTTGAGCATGGTGCGCATCCGCGCGACGTTCTCCTCGGTGATCACGTCCCCGAGGTCGACCGAGCGCTGGTCCACCCGCCCGGTGTCGGTGATCAGCACGAGCATCAGCCGGGCCGGTGTGATGGCGAGCACTTCGAGGTGCCGCACGGTGGAGCGGCTCAGCGTCGGGTACTGCACGACGGCGACCTGGCGGGTGAGCTGGGCCAGCAGCCGCACGCTGCGCCGCAGCACGTCGTCCAGGTCGTACGCGCCCTCCAGGAAGCTGCGGATCGCCCGGCGCTCCGGCGAGGACAGCGGTTTGACCTCGCTGAGCCGGTCGACGAACAGCCGGTAGCCCTTGTCGGTCGGCACTCGGCCGGCGCTGGTGTGCGGCTGGGTGATGTAGCCGTCCTCCTCCAGCGCCGCCATGTCGTTGCGGACCGTGGCGCTGGACACCCCCAGGTTGTGCCGTTCCACCAGGGCTTTCGACCCCACCGGCTCCTGGTTGGAGACGTAGTCGGCGACGATCGCGCGCAACACTTCGAACCGGCGCTCATCGGTGTTCACCGCGTGTCACCTCCACTCCGACGGACCTGCCCCCCACGAGTTTACGAAAGGCGGTGGCCCCGCGGTGACCGGTCGAGGGGAAAGTGGGTGGCACGGGCCCGGCCGGCGTGGGAGCGTCGGCCGGTGCTGACCGAGATCCAGGCGTCCCTGCGGGCGTCGCTGCGCCCCGACGCCGAGCGGATCGGGCCGTTCCTGGTCCGGTTCGACGCGCACAGCGACAACCCGTTCATGAACTACGCGGTGCCCGAGGAGGGCGCCGCGCCGACCCCCGCCGACGTCGAGGCCCTGGTGGCGGCGTTCCGCGCGCGGGGGCGCACGCCGCGCCTGGAGTACCTGCGCCCGTTCCCGGCGGTGGACGCCGCGCTGGAGGAGGCCGGGTTCACCGTGGACCAACTGCTGCCGATGATGGCCGTCGAGCGGGCCGACCTGGTCGTGCCGGACGTGCCCGAGGGCGTGCGGCTGGTCGACGCGACCTCGGACGACGAGCTGGCCCGACTGACCGAAGCGCAGCACCGGGCCTTCGGAGTGGACCCGATCCCGCGCGACGCGGCGGTGCGGCGGCAGCGGTCGCTGCTGGACGACGGCGGTTCGCTGCTGCTGGCCGTGGTCGACGGGACGGCGGTCGGCGGTGGCGCGATCACCGGGCCCGCCAACGGGCTGGCGCAGGTCGCCGGCATCGCCGTGGTGCCGGAGCACCGGGGGCGCGGCATCGCGTCGGCGGTGTGCGGCGAGCTGACCCGGCGGGTGTTCGCCGCCGGGTGGACGCCGTTCCTGGAGACCGAAGCGGACGGCAAGGCGGGCCGGCTGTACGGGCCGATCGGCTACCGGACGATCGGCCAGTCGGCGGCCATCTCGCTCAAGTGACGCACCCCGCCGTCCGCGCGGCAGCCGTTCGCCGGAAGCCGGCCGGGTGAGGCGGCAGCCGGTCAGGTGAGGCGGCGGACGACGGCGTCGGCGAGCAGCCGGCCCCGGTCGGTGAGCACGCAGCGGCCCCGGGCCAGGGCGTCGGGGTCGAGCAGGCCGTCGTCGGCGGCGGCCTTCGCCTCGGTGCGGGCGGCCGGGTCGAGCACCTCGACGGGCAGGCCGGTCGCCAGCCGCAGCTCCAGCAGCACCCGCTCGACCCGCCGGTCCTCGGCGGACAGCGCCTCCCGGCCGGCGGCCGGCGACGCGCCGGCGGCCAGCAGCTCGCTGTACTTGGCCGGGTGCTTGACGTTCCACCAGCGGACGCCGCCGACGTGGCTGTGCGCGCCGGGGCCCGCGCCCCACCAGTCCGCGCCCTGCCAGTACAGGACGTTGTGCCGGCACTCGGCGGCGGGCGAGGCGGCCCAGTTCGACACCTCGTACCAGTCCAGGCCCTGCGCGGTGAGCGCGGCGTCGACCAGCTCGTACTTGTCGGCCAGCACGTCGTCGTCGGGCATCGGCAGCTCACCCCGGCGCACCCGGCGGGCCAGTGCGGTGCCCTCCTCCACGATCAGCGCGTACGCCGACACGTGGTCCACGCCCGCCTCGCCCACCGCGTCCAGGGACGCGCGCAGGTCGTCGGCTGTCTCCCCGGGCGTGCCGTAGATGAGGTCCAGGTTCACGTGGTCGAAGCCGGCGGCGCGCGCCTCGCGGGCGGCGGCCGGCGGGCGTCCGGGGGTGTGCGCGCGATCCAGCACGGTCAGCACGTGCCGGGCGGCGGACTGCATCCCCAGCGACACCCGGGTGTAACCCGCGTCACGGATGCCGGCGAAGAACTCCGGCGAGGTCGACTCGGGGTTGGACTCCGTGGTCACCTCGGCGTGCTCCGAGAGGCCGAACGACGACCTGACGGCGGACAGCACGTCGGCGAGGCCGTCCGCGCCGAGCAGTGACGGAGTGCCACCGCCGACGAAGACCGTGTCGGCCGGCGGTGGGCTGCCCAGCACGGCCGCCGCGAGGTCCAACTCGCGCCGCACGCCCTCCAGCCACGAGCCGGGCGACGCGGAAGTGCCCAGCTCACCGGCGGTGTAGGTGTTGAAGTCGCAGTAACCGCACCGGGTCGCGCAGAACGGGACGTGCACGTAGACGCCGAACGGGCGGGTGCCGAGACCGGCCAGGGCGGTCACGGGCAGTGAGCCGTCGGGCGGCGCGGGGTCGCCGATCGGCAGAGCGGAGGGCATGGCCCCCATTGTCCCATCTACCAGCACCGGGACGTCCGTCCCACCATGCGGATGGCGGTGGACCACGGGGTGGACGCGTGGCACGCTGACTGGCATGACGTCGAACGGAGTGCGCCTGGTGGTCCGCCGCCACGTCGACTTCCGTCGCGTCTCCAGCGCGATGTGCCGTCCTTCGGCATAGCCCGCGCCTGACACGTGCTGTTCCCGTCGGCGCCGGGTGCGCTGACGAGACCCCCACCACATGCCCCACCGGGACTCGCACGCGCACCAGCGCCCCGAATCCCCGGAGGACGAGGATGGTCCCCCCGACGAGTGCGCCGCAGCGTGCCAAGCAGCGCCGAGGTGAGGGGCAGTGGGCGCTGGGCTACCGCGAACCGCTGAACCCCAACGAGCGGAGCAAGAAGGACGACAACCCGCTCAACGTGCGGGCGCGGATCGAGAACATCTACGCCCACGGCGGGTTCGAGTCGATCGACCCGGCGGACCTGCGCGGCAGGTTCCGCTGGTACGGCCTCTACACCCAGCGCAAGCCGGGCATCGACGGTGGTCGCACGGCCACCCTGGAGCCCGAGGAGCTCGACGACGAGTACTTCATGCTGCGCGTCCGGATCGACGGCGGGCGGCTGACCACCGCGCAGCTCGCGCTGGTGGGTGAGCTGTCGCAGCGGTACGCGCGCGACACCGCCGACATCACCGACCGGCAGAACGTCCAGTACCACTGGATCCGCATCGAGGACGTGCCCACGATCTGGCGGGAGCTGGAGGCGGCGGGGCTGACCACGATGGAGGCGTGCGGCGACAGCCCCCGGGTGATCCTGGGCTCGCCGGTCGCGGGCATCGCCGAGGACGAGGTGCTCGACGGCTCGGGCGCGATCGACGAGATCCTGACCCGCTACATCGGCGACCCCCGGTTCGCCAACCTGCCGCGCAAGTTCAAGACCGCGATCTCCGGCCTGCCGGACGTGGCGCACGAGATCCACGACGTGGCGTTCGTCGGCGTGCAGCACCCCGAGCACGGCCCCGGGTTCGACCTGTGGGTCGGCGGCGGGCTGTCCACCAACCCGATGATCGGCAAGCGGCTGGGCGCCTGGGTGCCCGCCGACGAGGTGCCCGACGTGTGGGAGGGCGTGATCAGCGTCTTCCGCGACTACGGCTACCGCCGGCTGCGGCACCGGGCGCGGATCAAGTTCCTGGTCGCGGACTGGGGCCCGGAGAAGTTCCGGCAGGTGCTGGAGGACGAGTTCCTGGGGCGCAAGCTGGTGGACGGGCCCGCGCCCGTGGTGCCGGAGATCCCCTACGACCACATCGGCGTGCACCGGCAGAAGGACGGCCTGCACTACGTCGGCGCGGCCCCGATCGCGGGCCGGGTGTCGGGTTCCACGCTGGTCGAGGTCGCCAGGGCGGCCGAGCGGGCCGGGTCGAACCGGGTCCGGCTGACCCCGCAGCAGAAGCTGATCGTGCTCGACGTCCCGGAGTCCGGGGTCGCCGCGCTGCAGGCCGAGCTGGCGGGGCTGGGGCTCCAGACCGAGCCGTCGCCGTGGCGGCGCGGTGTGATGGCGTGCACCGGCATCGAGTTCTGCAAGCTGGCGATCGTCGAGACCAAGGCCCGCGCGGTCGACCTGGTGTCGGTGCTGGAGGAGCGGCTGGCCGACGTCGTCGAGGGCGTGACCGCGCCGATCTCGGTGCACATCAACGGCTGCCCGAACTCGTGCGCCCGCATCCAGACCGCCGACATCGGGCTCAAGGGCCAGATCGTCACCGACGCGGACGGCAACCAGGTCGAGGGCTTCCAGGTGCACCTGGGCGGCGGGCTGGGCCTGGACGCCGGGTTCGGCCGGAAGCTGCGCGGCCACAAGGTGACCGCCGCCGAGCTGTCCGGGTACGTGGAGCGCGTGGTGCGCAACTTCGTCGGGCAGCGCAAGGACGACGAGCGCTTCGCCCAGTGGGTGGCCCGCGCCGACGAGGCCGACCTCCGATGAGGGCGGCCACGTCCCCGGCGTCCGCGCCGCGCACCGGTCGGGAGAGGTCATGAGCGAGCGCGCGACGCCGTTCTACTGCCCTTATTGCGGTGACGAGGACCTCCGTCCGCAGGAGGAGCCGGCCTACTCGTGGCTGTGCTCCTCCTGCCGCCGCGTGTTCACGGTGAAGTTCGTGGGTCTCAACCTTCCTCAGGAGGTGCAGCGATGACCGCCCCCACCAGGGTCGAGGAGCTGAAGGTGATCGCCGAGGCGGCCTCGGCCGAGCTGGCCGACGCGTCCGCCGAGGAGGCGCTCGCCTGGACCGCCCGGACGTTCGGCGAGAGCTGGATCGTCGCGTCGAACATGCAGGACGCCGTGCTGATCGACCTGGCGGTGAAGGTCAAGCCGGACGTGGACGTGCTGTTCCTGGAGACCGGCTACCACTTCGCCGAGACGATCGGCACCCGCGACGCGGTGGACCTGGTCTACCCGGGCGTGCGCATCGTCAACGCCTCGGCCGAGCAGTCGGTGGCCGACCAGGAGCGCGAGTTCGGCCTGCTCAACCAGACCGACCAGGCCCGGTGCTGCCACCTGCGCAAGGTGGTGCCGCTTCAGCGCACGCTGGGCAACTACGACGCGTGGGTCACCGGGGTGCGCCGGGTCGACGCGCCGACCCGCGCGAACACGCCCGTCGTGCAGTGGGACGAGCGCAACGGGCTGGTGAAGGTCAACCCGATCGCGCCGTGGTCGGACGACGAGTTCAACGCCTACATCGCCGAGCACGGGATTCTGGAGAACCCGTTGGTGCAGGCCGGTTATCCCTCCATCGGCTGTGCGCCGTGCACCGCGAAACCCCTGCCGGGGGCGGACCCGCGCAGCGGCCGGTGGGCGGGCACAGCGAAGACAGAATGCGGGTTGCACGGATGACGACGACCGAGGTCCCGGTTCCCGGGACGGACACGTTGGGACGCCTCGAATCCGAAGCGATCCACATCTTCCGGGAGGTCGCGGGCGAGTTCGACCGGCCGGTGATCCTGTTCTCCGGCGGCAAGGACTCGACGTTGCTGCTGCACCTGGCGGTGAAGGCGTTCTGGCCCGCGCCGGTGCCGTTCCCGCTGCTGCACGTCGACACCGGCCACAACTTCGACGAGGTCATCGAGTTCCGCGACCGCGTCGTGGCGCGGCACGGGCTGCGCCTGGAGGTGGCCAGGGTCCAGGACTACATCGACGACGGCCGTCTCGCGGAACGCCCGGACGGCACCCGGAATCCGTTGCAGACCGTTCCGCTGCTGGACGCGATCACCTCTCACAGATTCGACGCGGTGTTCGGCGGCGGACGCCGCGACGAGGAGCGGGCGCGGGCCAAGGAGCGCATTTTCAGCCTACGGAACGCATTCGGTCAGTGGGAGCCCAGGCGGCAGCGTCCCGAATT